>NZ_AOMT01000045.1 GCF_000696305.2 Moraxella bovoculi 237
ATGGCTAAATCCATTGATGACAAGATAGCAGATTTTGAAAGTAAGCTAAAACAGCTTAAAGAACAAAAGAAACTGGCTGAAAACCGTGAAAAGAAAAAAGCCAAAGAACAAGAAAGAAAAGACGAGACACGCAGAAAAATTCTGATAGGGTCAATGTATTTACAGAGAATGAAAAATGATGAACAGTATAACCAAAACATACTGCAAGCATTGGATAGATATTTGACTGAAAACCGTGATAGAAAATTATTTGGGTTATCTGAGTTACCAGTAGAACCTAAACAGGTTCAACAAGAGCAGTCAAAAGACCAAGATTATTTTGGTTCTTTCAATGGTTCTATTGGTTAAAAAGACAAAGGAAAAATTTCAAATTTTTAGGCAACAACAAAAGCGTTAGCGTTTTGTTGTTTTATAATAGTTTTATAATAGTTTTATAGCCCCTCTGCAACCCTTGAAAATACTGGGGTTCTGGGGGGTATTTAACGACATTTATACACCATAAGTAGGCGTTTATACACCAATAAGTAGGCGTTTATACACCAATAAGTAGGCGTTTATACACCAATAAGTAGGCGTTTTAAAATATTGACTATTTATAGTCTTAATGATAAAATGTATGTTAATTTGATAATTTGGGTGCATAAACGCCTATTTATAGCATTTAAGGTATTGATTTTATGGGAAATTTAGTCGTTAAAGACAATGCGTTGATTGAAGCCAGTCATAGACTGGGCGAAGTTGAACAACGCCTAATCCTGCTCGCCATTTTGAAGGCTCGTAGCCAATGTAACACCATTGAGCAGTTGCAGGGGAAGACCTTAATTATTCACGCTGATGACTACATTCAAACATTTAATGTAGATAAATCAACAGCTTATAGAGTTTTGAAAAAGGCGGTTTTGAGCCTGTTTCGTGCTGAATGGGGTTATAAGTTTGTTAATGAAAAGGGCTTAACGCAGGTAGCCTATCGCCGTTTTATCCAGTCTGCCGACTATGTGGACGATGGGGCAACGGTGCATTTTAAATTTTCTGATGACACCGTCCCAATGCTTGTAGAACTGGAAAGACGGTTTACAGTCTATGAGATTGAGCAGGTAGCCCAACTGTCTAGCCAATATGCGATGCGGTTATATGAATTTTTTATGCGACATTTGGATAAAAAAACTGGTGCAGGGTGGCTGGATATTTCCCTTGATGACTTGCGTTTTCGCTTTGGACTACTGCCGAACGAATACCCAAGAATGGGGGATTTTAAAGCCCGTGTATTGGATTTTGCCCTAAAACAAATCAATGAAAATACCGATTTATCAGCCACTTACACCCAAAAGAAACAAGGGCGGGTTATCGTTGGATTTCATTTTGAGTTTAAGCAAAAAGCCAATGCCAAACCCAAAAAGACCAAAGAGAACACCGAACGAGACCCCAACACCAAAGACATTTTTGACGGCTTGACCGACCAAGAACGAGAAATTGTCGCCCAAAAGCAAGAGTATGCAAGACAAAAGGGCATTACTAACCCTGCACACATTGAGAATTTAGTTAATCAAGGACTGGAAAGACACCGCCAAGCGGTGCAAGCTGACAAGGAACGCAAAGAGCGTAAGAAAGCCGAACGACAAGCCCAAAGAGCCAAAGCACAGGCGGAGCAGTTAGCGAAAGACGAACAGGAACGCCAAGAGAAAGAGCAAGTCGAACAGCGTAAAAAATCATTCATTGAAATGTTTGAGAGCCTAGACGAGCAATACCAAGAGCAAGCCCTTAATGAAGTCGCCAAGAACTTTGATAATAATATCTTTTCAAAGTGGTTCAAGGAAGCACGAGAGCAAGGAGTAGCCCACAAAGACCCTAAATTCATTGGTAAGTTTTATGAGTTGTTTGGGGTTTGATAGTTCTGTAAAATTTACTAGATTGTTTTGTTTTTTGTGTGATATACTAAAAATCCTTTATTTCAACCATAGAAATTTTCTTATGAAAAACAAAGCGTTAATTTATACAGCAGTATTTTCTATTTTATTTTCAACTTTGCCAAGCGTTACTTGGGCGGATTCTGGTCTTTCAGCTATGCCACCAAAAGATTCAGCTCTTCATCAAAGTTACTATAAAATGTATGCACCAAAAACCCAAACCACATACAAACAATTTGCCATTGTTGATAGAAAAGTAGATGATGTTATCAAAGAAAGCGACCAATTGATGGTTTATGGCAGTGATTTAACAAATGCTAGTGCAGTCGTAGCACCTTTCGTGGCAAAAAACCCAATTGCACTCAAAGGCGTAGCGGTAACGTCAGCCGTAGGCGGTGCTGTGTATTTTACTGGTAGATTTGGAAAAGCTTCTATGGCTCAATTCAAGTCTGGCTCTATTATTAAACATAAAGTTTATTTTAAGTGGACAAATCCCGATAAGCTTGAATATGCGATAAAAGTAGAGACTTGGGTGGAATACAAGGGAACTAAGGTATCAGATGTAAAAACATCTGAATATAGAAAGACTTTATAAACCATAAATTGAGAGATTACTCGATGAAAAAAGTTATCTTAGGTGTTGTAACCATTTCTTTTGGGCTATTGATGTTTTATATCAATCATTTCCAAAGAGAATACTTTATGGATAATAGCCTAATAGTATCTTTGGGCGTTCTTACAACAATTATTTTAACTTTTTTACATATTAAGGTTTATAAAAAGTAGGAAATTGTTTATAAAATAACCGCTATTAGCGGTTATTTTACTTCAACTCCGCCACACAATACCTATCGCCCTTACTGCCGTAATTGCATTTACTTTCAATGACTTTTACGCATAACCGCTTATCACAATTACTGGTTTGTAGGCGTTGCAGGTTTTGGGCTTTCTCAATTTGAGTGCTTAGGTGGTCTAACTCGGCTCGTCTAGCCCCTATCTCGTCTAAACTTGGCACAAACCACAGCATAAAGCCCATACAGCACGCCATAAACACCGCAAAACCGCCAAAATACCAAAGGTTAGCACGCCAATCCAAATCCCTTTTAGCTCTCTTAATGTCTCTAACAACCCCCTGCAAGTTTTCAGAATGCCCCTGTAAGCGACTTAGGGGGCGTTCTAGGGCGTTTTGGACACTATCCCTAGTCTGACCCATTACAACCCCCTTAAAATCGCTCCTAAGCGTTTCTAGGGCGGTTTTTTCGCTTTCTAGGGCTTTAATCGCTTTTTGAATACTCTCGTCTTGCTGTTTGGATTTCTCCAAAAGCCCTAAAACCACTTCAATCAGTTCGGTGTTATCTTGGTTGCTCATCGGCTAAATCCCCTATCTTGGTTTTGTCTTGATTGCTCAATCTCTTGGGCTTGGCGTTCTCTCTCGGCTTGTTGTTCTGCCTGCCGTGCCTGTTCTCGTTGCTCTAAACGCTCCTGTAAGCGATTTTGTAGGCTTGCCTGTGCTTTGGCTAGTAAATCGCTCTCTTGGGCTTTCTGTGGCTCGGTGGGGCGTTCTAGGGCGTTTTGGTGGTCTATTTGGGCGTTGTATGCCCTGCGTTCATCATTGGCTCGGCTAATCTCGGTCTCTATCCCTTTTCGTCTCATTGCGGTTACTTGGGGCGTTTCGTGGATTTGCGGTATTTTGCCGTTTTCAAGTTCTTTGTGGCTACGGTGGTCTATCCGTTCGGCTATCCCTGCTCGCTCCAAATGGGCGTTTGCTATGCGTTCCCAATCTTGGCGAATGCTGATGATTTCCTTGCTTGACGATTGCAAGCCTAATTCTTTTCGCTTGGCGTTGGATAGTTCAAGGTCTATTTTTTCTGTTAAAACAAGGCGGTTATCCGCCCCTAACTCGGCTTTTCTTGTGGTTAGCATTATGTGGGCGTGGTGGTTTCGCTCGTCCCCTGCTCGGCTTGGGGTATGTATGGCAACATCTGCCACACAGTCATAGCGGTTTACTAGGTGCTGGGCGAACGCTATCGCCAATTCCTGCCGTTCTTGCTTGTCTAACTCGTGGGGCAATGCGATGACAAATTCTTTGGCGGTTCTAGCGTCCTTGCGGTTCTCTCGCATTTCTGCCAAGTTCCATAACTCGCTACGGTCAATCTTAGCCCCTAGATTGCTGATAATTTGTGTATGGGCAATTTCTTGATGTCTTGCCCTTTTGGTGTAGTCGTGGGTTAGCCCTATTCTTTGGTCGTGGATTTTTTCCCCTGCACGATAGGCGATACTAGCCGTTGCGGTTCGTCCGCTACTTCTTGATACATTATGAGCCGAACAGTGATAGATTGCCATAGCCTTATTTTTCTTTTGTCTTTTCAACTAACCGCCCCAAAGGGCGGTTATGCCGTTAGGCATACTGGGGGATTGCAAAGGGGGAACGCCTTGCCGAACTTGACTTGATAAATATTGTAGCCATAGCGGAAATGTTTTTCAAGTCGTAAGTGAGCCTTTCTTATCAGAAAGGCTTACCGCCCGTAGCTAATATTGCGTAAAATTTCAATTTTTGCTATTCTAAGGGCGTAATCCGTTTCTGATAAAAGGGGCTTAACCT
>NZ_AOMT01000044.1 GCF_000696305.2 Moraxella bovoculi 237
ATGTCAAGAAACGACCGTGCAAGGGTGGGGGTTATCACCGCCCCCCTTGACCCCCCAAAAAAGATTCAAATTTTATTGATAAGGGTAGATATGGCACTAGGCAGAATCTCGGTAAAAATCGGAAAAATTGGCAAGGGCGGCCCCCATGCCAAATATATTTTAGCCGCTGAAAAATACGCACACAAACAAAAAGAAATTAAATTCACCAGCCACGGCAATTTGCCCAGCTGGGCGAAAGATGACCCCATTAAATTTTTTGAGACGGCTGATTCCAAAGAGCGAAAAAACGGCCAAACCTATAGAGAGCATATTTTATCTTTGCCTCGTGAACTTAACCTAGACCAACAAAAAGAATTGTTGGCGGATTGGATAGACCAGCGCATAGGTGATAAACATGCCTATCTGTTAGCGATACATTCGCCTATCGCTAGCGACGGCCAAGAACAACCCCACGCCCATTTGATGTACAATCAGCGCATCAATGACGGCATAGAGCGCACACAAGAACACTACTTCAAGCGATACAACGCCAAAAACCATAACAAAGGCGGATGTCAAAAAGCAGATACAGGCTTAGCCCCTGCCCAGCTCAAGGCGAATTTATTGGAGGAGCGCCAAGCGTGGGAGCTTACAGTCAATAAACACCTTGAGATGAATGGCTTTGCGATAAAAGTAGACCTAAGGAATTATCAGGAAAGGGGAGCCGAACCCCCTAATAATATAGATATTTGGGATTTCAAGGAGCTACAAAGACTCAATAAAAATTTAGATGAAAAAAAACCCGACCCCGAATCAACACCAACACCAACTCCCTCAAAAAGTTACGGGATGGGAATGTGAACCAAGTCGGGGGCGCGGCGCGAACCCCCTAACGCTAGCCGCAAGCCCCCGACTTGGTTCACTTTTGAGATTATTATTTGATTATTTTGAACATATTTTGTAATTACAAACACCCCCCAAAAATAGCAGGTTTTGGGGGGTGTTTTCTTTACTTGATACCTTAGAGGGTTTTGTCGATTAAAAAAATTAGTGTTCTATGTTGTCTGAAGCCTTATAAATAAAGGGATAGAGACTGAAAAAAGAATAAAATATAAATATATTCGCATATATTGCGGGCGAAAAAAAAGCGTGTTATGATGGTTGTCGCCAAACAAACCCAAACAGCGCTTTTAATTCACGAATATTAACAGCGTTGTGTTATATTCGATTTAATTATATGATACATCAAAACCAAACCCAAAATCAAGCACGGAACCCTACAGACGTAAGGGATAGCGACAAAGTAACCGATATACCTGAAGATATTTTTTCTTTTCTTTTTGCCAATTATCCGCCCGATGATGTAGATATCCCATTATCTCTTGTCTCACCGAATGATAGTATATGGGATCAGCACCGCACTGCCACCCAACGAGTCAGTGAGATCTATAACAATCATCCAGAATTCCAAAAATGGGGCGAACGTACTGCTGATTGTTCTCCTTGGCTTCTCTTTAAGGATGTTGAGAGTAAATTTAAATTATCCGAGGCTTTTTTTTGTCATGTTCGCATGTGTCCTACATGCCAATGGCGAAAATCACTTTATGAAAAAGCAAGGGCATACAGGGCTATGGATATCATTCTGAATAATCCTGATTACGAAAACCTAAGTTTTATTTTTCTGACGTTAACAGTGGAGAATTGCCCTGTTAGTGAGTTACGCCTAACACTTAGCAAAATGAATAAATCTTGGAAAAGGCTTATTGAGCGTGAAATCTACGAAAAGACGTTCAAGGGTTTTGTTAAGATGACTGAAATCACAAGAGATAAGAAAAGACCTAACACCCATGCCCATCCGCACTTTCATGTTTTATTGGTCGCCAACAAATCTTATTTCACCGACCCAAAAAAATACTTAAATTCTAATAGATGGGCGGAACTTTGGGGTGATTGTCTAAGGGTGGGTTATGTTCCAGTCGTTGATGTCAGGGGCATAAGACCTAAGCGAAAAAAAGGTGTTAAGCTTACAGACTTAACACCACAAGAACGCAAAGATGGTATACGTTCGGCGGTAGCCGAATTAATCAAGTACAGCGTTAAGCCTGCCGATATGCTAGGCGATGGATCTCAAGCATCTCATGAGTGGTTTTTGGAATTGTCCCGCCAAATTAAAGGCCTTAAATTTGTTTCGTCAGGCGGAATTCTTAAAGATTTGTTAAGGGATAGGGTTTTGTCGGATGATGATATGGTGCATGTAGGCGAATCAGACGCATCAGATGACGCTGTAAGCGCCTCTGACAGCGACGATAAAAGGCGCATATCATTTCGCTATCGACCTACGAAAGAAGGCTATTATTACGATCCTAGATACAACGAAGGCGATACATGATACCTAAATAAAATAATTGATTACTTGTTTGTTGGGGTCTATGTGCTTGAAGCCGAACCCATCATGAAAAATAAATTTTTGATTCACAGCATCATAAGCCAAATAACCGTGGAGCTCTAAAAACTTGAACACAACATAAGATACCCATTTAGCTGTCTCCTTGGTTAGTTGGATATTATCGTCTACCCAATTCCCAGTGAATTTATCTTTGATTGTTGGGCGTTGCCCTGCCCAGCTCACAATCGTTGGTAGATCGTTAAACCCATAGGTAATATCATCCGTCTCTAAAGCCACCTGAAAATATAAAACAGTTGTTTTAATATTTAGTAGTTCGTTGTTTTGGGGGTGTATAGATATTTGGATGGAATTATCAATTAAACCTATTTTAATTTGGTTTTGGCTATCGATCAGCCCCGACATCATACCAATCAACAAGAATAAATCTTTGAATTTCGGGTCAGTCTCATTTTTCATTTCAGACAAAATAAAACCACCCAAGCCAAACTTGGCGGCATTGAGTGCTTTTCGGTCAAGCCCTGCTTGATTTTCTTTTTTTAATTTTTCTTTTCTTTGTTTCTTTTCTATTTTGCTGGTCAATCGCCAGACCCCGATATAATCTCTCACGAAATCATGGTCTGATTTTGTTGGGTTTTCTTTTGAAAGCAAATCTAAAAATAGCTTAGCTTTTTCATCGTTTTGATTCGCCAAATTTTGGGCGTAGTTTTTAACTTCGTCCAAAACTTTAGCATTTCTTGTGGATAATTCCATACATCACCTTTGATAAAACTGTAATAAAAAACAAGTCAAATAATTAATATTTGATTTATGATTATAACAAAATTTTGAGAAAATAGAATAAATGAAAAGACAAACAAATAAGAACTATCTTATTTAAATTTATAGTATTTAATTATTATTCTATTATTTATTTGAGTGTTGGTATTTAATGAATAGATTGAAAAACAAGATTTTAGAAATTGTAAAATATTCCAAAACCAACAAAAAAAAATCTGAATTATAAACCTAAAATTTATCTGAATTCCCCTTAAAACTGGACTGTAATTAAGAAGTCACGGTTATACGTTTCTTTCCCATTTTCGCTGTGCTACA
>NZ_AOMT01000001.1 GCF_000696305.2 Moraxella bovoculi 237
GATGTAAAAAATCATGCTTTGTTTGATATTTTGCTTGGTGTTATCGATAAAATGCGTTATTATATGAAAATTTATCGTATTTATCGCAAATTCCCCATGAATTCCCAAGTCAATACTAAAAATGCGCGTCGAGTTCTAAAACTATGGCAGATTTTGCTCATGGTAGCCATTGTACTTGGCGGCTTGATTGTTGTAGCGATGAAGGGTATTGAGCAGGCGCCAAAACGCCCACTTGTCTTAGAATTGAGTAATTTGACCGAATCTCAGGCCAATTCGCTAAAAACCGCGACCGCACCATTTGGGCGGGTTCAGTTTTTTGGCGCGGATTTGATGGGTATTCATCAAGTAGTGTCTAGCCTGTCGTGGGTTGAGAGTGCCAGCGTTAAGCGCGATTGGCAGCAAGGCGTTATTGTCTCTGTCGTGCCGCGACGTGCGGTGGCTAATTTCGGTAGTCAGCATCTGCTTGATGCCAATGGTGCGGTGTTCGTGCCGGCTGATGAGCACGAGCTAATGGATAAGAATCTGGTTCATCTGTACAGCGGTCACACCAATGATGCAACGGACATGATGCGCCAGATGCAGCGAGTCAATGAATGGTTCTCTCCGCTTGGTATAACGGCAGAGGACATGACATTAACGTCACGCCAGACTTGGCTGATCCGTTTTGATAACGGGCTTCGTGTGATTGTCGATCATGAGAACACCGAACAAAAACTGTTTAGTTTGTCTTCACTTTTGGCGGGCAGTCTTGCCAAAGAATTGCCAAAAATTCAGTCGGTAGATTTGCGCTATAAAAACGGTTTTGCCATTGCTTGGAAAACTGCTGGAATACCTCAAAAACCGTCTGATTTAGGCTTGAAAACTTCTTGATGAAGAATGTTTTTTTAAAAAGCGTTTAATTTCGATTGATTTTTGCTCAAATGGGAAATAAATCCCTGATTTTTTATGGGCTTTGCTCTTTTATAAAATCATCATCAATGCTAAAATATTACAAAGCTTGTACGTGCGACGTAAGTCGATGGTTATTGTGGTTTTTTGAGATTTTTTTTGTGGCGTTTTGCCGGTTAATTGAGGGTAGTTATGTCAGACCTACAGGTTGCGTTGCATTTGAGTTCAACTGCTGTTTATACAGTAGTCGGCTATGCAACAGGTACGCCTGAACAGCCAAAGATCAAGGTCTCGGCGGTGGGTTTGGCGCGCACAGATGCATTCGTTGGCGGTAAGATCGAACGTCGTGAGCACTTATTAAGTGCGGTTTATAAGTCTCTGCAAGAAGCTGGCGACATGGCAGGGGTGAATATCCATGAGGTGTGCTTATCGTTTGCATCGCCCCTCATGATCTCAATGAACGACATGCAAAAGCTTAGCTTGCACAAGAGCAGAGCGCACGCCACAGTTCAACAAAGCGATCTTTATCGCGCCAAAGAGCTGATTGCTGATAAGCTGCGTGCTGAAGATTATAAGTTATTGCAATCATGTCAGCTGCTAAGTTATCTAGACGGCGTCCAAGAGGTTAAAGATCCAATTGGCATGCACGCCAATGAGATTAGCGTAGCAAACCATGTCATGGCGCTGCCTGCCAATTACCATGCGCAGATTCTTGATGTGGTTAACTCAGCAGAGGCATCGGTAGGGGTGACCTTGTTTGATGGCGTGGTCAGTGCTGAATATGCCCTAACCAAAGAAGAAAAAGAGCGCGGTGTTTGTTTTATTGACATTGGACTGGGTACGACGAAAGTTTGTGTGTATCGTGGTGGTTCGCTCTTGTTTTCCGATTGTTTGGACGTGGGTGGTCAGACGGTTACTTTTGACATTGCGACAGAGCTTGGCTTGTCGGTGTCTGAAGCTGAGAGTCTAAAGCATCAGCAGGGCACTGTTCAGCTCGACCCTGCTAAGCGTGCAGCTTTTGTAACTCTAAAGCGTCGCTTGGGAGGAGAATCAACGGTGAGCTTGCGTCGATTGAGTAGTGTGATCGCGGCGCGTTATGATGATATTTTTATGCGCATCAGTAAGCGCCTTGATGATTTGGGCCTGTCATCGCAGATCGAAGCGGGTGTTGTCTTGGCAGGCGGCGCCACTCAGATTGACGGGCTTAGCTATTTTGTGGGTCGTCAATGGGGTCTGCCGGTTCGTATGATGACCACGAATGGATGCGTCAGCATTTGTCCAAAAAATCTAACCGATGACAATATTGCGCTACTTAATGGTTATCTAAAAGATAATAAGCTGCACAGCGTGATAGGTTCGCTACTTTATCAGAATGGCGAACAATTCATCAAAGACAGCTATGGCGAGGTTTCAGCTCAAAACAAGCTGACAAATAAAGTTTCTGAAGGTTGGCGGGTATTCACCAACCAAATCAAAAAATGGTTTTAGTGCCTTTGGGCGATGATTTTCAAATTCTTGGAGTAAGTTATGGTTAAGTACAGCATGTCAGATGACACACAGTTTGATTCAGATGGACAAGCACGTTTTATCGTTATTGGTGTTGGCGGTGGCGGTGGCAACGCAGTTGAGCACATGGTAAATCAACACGTTACTGGCATCAATTTTGTGGCGGCGAACACTGACCGTCAAGCACTTGGCAAGCTTACCACGCCAAACAAACTACAACTTGGCAGCGAGCTAACTCGTGGCTTGGGTGCCGGCGCTAACCCTGAAGTGGGTCGTGAAGCAGCTGAGAGTGACGAAGCTGAAATTCGTGCGCTACTTTCTGATTATGACATGGTGTTCATCACTGCTGGTATGGGCGGCGGCACAGGTACGGGCGCAGCTCCTGTGATTGCTCGTATTGCCAAAGAAGAAGGCATCTTGACCGTTGCAGTTGTGACCACACCATTTAAATTTGAAGGTGGTAAGCGTGCTAAGCTTGCTCAAGAGGGTATTGATCAGCTGGCTCAGTACGTTGACTCAATCATCACAGTGCCAAACGAAAAACTACTACAAGTCTATCGCGGTCTGACCATGAAAGATGCATTTGCCAAGGCGAATGACGTTCTACTGCAGGCGGTTGATGGCATCACTCGCACGATTCGTGAGCCTGGTGTGATTAACATCGACTTTAATGACGTGCACACTGCCATGACAGCAAAAGGCCATGCAATGATGGGTATTGGCCGCGCCAGTGGCGAAGGTCGTGCAGCAGAAGCGGCAGAGAAAGCAATCCGCTCCCCACTTCTTGACGATCTATTACTGAAGAACGCTCAAGGCGTGATTATCAATATCGTGGGTGCGAACATCGGCATGAGCGAACCGTATGAAGTTGCCGAAGTGGTTAGCCGTATTGCGAACATCGATGAGGGCAACATCTTCTTTGGTGCTGTGGACGATGAGTCAATGGGTGATGACATCTATGTAACCGTGATTGCAACAGGTTTAACAGTGGACGAGCGTCCTAAAGCCCAGCTAGCCAATCAACAATCTGCACCTGCAGATCATGTAAGCGCGATTGCCAGCCAACAGCCACAACAACAAGCTGCGCCTCAAGCTCAGCCACGCCCAATGACTAAGCCAATCAGTGTGGGCAACTACCTACAACAGCAGCAGCAAAACAAAAACGACTAATCAATGTCAATGCAATCGCCCTATACCATGTATGGGGCTTTTGTTTTTGGGAATAGATATGATAGATCTACATAGCCATAGCACAGCATCAGATGGCACCAACACACCTGCCGCTCTGGTAAAAAAAGCGTTTGATGCTGGCATCAAGACTTTTGCGCTGACAGATCACGATACCATTGCAGGCGTGGCAGAAGCGAAGCAAGCCGCAGAAGAGTGCGGCATTCGTCTAATTAATGGTGTTGAGATCAGTTGCGCACATGCTCTGGCAGGTGGGTATGGCAAAAATAAAGAACTACAAAAAATCATCCATGTCGTCGCATTGAATTTCGCCGACACTCAAAGAATGCATGAAGCTCTTCAGGCGCTACAAGATAGCCGCCATCATCGCGGGCGACGGATGATTGAGAAATTGGGCGAGATATTAACCGATGATGACAGTGAGACGCTCACAGAGACTTTGTGGCAGGCAGTATTAATCAAAGCAGATAATAACCCGCGAGCCATTGGTCGAGCGCATATTGGACAGGTGCTGCATGAGCTGGGATTCGTCCACAGCGTGCAAGCTGCCTTTGATAAATATCTGGCGGATGGCAAATGTGCCTATGTCGAGATAGAGACCATGACCATGGCAAGGACGATCAAGCTGATTCATGAATGTGGTGGCTTGGCTGTGTTGGCGCACCCGACTCGCTATGGACTATCAGCGACACGTACGCGAAGGCTGATTGAGGATTTTGCTCAGATGGGCGGCGATGGGTGCGAATTGCCAAATAATGAACCAATGAGCCTGCGCGCAATGATTGATCGATGTATCGTCGAACAGGGACTTATGGTATCAGTGGGTAGCGACTATCATGGTGATAATATGCCTTGGCGCAGGCTTGGGGTGACTGCTAAGCCTAAGCCAGGTCAGATCGCTGTGTGGGAGCGTTTCTAGATCAGTTCATCCAAATGATCAAGCGTGTATTTAAGTGCATCAAAACATACCCCCATCTCAAAGCCTCGATATTGCAAAAATCGCAATTGACGGGCTTTTTCTTTTGGGTCTTTTGGGGTGGTATTGCCGTATTTTTTGCAGCGAGCTTCTATGGCGAGTTTTAGCCAATTGATCTCGCTTTGAGCACTTGTCTCATCGTCTAAGATGGTGCCGTCACTGATGCTTTCTATGCCTGCTTGATCGATGATTTCATCAAGCGAGTAGGGCAAGTCTATGCCGGCTTTTTTTAGGCTTTGACTGATGTGTCTTTTGCCACGTCCACGGCGCACACTTTCGCGGATCAGCATGTGGGCGCAGCGTTCATCCGATTGATAGCCTTTATCAGCAAATTCATCTAATAAATCCGAGACCATGTCAGGGTCGCAGTCTTTATCGAGCAGCTTTTGACGCAGCTGTTTTTGTGATAACTCACGATTGGACAGATAATAAAAAGCAAGCCATCTTAGCCTGTTGACTGTTTTATCGTCTTGGTAAACCGGCTCAATGTCAACTTTTTGAAGAGCTTGGATGGTGCTCTCATCCAAAATGGTTTGATTATTATCTGCCAAGACATGAGTCATGTTTGGCTGTGGGACCGCTTTGGGCTTGTTGCGAGACTTGTGTTTTTTGGATGTATTGGATGGGGTTGGCAGATCAGGTTCATCAATTGCATCATTGTCTGACAATCGGGTTTTCTTAGGTTCTGATAATGTCAATTCATGAAAATCCTGCCAAGGGTTTTGGGTTGACTTCCTGGCGGTTGGATTATCCGATTGGGTAGATTGTGTTTTTTTGATTTTAGTTGATGGTTGGTGGGTATTACCATCAGGTGAATCAGCGGATACAGGTTCGCCCATATCCGCCAATATTTCTGCCAATGTTTTGATGGTGGTCATACTAAGATGTCACGCCAGATCGAACCTTAAAACAGGTCGTCATCTTACATGCCTTCGATGAATTCAGGTGGCTCACCATCATCAGCGTGAGATTCGTTGATGGGCGCGGTATTGCCCATTTTCTCTTGGCGGATTCTGTTTTCAATCTCTTGTGCGACTTCAGGATTCTCTGCCAAGTATTTGACGGTATTGGCTTTACCTTGACCGATCTTGCCTTCGCCATAGCTGTACCATGCGCCAGATTTGCCAACCGCACCGATGTCTACGCCCAGATCCACAACTTCACCTAGGCGGTTGATGCCCTCGCCATACATGATTTGGAATTCGGCTTGGCGGAATGGAGGTGCCATTTTGTTTTTAATGACTTTGACGCGGGTTTCTGAACCGACGATGTCCTCGCCTTCTTTGATTTGGCCTGTGCGACGAATATCCAAACGCACCGAGGCGTAGAATTTAAGCGCGTTACCACCTGTCGTGGTCTCAGGTGAACCGAACATAACACCAATTTTCATACGAATCTGGTTAATAAAGATCACCATGCAGTTGGAGCGCTTGGCGTTGCCGGTGATCTTACGCAGTGCCTGACTCATCAGACGTGCCTGCAGGCCCATGTGGCTGTCGCCCATCTCGCCTTCAATCTCAGCTTTTGGGGTGAGTGCTGCCACAGAGTCCACGACGATCATGTCCACCGCGCCAGAGCGCACCAGCATGTCGGCAATCTCTAGGGCTTGTTCGCCGTTGTCGGGCTGTGAGACCATCAGCTTATCAATATCCACGCCTAGCTTGCGCGCATAGATTGGATCTAGAGCGTGCTCAGCATCAATGAATGCACAGGTGCCGCCTTGCTTTTGGCATTCGGCGATGGTCTGTAGGGTGAGGGTGGTTTTACCAGAGCTTTCAGGGCCGAAGATCTCAATGATACGACCTTTTGGTAAGCCGCCGATGCCCAATGCGATATCAAGACCTAATGAGCCTGTGGAGACCACATCCACGTCGATTTTTGCTGACTCGTCACCAAGGTGCATGATGGTGTTTTTACCAAAGCTTTTCTCGATCTGTGCAAGTGCCGCCTTGAGTGCTTTTTCTTTATTTTCATCGACGCTGGTGGTCGCATCCTTCGCTTTTGTGCTCATATATTTTGCCTAATTGATATTAATAAGTAAGATGTTAAACATCCAATAAATTCTTGTTTATTATAACATAATTTTGTTCGTAAATTACGATTTATCGTAGTGTTTTTATGCCTGAAGTTTGCATTAAATATGGGATGATAAAACTTAAATTTGGGACTAATATAATCACCAAAAATAAAAGTTATCCACAAGTTCCACATCAAAAAATACAACAATTTGTGGAACATTGTACAGCCTAATAAAATGCATTATTATGAAAATAGATTTGTCAATATCTAATTTTATAAATTCATAAGTTATTGATTTTATTTATAAAATAAAATTTATCTACAATAATTGTGGATTTATGACAGCACGGTTAAAGCGCCTATTTATATAGCGTTGCTCACCAAAAGTTCACCTTTTCCACAAAGTTATCCACAGTTTTTGTGGATAATATTTCAAGCCCAACAAACTCAAAGGATTGCACACATGAGATTCAATTTTTAGCTGATTTTTAAGATTTTTTTAAAGGATAAGTTTTGCGCTAAAATCAGCATGTTTCACAAATATGACAAAGGTAATTTTTTGTGAAACAGCATGATTTGGGTGAAATTTGATCGTTGATGTGATGGATAAAAAAGACGACACTAAATGCCGTCTTCGAGGTGATTTTGGGATTTTACACTTTTTTGGTAGATGAGATCCCAAGAGCTGCGCCCATAATCAAAGCCGCGCTTTTCAAATTTGGTATAAGGGCGAAAATCTGGGCGCGGGGTGAAGTTACCTTGACCTGCGGTATTACGAAAAATAGGCATATTATCAAGCACTTCAAGCATCCATAGGGCATAATGCTCCCAGTCGGTGGCTGCGTGGAAAATACCGCCTACCTTTAGCGTGCGAGCCACGACTTCCATGCGGTGCGTGGTGACGAAGCGGCGTTTGTAATGGCGCTTTTTTTGCCATGGGTCTGGGAAGTATAGCTGAACGGTATCAAGGTGATTTTCGGGCAGATTCGTCAGTAGCTCGATGGCATCACCGCTTAGTACCTTGAGGTTGGTCAGTCCAAGCTCGTGGGCGATGTAGGCGGTGCGCCCGATGCCGGGTTCGTGCACTTCGATGCCAACGAAGTTGCGCGTTGGGTCGTTCTTCGCCATCTCAATTAGGCTGTCACCCATGCCAAAGCCAATTTCTAGCGTGATGGGCGCATTCTCGCCGTTTGGCGTGTCTTTAAAATAAACTCTTAGATTGTGAATATCGCTGACATCACCCAATTTGCCAAGCTCAAAGCCTTGATTGATGATATAAGGTGCGTACTCATCAGAGGTTAGGGCGATTTCGCTTGATTGGCTCATGTGCGTGCGACGCTTCATGAACGTGTCGATTTGACGAAATTGTTCAGGGGTTTGGTTTAGGCGGCTGATCTGTTCACTGATGGTGTCGCGGTCTGTGTCGGGGGTTTGGCGATCACCGCCAACAGGTGCGAGAAATTCTGCTTTTTGGGTCATGGTATTATTGGCAAAAAAGTCGTAAAATGATAGGTTAAACTCGGTAATTATAAGCCAAGCCAACCATAACCGCAAACGATTTTATGATAGATGTATGATTCGCCTGCCATTTTTAGAAGATACCACGCCACCGCCATTTTATCAGGCGCATCTGACGCCTAATGAGCGCACTCAGCTTGACAAATGGTTCATCGGGCTGCGTTCTCAAAAGTATTACCTAAAGCGCTTCGAGGAATTCGATCATGCTGGTAAGCTGCATGCGCGTTGGCATTGGGCGGCGTTCTTTTGTACCTTTGGGTGGCTGCTTTATCGCAAGCGTTATCTGGACTGCGTGGTGTACTGCGTGGCAGGCTGGTCGTTCATTAAGGTGAATATCGCCATTATACTAGCGGTATTTGAATTTACGGTGATCGGGTTTTTGCCCGAAGAATATCAAATGTGGGCGCGCGTCATCGTAGGTGGCTCTGTTTGGCTGTTCTGGGCGTCCATGGTGGCCAGATGGGCAGATGCGTATTATTATCGCATGGCGCGCCGAGAGATCGCTGATGTGCTGGACTTTTATCCGCGCAATCAAGAATCTCAAAAAGCACACCTAAAGCGTGAGGGTGGCACCAGCCTTGTGGGCATGAGTATCGCCTTTGCCATATTTGGAGTGATGCTCTCAATCATCATCGGTCAGTTCGTTCCGATCATCACCATGCAAAAAGAACAAGAAGTCATCTTTGAAAGCTATCGTTCTGCCAACGCTGTACAAAAACGCGTCGCAGCGATCTACGATGCCAGCCATCAATGCCCTGTTAATCTGCCCGTCTCTGCTGACAATCAGCGCGTCTCCATGGTGGTAACAGATCGCGTGGCAGGCGTGCAGACGGATTGTGCAATTGTCGCCACTGTATCGGGTGCGAATTATCCAGTGCGTTACCTAAATGGTGAGACCTTAGTCATCTATCACACCAAGAATGACCAAGGACAGCACATATGGCGATGTCAAACATCGCTAAACAAAAAGCGCCACCCAAAAAGCTGTGTTGGTTAGCATGTCAGATAGGGCATCTGGAGGACTAAATGCCTTCGTGATTAAGTGTCTTGCCATGCTGGCGATGACGCTTGATCATGTGGCGTGGGCGTTTTTAAAGGTGGATAGCCATCTGTCCGAATGGCTGCACTTCATTGGCCGTATGGTTGCGCCCATCATGGTCTATCTGCTGGTGGTGGGGTATTATCATACGCATGATGTCGTGGCTTATGCTAGGCGGCTATTGGTCTTTGCGCTGATCGCGCAGCTGCCTTATTGGATGTTTAGCCTGTCCATTGAATCGATATTACAAGGCGTGCCATGGCAGGATTATGGACATGGTAACGTACTATTTACCTTGTTTTGTGCGTTAATGGCGCTCATCGTCTATCATAGCTCTCACAGCACAATCGTTAAACTTGTGTTGATTGTGCTAATGTATCCTGTTGTGCAGTCATTTGATTATGGGTTCGCTTTGGTGGCGATGGCGCTGCTGTTTGCGTATTTTTATCATGACACAAGAAAACTCATCATCGCCTACGTGCTGGCTTGTCCTGCGTTTTATGTGTTGACCTATGGATTTGAGCGGACGGTGGGTCTTGGCTACATGCATTTTGGCATGCTGCTGGCTGCTGCGATGATTTATTATTTTAATGGTGAAAAAGGATCAAGCTTCGGCGGTAGGTATTTGTTTTATTGGTTTTATCCGGTGCATCTATTAATCATCGCACTGCTGGCTTATGCCTTGGGGTGACTACCAACCCATTGGGTCGATGTCGAGAGTGGCTTTGACGCCTTTAACACTTGGTAGATTGAGTAGTCGTTGCCAATGTTCTGATAAGACGCCATGAAGTGTCTTTCGGTCTTTTGCGAGCAATAACAACTGCGTGTGATGGCGGTTGTTTTTTTTGCTCATGGGTGCATCGATGGCGCCACTTTTGGCAAGATTTGGCGTGTCGGGCAGCTCTCTTGCGATCTGGCTGATGGCGTCGCGGGCGCGTGTCTGATCATGACTTTCTACACGGATCAGTGCGGCGTGACTGTACGGCGGCAAGCCCAACAGTTGACGCTCCTTTAATAGCGTGTCAGCGAATGCCAGATAGCCGTGCTTGATGAGGGTTAGCAGTAGAATGTTATCAGGTTGGCGTGTCTGAATGATGACGTTGCCTGGTTTGTGGGCGCGCCCTGCACGTCCTGCCACCTGAATGATGCGCTGGGCGGTATGCTCTGGTGAGCGAAAATCAGGCGACAAAAACCCCAAATCCGCATCAATCACAACCACCAGTGTTACATTCGGAAAGTGATGTCCCTTGGCAATCATCTGCGTGCCGACCAATATCGCAGGCTCGCCTGTCAGGATTTGTTGATACATCGCCTCCCAAGCGCCTTTTTTGCGCATGGTGTCGCGGTCAATCTGCCAGATGGGATAAGTTTGGTGGTTCGTCTGTGGATTGCTAAATAGGGCGTGTAGCTGCTCAGACAGCTTGCTCGTGCCTAGCCCTAATGTCTGCAGGTTGCGACTATTACAATTTGGGCAGGTCTGTGGTTCGTGCGTCTGATGGCCGCAGTGATGGCATTTTAAGTGATTAAATGGATGCTTATGTACTGTTAGATGTGCATCGCAGTGCGGACAATCCGCCTGCCAACCACAGGCATCACACATCAAGATAGGCGCGTAGCCACGACGATTCAAAAAAATCAATACCTGCTCACCAAGCTCAAGGCAACGCCTGATATGCAGAATGCTGTCATCAGGCAATAGAGTCTCTTGTGGTGTGCCGTCAGTCTGCACGATCGAGCGAGTGCCAAGACGAATGTCAACCAAGCGCATAACAACCTCGGTAGCAGCCCCTGCACGCGTGGGTAGCTTGTACTCTGTGAGCTTACCATCTTTGGAGAGCTTTAGCTGCTCAAGGCTGGGTGTGGCGGTGCCTAGAATCGTTGGGATCTTATGGTGGAAACCACGCCATAAAGCAACATCAGAAGCATGATAGCGAAGATGGTCTTGCTGCTTATAAGAGCCGTCATGTGCTTCATCGATGATGATAAGACCGAGATTGGCAAAGGGGTAGAGGATGCTCGATCGGGTGCCAATGATGATCTGAGCGCGCCCTGAGTTGCAATCTTGCCAGCCCTCGAGGCGTTCATCATCATTCATGCCAGAATGTAGCACACAAATCTGAGCGTCAAAACGCGAGCTAAATCGTGCCTTGGTCTGTGGGGTTAGCCCGATTTCGGGGACTAAGATCAGCACTTGCTTGCCCAGCTGTATTGCATACCACATCGCATGTAGATACACTTCTGTCTTGCCCGAGCCTGTGATGCCATTTAATAACACACCCTGATAAACGCCATCATCGATGGCTGAGCGAATACCATCAAATGCCAACTGCTGCTTGGCATTTAAAGTGAGCGGTTCACCCAGTAGGGCAGGCGCTTTGGGCAGGGGTGTCTCATCTCGTGTGAGAATGAAAGAACGAATCAGCCCTTTGTCTTTTAGGGTGTTTAACTGGGCTTTGGTGGCGCCTAGCTGTAGCAGCTCCGCCTCGTTAATACTGGGCGCGCTGTCTTTAATGGTGTTAAAAATATGCCATTGTTTTTTGGCGGTTTTACTGATATTGGCTGTGACAAAATCATCATCCATCGCCGAATCAGCCAGCTGCCAGAAGGTGAGTTTTTGCGTGAGGGATTTGCCTTGATTAATCAAGCTTGGCAACATCACAGACAGGGTGTCACCCAGTGGATAATGATAATAGGTAGAGAGCCAATTTGCCAAATCAAGTAATGTATCATCTAAGATGGCGTGATCATCTAGGCACTCGTAAATGGCTTTTAGTTTATGATGTGGGACGTCAGTATCCGATGGATCGATGTGCGCAATGACAATGCCAACCAAGTCTTGGCGGCCAAAAGGCACACGCACGCGAGAACCGATGGACGGTAAATTACCATCTATGAGGTGTTCGTTGGGACATAGGTAGTCAAATAGCCGATACAAAGGGGTCGACAGGGCGATGCGCACTAGGGTATGATGCATAAACCAAAGGCTTGGCGATGACCAAGCCCGATGTTATCTTAAGTTAAGTGTCTAGATGTAAGACGGCTTCGATCTCAACCACACCACCTTTTGGTAGAGCAGCCACTTGAACCGCGGCACGCGCAGGATAAGGCGAGCTTAATCTGTCATTAAATACTTCGTTCAGCACAGCAAAGTCATTCAAATCAGTCAAAGATACGTTAAATTTAACTGTGTCATTCAATGAGCCACCCGCAGCCTTGGCGATGGCTGCTAGATTATCAAAAGCCTGCTCAGCTTGCGCGCGAAAGCCATCTTTTAGTTCCATTGACTTAGGATCTAAGCCTAACTGACCTGAGATGTAGACGGTGCTGCCTGCTTTCACTGCTTGGGAGTATGTGCCAACTGCTGCTGGTGCATCATTTGTATGAATGATTTGTTTTGCCATGAGATGTCCTTGATTTTTAATAACTTATGAGCAATCAATCGGGATAATTAGGCTTTGGTGCGCCTAAAATAAGCAACCAACTTATCAAACAAGCTCATCGCAGGCTTGTCCGTATAGACGATATTGCCTGCCACATTGTCGGCAGTCTTAGGTAAGATATTTGGTTCGCATTTACCCAAAAAATGCGCCGCTTCTGCTTTAGAATTAAGATCGATATTACAGCACATAATACACCTTCTGTATGGTTAATTACTTATCTTTATCATAAATCAATTGCCACCTGTAATTCAAGTGGTTTTTGAATATTGTCCAAAAAAGCCTAAATTACTGGTATAAGCGCATGATGTTCGGATAACCTAGAATCTGACGCAATCTTTGGATACCTTCTTCTAGGTGGGTTCGTGAGCGCACGACCACATTTAAGGTGGTGGTGCCGACTTTACTGTTCTTGTCTTTATCATCGGCTTTGACAGAAGTATTCTCAACGCCGATGTTAAGTGCACGCAGCTCGTAGATCGCCTGACTGATCTGTTCTTCGTTGAGCATCGCGAACACTCGCAAAGTCGCTGAGAAATGCAGCTGGTGCGCATTATGATCGATCTTCACGCCACCTTTCCAGTGAACTTGGATGATCTGGTAGGGGTTGTCTGCGCGGATGGCATCTAGCGAGTAGCATTTGTGGCGGTGGATCACCAAGCCTTGACGTGCTGACAGATGTCCTACAATATGGTCGCCATAGATGGGGTTGCAGCATTTGGCAAAGGTGAGCTCCACACCTTTTACGCCTGCGATCAGGTGCTTGGATTGGGTGATCTCATTGCCATCAGCGATGTCTACTTCTTCGCTAAACAGTCGAGACACTACCAGCTGAGCCAATAGCGAGCCAGTCGCAATCTGCAAAAATATCTCACGCTGATCGGACACGCCACGCCACGCCAAGATATCAGACCATTCGTGTTTGGTGATGTCATCAATCGACTTGTCATAGGCACTTAGGGCGCGCGTTAGGGCTTCTTTGCCTGCGTGTTCTTTTTGGTCTTCTGGCAGGTGTTTTAGGAATTTTAGAATTTCGCTACGTGCTTTGTTGGTGGCGACGAATCCCAGCCAGTCGGCTCTTGGCATGGCGTTCTTGTCTGTGTCAATATGCACCGAGTCACCATCGGCCAGTACCAATCCCAATTTACCATGCTCGCCGTTAATGTCTGCACCTGTGGCGATGTTACCGATGGCAGGACCGACCGCATAGGCGAAGTCTAGCGCCGTGGCACCGCGCGGCAGCTCATAAGCGCGGCCTTGCGGGCTGTAGCAGACGATCTTGCGTTCATGTAGGTAATTAAGCAGCTCGTTAATGATGGCGACAGAGCGCTCCGTGTCTTCTTGGCTGCCTTGGCCGGATTTGCTGTTTGCCAGATCGCGCATGTTGCGAAGACTTGCTTGGATGACCGATTGGCTGATGTCGCCTTTGTCGTTACTGATGATACCAAGACGGGCAGCTTCTTGCATGCGTTTGGTAAGTAGGGTGATTTTGATGTGACTATAATCACGCTCATAGATCAGCGTTAGTGATTGATTGCCGCCCGCTTGAGGTTTGCGGATGTTATCACGAATCTGGTCGTTGCTGATTTCGTATTTTTGCACCAAATAGAACGCCAATTTATCGCACGATTCGATGTTATCTAGCACCACTTCAAAGTCGTATTGGCGAATGAGTCGGTTAATCTCGCCGCGGTTTTTGAAAAATTGGCGATACATTGAGGTGCGGTTATCCAGTACCTGAACGTGACCGCTTAGGTTTAGATGGCTAAGTAGATTCTGCAGATAGGTACTGATTTCGATTTTTTGGAAGTTGCGCCCAAGCCCGTGCTGTAGTAGCTTATCGGTGAACTTGGTGTACATCTCGGGGTTTAGGTTGCGATAACACAGCAGCTCAATGTAGTCGGCGATGTCGTTCAATCCCATGATGCGCGCGAACGGAATATAAAAATCAAGCGTCTCGCTGGCGGTGCGTTTTTGTTTCTCTTCGCTGACAGCGTCAAGGGTTGACATGTTGTGCAGTCGGTCGGAGAGTTTGATGATTAGGACGCGCGGATCGATGAGTGTTGCGGTTAGAATCTTATGGAATGTCGCAGCTTGGCTCTGCTGCTTATTCATGCTTGATGATTTAAGCTTAGTTACGCCATCTACCAAGCGTGACACCGTCTCGCCAAATTCCTGAGTGAGCATCTCATCCGTCACGTCGGTATCTTCGACCGTATCGTGTAAGATGGCAGCGATGATGGTATCGCGATCTAGGCGAAAGCCTGTCAAGATCTCAGCCACGGCAATCGGGTGGGTGATGTACGGCTCGCCTGATTTACGCTTGTCCTTGATGTGCGCCACGTCACCAAAATGGCAGGCGCGCAGGACGTCTTGGCGTTCCACCTTGTCCAAATAACTCACCGAGCGCATCAAGCTGTCACGTGATTCATCAACCAAGGGATGGCTTAAATGGGTAGGGATGTCATGCGGGCGGTAGTTGGCTAGCATAGGTACTCTTAACTCGTAAACAAAAGGACGCAGACGCGACCATAAAACCATTATAAATATCAAGTATTGACCATATTGTCAATAGCTTGATTTATTGATTTTTATCATTGTGGTATTCAGCTTATTAATGAATGTCCAGTGGGTGTGATAAATGATTGATTTATCATTAAAAAAACCGCATTTTGATGATGCGGTTTTTGATTTTTAATTAAATCAATCGTTGTGATTAAAATTAAAAATCAGCAGGAGTCAGCTTGGAAAAATCCATCAGCTCAGGAACTTTGATGACGATTTCTTCTTCTGGCTCATCTAGGATGTCGCGCGTTACGTTGCCGGCGGCGATTTCGCGCAGGGAAAGCACGGTTGGCTTATCGTTATCAACCGCAACAGTAGGCTCAGCGCTACCCTTGGCAAGCTGACGGGCACGTTTGCTTGCCACTAAAATTAGCTCAAAGCGATTATCAACATTATCAAGACAATCTTCAATGGTCACTCGTGCCATGGTTACTCTCTTTTAATTGGACGAATTTGGAAAAATAAGCGCTTATTGTATCAAATTCAATTCAGCTTTTAAAGTATTTTGTCAGGCTTATTTGCCCTTAGCGTCCGCCCAGATGATTTTGTGCAGTTGCAATTGAAAGCGCACAGGCAAACCGTCCGCCAATATCCATTCGGCAAGCTCTACTGCCAAATTTGGCACGTCCGATTTACGCTCATCTATGTTAAACATGGGCGAAAACCACACCACACCGCATTTTTTATCAAGCTCGTATTTTTGTAGCATTTCTTTTGCCCAGTCATAATCGGCACGGTCGGCAATGACGATTTTGATTTGGTCATTGTTGGTGAGATATTCTAAATTCTTCCACAGATTTTTACGCACTTCGCCCGATGACGGGCTTTTTAGATCCATTACCTTTGACACCGCTACTGGCACGTCCTTGACCGACAACGCCCCTGCGGTTTCTAATGAAATCTCATAACCATTATCAAGGAGCAATTTCATCAAGGCAATCGCGTTGGGCTGGGCAAGTGGCTCACCCCCTGTTAGGCAAATGCGTTTGCAAGGGTATTGTTTGATATATTCCAAAATCGTATCAAGCCCCCAACGCTCGCCCCCTGTAAATGAATAAGTCGTGTCACAATAGACACAGCGGAGCGGACAACCTGTCAGGCGAATAAAAATGGTCGGCAAACCCATCGCTAAGGCTTCACCCTGCAAGGAATAAAAAATCTCCGTCAAACGAAGACCTGCAGACGGGTCGGTGGTGGGGATAAAGGTATTGCGTAAACGGGTGGAATTTGGCATTGATATTAAAATTGGCAAAACTTAATATTATAAGGGATTTTTATGATTAATGCTATGAACTGTATAAAAAACCGCCCTTAAAAAAGGACGGCTTTAATTTTGAAATCTTAAAAATTACTCGGTGCGAAGCAAGTCGTTTAGGCTGGTCTTAGCGCGAGTTTGAGCATCTACTTTTTTGACGATGATGGCAGCGTATAGGCTGTATTTTCCGCATGGGCTTGGCAAGTTACCTGGTACGACAACCGAACCTGCTGGCACACGTCCGTAGTGGATTTCACCTGTTTCACGGTCGTAGATTTTGGTGGATTGACCGATATACACACCCATTGAGATGACCGAGCCTTCTTCAATAATCACGCCTTCCACGATTTCAGAACGAGCACCGATAAAGCAGTTGTCTTCAATGATGGTCGGGTTTGCTTGTAGGGGTTCTAGCACACCACCGATACCCACACCGCCTGATAGGTGGACGTTTTTGCCGATTTGGGCACATGAGCCAACGGTCGCCCAAGTATCCACCATGGTGCCTTCGTCCACATACGCACCGATGTTGGTATAAGACGGCATTAGCACGACATTTTTGGCGATGAATGAGCCTCTACGAGCCACCGCGGGGGGAACGACGCGCACGCCTGCGTTTTTGAAATCTTCTTCCGTCCAATCGGTAAATTTGGTATCTACTTTGTCAAAAAAGCGTAAATCGCAAGACTCAATCGGCTTATTATCATTGATTTTGAATGACAATAGTACGGCTTTTTTGACCCATTGATGAACCACCCATTCGCCGTCAATTTTTTCGGCAACACGAAGTGAGCCATTATCAAGACCTGCCAAGACTTCTTCAACGGCAGAACGCACGTCTGACGGGCAGTCGGTCGCACCGAAGTTAGCACGGTTGTCAAAGGCAGTTTCGATGATGTTTTGTAAAGACATAATAATTTCCTAAGTGAAGTAAAAAACATTTTATTCTAGCACAATTTAAACTGATTTTACTGAGATTTTCGATTGGTTTTGTCAATGGTGTGATTTTTTTAGCCACGCCAAAATATCCCCATACACCCTATCTTTATCCGTCTCGTGTAGTGGCTCGTGTCTCATGTTGGGATATAGGTGCGTGCAGACGTTTTGCCCTGCACGGATAAGCTCGCTTTGAAGTTCATCAATGTCTTGCCCCATGCGTCCAACCGGATCGTCTTTGCCACTGACGAGTAAAATGCGAAAATCTGTGGGCGTGTGGGCATACCATGTGGGCGATGTGGCTTTTTTGATAAGGGCTTGCAAGGCGACAAAGCCATTATTGCTAAATGCAAAACCGCATAAGGGATCAGCTTCAAAGGTTTTGATGCTGTCGGTGTTTTCGGTCAGCCACGCAAAAGGCGATGCCGATATGGGTGAGCGGATTTGCGAGAGCAAATAGTGGTTTAACAATGTGGCAAAGCGGGCGTTGGGGCGTTTTGGGTTTATGTAATTCATCGCCCCAAGTGCGGTTAGAGCAAAGCGGTTGATAAGCCCAAAGCTGTTGCCCGTCCCCATAATAATCGCCCCGTCAAAGCTTGTGGCGTGGTGGGTCAGCACCGTCCGCACGACAAACGACCCCATAGAATGTCCCATGATGTAATGAGGCGTGGGGCGGTCGGTCAGCGTGCGTGCCTTGTCTTTTAGTTTATCCGCCATGATAACCACGTCTTTGCACAGGGCTTGGATGGGGTGTTTTTCGTCAATAAAACCAAGCTCGTATTTGTCCTTAACTGTCTGCCCATGCCCAAGCTGGTCGTAAGTCGCCACCAGCACGCCATTATCCGCCAGAAACTGGGCAAACTTAGCATAACGCCCACTATGCTCGCTCATGCCATGCACGATAAGCAAGGTGGCGGTGATATTGCCTTTGGGGATAAAAAAAGTGTGATGCAGGCGGTGAATGCCGTTTGATGAAAGAATGGTTTGGGTCATTTTTGTGTACAGTTGTTAATTTTTATTATTATACAAAATTTTTTACCGACGTGTTGGGTTTTTTGCGCTCGGTGTTGGTGCCGACATGAGCGTGTAAGTGTTTGGTATGGTCTATTGTTTGTGGCATCAATCATAAAAATGAACAACCATGCCTACAATAATTTTTCAACCACTTCCCAGATATAATCCCGCATCAAGTCTTTATAATACAAAGTAATGTCTTTCTTTCTGATAAAATAGGCTTTAAAATTTCGCTATTTTCACGCATTTGTCTTAGTTCTAATGTGCATAATCGCTCTTGGGAAATTCACAATTATTATACCACAACGCACACAATGCTTTGACAACCACCGCCTTTTTGGAATTTGGAAAATTTTTATCATCAATCGCCCTTAAAAGCATTGGCAAATACTTCATCTCGGCAAGGTCTAAATCTTCATAAAATCCTTCTGAAAATTGATAATCAGGATTATTTGTCCAAATATTAAAAAGCTCATCAGTAATTTCAAAATTGGATTTTGACACACTTTCTATTTTACCACCACAAATCGCACAAGGTGTATCCCAAAGTTTATTTTTGTCAAACAAATCAAATGCCACTTCCAATAAAGTAAGAGAGATGTTGCTTTTGTGATTTTTTGCACAAGGGGTTGTTACGGTATAGATTTTGTTATTTTGCATGGTTGATTGGTTTTTTATCATTTAATATTGGTGAATGTGGGATTGTGATACGCTCTTAAAAACCCAATGCCAAACGAACCGCTTTTATTTCTTAATTGTAAAATAAAAACCGACATAACTTATTATATCGGTTTTTTATTATTTAAAACAAAAGTGTATTTTTGCTTTAATTTTCTGGGAGTACCTTTTGTTTGTCAATCAGGATTTAAGAAATTCTCCCGATAAAGCATTCAAACAAATGGTGTGATGTTTTTAAATTTAATGTCGGCATTTGTGATTTCAATGCTAGGCCAGATCAATCACTGCCTGCCCCCATTCTACCTTATCGCCTTCATTGAGCAAAAATGATTCAATGACGCCTGCTTTGTCCGCCACAATCGGTGTCAAAACCCCAAGTGCCAACACACCTGCCACAGTATCGCCCACATTGACGGTGTCGCCTGCTTTTAGGGCAATGCCATCAAGACACAAAACACCCACCGCCTTTGAGACGATGGTGTTTTGATTGATTGCTGGGCTTGGGATTTCGTGAGTTGGTGTAGTCGGCATAGCCACAGCACAAGGTGCTTGTAGGGTGGTCATATGATTGACCGCCTTAAGTTTGCTTGTGCCATGACTGATTTCAACTTCTGCCAGCGTGCTTTGTGAGACAAGCGTAACAAAGCGTTGTATATCATCAAAAGAAATGGAATTCATCATTATCCTGCCAAATATTTAAAAATGGTAATCACACTTAGGATTGACATGGCAACCGCCACAATCCAACCAAAGACAGCTATCCAAACAGGGTGCTTATAATCGCCAATGATGTTTTTCTTGTAAGCGGCAAGCAAAATCACCACCAAAGCAATCGGCAAGACCAAACCGTTTAGCGTGCCAACCAAAACAAGCACTTGGGCGGGTCTGCCAATCGTAGCAAAGACCAGTGTTGAGACAGCAATAAAGCCAATGATAAAATAACGGCTATGTTTGGCAATGCCTGCATGGAAATTGGTCAAAAACGACACCGAAGTATAAGCACAGCCAATCACCGAAGTGATGGACGCTGCCCAAATTACCACGCCAAAAATCACACGACCTGTGTCGCCAAGTCCGTGAACAAAAGGTGTCAAGGCAGGATTATCTGTCATCATGGCAACGCCTGAACTCACCACACCAAGACACGCCAAAAATAAAAACACACGAATCACGGACGCTGCCAAGATGCCATTGATGGAGCTTTTTGAGACGGCAGAAAGATTTTCTTTGCCTGTAATGCCTGCATCAAGCAGACGATGCGCCCCAGAAAAGGTAATATAACCGCCAACCGTACCACCGACCAAAGTTACAATCGCCATCGCATCAATTTTTTCAGGAGCAACCGTACGAACAACCGCCTCGCCAAAAGGTGGATCGGTATTAAAAACCACATAAATAATCAGGGCAATCAACACAAAGCCCATCAATTGAGCAAATTTGTCCACCAAAGAGCCTACCTCTTTGCTCAAAAAGATTCCCACTGCAATCACGCCAGAGACCAACGCTCCGATAACAGGATCGACGCCAAAGACCGACTGCACACCAAGACCTGCACCGCCAATGTTGCCGATATTAAAAGCAAGTCCGCCCATAATAATCAGTCCTGCCAAAACATAGCCCATGCCAGGTAGGACAAGGTTGGCAATTTCTTGAGCTTTCATTTTTGAAATTGCAATCACTCGCCAAACATTGAGCTGTACGCCAATATCCATCAAAATAGAGACCAAAATCACAAAGCCGAAACTTGCCCCCAGTTTTTCGGTAAAGGTGGCGGTTTGGGTCAAAAATCCAGGTCCGACCGCAGAAGTCGCCATCAAAAAGGCAGCGCCTAAGATGGCGGATTTTTGGGTAGTGTTTTTCATAAAATTTCCTTATAACCTCAATTAAAAGAGATGACCGATGAAGTATCGGCGTTGATTTTTTTGATAAATCAATTATTTGTCATAAACGATGTAATGGCAATGCCTTGTTGTTGCAAGGATGCTTTGATTTTTTGGGCAAATACCAAGGCGTGCTTGCCATCACCATGCAAACAAATGCTGTCCACTTGTAAGTCAATCACATTGCCATCAACAGCCACCACTTGCCCATCTTTTACCATAAGGACAACTTGGGCAATCGCCTCATTATCGTCTTCAATCAGGGCGTTTGGCAGGGTGCGAGACACCAAAGTGCCATCGCTGTTGTAGCGTCTGTCGGCAAAGGCCTCACAAATCACTTTTAACCCAAGGGCTTTGCCTGCCTCGACAAGCTTACCACCAGACAGCCCCATCAATGCCAGCTTGGGGTCAAAATCATAAACCGCTTGGGCGATGGCATGGGCAAGGGTCGCATCGGTGCTGGCTTGATTGTACAAAGCCCCGTGTGGTTTGACATAGCTTGGTTTTAGTCCCAAAGTCTGGCAAACGGACACAACCGCCCCCATTTGATAAGCCATCAATGCTTGTATTTCGCTTGTTGGCAAATCTTGTTTGCTCCGCCCAAAATTGGCACGGTCGTCATAGCTTGGGTGAATGCCAATGCTGACATTGTGGGCTTTGGCATAAGCAAGCGTTTGTATCATTTGGCGAACCCCACCTGCGTGCAATCCTGCACAGATGTTTGCTGAGCTGATGATGGACATCAAGGGTTGGTCAAATTCAAAGCCTTCTGCCACATCGGCATTTAAATCAATGTGTGCCATTGTTTTTCCTTTATTGGTTTAAAAATTACTTTAAAAACGCGTTGCCATCTTTGCTATTTGCGCAAGGTGGGTGGTGTAATGAGCTTGTTTTTGTAGGGCAGTTGTGCCATTGACATAGTTAAAGCGAATTTTTTTGCCAAATTGCACCTGTGCCAATTTGCCCAAATCCGCCCCAATTACCGCTCCGATTTTGGGATAACCGCCGGTGGTCTGAGCGTCCGCCATCAACACGATTGGCTTACCATCGGGGGGAACTTGTATCATGCCAAAATCCACGCCGTGCGAATTCATTTCAATGGCATCAAATTGCAAGGGCGTGCCGTCTAAGCGGTAGCCCATACGGTTGCTGTTTGGCGACAAGGTAAATTCCTGTTTACAAAATGTGTCTATCGTCTGTACAATGCGGTCATATTCGCTGCTTTTGATGACATCAATCACAGTCACAGGCTCAAAGCGGTACAAATTTGCCACGCCCATCGCACTCATTGGAATGCCTGCTTGATAAGGCAGTTCATCGCCTGCCATCACACAGCGTCCAAGCCCGCCAAGTCCTGTTTTGGTGTCGGTGCTGGCAGAGCCAAGCTCCTTGGCAAAATCAAAGCCACCTTGTACGCACAAATAGCTGTGCATACCTTTTGTTTGGCGTTTTAGGGCAAGGGTTTGTCCAGCTTGGGCAAAATACCGATAGCCTGTGATGATGGGTGTTTCGTCAAGGTTGCCATCAACAACCGCCCCTGTCAGACAAAAAGCGGTGTCCTTGCCAAAAGTGGCGGTCAGTCCGCCAAGGCTAATTTCAAGGGCAGGCGTGTTGCCATCATTACCAAGCAGAGCATTGCCAAGCCGAAACGACAAAGGGTCAATCGCGCCACAACGCCCAATGCCAAGCCCCAAATAGCCTTCACGCCCCAAGTCTTGAATACTGGCAATGGCGGATAAGTGAGTGATTTTTAACATAATTGCTCCTTATTATCCTTATACCAAAATTTCCGTTGCTACAAAGCGTAAGGTATCGCCTGCTTGTAGTAGTGTTGGTGGGTTTTGGCTTTTATCAAATAAAGGCAAAGTGGTACGCCCTAAAAGTTGCCAACCCCCTGGGGATTCAAACGGATAAATGCCTGTTTGCCCGCCGCCGATACCGACCGAGCCTTGGAGAACTTTGGTGCGGGGCTTGGCGTGGCGGGGCAGGTGCAAGGCTTTAGGTAAGCCACCAAGATAGGGAAATCCTGCCTGAAAGCCAATAAAATACACCGTATAAAGTGGGGCGGTGTGCTGTTTGACCAGTTCGTCCACGCTTATGCCAAGCGTTTTGGCGCTGGCGACCAAATCCACGCCACACTCTCCCCCGTAAATCACAGGAATGTCAATGTGCTTGCCTTGAATGCCTTGCAAATTATCCAAATTTTGGGCAAAGTCGTGTGTTAGCTCATTGAGCAATCTTTCGCACACCGCTAATTGGCTAGGGTCTTGGTACAACGCCTGTTTATCCAAATACACCGTTAAGGCATTCATGCCAACCACCACTTCACGCACGCCAAGCGTATTGTCGGCTCTTAAGTGATTTGCTAACGCCCAGCACAGTTTTTGTTTATCAAGGCTAATTTCCCCACCTAAAAATAGCAAAAGTGTACTTTCTGATGAGCATTGCCAAGTGGTATTAATGTCCATCTTGCCCCCTAGTGTTTGTGATTGGGCTGATTATTGTGATGATTGTCAAGCCAATGGGTCAAATAATGAATGCTGACCCCGCCTTGACAAAAAGATTCATTATCAAACATGGCTTGATGTAGGGCTTTGTTGGTTTCTACGCCTTGAATGTCAAGCTCTGTCAGGGCGGATTTCATTTTGGCAATGGCAAGCTCACGGGTGGGGGCATGAATGCATAATTTGCCAATCAAACTGTCATAATAGGCAGGAATTTGATAGCCTGTATACAGATGGCTGTCCACCCGTGTGCCATAGCCTGCAGGCAGATGACAATAGCTCACTGTCCCTGCCGATGGCATCAGGCTAAAAGGGTGTTCGGCATTGATACGGCATTCAAAGGCGTGCCCTGTCAAGCGAATGTCGTCTTGGCTAAATTGCAAAGGATAACCTTCGGCAACTCGGATTTGTTCGGCAATCAAATTCACGCCCGTTACAAGCTCGGTAACGGGGTGTTCTACTTGAATGCGGGTGTTCATTTCAATAAAGAAAAATTCGCCATTTTCATACAAAAATTCAAAAGTCCCGACCCCACGATAGCCCATATCCAAGCAAGCCTTGATACAGGCTTGTCCGATTTTGTCTCGCTCATCTTGGCTGATAAAGGGGGCGGGGGCTTCTTCGATGATTTTTTGATGACGGCGTTGCATAGAACAATCTCGCTCGCCCAAATGAATGGCATTGCCATGCGTATCAGCAATCACTTGAATCTCAATATGACGAGGATTTTTTAGATAGCGTTCCATATAGACCACAGGGTTACCAAAGGCGCTCATCGCTTCTTTTTTGGTCATAGCGACCGCTCCTAGCAGCTCGTCCATACTCTCAACCACACGCATGCCCCGTCCGCCGCCACCCCCTGAGGCTTTGATGATGACAGGTAAGCCAACTTGTTTGGCGATGTTGATGATTGCTTCATCGTCATTAGGCAGCGCCCCATCAGATCCTGGAACGCAAGGCACGCCTGAGGCAAGCATGGTTTGCTTGGCGGTAACTTTATCGCCCATCATACGAATGTTTCGGGCGGTAGGACCGATAATAACAAAGCCTTGCTCGGTAACAAATTCAGCAAAATCGGCATTTTCGCTCAAAAACCCATAACCAGGGTGAATGGCGTCCACGCCCGTCAATTCTGCTGCTGCCAAGATGGATCGCTGATTCAGATAGCTGTCTTTGGGCAAATGACTGCCAATACAAACCGTCTCATCGGCAAGGCGAGCAGGCAGGCTGTCCTTATCGGCGGTAGAATGCACCAACACCGAACCAATGCCAAGCTCACGACACGCCCGAATGATTCGCAGGGCGATTTCACCACGGTTGGCGATGAGAATTTTTTTAAATTTTTTGCTCATGTTCTTATCCTATTCAATCACAAACAAAGGCGAGTCGTATTCCACCATTTGACCTTCGTCCACCAAAATCTCACGCACCACCCCTGCCTTGTCTGCCTTGACTTCGTGCATGATTTTCATGGCTTCCACAATACACAAGGTATCACCTGCTTTGACGGCATCGCCAATTTCAACAAAATTGGGGCTATCAGGAGCGGATTTACGATAAAAAGTGCCAAGCATAGGTGAGGTGATGGTGTGAAAATTGGTGGGTTCGGTGGGTGGCGTAGTTGAGCTGATTTGGTTTTGGGGTGCGTCTGACAGGTCTTGGAGCGACATTTGGGCTAAGGTGTGAGGCGCAGCCTGAGATAACACTTGGGGCAAAGGTTGGCTTGGGTTGGTCAAAATAACCGTCTGTGTGCCATCTTGAATGTGAAGTGAGTGAATCTTGGCGGTTTCGGTCAACTGAATGAGGCGAGCCAGTGTATCAAAATCAATGTTCATAACGATATCCCTAAAATTTAAGTTATGGGCAGGGTGCGATTATATAACAAATGATTGGCGACTGTCTATGACACCTGATGATCTTTGTGGCGTGATGTGTTGGATTAAAAAAGTCCAGGTTGCAATGCCGCTTCAACCAGTTTCTAAATACAATCCTGCATTAAATAGTCATCATGCAGAATAATTTCTTTTCTTGCTAATAAGGCAGGTGTTGTTTTGTGATTGCTTGCACCATGGGCTATTGCGGCTGGTTTTTATTTTTTTACGGCTGATTTGTTTTTATAATTTCATATTGGCAAATCTAGAGCTGTGTTGCATTCTTAAAAGTTTGGTGCCAAAAAATACGGCTTTTATCCCTTATTTTAAAGTAAAAAAACAGCAGGGTCTTTGACATTGCCTTTGTTGTATCAAAAAATAAAACGACATTTTTAATAATAAAAACAGGGGCGAATATTTGCCCCTGATTTGTTGTGATTTGCTTAAAAGCACCCAGTTTTCTCGCCTTTTTCGGCTTTTGCCAATTTCTCTTCGGCAAGTGCCTTAGCTGAACGCACAGGCGGTGGGCAAGGCTCGCCATAGTATTGGCGGTCGGCAAAGTAGCTTGAACGCACCATAGGATTTGCCCAGATGTTAAAAAAGCCCAGTTTTTTGCCGTATTCGGTATAGCGGGCAAACTCATCAGGGTGGACGTATCTGTCCACAGGGGCGTGGTTCTTACTTGGGGCTAGGTATTGCCCGATTGTGATGATGTCCACGTCATGAGCTTTTAGGTCGTCAAGCAGGGCATAGACTTCTTCTTCGGTCTCGCCAAGCCCCACCATAAATCCGCATTTGGTGGCAACATCGGGACGGCGTGCCTTGTATTCTTTTAGTAGGTTTAGTGAGTGCTGATAGTCCGAGCCAGGGCGAAATGCCTTGTATAGGCGTGGCACGGTCTCGATGTTGTGGTTAAAGACATCGGGGGCGGTCTTGGCAAGTAGATCAATGGCGATTTTTTCACGTCCACGAAAATCAGGCACAAGAATTTCAATCAAGCAGTTGGGGCTTAGGGCTTTGGATTCTTGGATAACTTCCACGAAATGCCCTGCACCGCCGTCTTTTAGGTCGTCTCTGTCCACGCTTGTGATGACGGCATATTTTAGCCCAAGCCCAAGTATCGTCTCGGCGGTGTGGCGTGGCTCGTCCACATCTAGGGGGTTGGGTCTACCGTGAGCGACTTCACAAAACGGGCAACGACGTGTACAGATGTCGCCCATAATCATAAAGGTCGCTGTCCCGTCGCCAAAGCATTGGGGTAGGTTGGGGCAGGCGGCTTCTTCGCAGACGGTGTAGAGCTTTTGTTTGCGTAGCGTGCCTTTGATACGCTCCACTTCAGCAGGGCTGGATAATTTGACACGAATCCAGTCGGGCTTTTTGGGGGTTTCTACGGTGGGAATGACCTTAATGGGAATGCGAGCGACTTTATCATAGCCACGCAGTTTTTCGCCCTGAATGGCTTTTTTGGGGGCGGGGCGGGCTTCTGGGGTGAAGGTTTGGACAGTCATGGCTTTGCCTTTTTTTATAATATTAAATAAGCGAAAAATAAATGGAGGTATTTTACCTTATTTCAAGACAAAAAGCGATGCGTGATTAATGCGGGCTGTGTTTGGTAGTAGTGGAAAAGGTGAGTTGATGCTGGCGGGTGTGTGGTGATCAAGGTTGGATGATGGTGCGGTGAAGAGTATAGATTCAGCCGCACCTACGCATGCCAGTCCTACACTTCACCGGAGTGGCATGGGAGCATCCAAAATTATAACAGGGAAGGTTTTGAACCCGTACGACAAACGCCCAAATGTTGTATATAGGTCTTAATCCCTTTTATAACAGGGAAGGTTTTGAACAAGGACAAAGGCATATCACGCCCACAGCCGCACGTCTTAATCCCTTTTATAACAGGGAAGGTTTTGAACTAATGCGTTGTAAGAAAGGATGTGAGCTAACTGGGTCTTAATCCCTTTTATAACAGGGAAGGTTTTGGACGAGACAATTGTCTCTTATAATTTACGTTGAGTAGGTCTTAATCCCTTTTATAACAGGGAAGGTTTTGAACTGAGTATTACAGAGAGCAAGCAGAGCGTTTGTTGTCTTAACCCCTTTAATAACAGGGAAGGTTTTGAACGAAACCATCATCAGCCAATACCCACACAAAGACGTCTTAATCCCTTTTATAACAGGGAAGGTTTTGAACGACATCAGCGCACTTATACGGCTATGCGATTGAGTCTTAATCCCTTTTATAACAGGGAAGGTTTTGAACAACTGCAAAATTCAGCAAAGAGCTGAAGTTAAGCGTCTTAATCCCTTTTATAACAGGGAAGGTTTTGAACGGAATCAAAAGATGATTCATAATGCACACGTAAGTCT
>NZ_AOMT01000002.1 GCF_000696305.2 Moraxella bovoculi 237
ATTGTCTTAATAAATGACCATATCAAAGGCAATAAGTTGCATACGGCAATCGGTGCACTACTATATCAAAATAGCGAGCAGTTTTTACGCAATGGTCATGATGATTCGCCAGTTCAGAGCGACCTGGTGAATAAAATTTCTAACGCTTGGCAGTCATTTGCTAAGAGCGTTAAAGAGTGGTTTTGATGTCTTTTTTTGAGTCATTTTTACTAATTTGGAGGAAATATGTCGGCTTATAGCATGTCAGACGACACGCAACTTGATACAGACGGACAAGCGAAATTCATTGTTTTTTGGAGTAGGCGGTGGCGGAGGCAATGCGGTTGAGTATATGGTTCGTCAGAATGTTTCAGGTGTGACATTCGTGGCGACCAACACTGATGCTCAAGCCCTTGAGCATTTATCAGTACCTAATAAATTTCAATTTGGCGGGGCGGGCTTAGGTGTGGGCGGTCGTCCAGCTCAAGGGCGTGAGTTGGCAGAGCAAAACGAAGAAGAAATTCGCTCGTTATTGTCAGGCTATCACATGGTATTTATTACCGCAGGCATGGGTGGTGGCACAGGCACAGGGGCAGCTCCTGTCATTGCTCGCATTGCTAAAGAAATGCAGCTTTTAACGGTAGCGGTAGTAACGACACCATTTAAGTTTGAGAACAGTAAACGCACGAAGATTGCTAAAGAGGGTATTGCTGAACTGTCCCAACATGTTGATTCTATCATCACAGTGCCTAACGAAAAATTACGCCAAGTTTATAATAATATTTCCATCGCAGACGCCTTTAAAAAGCAGATGTTACGCTCAAAGTAGATGAAGCGTTTGCGGCAGCGTCGGAGCGAGTGCGCCTATTACAAGAGCGTGAAGAAAAGCTAAAAGAGACAGACAGAATGAGGCGTGATTATGTATCTCCCTTTGAAGCCACTTTTTTCATGATTGGCGAATACACGATTGAAAAGTGGAATGTTGAAGATAGCGAAGGTGAGGGGGTACCGATTAGTGGCGAGAACCTTAAAGTTGTTGCTAGCAATATCAAAGAGCCTATGCAGTTCATTCAAAAGCTAACTGACGAGTTTAATGCTTGTTTGGAAGAATTTAACAAGGTGGCGAATAAAACTAAAAAAAAGCCATCGACCGATACAAATGGAAAATCCAAGAAGCAGAGCTAAGCGCGACAAGGCTTGAAAGCTATCGCAGACTAAACATACCGATACCGCAAGAAGTCATGGGCGACCCAATCAGTGATAACAGCATTGGCATATTTGTTCTGGCACAACGCCAAAGGCGATACGCTGACAATGTAGCATTGCCGTTAGGTGTACGGGATATTAGCGATGTATGCGAGCATCATACACATTACCTGCCCAGATGGTTGCTTGATGATGTGGTGTTCGCCCTTGATGATATTTGGCTAGATAGCTTTAACAAGAAATCTAAGCGGTAATAAGCAAAAACCCTTAAACCGCCACAGTTTAAGGGTTTCTTATTTTAACCCCTTTGAACAAGAAAGGAATTAAACTTAAGATGAATTTTACCATAGATTTTGTAAAATTGGGAGAATTACCTATGATAAACTTAATAATCTTGGTTATTTTTGCGTTATTGATAGTACTTGTTTGGCGATTGCCCGATATTATAAGTGAAGTGCGAAAGTTCAAAAGCGATGAATATGATAAAATGTAACCCCATATTGCTTTAATGTAATAGTTTGTGTATTATAGTTTGGTCTTTTCGGATTGGAGCTATGCTATGAAAATATTGAAATTGTTATTTTTGGTCGTTATTATTTCGGTTGTCGTATCAATGTGCATGGATGATAATGAGATGACTGTTAATTCGGATGGGAATAGCAGTACACATCAGGACGATGATACTCAGGATGATGTCGTAACAGACTATAGCCATATTGTCGTACCAATTACACAAAAGGGTTTTCCTAAGACATATAAGACATGGGGTAAAAAATGGATTGATGATATTAATGCTACCATGCCACTGGCTGTAAATCATATTGCAAAAAGTGAAAAATGCGATGAGCCTATTGATGTAAGTATCTCTGACAATAGAAGCAAGCCTAAAAAAGAAGTGGTATTTTTTGTGGATTGCAAAAACGGTGAAAGATTTTTTATTAGCCAAGAGGAATTGAAAAGCAATACTATGGTTGAGGCTGAAAGTGAGAAGCTGGCAGAAGCTCACAAATACATTCGACCTTGTGTAGATGCGATTAAACAGCAACTCAACTATCCAGCAACCTTTGATGAAAAAACCCTTTCAATTCGTGCATACAAAGGAACCAGTGGCAATGTTGTGGTTGAAGTGCCGTTCACAGCTAAGAATGGTTTTGGTGTTGAAATTGAAAATATGGGCAAATGCGTCATCGACACTCAAAATAATTCAACAGTTGAAATCTTTTAGTGGGCGCTATGAATAATCAAGATTTTGGTTTTAGAACCATCATCTCAGAGCATCCCGATGGCTCATTTACTATCCATAGTGAAGATGATTACCTTGATAATTATCTGGCGGCTTTGGAAGTTAAGAAATCGGGCGATTTGCATAAAGCCGCTCAAATGCTGAAAATATCATGTGAACCGCCTAGTATTTACAAAGGCCATTATGCAGAGTTGCTAAGAATCTTTAGAGCCTTGAATAAGCAGGATTTAAAAAACGGTTGCTATCAAAATGTGATTGACCGTGTAAATTTGGCGTTAAGATATGATGATGAGATGATAACCGAGTTATGCCGCCATTGGGGTAGTGTTCACGGTAAAACCTATGAAAAATCTTATTTTGCCGGAGAAAGCAATATTTTAATATCGGATATTAAAAGCCTACTCAAGGCATCAACAGCTATCAATGATGAAGCGAACATCAAAAAAGCAAATGATTTAATTGCGAATTGATAAAAAAACAAAAAACACACCTTGATTGTAAAAGGTGTTTTTTATAACCGTCCTTGTTGGGCGGTTTTTTTATGGGGAAAATTATGGCAACACAGGCATACCGCTTAAGCATTGAAGTAATGGCTGATAAAGCCAAACAGAATTTAGATAAGCTGTCGCATGGCATTAATAACCTTGAGAAAGAGACAAAAGAAACATCAAAGTCTATGGATGAGATGGACAAAATGTCGAAATCTCTAGGGCGCACGTTTGGCATGCTAAAAGGTGCGATTGGTGCGCTAGGATTAGGCTTGACGTTTGGCTCAATCATTCAAACTGCTGATAGTATGCAGACTTTGAACAACCAGTTAAAACTTGCCACAGGCTCAACTGAAAAGTTTGGCGTTGCGATGCAGAATATTGAACGCATTGCGATGGAAAATAAGGTATCACTGCAATCTGTTGGCGAGATGTATGTATCGAATGAACGCTCACTAAAACAGATGGGCAAAACGCAACAGGAAGTAATTCGATTTACCGAAAACGTAACAAAAGCAATGGTGGTGGTGGGTGGCTCGGCGGAAGCACAGGCGGCAGCACTTACACAGTTAGGGCAAGCCATGGCGTCAGGCGTATTGCGTGGCGATGAGTTTAACTCAATCGCTGAACAAGCGCCAATGATTATGACCTTGTTGTCTGAAAGTCTAAATGTCACAACGGGCGAACTTCGTAAGATGGCGGCAGAAGGCAAGCTAACATCTGAAGTAGTCTATAAAGCACTAACAAACGCTGAAGCAACTGAGAAGCTTAAATCAATGTCGGGCGCAACAGCGACAACCGTATCACAAGCGATGCAACAGGTTTCCAACCAATGGGAGCTTGCGGTAAATAAAATCATGAATGGCGAAGGTGGCATCAGTCAAAGTCTAGCAGGCATGATTAGCGGTTTTGCTGGTGTTATCCCAAAGGTATTAGAATTCGGCGAAGCCCGCGCGCAATCAGAAACAGGCAAAGCCATTATTGAAGGGCTTGGTACAGCTTTTGAGACCTTAAAAGGCGCAGTAAGCGGTATTGGGATGTGTTGTTATTTGCCGTCCAGGGAATTATTGAAACCGTGCGTTATCCAGGTCAGGTCAATGTGGACTTTGAAGATGTTTGCACCGCCATGCAGTCTCGTGGATATGCGATGATGGGTATTGGGCGTGCCAGTGGTGATGATCGTGCCAAACAAGCCACTGAAAAAGCAACTCGCTCACCGCTGCTAGATGATTTGCGTCTTGACAATGCTAAAGGATTGATTGTTAGTATCAAAGGTATGCAGGAATCCATGAATTTAAGTGAGGCAGATGAAATCGGTGGGCTGCTTTCAAAGATTGCTGACTTAGATGAGGGTGATATTTTCTGGGGTTTTGTGTATGATGATACGATGGGTGATGAATTGCAAGTAACTGTGATTGCAACAGGGCTGACCTTAAACGAGAGTGCACAACCTCAATCATCTGGACAGCAAGCACCAGCAGGTCATGCCAGTGCCATCAGTCAACAAGGTTCTCAGCAATCAGCAGAGTCGTCATCAGGGCCTGTTCGTAGGACTGTTCAGCCAATCCATGTTGGTGATTATCTAAAAAGACAGCAATAGGATAATAATGAGCGATCCTCTCTTTGTTACCACAAAAAACCCACTGTCATCGCATGGTTTTTTGTGGAGATGACTTGGTCGGATGAGCATATGTAGAGCCCATCATCTTACCCTTGCTATATTATTCACCTGAATTAAACGCCATTGAGCAAACTTGGGCAACCATTAAGAAATGGCTTAGAAGTCATTTATCAAAGCTTGAGAGTATTCAGCAAGGGTTGGTGGGTTATTTTGGGATTAATTGAGTATATTGTTCCAGGCTGATGTCTTTTGTTTGGGTTTATTGAATGTGCGGTAATGGTGGTTTGGATTGTGATATTTTAAAAATGGATTTGGTATAAAAAAAGGTCTTTAGTTAATCTAAAGACCTTTTTGAATGATGATGGCTTACTTGTTGACTTTTTCTTTTTGTTGCTTTTGACGCTCAGCTTTCGCCGCATCTTCAGCACGCCATTTGGCCGTCTTCATTTCATCTGCTGTTGGGCGTTCTTCAAGATTTGGTACGCTCTTAACCCCCAGCTCTTTGAATGCAAAAGCAATCGTCATCAATTCGTTGTTTTTACGCTCAGCATAGATATTTGAACTGTGACCATGGTTTTCAGATGCATATAACAATGCTGGACGACCGCAGCTCTCAATCTCTTGAAGTTTCGCCACAAACTTATAAGAGTGCGATGGTACGACACGGTCATCTCGTTTTGATGTTTGAACCAAGGTTGATGGATAGCATGTGCCAGACTTTAAGTTGTGATAAGGCGAATAGCTCATCAAGACATCATAAACATGACGACCTTCAGATGGCACGCCATACTCCTCCATCCAGTATTGGGTGATGCCCATGTCTGATTGGCGAAGCTGATCTAGTACTGCGACTTGCGGCAATGCTACTCGGTATTTTTCTGGATGTCGAACCATTGCTGCTCCGACCAAAAGACCGCCATTTGATCCACCCATGATGCCCAGATGATCAGGATCGGCATAGCCTGCTTGATTGAGATAATCAGCTGCTGCAGCAAAATCGTCATAGCCTGTCAAGCGATTGGTGTATTTTGCGGCATTTTGCCATTCTTCGCCGTACTCACCACCACCACGAATGAAGGCATGAGCCCATACGCCACCATTTTCTAGCCAAGCGGTATTCGCAGGGAAGCCGAATGCTTGATCATAAATGACGCCATAACCACCGTAGCCATACAGTATGGTTGGGTTTTTGCCATCTAAGACGATGCCTTTTTTGTAGCTGATGTTCATTGGAACTTTTGTGCCGTCATAAGAGGTATAAAATACCACTTTGCTTTCGTATTGAGTTTCATCAAAAGGCACCAAGTCAGAACGACGAATATCTAAATACTCATCTTTGGCAATGCTGTACTTATATTCTGTCTGAGGGAAAGTGGGATTTTCAAAAGAGAATTTGATGTAGTTTTCATTCGCTTCTGGATCGTCGTCTTTGTTTTTATCCTTGTCTTTATCAGACTCTTTGCCCACAACATTGCCAGAAAGGTCGGAAATATATCCAGCACCTTGTGGCGGAGTTAGATCTTTTAGGAACTTTCCTGTGGTGGCATCTACCAGTTTTAGACGGCTGACCCCATCTTTGAGATAGGTAACCAAGAAATAGCCATCACCCTCTTCGTGATAATAGGCATCACGCATTAAGTCTAAGTCTTCTGGAGTGGTAACCACAACTTCTCGTTTTTTAAGATTATCCAGGTTGGTTTTGATGATTTCACCTTTGCGATTATTCTCGCCACTGATGAGCCAAACATCACGAGTTTTGTCATCAAAGTGAACCAATTCAGCTAAGACATTGTTATTAAATGCAATTTTATAGCGAATGGCTTCATCAAAGAATTTGGGGTTATGTAGGCGATAGATGTCTCCTGTTTTGCGATCTTTGATAAAGGCGGTGTTTGTACCGAAGGCTATGGCGTTCATGACCAAGTAACGATCATCATCGCCTTCAAAAGAGATGCCAGTAACCGCACTGCCTCCGAGATGTAAGTAGTTGACTTCAATAGGATCATTAAAGCGTTCTTTGCCAATATCACGACGATAGATGGCAAGTTGTGGAGAGTTGCCTACATAAAATAAAGTGTCATCATCCAGCCATGTGGCTTTCATGATGTCTCGTCTAATGTTTTTGATGACAGGCGTAGCAAGCTTGCCTGTGCGAGTATCAATGACATGTAAATATCTTGGGTCAATGTCAGCAGAGCCTGAGCGGACGAAGAAAGAGATGTAGCTGCCATCTTTACTCACTTTGACACCACGAATGTCGGCTTTGCCGTTTGGTTCGGCCTTGCCATCTGGTGAGATGTTTGCCTCATTAAGCAGCTCGGTACGAGTACCGTCTGGTGCAATCTTCTCAATGCGATCATAGCCGTCCGCATGACGATAGTAACGGATTTCACCGATGCCATCACGATTGGTGTGACTGATGGTGTGCTCGACGCCTTTTAAGGCTTCGTAGTTGCGTTTTAATTGTTCATAGAAAGGTGAGTCTTTGACATATTCTGTGGACAGTGCATTTTGAGCATTGACCCAGTCATTGACCTCACTAGATACTTTTGGCTGAACGGTTTGTAGGTATTTGGTGGTTCTGGCTTCAAGTGGATGATCGTCCTCAAAACGAGTGCCGATCATGTTGCGTTGGCGGTCATCACTGGTCTCATTGGCGACATAAGCATCGATGTTGTCATACTCTTCTAGCCAACGATATTTATCGACAATCGTGCCACCGATATAGTGATCAATGCCATCATCGGGAATGTTTTGAGCGTTGTCATATCGTGCGTTTTTGATGTCCGCTGTATTGGCAGACATGCCAAATTCACCGCTTAAAAATGGATCGTAGCTGTCTTGGTGTACACGAGTTTTTGGATAATGTAATTTGTCTTTATTATCGCTGCCATCATCGGCATATGCCGCTGTCATGCAGACAGACGATGCTACTGCCAATGCCAGTGAGGTAAGTTTTAGTTTCATATGGTATCCTGTTTATGATTGTATTGCCACAGATGGATTGAATTGCTCAATCCATCTGAACATCCATTAAGTGGCCGTATTGGTTTAGAAATTAAACACAACGCCAGCACGGATATTGTCATCGCTGATTTTGCTGGTGTTGGTTGAGCCTAATTTAAATTTTGTTAATTCGGTGTCGTAGCGACCATAGATGCGAACATTTGGGCGAGCCATGTAGTCTAGCTGCACATAAGCTTCTTTGGTATTGGCTTTGTCATACAGATATTGCTCTTTGGCATCGACATAAGAAAGTATTTGTAATCCGCCTGTCTGCTGACCGATTGTATTTAAGGCATTGGCATCATTGCTTAGTGGTGTCGCACCTTTTTTCAGCTTAGTCTCTGCCTTTTTGGTGCCGTAGCCTGCACTGACTTGAAAGATTGGGTTGATGTCATAGGCGACTTTCACACCCAAATAATCAGTATCTCGCTTATCTAGTGGGGTAAAATTGCTTTCAGACATGGTTTCTTGTTTGCGACCAATATCAGTAGCTACCAAGAATTTGCCTGCTTGATACTCCAATGATGCTGCCAAACCGTCTGTCTTACTAGGATAGCGGTTTAGGGTGTTTTGATTGGCTTTCCAGGTATCCCCATTAATGCTAGTTTCAGGATTGTAATCACTGTGTGTGTATCCTGCCGCCACTCTTAGCGTTTGACCTTCTGCCACTGGGAAGCGATAGCTTGCTGATGCCCCATAGCCTGATTTTACAGCACCGTTGTTTTCTTTGGTAACATCATTATACCCTGCAAGACTGTAATAAGCACTGGCTTGTAAGCCCTTGATGCCATAGTAATCAAAGCGTAAGGCACTAGTGCTAAAAATATCCAATGGGGTGTCTGTGCCTGTGCGATTGACATAGTTGGTGTGTAGATATTGACGACCTAGGCTGACAGCACCCACATTTTTTTTATCCAATGACAAGCTTGAATTGGACAAATAAAAATTACTGCCTCTGATATAGCCAAGACCGATATTTCCTGTTGCACGCCAGTCGTTTGGCAATTCTTGTGAGCTACGGAAATCAATATAAGATACGCCATGATTTTGGCTTAGGCGAGGCTTTTTATCTGTGGTTGATAATTTGGTACCTGCTGGTTGTAATTCCGGATTTTCGACTATTTTGTTCATTGGGCTTTCAAGGGTGAATTGTCGGTCTTGCTTGGTGAGTTGAATGTCAACTTGACCGCCAATATCTAAAGTCAAACCGTCTTTTTTGTATAGATTGTAAACAGCATGGGCATTGGTAGCTACGATGGCAGTACCAATCAATAGGGCGATTTTGGTTAGCTTAAAAGTTGGAGTGTTCATAAAAAATCCTTATTTAAAAAGTTAGAATGAGAATGATGCACCAGTACTGAAGGTCAAATGCTTACGATTACTGAATTCGCCTTCATCGGTATAGTTTCTGGTTTTTAGATTGGTGATTGAACCTGTTAATGAAATGCCTTGATATAGCTGATAGGATAGTTCGGCACTGTAACGATCTTTCTTAACTTCATGGAAGAACAATGCTTCTTGATCGCCCTGAGGCTCTAATCTTTTTGATGATACTAATCTTTGCACTGGAGCAGGTGATTTGTTATCTGTCTGACTGCGTCCATAGCTGATGCTTCCTTGTAGGCGTGGTGTGAACTCATAATTGACTTTGATGCCATAGGTATCTTTATCAACACCATGTGTTACGGCACCATTGTAAGTTTCATTTCTTTTACCATAGTCTAAGTCGACCGTCAAATCGTTATGTTGAAAACTTACGCCAGCCAAATACGCATTGGCTTTTTCAGAGGTGTTAAAATATGCAATTTGATCATGACCTTTGCTTTGGCTATAACCGCCTGCCAAGCTTAGGGTTTTGCGTGGAGCGAATTCAAAATCGTATTTGGCAGCGATACCATTACTGTCATGCCAGCCTGTCTTCGTATTGTCATTGATGTCGGCAGACTGGCTAAACATATGATAAGCAGATAGCGTAAGGTTGGGTATGCCCATGTATCGACCGTTGATGTTTGTGCCGCCATCGGTTAGGGTATTTACGATGCCAATGCCAGTTTGGCTAACACCCAGACCATTGTTCTGACCACCGATGGTAATGCGACCTTTTTCACCGTAGGTGCCAAAGTCAAGCCATGCACCCCAGTAAGCACCCCAGTTATTGACATAACCTTCACCAGCTTCTATGACAACAGAGGCGTTGGCAGTCATTTTTGGCGTGATTCTTTGCTTGGCACTGACTCCTAGCATTGTCCAGTTAACACCATCAAGTCTGAGTTGTTCATCGCTGTCTTTACGATCTTGATTCACCAGTACATCAGCGAGGGTGCCATTGCTACCAAAGATTTTTGGATCGCCATAAGTATAATTAAACTTATCGTATTCTGTGGTTAATCTTGGATTGGCACTGCCATTTATGCTTAAATTCAGGCCGTTTTTAACCGCAGGTATCTCAAAGGTTGCTGCCGATGCGGTTGTCGCCAACATCATCGTTAGTATTGATAACGACAGTGCCTGGCATGACTGCCTTTTAGGTAGGCGTTTGGTAGGGGTTAGCTTATTCATGAAAAACGGGTTCTCCTTAACATTGGATTCAACATTGGATTCGACCCAGCCAATCCATTCATCGTATTGTACTAAAAACAAACAAATGGCTTACTAGGACTTAGCTGGCTATTGGTGTCATGTTTATAACATATATAACTAAATTTTATCATATGTAAAAAAATGATACAAAAATTTAGTCTTAGTAGACTAATAGCAATGTTTGTTATTGTCAAGTATTTCATATGTGTTTTATTGAAATTATTTTTTGTTAAGGTTATCTTGTTTCAATGCGTGTCTTTATGGTGGAATCTTTTTGAAAAAATGGGCTGTTGTCTTAAATATGATGACTAATCACCCATTTTTTTTGGTGCTTGGTGTGTCTGATTGAAGATGGGGTAAAAAAGCCACAAAAGTTTGCTGAACTTTTGTGGTAAAAATGTGATTAGAGGTTTATAAACCCAATCTGTTTGGCAGACACTCAATCGCTTGATTAACGGCGTCATTGAGCAATTCATCACCTGTCATGATGGTGATATACCCAATCTTTCTTCCTGCTCTTTCTTCTTTGTGGTAATGATGAAAATGCACGCCAGAAATGGCAAGGAGTTGGCTGGGGTCTGGAAATTGACCAATGATGTTGATCGTGACAGATGGCTGTGTGATGTCGGTGCTACCTAGTGGTAATCCCGCCACTGCTCGAATATGATTCTCAAATTGACTACACACCGCCCCTTCAATTGTCCAGTGTCCAGAATTATGCACTCTGGGTGCGATTTCATTGGCGATCAAACCTGCGTCAGTGACGAATAATTCTAAGGTCATCACGCCAACATAATCTAAATGCTCTAAGAGCTTTTTGATGTTTTGTTGGGCTTGTCAAGTTAGGTGGTCGCTGTTTGGTGCAGGAGCGACTGTCTTGACCAGTATGCCATTGCTGTGTGTATTTTCAACCAAAGGATAGTAGCGAATTTCACCTGTTTGCGATCGCACAGCGATGATTGAAACTTCTCGACTAAAATCAATAAAACCTTCGGCAATCAATGGGGCGATTTTCGTTGCTTCACCAAGTTCATCCCATGCAGTAATGATGTCATCAATCGTCCTAATGACGAATTGACCTTTGCCATCATAGCCACTACGAGAAGTCTTTAAGACGAGTGGTAAGCCGAGCTGTTGGCAGGCGTGTCTAAGTCCGTCCAAGTCATTAACTGACAAAAATGGCACAAAAAGCCCATTCAATGGCAAATCCAAAGGCAGCTGAACAAGTGGCGGATATTGTGGAGAGTGCGGTTAAAAAATAGTTTTGATGGTCTTGTGATGAGGTAATAAAAATGTTTCACCATAAAATCAACGACACATTAAACCTGGCTTTGATGCATTCATCATTTGCCAGTCAAATGAATGACATTGTTAATGTGCAAAAAGACTACTTGGGTGAATGGCTACCATAGGCGAATGACTTTAGCGAAAATAGCTATTGTGAATTTGTCAAATTTGCTCTACATCAATATGCTAAGAATAAAGCCATTCACACCCATGTTATTTATGAAGATAAAATTAGTAGTCTTAAATGACGACAGTGATTTTGAGCAAGTAGAAAAAGAGTTGGGCTTTCCTTTGTTTGTCAAA
>NZ_AOMT01000003.1 GCF_000696305.2 Moraxella bovoculi 237
AAGTTACAATTCATTACTTTAAACTTACTAAAACCCTACTGAATTTTGCTCAAAAATGGCTTATAATATACCATTAAATACTGAGGTATCGTTTTTTATTCATTTTATTGTATAGGATTCTAACTATGTCAATCTACACAACGAAAGCCAGACGCCCATCATGGCGTGGTATCCTTGCAGGACTTTTAATGGGTCTTGTGGTGTCTATGATCATGCTAGCATTGGCACTGGTGCTAAGCTCATTCTTGTCGCTAGACTTGCGTGGTGCTGGTATTGCAGCAGGTATTTATGCAGCGGTAACAGCATTGTTGAGCGCTTTTGTGGCAGGTTTTTTTGCTGTCAAAGCATCAGCGCCAGAAGCATTATTTGGTGATGGTACGGACATTTTGCCAAAAGACGCCGCATTGACTGGTATCTTGACAGCCGCCGCCATCGTGGTCATCACTTCTGTTTTTGCCATGAACAGCGTGTCAGGCATCGTAAGAACAGCAGGTAATGCGGTTGGCACGACAGCGAGCGCCATCGGTGGTGCTGCCAGTGCTGTAACCTCTACGGCAGCGACAGTAGCAGGTGCAGGTGTGGCAGCTACTAATTCTGACGGTGTCAATATTACTGACCGCGCCCAAGAGCTTTACCAAAAAGCGACTGGCAACATCAGCCGTCAAGACATCGAAGCGTGGGTGGCTAAAAATAACGACACCTTTGACCAAGCGCAAATCGGTGCAACAGTAAATGTGCTAGAAGGCATGCTTAACGAAACTAAAGCTGATTTGGCAGAGATGGATTTTACTAATCTAGACACCTGGAAAAACATTGACCAGTATGCTAAGCAGCGTGCTGACGAAGTTGAGGGTGTTTTGAAAGATCAAGAGCTTGTTAATCGTCTACAAGCTGAAGGTCTAAGCCAAGCTCAGGCGGTTGAAGTGCAACAAGAAACTTTGGCTTCTTATCATGAATACCGTGCAGCCACCGAGCAAGCAGTTGCTGATGCACGAGTAAAAATGGAACAAACACTACAAACTGCCGAAGAAACTGCTCGCAAAGCGGCTTTGTATTCAGGTCTGTTCTGGTTAATCAGCACGCTACTGACTTTCTTGGCGAGCATCGCTGGCGCACGCACTGCCGCTGCTAACTATCGCTTGGCTGCCGCACCAGTCGTACTGCGTGATGAGCACAAGTAATCAATTTTAAAATTGATCAAAAAACCTGCCAGCTGGCAGGTTTTTTTGAATTTAAATACAATGAAATTAAATTAAATCGAAAAGGACGAACCGCAGCCACAAGTGGTGGTGGCGTTGGGGTTATTGACCACAAAGCGAGAGCCTTCTAGCCCTTCGACATAGTCGATGGTTGACCCGTGCAGATATTGATAGCTTAAGCTGTCAACAACCAAGACTGCATCGCCATTTAGGAAAGTTGCGTCATCCTCCTCCATGTCTTCAGCAAAATCAAAGCCATAAGAAAACCCTGAGCATCCGCCGCCTGTCACATACACGCGCAGCATCAGCGCCTCATTGCCTTCGGCGGCTTTTAGCTTGGATAGTTTTTTGGCGGCATTATCGGTGAGAGTCATTACATTGTTCATTGTAGTCTCTTGATTTTATTTTGTTATTACAGTGATTATACCATAATTGGTGCAAATTTTATTTATGCAAGGGGTAGGTCTGCTATAATATGCAAATCTTATTCTTGGAAGATTTGTCGTGATTGAATTTAAAGATGTGGCGGTGCGCCGAGAAGGGCGATTGCTGTTTAGCGAAGTAAATTTACAACTTCACAAGCCACAAAAAATTGGTTTGACGGGTAATAACGGTACGGGAAAATCCACCTTGTTCGCCACCATCTTGGGTGAGCATCAGACGGATGTGGGTCAAATCGAAATGCCTAGTAATTGGCAAATTGCTCACATGGCGCAAGAAGTGCACGCCACGCAGATGCGCGCCATTGATTATGTATTATCTGGTGATGGCGAGTGGTATGAGCTTAATCAAAAGCTACAAAACCAAGACGAGCTTTCCGAGAGTGAGATTGCGCCGATTTATGGGCGTTTCGAGGAAATTGATGGTTTTCGTACGCCAACCAAGGCGGCGCAGATCTTATCTGGGCTCGGTTTTGGTGGAGATGAGCATAAGCGTGTAGTAGCGACATTCTCTGGTGGTTGGCGAATGAGGCTTAACCTGGCTCGCACACTCATGCACAGGGCTGATGTGCTGCTGCTGGATGAGCCGACCAATCACTTAGATTTGGATGCGATCTTGTGGCTCGAAGAATGGCTGTCGAAATTCGATGGGCTTATCATGCTGATCAGTCACGATCAGGAATTTTTGGACGGGGTTTGTGGGCATATTTTACACATTGAACATGGTAAGATCACACTATATACAGGTAACTACAGTCAATTTGTCCGTACGCGCAGCGAAAGGCTAGCACAGCAGCAGCAAGCCTTTGAAAAACAGCAAGCAACTCGGGCGCATCTAGAAGATTATATTCGCCGTTTTCGTGCGAAAGCAACTAAGGCAAAACAGGCTCAGAGTCGTATTAAGCAACTATCGCGTATGACTGAGCTGGCGCCTGTGATGGCGGACAGCGCATTTAGCTTCCAGTTTTATCCGCCCAGCCATATGGCAAGCCCATTGATTAGTCTTGAGAATGCATCGATTGGCTATGATGATAAAGCGCTGATTACCAAGGTTAATCTGCAGATTACCCCTGATGTTCGGCTTGGTATTCTCGGGGCAAATGGTGCGGGCAAATCAACCCTGATTAAGGCTTTGGTGGGTGAATTGCCGCTCATAGATGGTAAGCATAAAGTATCCGAAACCTTAAAGCTTGGCTATTTTAATCAACATCAGATGGATTCATTAGATGATAATGCTACGCCGATGGTCATGTTAAGACGTTTGGCAGGTGCGACTTCGGATGCAGATTTGCGCGCATTTTTGGGGAGTTTTGATTTTCGTGGTGATAAGATTGACACGGAATGCTGTCTGTTCTCAGGTGGTGAGCGTGCACGACTGACATTGGCGCTCATCGTGTGGCAGCGCCCTAATGTGTTGGTGCTTGATGAGCCGACGAACCATCTTGATTTACAAATGCGAAATGCGCTGATGCTCGCCTTGCAGAACTTTGAGGGTGCGCTGATTTTGGTATCGCATGATCGTGGATTGATTACATCGGTGTGTGATAGCTTGATCTTGGTTGCAAATGGTCGCGCTGATGAATTTACAGGCGACATGGCAGACTATGCTGAGCATCTAAAACAAGCCCGTCTTGAAAAACAAGCGCGTAGCAATGCTGTCTCTGAGAGTAAGCCTCCTAACGATACCAAAGAGCTGTCAAAGGAAGAAAAGCGCAAGCTTGCCGCCCAATATCGCAATAAAACCGCACCGCTGCGCAAACAGATTGACAAGCTCGAAAAGCAGCTAGTAAAACACAGCGAAAATTTGGCAAATATCGAGGTACAATTGTCAGATCAAAGTCTGTATGACGATACGAATAAAGATAAGCTGTTGGCGTTGTTAGCTGGGCAAACCGACGCCCAAAAACAGCTGGCAGAAGTTGAAGAGTCGTTACTCATGGCGCTGGATGAGCTTGAGAATCTGGAAGCGTCTTTGGAGATCTGATGTCAAGGCAGTCTGATTTGGTTGATTATTATCTGGTGCTTGGTGTCTCTAAGTCGGCAAGTCTGCCCGAGATTAAGCGCGCCTACCGTAGGCTTGCGCTCATCCATCATCCTGACAGACAGGGCGATCCTGCCCAGATTGTGCTGATTAATGAGGCTTATGCCACCTTAAAAGACACCCAAAAACGCGCCAAATATGACGTGATTCACGCCGTGCATTTTAGTGCAATGGGGCAGGTGACTGCCAAGGCCATGACACGCATCCGATCATCGCAGACCATCATGACTGGGCTTAGAAAATTTGAGTCTCATGCGCGAGCTTTGTCTAACTTTGCTCAAACACAACTACAAAAGAACGACGGCCAGCTCCTAAAAAATGCCAAAACCTTGCTGATGAGAATCAATCAGCTGTCCAAAATGGCAACCAATCAGATGCCAATCATCGCCATGGATGCCAAGATTGCCAGCCAAGGTGGCGATATTTATTTTAATCATCATGGGCAGATGGTGCGTGCAAGCTTGCCGGCGGGGCTGAGCGATGGCGCAAAAATTAAGCTGATGATTAAAGGTGAGCCCGTTTGGTTTGTAATTAAGATAAGAAATAATGAATAAAAATGAGAGAGCGTCATGAAAGAGAATCAATTTTTGCCACCGCTGTGGCTAAAAAATCCACATTTACAGACAATTTTACCGCGTTATCTGGTGAAATTTACACCAAATTATCAGCGCAAGCTATTAAAGGACTCTCTTGATGAGAGTGATGTGGCTTTTGACTTTCTGCCGATGGATGATAAACGTGGCGAAGATGGTCGATTAGCCACGCCGATCGTGGTTTTATTTCATGGCATGGAAGGCTCAAGCCAAAGCCACTACGCCAAAACACTTGCCAAAAATGTGCAGGCAGCGGGGTTTCATTTCGTGGTGGCGCATTTTCGCTCCTGTGGTGGTGTGGCAGTTTCTGGCAAAGTGTTTTATAATGCAGGCGACACGGCCGAAGTGCATCATTATTTAAAAAATCTAAACAAGGAATATCAAACAGTCTATGCCATCGGCGTGTCGTTGGGCGGTAATGCATTGGCCAAATACATGGGTGAATATGGTCACGACGCCATCTGCCAACGTGCGGTCGTGGTCTCTGCGCCGGTGGATCTGGCAAGTGCATCCATCGCCATGGAGCGATTGCTCGGCAAAAGAATCTATACCCCATATTTATTAAATCCGATCATCAAAAAAGCCTTAGAGAATCGCTTGACTGATGCAGAAATTACCGCATTAAAAGCTGCCAAACGAATGGGTGATTTTGATAATGTATTCACCGCACCAAGGCACGGATTTCATTCTAAGAATGACTACTACCGTCAAGCATCTGCATTGCCTTATCTTAGATCAATCAATAAGCCAACCTTAATTATCACCGCCAAAGATGATCCGTTTTTGGGTGTGACGGCAGAGGCGGGCGATGTGTCAGAGGATGTGAAATTGCTCGATACAGCCTATGGCGGGCACATCGGCTTTGTGGGTTATGATTATGCCACGCGCACGTTTGATTTGGATTTTGTGGCGAATCAAGCCCTAAGATTTTTTGGGGAAGGCTGATGCGTATTGTATTTATGTTAATCACGGTTGCTTTGTTTCAACTGTGTGCCTTTATGGTGGGTCGTGGGATATTTTGGTTGATCCAGCCTTGGCTGCCTAATGCGCGAACGTGGGTGGTGATTGCCACCTTGGTGGTGAGTAATCTATTTTTGGCGACGTTATTCCTTGGGCAATTTCGCATTGCGCTGGGTTATTTATCGGTGCTTTGGCTTGGTGTGCTGACCATTGCCGTGATTTGTGTGATGAATGTATTATGCCAGAAGCTAAGCCTTGCAAATGCGCAAGTTTATGACGTGGGCATTCGAGCGGCTGCGCTGTGCGGTTTCGTTGGGCTGATTGGCATGTCGCTTTATAATGCCTATACGCCGACAGTGCGCCATCTATCAATACAAATTGATAAGCCAATGGCTCATCCTGTGCGTCTGGCATTGGCGTCCGATCTGCACCTAGGGAGAATGTTCGGGGTGAATCAGCTTGAGCAGTTGGCGAATATTCTAAAGCAAGAACGTGCCGAACTACTCCTAATGCCAGGGGATATCATGGATGATAATACCCATGTGTATGAAGCGCAAAACATGCGTCCCGCCTTTGGTTCCGTAGTCTCTGCTGCCAGTAGCGGTGTGGTGGCGAGTCTTGGCAATCACGACCTGTATGATGTGTCATCTCGCCGCGCCATTGCCGAAGCGGTACGTGCCACAGGTGCGGTATTATTGGATGATCAGGTGGCTGTCATCAATGTAGGAGGTGTGCTGTTGTCCCTGATTGGTCGCTTTGATGATCATAAGACAGACAGAAAAACAACCGAGCAGCTATTGGCAGAACTACCCCAAGAAGCCCAAGAGTATCCTGTCATCCTGTTGGATCATCGCCCAAGTCAGGTTGATGAGAATGTGCAGCTGCCCATCGATGTACAGGTGTCGGGACACACGCATAATGGTCAGATTTTCCCTGCAAACTTCATCGTAAAAATTCTCAATCGAGTCAGCTACGGACATAAAGAAATTAACAATACGCACGTCATCGTATCGTCAGGCTATGGCTTTTGGGGGATTCCTTTTAGGCTTGGTTCGCAGTCGGAGGTTTGGGTGATTGAATTATCGGGTAAGAAATAATTGGAATCATAAAAAAAGCGTT
>NZ_AOMT01000004.1 GCF_000696305.2 Moraxella bovoculi 237
AAAGCAGTGTTTGACCCTAATGGGGTTATGAATCGTGGTAAAGTCTTTGATATCGAGTAATATCCTACTCACAAAAACGCCTTGATAGATCAAGGCGTTTTTTCATTGGTGCCATCTGAGGTCTGGGCGGCATGATTTAAATTTGAAGTTAGTCAGCAGTGTGCTAAAATAGCGCGATTTTTAATAACTAAGGTCCGTCATGGCAAATTTTCGCACCCATCTCACCGTCGCGGCAGCGGCCAGCACTGTGCTCGCTGCCTGCGGTGTGTACGCCAAATTATTCGGACTAACAACAGGCGTGCTGTGCGCCATCATTGGCACAATTGGCGGATTACTGCCTGACATTGACCTAGATCACTCCACCCCTGCCAAGCGAGGGTTTTTCTTAGGTAGCCTCATCACCTCCATGCTCATTGTGATACCGTATGCCAATGCCTACCGGCAAAATGAGCTGATCTTAGACTCTTTAATCCTATGGGGGATCAGCTTTATCATCATTCGCTTTGTGATCATTGAGACATTTAGCCGCTTGACGGTACATCGTGGGGTGGTGCATTCTGTGCCTTATATGGCGGTATTTGGGCTCTTGGTGGTGCATGGGGTGTTTTATGGATTGCAAATGACTGCTTTTGTAAGCTGGATGTTTGGGCTATTTTTATTCATTGGCAGTCTCATTCATCTACTGCTTGATGAGATTTATAGCGTCAATGTACTAGGGCTTCGACTCAAAAAATCCGCAGGTACGGCATTCAAATTCTTCGAAATCAAAAAACCACTTCATTATGCCGCGCTATATACCGTGATGATCGGTCTGTTTTTTACCGCGCCGCCTTATCAAGATGCTTGGCGTGTGATAAAAAAGCTCATCGCTTAGCCGCGGAACATCGCCCCCGTCACCACAAACGCCACGCTCCACAGACAGATCAGCGCCACATGAACGCCCATCACCTTTAAAGTGCTGTCCGTATAAATGCCCTGTTCAAGCTTGGCAACGACGCGAAACCTCGCGTGCAATGCGGTAATGATCGTTAATGCCAGCCATGTCAATTTACCATGAATCAGCGCTGACAAAAACCCCATTGGCTCGCCCCACATGCCAACAGGCACAATGTCATGCATCATGTATAGTCCTGTCATCACCTGTACAGCCAGCGCACTCATGCCCAGTGGTTCATAGCTTTTTTCAAATTTTAAAAACCCTGCCACGTCATTATGACGAATAAACCCAGGCATCAAGCGAATGAGTAAATACAGATGGCCGCCAACCCAGATGCTTGCGCCCAATAAGTGCAAAATCAATGCCATCTGATACATACTCACGCCCTTCTCCCCGATCTAAACACATTCGCATCATCATAAAATGACGCATCTTCATTATCCCAAAAATACGGCACGCCCAAAATTGGCAATGGCGAGAGGTCTCTTGGTGTCGCCCCATCAACGAGCCATTGATCCAATCTGCTCGCAAGCACCTCATCCACATATGCCAGCCTATCCGCCAAACCAAGCTCAAAAAACTCATCATCCACGCTCAAAATAAGTGTATGGCTACAAAGTGGCTTGCGCGGATAAATCAACTGCTCAAGCAAAGCATGGCCAAAGATAAAAATCTGCGCAGCATCATCAGCACTTGGTAGAGCTGGGTTATGCCATTGATTGCGCGGCTTGACAAGTGCATTTTGCCAATCAAAATTCTGCAGCGCCTTGCCAATATCGCGATCTTTTACCATAAGTATCGCGCCATTTTCATCAAAGACTGTAATCGCATCGCGGACACGGTTGCGCCCATTATGCTCATTAGCGCCCTTTGCCATCTCGCGGATGTGAACGTGGTTTAATACCGACTTTGATTTTGGAAATGCTGACCACACGCACGCACCGAACCAGTCGTGCAGATTATTGCGTGTTGGGATATTAGCAGTTGCATGGATGTGCGCCTCGTACGCTGTGCCGTGTGGTAGATCGTCTTGATTGACGAATGTTAGAGGATTATTCGAATTATGCAATGTCGGCTTGATGGCATGATCTTTAAAGTAGCTATTTAGCCAGTCGGCAAGCTCACCCGTTGGCAAATCCTGATTGAAAACTTGATGTATGCCCAGATAAGGCATAAGCCAAGGTGCGGACAAGTCGATGTTCTTAAAGGCAGGAATAAAGTCACTCATAATCAATGGTTCGTTATCGTCATTCGTTTATTTTACAACGTTCGGTCTGATTTCGCCATGTTCTTAATCAATAAAAAACGCCCAACTTGTGAGCGTTTTTTATTGATATTGATTATTTCAGCAGCAGTTTGTTGATGCGTTTTAGGTAGCCTGCTGGATCTTCAAGCTGACCACCATCTGCCAAGAGTGCTTGATCGAACACCACCTGCGCCAGATCATCAAAATCGCTCGATGTCTCTAGACGCTCGATGAGTGGGTGCGTCGGGTTAATCTCAAGGATGGGCTTAACGTCAGGCACAGGCTGCCCCATTGCTTTTAACATCTGCGCCATCTGCGGCGTCAGCTCGCCATCACCAACGACCAGGCAAGCAGGACTGTCCACCAGACGGCTCGACACGCGTACTTCTTTGGCACGATCAGCCAGGGCGCTTTGCAGCTTCTCAACGACTGGCTTTAGGCTCTCTTCGGCTTGGCGAGCTTCTTCTTTTTCGGCTTCATCAGTCAGGTCACCCAGATCAACCGCACCTTTGGCGATGTTCTGTAGCGGCGTACCGTCAAATTCGGTCAGAAAGTTCATCGCCCACTCATCCACGCGCGCCGTCATTAAGATGACCTCGATGCCTTTTTTGTTAAACAACTCCAGCTGCGGACTATTCTTGGCGGCGGCTAGGTTGTCAGCGGTCAGATAGTAGATCGCCTTTTGACCCTCTTTCATGCGTGCTTTATAGTCAGCAAAGCCTGTATTCAAGGCATCATCTGTGCTTGTGGCGTAGCGTACTAGCTTGGCGATGCGCTCTTGGTTTGAGATGTCCTCGCCCAGACCTTCTTTTAATACATCGCCAAACTCACGATAAAAATCAGCGAATTTGGCTTGTTTATCCGCATCTTCAGAATTGGCAAGGCTTGCAATCATGGTAAGTACGCGGCGCGCATTACCCTCGCGGATAGACTTGGTGTCGCGCGACTCTTGAAGAATCTCACGGCTGACATTCAGCGGTAGATCCGCCGTATCAATCACACCTTTCACGAAGCGCAGGTACATTGGCAACAGCTGCTCGGCATCGTCCATGATGAAGACGCGTTTTACATACAGCTTTAACCCACGCTGCTGCTCGCGCGCATACAGATCCATCGGGGCTTTTTTGGGAATATAGAGGAGCTGAGTGTACTGCACACGACCTTCGACACGGTTATGTGACCACGTCAATGGCGCATCAAAATCATGCGTCAAATTCTGATAAAAATCCGCATACTCTTCATCGCTCACCTCGCTAGGCGTACGTGTCCACAGCGCAGTGGCTTTATTGATGGTCTCGTATTCATCAGTTAGGACATATTCGCCCTTACCCGTCGGCTCGCCTGCATCATCCAGCTCATCTTGCCAGACTTGTTTGCGCATCTGAATGGGTAGACTGATATGATCAGAGTATTTATTTACCAGTGATTTGATGGTGTATTCATTGGTATAATCCTGCTCGCCTGTACTGTAGTCGTCTTTTAGGTGCAAGGTGATGGTCGTGCCTTTGTTTGGCTTGGTGATGGTCTGTGTGGTGAATCGACCTGTGCCGTCAGACACCCAGCGCACGCCAACATCATGTGCTTCGCCTGCCTTACGACTCTCAACGACAATCTGATCCGCCACGATAAATCCTGAATAAAATCCCACACCGAACTGACCGATGAGATTACCGTCTTTCTTATCATTATCAGACAGACGCTCCAAGAATGCCTTAGTGCCTGACTTGGCAATGGTACCTAGGTTGGCAATCGCCTCTTCTTCTGTCATGCCGATACCATTATCGCTAAAGCTGATGGTCTTGGCATTCTTATCGATGTCGATCTTGATGGCAAGCTCGCCATCATTCTCATACAGACTGTCGTCCGATGTCGCCAAAAAGCGTAATTTATCACACGCATCAGACGCGTTCGATACCAATTCACGCACAAAAATATCCGCATTAGAATACAAAGAATGCGTCACCAAATGCAAAAGCTGTGCCACTTCGGCTTCAAATTGATGTTGGTTAATGTCGCTCATGATCTCTCCAAGATGTTAAAAATCTACCCAAAAAAATAGGGTCGTTTTCTTGCTTTTCAAGGCAAATCCCAAAAAGATGCCCAAAAATCATGCTACAATATAACTTAATTTTTGGTTAATGTATTGTCGTGAAAAAAGTGTTTAAGATTATATTTAAAATACTGCTGTTATTTGTGATTATCATATTAGTGGCGGCAGCGTTAGGCTTTGGATATTTATTATCTAAAGAGCAGACACAGGGGGAAGTCTCATGGCAGTCCTGCTATCGCCCGACATTTTGGTCATGGTTTAGTCTGCCACCGCCCGCACAGCTACAGTGCGCTGCCATTGAGCTGCCCTTAGACGATACCCAAGACAAAACCATCACGATCGCCATGACGCGCCTGCCATCAGCCAATGCCGATGCCAAAGACTTGCTGTTATTAAGCGGTGGACCCGGTGGTCACAGCCTTGACATGATCGGCTGGCTGTCTGATGATGAATACACTCGCACCCTAAAGGACAGCTTTCACGTCCTAGGCGTCGCACAGCGCGGTGTGAAGCCATCCACTGCGATCGACTGCGGTGGCGCACTCGAAGAAGATGGCGCAAAAGCCTATGTTGATGCGTGCGTGGCGCATTCAGGACTGGATTTTATCAAGTCCATCAGCACCATCCACACCGTACACGACTTAGATAAAATACGCACCAAGCTAAATATCGACAGCTGGTCGATGCTTGGCTACTCCTACGGCACAAAAATCGTCGCCCAGTACGCCGAATATTACCCGTCGCACCTAAGAGCAGGCGTATTAGACGGCGTGGTGGACACAAGCGAGGATTTATTTACGATTTGGGCGAATCAGCAGACAGGCGCTCAGATTGCTTTTTATCGATTCATGTCAAATTGCCATCAAGATGAATCTTGTATCTTTGGTCAATCTGATGAACAAAATCGTGAATTTTTGACAAAAATCGCCAAACTTGCCGCCCAAAAACTCACCGATAAGAACAACGATCCCATCGATGAGCGAGCGATTCTAGGCCTGATTGAAAATAATCTGGGTGATGAGCTGGCTTGGCCGGAGATGTATGTCATGCTTGATGAATTAAGTCATGGCAAAACGAGCAAATATAACGAATTGCTATTCATTCAAGAATTTGGCGAGCAGGATTTTAGCCAAGATGCCTTTGTCGGGATTAACTGTGCAGATTCCGCCCCAAAAGATCGTAGCAACTACCTAAACAGGACAAAAGCCATCGGCAAAATCGCCGCCTACAACGACATTGAGCGCAGCGATGATGAGCTGCTGGATGCTTGCTATTATTGGCCTTTTGATGGTGCGGATGACTTAGATGCCAATCTTATCAGCGATGCCACGCCAACACTACTGTTCGTGGCGCAGGCGCATGACTTCGCCACACCATTATCGAACGCCAAGAACATGGCGAATCGCTTTGGTGATTATTTGATTTATACGCCATATTTCGGTCACACCATCAGCTTATCAGGCGCCAATGCTTGCATCGATGGTGCGGTGGTTGATTATCTGATAAATGGTGATGAGCCTGATGTGATGGTTTGCCACTAATTAAAGCGCCATCAAGAAATCCACCAAAGCGCCCATCTCTTCATCGTTTAGCGCCAAAGGCTTGATGAGCGGATCTAAGTGATTCTTGTGAGCAATGGCGGGTGCATTTTTGATGGGTGGGATTGTCATGCCTGATTATAGATTGCCACCACACCCCATAAATTTGTAAATAGTCCATGATGAAACCAAGGCTTTGAGCTGGATAGATTTCTTAAAGACGGTGTTTTGAATTTGCCAAAATCCTTAGCATCTCTCGTGACAGCACACTTACCAAAATCTTGACGCGGCCGCCCTGCCAGAGTCTGATTTAGATTATGAAATTTATCATCGCTCATTGCCATCCCAAAATGGCAATTCATACATCTGCCTTTGGTACGAAATACATACAATTCCAAAAGCTCACTGTCGGATAATGCCGCACTGTCACCCAGCAAGAATTCATCAAATCGGGTACGTACAGGCGTAAGAGTAATAAGATATGCATTTAAAGCCTGAGCAACTTGGTCAATCTCAATAGCGGTCAATGTCTCACCAAATACTAATTCAAACTTCGGCAGACAGCCTTTTTTGATTCAAGCGCATTGGCACACTTTCTAGCGTTATGTCCATTTCGTTGGGATCAGTTAAGGGCATGAGTGCCTGCTCAGACAGACTGCGCGCCCTTTCATCCCAAAAAAATCCTTGCGACTTAGAACTTAATCCTAGGTGTATCAAAGACTGGCTATTACGACTGCCTTGCCTGCCATACACGCCAATCGAAACAGCCCTTGGGTCTGAAAACCCATAAAGTGGATCATGACAATTGACATATCCAACCCGCCCATCTGATGATAATGCGGTTTCAAAAAAATAACTGCCCACCCAGAATGGCAATTGGCGTAGGCGATTTATCATCAATAACAATCGGCGCAAGCTTCAACCATACCACACCCTCATCAACCGTTGGTGGATGCCATTGGCTGCTGGGCTTTTGATAATGATTGCGCAAGCATATTAAGTCATAATGTTTGTCTTTTTGGCAAAAAGCGTGGGCATGAACACCTATCAATCCCATCCATATCGCCAAAAGCCAGCCACGCATCAGCAGTCCTGATCTGCCTTACATGCCTGATACGCCATCGTTACGCCCTGTATGATGGACGGATAAGCATTCTCACCGTGCGAATAACCTGAATTAAACTCAAAGTTAACTTTGGCATTGGGCAGTTGTTGCTGCAAAAACTCATACATCAAATACGCGTCGCTATTGGGCAGATCTGTGCTCGGCGCGTTCGGATTTCGATGGCGCGCGGTTAGCTCCTGCTCGCCTAGCGTGATAAGAACATTTTTGATATTAGATGTATCAATCAGCCCGCTTCTATGCCCCAGAATACTCTTATCGTTCCACCAGATTGACGGACTTGCGATCGCATAATGATCAAAGCTCTCACTGCGAGAAAATAGCACATACAACCCAAACAGCCCACCATACGAATGACCAATCAGCGTGCGATAATTCGGATTGATGCCAAATTTTTTATCGAGCATGGGTGCTAGCTCATCTACCATAAAGGCATGAAAATAATCAGCACCACCAAAAGCCACTTGCTCACCTTTTGGCTCTGGATAATCTTCAGCTGGCGGCGTGTAGTCGTGCGTGCGTTTTGGAATGTCAAACTGCTTGCCTGAAGTATAGCCAATCCCAACCACCATGAAGGATTTGGGATTTTTTTCACTTGGCTTGCCATGCATCATCTGCGCGATGGATAATGCTACCGCAAAGAATGCATTGCCATCAAGCACATAGATGACAGGATAGCCGCTGGCAGGTCTATCACCAATGGTCGCCACTTGAATCAAATATTCCTTATCTGTATAGGATGGATGCATGATCGTCTCTTGGCTATTTAGCATCGTCGCGGGCTGCCAAGTTGCCACTGGCTCACTCAAAGGCTTAGTCGCACAGCCTTGGAACATCAACGCCATCAAACTGACAGCTGCTAACTTTTTTATCATGATTGGACACCCAATGTCATAAAAAGAGCGGAAAAAATCCGCTCTTAATGGTTAAAACTCATATTTTAACCTGGCGAAGTAAGATCTTCCCGGCTCATTATAGATTTGGCTAATCGTATTGTCACGCAGCTTTTGTTTGTCGAACAGGTTATTCACGCCGATGCGTCCACTTAGATAATCATTGAGACGGTAGCCAGTATTGAGTGAGACAATATTATGGCTTTTAACTTCTTTGTTATGCAATAAGTCATCTTTTGCAGAGTTTTGGATGTTACTCTCGGCAAATTGGCGCGGCTTTTGGCGACCGTATTGGGTAAAGGTGAAATTCACATCCCAATTATCATCAATGTCATAACCAAAAATCGAATTCCATGTATAATTTGGAATCATCGACAATGGGTTGCCGCTGCGCTTATCAATGGACTCCATCATATAGGTGACGTTGTTCGTCCAGCGCGCATCGCCCCAATTCCACGTCAAGCTACCTTCCACGCCTTCGATTTTGGCTTCAGGGATGTTTTCCCATTGCAGCAGGTTATATCATGTCACTAGTAGTTCTGCGAGCCGTGTAGGGCAATGTCACACTACCAATCAGCGTATTACCTGCGGTGATCTTATCCTTATAATCACTGTGGAAATACGTCAAGCTGGCGTTAGTCACCGCATCACGATATTGAATGCCAAGCTCGGTGTTTAATGAGGTTTTAGGTTTTAGGTTTCCATTGCCTTGAAGCACACACCACTGACCTGCTGGCACAAGATAAATCGGACAACCCTGTCCACGCGTGCCCAACAGATAGTCATTTGAAATTTGATAAAGATTTGGCGCTTTATAGGCGCGCGCCACGCCTGCCTTTAGTGTCCAGTTGTCATTCAAATGATGCGTTAAGTTTAAGGCAGGGCTTAGGTCTGAGCCTGATTTGTTGTGATGATCATAACGCAATGCTAGCATAAGATTCGTGTTCTCGTTCAGTTCTAAGTTATCCTCAATGTGCGCTGAAGTAATCTTTGAGGTGCTTTTGCTTCGATCGCCCGTTACAAAGGCATCAGCATACAGCGCATTAGCATCTGTACCAGTTAAAGTACTTTCATCCATGTTCGCGGTGTCTGTCAGCTCATCTTTGACATATTCGGCGCCGATGGTGATTTTGTGAGGTACACCAAAGGTAAAAGGGATACTCGTCTCGCCGTGGGCGCGCCATGTTTTTAGCTCAGTATCTTCAAAAGTCGGCGCCTCATTATTCACCGAACGTATCACCCCTTCAGGACCGCCTGCTAAGCCTTTGTCAAGACGGGTGTTTTTGGTTTGGTCATATTGCAGGGTAAATTTGCTATCCCCCAATCATACAGCCCGTCGTGCGTCAATGAATAGCTGTCTTGGCGCATGATGTTCGTCTCGGTGCCAATCAGGCTGTTTAGCAAGGCGTTGCTTTGGGCTTGGTTGCCTGTGGCTTTCGCGCTAGAGTCACGGTTGGAGTATTGGGTATCGCCAGAGTATTCATTGCCTTGGCGACCATAAGCAGCATCAAAGGTCAGTGCATGATCAGGGTTGATCTGATAGGCCAGTCGCAGACCCGCGTCTTTATTCTCAACACCTTCACGCCCTGCTGCGCGTGCCAGATAGCTTGAACCATTAGCATTCATATAAGGAACAAGCGGGTTAATGTCTACCGCATCCATGTCATTCTTATCCCTTAACTTGCATTTGTGCCAAACTTCCCCTAACATAGCTATCTTTATAAGGACAAAGACATCAACTCATGGATAAATTCACGCCCTATCACGAACGACTGTCCGCCTTGCAGAATGCGGGTAACATCCGCAGTTTTCGCCTTCAGACGGACTTATTAAACCTCTCTAGCAATGATTATCTTGGGCTAGCGCGCTCACACCTAAAGGATGAATTCATCAGAACCCATCAGCACCACGCCGATTTTTGTTTTGGTGCTTCATCTTCTCGTCTTTTGACGGGTAATTTTGATGCTCACGAAATGCTAGAGCAAGCCCTGCAAGCTGCCTATGGGCGATCGGTGCTGACCTTTAATAGTGGTTATCACATGAATATTGGCATCCTGCCTGCCATCGCGGATGATCAGACGCTGATCTTGGCGGATAAATGGGTGCACGCCAGCATGATTGATGGCATCTTATTGGCCAAAGAGCGCGGGGCGAAATTCTTCCGTTATGCGCATCAGAATCTGACCCAGCTGGCTCAGCTTCTTGATAAGCACCATGCCAATTATCGCCACATCATCATCATGACTGAGTCGGTATTTAGCATGGATGGTGATGTGACCGACCTGCAGGCACTCATCACCCTAAAACAACAATACCCAAACGTCTCGCTATATGTCGATGAGGCGCACGGCGTGGGCGTGTTCGGTGAGTGTGGTCTTGGCGTAGCAGAGACGCTGGGCGTGATGGATGAGATTGATTTTTTGGTGGGGACATTCGGGAAGGCATGGGCAAGCGTGGGCGGCTTCATCGTCTGTGATGACATCATCAAGCAGCTACTGATTAACAGCATGCGCCCTTTGATTTTCAGCACCAACGTACCGCCCGTCAACGCACTGTGGTCTGCTTTTGTGTTCAATCAGTCAATCACGATGCAAACTCAACGTAAGGCACTGCTGGACAATGCCAGATATTTTAGAAATAAAATCAAATCTTTAGACTATGAATGTCCTTCAGACAGCCACATCATCCCCATCATCATCGGCGACAATCAAAAGACCATTGATTTGGCAGAAGCACTTCAAGACAGAGGCTTTTATGTGCTGCCCATCCGCCCACCCACCGTACCTGTGAACACAGCACGCATTCGCATTTGTCTGACCGCAGGCATTACCACAGATCAGATTGATGAATTCTGCCGAACACTTGAGGAATTGACACGATGTTAAATGCCGACATCAGTACAGAATTCATCGCGCATAATTTTAAAAAAGCACATGCCACTTACGATCAGTCTGCATTGGTTCAGCATCAGATGTGTCAGCATCTTATCACACTCATCCAGACACGCCTGCCCGATGCATCGCCCAAGTCCATCCTAGAGATCGGCTGCGGCGTGGGCAATCTGACCAAACTTTATCACCCACTATGGCAGATAGATGAGCTCTATCTGAATGATCTGTACGATGTGCATTCTGCCATTGACCGCGCCAAGTTTATCATCGGCGACATTGAGCACATCGATCTACCTAGGGTGGACATGGCGCTATCAAGCTCAGCATTGCAGTGGATGAAAGATCTACCCACCCTGTGCCATCGCATTCATCACGCACTGTCAGATGCTAGCACGTTCGCCTTTGCCACATTCGGGCAGGATAATTTGCATGAGATGAAGACGCTGACAGGCATCGGGCTTGATTATCACAGTCTTGATGACATCATACAGATGCTGTCTAAGGCTGGATTTGATGTCATCCATACCGAACAAACGCCGTACACGCTATATTTTGATCAGCCAAAGCAGATTCTACGCCACATCAAAGAAACGGGCGTATCTGTGGGCAGCGTAGGATGGACGAAGTCGTCATTGGCACAATTTTATGAAAATTACCGCAAAAAATTCGCCATTTTCAACGATGGAAAATGGCGATATCCTTTGACTTATGATGCCATCTATGTGATCGCGGTCAAACGCTAGACGCTCGCACCCACACTTCGGGCTAAGGCGATGCCATCTTCGATGGACAGATAGGTTTTTTTGCTCGGTGTGTCTCTAAACACCACATCACCATCTTGGAAAACCAAGCATTCATCCACCGCGATCTGTTGCCACGTCTCGTTTTTGGTTAAAGGGATGGTTACAAGAATGGTCACCTTGTCCTTATCGGTGGTCAAATCGCCAAAATTCACGCTCATCTCGCCATCAGACAGATGCGCTTCGCCAAATGGCGCCTTGCGAGTCAGATAAAACAAAAGGCTGCCCGCATACGCCAACTGCCAATGACCGTTCGAAATCAGACAATTAAACAGCCCATTAGCGGACAGATAGCGGCATTGTGCGGTCAAAAAGGCAAATAACGCTTCGTCTGATGGGCGAGATTTAAAGGTTGATTTTAAGCGGTTTAATAGATAACAGAACGCTAACTCGCTGTCAGTCATACCCACAGGCGAATAATGTTCTGCGTTGCCATTGTCATGCAGCCTTTGGGTGCGACGAATGAAGCTGTCTGTCATCTGCCCATTATGCGCAAATGCCCACTGCTCGCCCCATACCTCACGGACGAAGGGATGCGTATTAGCAAGGCTGTTTTTCTCGCCGGTGGTTGCCTTACGAATATGCGCAATCACGTTCATCGCCTTGATAGGATGATGATTGATCAGATCAGCGACAGGCGACAGATGGCTTGGCTTGTTGTCATGAAATTGACGCAAGCCTAGCCTACCCGAGTCACTGCGCTCAAAAAACGCAATCCCAAAGCCATCTTCGTGATGATCCGTTCCACCGCCCCGCTGACGAAAGCCAGCAAAGCTAAAACCGATGTCGGTTGGCGTGTTGCAATTCATTCCAAGTAGTTGGCACATTGTAAATTCACTTATTAATTGGTGGGTTTGACTTTATTCCAGTGATAGCTTGCCAGCCGTTTCATCAAATCAGGATTTTTGACCATGATGTCATCGCCCGTCCGCCCTTGCTCACGGTTATAGCAGATGACGTTTAGACGCAGTAGCCAAAAAATCGTGGCAGAGTAGGCAAGCATGACAGGCAGGGCGGTTTTTTCGTTGTCGGTCAAGGGGCGGACGCTCTCATAGCCGTCTATAAAGGCAGTCATTTTGTCGGTGTTAAAATTCACGCTCTCGCCGTCTGTCGCATTGCCCCAAGTCGTACAAAAATCGTTAATGGTAATGGCAATGTCCATCAAATAATGCTCAACCGATACTTCGGTAAAGTCCAAAAGCCCCGTAAGTGTAGCCGTATCCCCCGAAAAATCCCACAAGGTATTATCAGTAAACATATCCAAATGACAAAGCCCCTTTGGCAAATCATCGGGCAGATTGGCATATGTTGTCCAGATGTCGTTCATCAGGCGGGCTTCATCGGTGGGCATATAGGCGGTTTCACGCTTTTTGACTCTTGCCCAGTCGTACAGTGGCACGCCATAGTTTTCGGCAGGTTGCAGGGTTTGTAAGGTCTCGTGCAGTGTCGCCAACGCTTGTCCCATAGTGTGGCACATGGCGGTGTCTGTATTGGTGGGGTGCCTACCTTCTAGCTTTGGCACGACTAGGATTGCCTTGTTTTCGTATCGCATGACGCAGTCGGTGCCGATGTCATCGCCTTTGGCGGTAAGCTTGACAAGCGGCGGGGCGATTGGCAATTTGTCTTTTAGGGCGTGCATGACGGTTGCCATTTTGATAATATCAGCAGGCACACGCTCTTCAAATAGCGTAAACACATAGCTAAACTCATCGCCCACGTCGCTGTCCTTCTGAATGAACCAGTTGGAATTTTTGACACCTTGCACGATGGGAATGGCTTTTTTAAATTTTACGCCAAACAAACCACAAAACGCAAAAAATTCATCATCGGATAGGTGGGTATAGACGGACATGGACTTTTCCTGCTTTTACCAAAAGTGCATATTTTAAAGGGTTTTTACTGATTTTACGAACACTTTCTTGGAATTTTTGGGTTTTAGTTATTTGGCAAACCCTGCCTTATCAGCTCAGAAAACTCACGACTGCTCATATCCACACACGTAAGGTGCGCTACATTCAGCATTGTCGCCATAAATATAAAGAATTTAGGTTGTATAAAACGGTCTTTATTGTCATAATATCGCAACATAATATCAGCCAAAAATGAAGAGAAAATCATGCTAGCCAAACGCCTAATCCCCTGCCTTGATGTTGAAAATGGTCGTGTCGTCAAAGGCGTGAACTTCGTGGACATCAAAGATGCAGGCGACCCTGTACAAGTCGCCACTCGTTATAATGATGAAGGTGCCGATGAGATCACCTTTTTGGACATCACTGCCACCTCTGATGGTCGAGATACGACCTATCACATGGTAGAGCAGATCGCCAAGAATATCTTTATCCCGCTGACCGTTGGCGGTGGCGTACGTAAGATCGATGACATTCGCAATCTGCTTAATGCAGGCGCTGACAAGGTTGGTATTAATTCTGCTGCCATCACCAACCCCGATCTTGTTAATGATGCCGCTTCACGCTTTGGCAGTCAGTGTATCGTGGTATCCATCGATGCCAAGCGCGTCACCAGACCAGATGGCAGTATTGGCTTTGAGATTTTTACTCATGGCGGGCGTAAAGTCACAGGCATCGATGCCATTGACTGGGCGGTGCAGATGACCAAACGTGGTGCAGGCGAATTGTTAGTGACCAGCATGGATGGCGATGGCACACGCCAAGGCTACGACCTACTGCTCACCAAGACCATCAGCGAGCTAGTTAACATCCCCGTCATCGCATCAGGCGGTGTTGGCAACCTACAACATCTGGCCGATGGCATATTACAAGGCGGAGCTGATGCTGTGCTTGCCGCGAGCATCTTCCATTTCGGTGATCACACGATACGCGAGGCCAAAGAATTCATGGCAGCCCAAGGCATTCCTGTACGACTGTAATTCTATTAGAATTCATTTGGTAATTTTCGCATCAATTTGGCATGAAAATCGCCCACTCCATGGCAAAATATGCTAAAATAAACGATGATTTTCACTCATAAAAATAGGCGAGAACATGAATTACACCAACCAAAAATCAGCCGTTACCCATCTAGATGGCGCACTTGACCAGAACCAAGGTCTTCGCATTGGTATCGCGGTTGGTCGTTTTAATGGTTTTTTAGTAGAGAGCTTGGTTGAAGGCGCGCTGGACGCCCTACTTCGTCACGGTGTACAAGGCGAGAACATCACCGTTGTGCGTGTGCCAGGTGCGTTCGAGCTACCACTGACCGTCAAGCGCATGGCAACTTCTGGTAAATATGATGCGATCGTGGTACTTGGTGCGATCATTCGTGGTGCGACACCGCATTTTGATATCGTGGCAAGCGAGTCTGCCAAAGGCTTATCGCACGTGGCGCTACATCACGACATCCCTGTGATTAACGGCATCTTAACCACCGAAAACATCGAGCAGACCATCGAGCGTGCCGGCACCAAGGCAGGCAATAAAGGCTACGAAGCTGCCATGACCGCCATCGAGATGGCAAGCGTCCTAAAAGCGCTATAATTTGACCTCACACTCTAGGGCAAATTTACGCAATTTGCCCTTTTATTATTTAACAGCATAATCGGTCATTATCACACAACAACGTAAAAAGATGAGATCTTCACGATTTTTTGTTATGATAAATTACCCAATGACAAGGCTTTGACATGAATACTCCGACTTCTGACCAATCTTTTGACATTAACGAAACAGGCTATAAGACCAGTTATACCGCCATTCGTAAGGCACGTCGTTTTGCCGTGCAGGGGCTTTATGAATGGCTGATGACCGATTATCGCTTCGCCACTCAGCAGCGAGATCTCCTGGGCGGTAACGAACCGCACACCATCGTTGCGCGCACTCGCAGCGTGAACGCCATGCACACCGTACATCTTGGCTACTATCACGAGCTGATGCGTGAGATTCCGATGAAGGCAGGTGAGCTCATCGTGGACATCACCCGCTATCTTGAACGCAGTTTTGATAAATTAGACACCATTGAGAAGGCGATTTTGCTCATTGGTGCTTATGAGCTTAAGCACAGCCTGCACATTCCTTATAAAGTCGTGCTGGATGAAGCCATGCAATTGAACACCCATTTTGGGGCAACCGATGCACATAAATTCATCAATGCCATCCTAGACAGATATGCCAAAGAAGTGCGAGAATTGGAATATCAAGCGAACAAAGCTGAGAAAAAAGCCAAAAAAGAAAGCGAGTAATTAAAAGGGTGGATAATTCTGCCCTTTTTTAAAATCATCAAATAAATAACCATGTCCGAATTTTCCCTAATCTACACCCATTTTAAACACGCCACTACACGCCACCCAAGCACCGTTTTGGGCATTGGCGATGACTGTGCGATAAGCCACATTCCGCCAAATAGCCAGCTTGTCAGCTGTGTGGATACGCTCGTGGCAGGACGGCATTTTGTTCATGAGACCTGCCCGCACGCCATTGCCTATAAAGCGGTGGCGGTCAATCTGTCCGACCTTGCCAGCATGGGGGCGACACCTTACGCCATTTTGGTGGGATTATCCTTGCCAAAAGCTATGGCGAATGATGATTTTTGCAAGGCATTTGCACACGGTTTGGCGGATGCTTGCACGCCCTTTGGCGTGGAGCTGATTGGGGGTGATACCACAGGCTCGCCTGTTTTGACGATTTCGGTTACGGCTTTGGGTTTTGTTCCGTCAAATCAAGCAATCACACGGCAAGGAGCGTGCGTGGGTGATGTGGTGTGCATGAGTGGCACGGTGGGGCTTGCAAGCCTTGGGTTGCATCGGATTTTGGACGATTTGAACGGGGACGGTCACGCCAACCGACCGCCAGACACTCTGCCCCACGACTTACACCAAGCCCTGCAATACCCTGCCCCACAGGTGGCACTTGGTGGGCGACTCATCGGCTTTGCAAGCAGCATGATTGACGTCTCGGACGGCCTGGGGCAGGACTTGGGGCATATTTTGAGGGCAAGTGGCGTGGGGGCGGTGATTGACCTTGATGCCATACCAAGCCATGCCCTGCTTGATGCCTTGCCCCACGCCCAAAAATGGCAACATCAAATCAATGGCGGAGACGACTATCAATTGTGCTTTACCATGCCTTCTGCTAAACTTGATTTATTCAAAACCCAAAATCCTGATATGCCAATTTATCCCATTGGGCACATTGTGGCGGATAAAGGGCTAGTGTTTTTGCGCAATAAAAAAGAAGTGGATTTATTGGTAAAAGGGTGGGAGCATTTTTAATTAAATATTTGCCAATCAAAAGGCGTTAATCATGAATAAATTTATTTTGACAATATTATTATCTCTTAACCTGTTTAATATAAACGCTATCGCTCAAAACACCCAAAAGGCGATGACAGATGCTCAAAAAAGTGCTTATGTTGACTTTCAGACCAATGCTGATATTATTCGTTTAAATCATTTGGTTTATTGGGGTAAATTGATTGATGAATATCATCAAAAAATGGGACATTATCCTTTTGCTAATCAATCAAAACACCCCATTTATGTGGAGATTGCCACGCCATTACAGCAAAGTTTCTTTAACGGCAATAAACCGCCTGCACCTGCAACAATAAAATCCATGAAAGATTTCGTACAAGAGTTAGAAAAAGGCTTGGGGCGAACCATTGATGAATATTATGACCCACAATATGCCCCAGACGGCAAACCAAATTTTTATATCTATATGATAGACGGGCAAGACTATTATTTGGCGGTACATACTTTTTCGCCGTTTTCTTTTGCTCGTCATATTGATGTTAATTATCATAAGGTGGAAATTTCTAATATCAAAAATCGCACGCTTAATATCACAACTTTGCAAGAATTATTAAACAACAATGCCTTTAAAAAAGCAATGAATAAGCCGATTGATAAGATTGGATTTTTTAATCAGCGAGAACAAAAAAATTTGCACAGCACCAAAGAGTAACTTGAATGCAAAACCACAAACCCGACATTCGTAAATCAAACCTTTGTCCGCCCTATCCGCCCACCGCCACCGCCTTTGAAAGATGCGTATATTGGCTAGGGATTGGCTTAGGTTCTGGTCTGCCCAAAAAAGCTGCTGGTACTTGGGGGACGGTGGGCGGAGCCATCATTGCTTTACCCATGCTTTTATTGGGATTTTGGGGATTTTTGATAATTACCATTATTGGCTGTCTGATTGGCAGTTATATTTGTGGCAAAACGTCTGATTTAATGAATACTCACGATGATCCGCATATTGTTTTTGATGAATGGGTGGGAATGTGGATTGCATTATTACCAAGCGTTTGGTTGTTGATAGGAATACCGGATGATAAAAGCGGATTGGCATATTGGCACCCAAGTTTAATTTTATTTTTGATTATCCCTTTTATCTTATTTCGTTTTTTTGATATTATTAAGCCTTTTCCGATTAAATGGGTGGATAAAAACGTCTCTGGCGGATTTGGCATATTGATTGATGATATATTGGCAGGGGTGATGTCGGCGGTGGTTATGCTGGTCATTATGTCTATCGCGCTATGATCGAAGCTACCTAAGCAATCGCCATCCATTAATAATCACCACTACCGAGAAATACAACACCGTCAACACAATCAGCAGCAGCTGGAATATACCAAGCATCGACGCAGGGTCATCGCCATATAGTGGCAAGCAGGCGATCAGCATGGCGAAGAGAATTATTGATAAGGTTTTCTTGCCTGACAAAGACTGGATTTGGCGTGTCTGCTGCGTAATCCCATCATGCCCGTAGGATGATTCATACAAAGCCCCTAATGATGCGTCCTGCCGATACCTCTTAGCTTCATGATAACCGCACACCGCATACAGAGCGACACACACCAACCACACCGGTATAAACACAAAAAACAAATGCACACCGCCCATTAATAAGCCAGCCGCCAGCATTAGCCCTGCCAACCATGTGATGATGGCGCTTTTATTGATGCGATTCTTAACTCGCCATAGCGGACGAATGCCAACTCTTGGCAGGATAAAGTGCTCCGCCGCAATCATCGCCCCTACAGGCGCCATGATGATGTTAAAATACGCCATCAAGTCCAGCCAGCGCAGGAATATCAGCGGAAAGCAAGCAATGATGGTTGTTATCGTGCCCAAGAATACTGTCATCTTCACAAAGCCAATTCGGCACACACCATCGAACGCCAGCGTCGCTCGGTACAGGCTGGGGACAGCTGTCGTGATGGATGCCAGCACAACGGCCGTCACGCCTGCCACGCCAAGCACTGGCACCACCACACCACCAATATCTAGATTGCCAATCGGTACACCCATCAGTAGTGCGCTGGTCGCACCCAGCATTCCTGCACCTACCCACGCCACGAAGTGACCGCCGTAGGTTGCCCAAGCTGAATGATAACCATACTGCCATTTTTTGGCAAATCTAAGCGTGCTCATGTCGCCCATGCCTAGATGCAGGGGAAGGTTGAGCCCCCATGCAAAAGCTGCAATGTGCCAGATACTAAAAGGCTCTTTGCCATCAGGTGTTCTGCCCGTCCAGATATACACCTCAAAAATCCGCCAAAATCCCAGACCTTCTGCCCTGCCCATCTGCCAAAGCAGCGGCAAGCTCGCCAAACCACACACCACGAATATCGTCAATAGATAAGGCGACAAATAACGAGCGACAGTCGTGAGTCGATGAAAACCCAAAGTGCTAATCATCATCACCAACATGCCCACTAGCGCAACCATCCCAATGAAGGCAGGACTGTCAGAATACCAGTTCGTCTGAGCAGGTAGCCCCAGCGCAACATGTAATGCCTGCGCGCTGATGGTTAGCATTCCACCGGCAATCACCGCAAAGATGATGCCATTAACGACGTTAAACACCTTGACAAAACCCACGCCAGCCATGCGTGACAAATATTCATATAAGGTTAATCTGGCGCGCACCGCAACAGGACTGCACACCCATGCCCAGCTGAGCACCGCCAACAGATTGCCGATGATCAGCCCCATCAATACCGCCGACGGAGACGCACCCCATGCAGCGAACGCAGCCCCCACCACGAACTCGCCGCCCGCGACGTGCTCAGCACTATACCCTGCCGCAAAATGACTGCCGCCCAAAAGCTTGTTGCTGGGCGGTCGAGATGTTGGGTATTCTTCGCTGCTGTGCGGGTAGGTCATGATCTTATAAATTAGGCTTGTGGTGAAATTTTGCTCATTTTATCATAACTCACCGATCGGATAATTGACTATTTTTTATGATTATGATGAGTTTTGATCAATGACTAACAGCATGACGCACCACCTCAATCCACCAACCATTTTTAACCAATCTTAACACACCCTCTTAAACGCCTGCGACGAATATGCTAAAATACACCAATTTTATTCATCATTCACATTGGAAATCTCATGTTAAATATCATCATTTTAGCAGGTGGCAAAGGCACTCGCATGAAGTCGGTTAAGCCAAAAGTATTACAAACCTTAGCGGGCAAACCACTACTTCGCCATGTATTAGATACTTGCCGTGCATTAAATGCTGATAATACCATTTTGATTTATGGTTATAACGGTCAAATGGTCAAAGATGAGATTACCGACAGCGATTTAATATGGGCGGAGCAAGCCGAACAGCTCGGTACAGGTCATGCGGTGCAAATGGCATTGCCCCATTTGCCAAAAGACGGCAAAAGCCTAATTTTGTATGGCGATGTGCCATTGACAAGATTGGATGCTCTGCAAAATCTTATTGAACAAAACACGCATGGCATTAGCATGCTGACAATGAGTGTGGACAATCCTTTTGGGCTTGGGCGAATTGTCCGTCAAGATGATAAAGTCATCGCCATTGTCGAACAAAAAGACGCCACCGCCGCCCAAAGACAAATTAAAGAAATTAATAGCGGTATTTATTGCGTGGATAATGCACTATTGCATAAATATTTGCCAAAGCTCGATAATAACAACGCCCAAGGCGAATATTATCTGACCGATATTATTAAAATGGCGGTGGCGGATAATATTGAGATTAACACCATTAGCCCAACGTTCGAATTTGAAATAGACGGCGTGAATGACCGCATTCAACTTGCCAATTTAGAACGCACTTATCAAGCTCATCTGATTCACGAGTTACAATTAAATGGCGTGCAATTTGCCGACCCCAATCGTGTGGATATTCGTGGTACATTAAAATGCGGTAGCGATGTGTTTATTGATATTAACACCGTATTTATGGGCGATGTGGTATTGGGCGATAATGTACAAATTGATGCGGGCAATGTCATCTCCAATTGCACAGTTGGTAATAATACCCACATTAAGCCAAATTGCGTGCTTGATGATAGCACCATTGGGGCGGATGTTGCCATCGGTCCTTTTGCCCATATTCGCCCAAAAGCGGATATTAAAGATAAAGTCAAAATTGGCAATTTTGTAGAAATCAAAAAATCTACATTAAACCAAGGGGCGAAAGTAAGTCATCTAAGCTATATTGGCGATGCTGATGTGGGGCATGATGTTAATATTGGGGCAGGGGTAATTACTTGTAATTATGACGGCGTGAATAAATTTAAAACGCACATTGGTGATAATGCCTTTGTGGGTAGCAATAGCTCGCTGGTCGCCCCTGTCAAGATTGGAGCAAATGCCACGATTGGGGCGGGGTCTGTGATTACCAAAGATACGCCTGATGATAAGCTAACTTTAGCTCGCAGCAAGCAAAGCACCATCGACAGCTGGGCACGTCCGACCAAGAAGGCATAACAGATCCCCAAGATTTATGATATAGTGTATCAAATTTAAGATTGGTGTGTGGCGATTTCAAAGCACGCCAATTTTTTATGGTAATTATCTGACTGTTGATTTTGTGGTAGGTCATCAACTGTGGTTTGACATCAAAGGAACACTCATGTTAAAAGCCTATCTTAATAGACAAAACATCGTATTCTCATGGCAGCGCTACGGCATTGACGCCTTAAATGGCATGGCACTGGGCCTATTTAGCTCGCTCATTATTGGTCTTATCCTAAAAAACATCGGCACATGGACGCACTTCTCACCCTTAGTCACGGCAGGTGGTCATGCTCAGGCGGCAGTGGGTGCGGCGATCGGCGCGGGTGTGGCATTTGGGCTAAAGGCACCGCCTTTGGTGCTGTTTTCTAGCGTGGCAACTGGTCTGGTTGGTGCAGAGCTTGGCGGCGTGGTGGGCGCGCTGGTGGCGAGTGTGATCGGTGCAGAGCTTGGTAAATTCGTCCATAAGACTACACCCGTTGATATCATCATCACGCCTGCCATTACATTATGTGCAGGCATGGGCGCAGCGTACGCCATCGCACCCGCCATCGCAAGCCTGATGACCAGCCTAGGGCAGTTCATCGGATGGGCGATGGAATTATCACCCATCCTAATGAGTATCATCATTGCGATCACGATGGGAGCGCTTCTAACTTTGCCCATCTCTAGTGCTGCGATTGCCATCAGTCTAGGGCTGTCAGGGCTGTCAGCAGGTGCGGCGACGGTGGGATGCGCAGCACAAATGATTGGCTTTGCCGTGATGAGCTATCGTGATAACGGCATCTCAGGCGTGGTCGCTCAAGGGCTTGGCACCAGTATGTTGCAGATGCCAAACATCCTAAAAAACCCTAAAGTCTGGCTACCGCCCACCCTGGCAGGGGCGGTTTTGGCACCTTTTGCCACGGTCATCTTTGGCATGACAAACATTCCCATCGGTGCAGGCATGGGCACATCAGGTCTGGTTGGTCAGGTTGGCACGCTCGATGCCATGGGGGTTAGCATTTATACGATTGGGCTGATCGCACTGTTTCATGTCGTGCTGCCTGCCATTTTAACGCTCATATTTGCAAAAGTCATGCGCAGCCGCGGCATGATCAAAGATGGCGATCTCAAGCTCCCTGAAGCCTAAACTTAGCAGTACGCAATTAAGTATCGCCATTTGATAAAATTTATTTTAAAATTAAACACAAACTTGCTATCATACGCAACCTAAAAATTATCCATCATAAGGCAAACTCATGACCCTAAATGTCCACATCATCGACCACCCACTGGTTCGTCACAAGCTATCACTCATGCGCGCCGCTGAGTGCAGCACCTACAAATTCCGCACTCTGACCAAAGAGCTTGGCAGACTCATGGCGTACGAAGCGAGTCGCGATTTTGAAATTGAGACTTTCAAGATACAAGGCTGGTGCGGCGAGATCGGTGGCGAACAGATTAAAGGTAAAACCGTTACCTTAGTGCCGATTCTGCGCGCTGGCATTGGTATGCTAGATGGCGTGCTCGACCTTTTACCTACCGCAAAAATCTCTGTGGTCGGACTACAGCGCGACGAAGAGACGCTTGAGCCTGTGCCTTTTTTTGAAAAGTTTGTCAGCGACATCGACAAACGCCCTGCTCTTATCCTAGACCCAATGCTTGCCACTGGCGGCAGTATGATCGCCACGATCGACATGCTAAAAAAACACGGCTGCACGAACATCAAAGCATTGGTGCTGGTCGCTGCGCCCGAAGGTGTTCGCTTGGTCAATGAAGCGCATCCGGATGTTAAAATTTACACCGCCGCCCTAGACAGCCACCTTAATGAGAACGGCTACATCATCCCAGGTCTGGGCGATGCTGGTGATAAGATTTTTGGCACAAAACAGCTGTAATCTGTATCCACACATAAAAAATATCCGCCATGTCGCGGATATTTTTATTTATTATTCATTCTAGCCAAATTAGCAAAACATCACGCATCGGGCAATCTTGCCATCCATATCGCCGTTACGGCGCAGATTGCCGCTGTTAGGATAGTGACCCACATCTTGTCAGGTGGTAATTTAAAATACATAAACACACACGACGCCGTCATCATGCTCCATGCCAGATACTTGGCAAAGCGTGGCATCGCACGACGTTCTTCCCAGTCTCTTAGCATCTTTCCGAAGATCTTATGGTGCATGAGCCAGCCGTAGAACCTCTCCGAACTCTTCGCCCAGCAATACCCCGCAAGCAAGATAAATACTGTCGTTGGCATGCCAGGCAATACCGCGCCCAAAATCGCCAATCCCACAAAAGCAAATCCAAGCAAAAAGAACACCCAACGAACCAGCCTATTGGCGTGTACGGTGTGTTTTTTGGTGTCAGATGACGGGTTATCGAACGAATCTTGCATGTATTAACAATCTAAATGAAAATAAGTACCAATTTTATTTGAACATTATCAGCAATAGCCTATAATTATGGGGATATTGTAACACCATTAGATCCCAGATCGTTGTGTCATGAGTACTGATTTTATTAATGATTGTCAACAATCAAATTAATACTACTTATGATAGCACAAAGTATCGCATTTAATAGAAACGATTATCTTTATTTTTAAACAATAAGTCAATTTTGCGATTTTTTGGACAGTTTTTCTGCGGTTTGACCGCTTTTATCATAAAAACAGGTGAAATATGAGCCAACTTACCCTAACCGAAGTCCCACACATGATGCGGTGGATTATCTGCTCATGAGCATGAATCCATTCGCTAGCCATGACAACTATCGCAAGTTCCTACAAGCACAATACGAATTTCACAGCACCGTGAACCCCATCTATCAAGACGCTCAATTGGCAGGTCAGTTTGATGGTCTGACAGATCTTGCTCGCCTTGACCGCGTAAAATCCGACATGAAAGACTTGGAGGTTGAACCCTATGGCAAAGATGTAGAAACCTCTGTCATCACAGGCAGCGAAGCCATCGGATGGCTATATTGCGTCGAAGGCTCTAATGTCGGCGCTGCAATTTTGTATAAAGAATCAGGTAAAATCGATCTAAAAAGACGACTTTGGTGCATCTCATCTGGCGTCACACGCCGATGGTCGTATGCCGCACTGGCGCGACACCAAAGCCAAGATCGATGAGCTACCGCTCACAGATGAAGATCGTGCAGCCACGATGAAAGTTGCTGATGATGCCTTTGCTTACTTTAAGCGTGTCATCTGCAAGATCTACAACGTGACAGAATAATCCTTTATTTACAGCGTTAATTAGACCGCCAAGCTGGACGGTCTTTTTTATCATCACAAAAAACACGCCCAAAGGCGTGTTTTTAAATGAATCAGTCAATCTCACCAAAACGACGTTTTTCTTTTTTTGCTTGACGCTTGGCGAAGAATACTTCTTCAACTGGCTTAGGTTTCTTGTAGCCGCGTGGCTTGTCAGTTTTGTCGAATTTTGGCTTATCGAACTGGCGCTCAGTGCGGCCACCACCAAATTCACGGCGACTGCGATCACCTTGGCGATCATCACGGCGATCGTGACGCGTTGCATCATAGCCCCTACGTGATTCACGGTCGAAGCGCGGTCTGTCAGCTCTATCATCACGACGATCGAAGCTGCGCTGCTCACGCGGACGATATTCGCCATAGCCACGATCTTGGCGATCGCCATAACGACGTTCGCCACCTTGGCGCTCTGGGCGGTCATTACGATAGTAACCAAGCTCTTCATCGAAGCGGCGTTCAACACGATAAGGTTCACGCTCAAAACGCGGTTTATCATCAAAGCGGCGCTCACGATGATCATTATAATTGCGCTCGCCACGACGCTCAAAACCAGCATCAGCATGGCGATCACGACGATCAAAGCGATCATCACGACGTTCATTATAGCGCGGCTTATCGTCGAAACGACGCTCTGAGCGCTCAGCACGAGCGCCAAATCCACGGTCATCACGACGCTCAAAGCGGCGACGCCCTTCGCGGCGATCTTGACGACCGCGACCGTCTCTACCGCCTTTTTTGCGGCGTTCTTCTTGCTCGAATGGCGCGCGTTTTGGCTCTAGACCTTCGACCACCGCCTCGCTCATGTTGCGCTTTAGGTAGCGATTGATGTTACGTAGTTGCCCACGATCATCAAAACTACACAGATTCATCGCCACACCCGTACGGCCAGCGCGACCACAGCGTCCGATGCGATGCACATAATCTTCAACTTGGCGCGGTAAGTCGTAGTTTACAACATGGCTAATCGCAGAAATATCAATACCACGCGCTGCCACGTCAGTTGCGATCAAAAAGTCGCATTTACCGTTTTTGACATCACTGATGATGCGATTGCGCTTACCTTGTGGCAGATCGCCATGCAGATAACGCGCCTTTAGACCTGCATCGGTCAGCGTCTCGGTCAGCTGCTCGGTGCTGCGCTTGGTGGCGGTAAAGATCACTGCTTGATTGATGTCTTGGTCGTTAAGTAGTTCAAGTAGGATCTTGTTTTTGTGATGGAAATCATCACAAAAATACACAGATTCTTCAATGTGCGCACTCTCAACCTTGATAGACACACGCTCAGGATTAACGGTAAAGCTCTCAGCGATTTTACCGACCGCACCGTCCCACGTCGCAGAAGACATGACCGTCTGACGAGTTTGTGGTGCATTTTCTAGGATGGTTTTGATGTCATCAGCAAAACCCATGTCAAGCATGCGATCCGCTTCGTCTAGAACCAATACGTCCAGTTTCGATAGATCGACACGACCTTCATTCATGTGGTCGATCAGACGGCCAGGGGTTGCGATGACAATCTGCACGCCCTTTCTTAGTGCGCGAATCTGCCCACTATAAGGCGCGCCACCCACCAGAGGAATGCTATAAAGACCACGCACATTCGCACCATAGCCGCGCACGCTGTCATGCACCTGCTGAGCAAGTTCGCGCGTTGGCGTTAGGATAAGCGCATAAATGTTCTTCTCTAGGCGTTCTTCACGGCTTAATTTGTCCAAGATCGGCAACACGAACGCTGCTGTCTTACCCGAACCTGTTTGAGCGGATAACAATAGATCGCGACCGTCTAACGCATGCGGAATTGCGCCTGCTTGGATGGGCGTTGGATTGGTATAGCCGCTTTTGGTTAGGGCTTTTAGGATGGGTTTGTTTAGCTTTAAATCTTCAAAAGTGATGGCATCGCTATTGGCGGTGTCATTTTCTGTGGCAGCACAGTGGCTTGGCTGCGCATCGTCTTGGATGGCGGCATCGATATGATGAGTCATAATTTACCTTTTTATCATTAAGACCACGAGATGAGAAAAAACACAAGCCGCCAAATAACTGGCGAGTTTAAGGCTGAACGTTTTGGCATTTTGTCGGGGTGAAAAAATGGGCAAGTCGCCCTCAAAATCATCGCGGCTTAGGAAAGGAAGTCTGCCACACGGCACAGATAAAGTGTGTTTTTCTGACAATTAATTGTCCAAACACGCATATACAACTCAAATCAAAAATGCGATGTCATCTTAGTAAGTATCTTTTTGGCAAGATTAGCCTACAAGATAGTAAGCTCAAGATTATAACACAATAACGAGCAATCACCAAGGTAAATTTTTTAAAATATTTTTACCATCAAGACAAAAGGATTTTGGTGATTTTGCTTTAAAAAACACGCAGAAAATGCCATAATATCCGATACTTTCAGCAGATGATAATAACCTAGGGAAAAAGGAAATCTCGTGGTACAAATTCGTGAAGGCTTACCGCTTTTGGGCGGGGCGAACAGCGACACCGACAGCGCAACTTTGGCAGCCAGCATGGTCGCCAAGGAGCTTCACCCCGATTTTAAGGCTCAGCTTAATAACCCCAAGCTTACCACCACGCTTGATTATTCCAATCAAAGCCGATCTCCTGCCAGCATCAGCGAGTCAGACATCGATGTCGAGACATGGCTTGAGAGTGTTGCGGCTCGCATTGGCAAGGATGATCTACCCCTACTGCGCCGCGCGTGTGAATTTGTCAAAGTCCATTCCAACAAACCCCACGTCAGCCGCTCAGGTGCTTATGCCACAGGGATTGGCATGGCGGATATTTTGGCTTATTTATTCCAGGACGAGAATGCCTTGGTCGCCGCCATGCTGTATCGTACGGCGCGCCGCGAAGTGGTTAGCGTTGATACCATCAAGAATAATTTTGGTGAAGACATCGCACATCTGGTTGAAGATACGCTTGCCATGGGGCGACTCTCAGAGAGCATCGAAGGGAATAAGCGCCTAGAAGACTACTTTGAAAGCGAACAACGCGATCAGCTCTCCACCATTTACAGCATGCTCATCAGCACGACCAACGATGTGCGAGCGGTACTTATCAAGCTTGCCGAGCGCACCTTTGCCATGCGCGAGCTGTCATTCGCCCCGCCCGACCGCCAAAAACGCGTCGCTCGCGAAGTGATGACCATCTACGCACCGCTGGCGCACCGCCTGTCCATCGCCCAATTAAAATGGGAATTAGAAGACCTTGCGTTTCGCTACCTTGCCCCCGATGAATACAAAAAAATCGCAAGTCTACTCTCAGAGAAGCGCAGCGAGCGTGAAGCCTATATTGACATCGTCAAAGAAGACCTAAGCCAAGCACTGGCAAAAGCAGGCATCGACGCAGAAGTATCTGGCCGCGTCAAGCACATCTACTCCATCTGGCGTAAGATGAAAAAGAAAAATCTGTCTTTTGATCAGTTGTATGACATCCGTGCGCTGCGCGTTTTAGTGAACAGCAATGCGCAATGTTACTACACGCTTGGCATCGTGCATGGACTTTGGCGGCACATACCAGAGCAGTTCGATGATTACATCACCAACCCTAAGCCCAATGGCTATAAATCACTGCACACCGCCGTCATCGCCAATCACCGCACGCTAGAAGTGCAGATTCGCACCTTTGACATGCACTTTGAGGCCGAGCTTGGCAAGGCAGCGCACGTCAATTACAAAGAAGGTCTAAAAGCCAAAAAAGACGACTACCTTACCCAAAAAATCAGTTCACTACGTCAATTGCTCGCCAATGATAAGCCCGAGAATGGCGCAGAAGCCGAAGACGATCTTGATCTAGACAATGCAGAACGCATTTATGTGTTCAGCCGTGATGGCGATATTACTGAGCTACCAAAGGGCGCAACGGTGCTGGACTTTGCTTATTATGTGCACACCGAAGTTGGCAACCAAGCTCAAGGCGCGCGCGTCAATGGTCGCTATGTGCCGCTTACTCACCAACCCAAGACAGGCGATCAAGTTGAAATCATCACTAAGTCGAATCGCGAACCTAATCGCGATTGGCTCGTGTCATCGCTGGGCTATATTCACACTAACCGTGCCAAATCAAAATTACGCCAATGGTTTAACAAACAAGACCGTGATAAAAACATCGAGATGGGTCGAGGCATGTTCTTTCGCGAGCTGGACAGACTCTCCATCAGCCCAAACCAAGTCAATATCAATGACCATCTAGAAGAGTTTAACACCAAGAACGAAGATGAACTATTTTTGTCTTTGGTCATGGGTGATGTCGGTGTGCTGCAACTGGTCGGCAAAATCAGCAATAAGCTAAACCTAGGTACGCCGCCGGTTGATGAAGAAAGCATTGAGATTAAGACGCCTTCTCGCCCCAATAAATATCAAATTGATCTGGATGGTTTTGATAATGTCGAGATCCATCTGGCGGGCTGCTGCACGCCTGTGCATGGTGAGCCAATTGCTGGCTTCGTCACGCTATCGCATGGCGTTAGCATTCATAACGCCAAGTGCCCAGAATATCTGCGACTGATCGAGCGCGAGCCAGAGCGTCAAGTGAGTGCTAACTGGCAGGAAAGTTTTGGCCGTTATCAACCCGTCACAATTCATGTCGAGGCCAATAACCGCCGCGGTCTTCTAAGAGATCTCGTCAATATCATCGACAAAGAAAAAGTGAACATCCATCGCGCCGAGACCGTCAGCACTGACGAATCAGTCAGTCATATGAAGTTTTATGTTGAGGTGGCGGGACTGGCTCACTTATCACGCCTCCTTGCCAAAATCGAACAGCAGCCAGACGTTCTACACGCCAGACGCAGCACCAACTAAGAAGCTTATGCCTGAATTACCCGAAGTTGAAACTACCAAAAAAAGCCTAGAACCCCTACTGAATCATGCCGTGACTAATGTTCACGTCTATCAGCCAAAACTTCGCTACATGATGCCGAATGACTTGGATAGCTTGGTGGGATTTTGCCTAGATAAATTAGAACGCCGCGCCAAATATCTGCTGTTGCATTTTTATCACGAAACAGACAACAGCCGAAAGGTGCTCATGGTACATCTTGGCATGTCAGGCAGCCTCCAGCAGCATCCTATTAATGATGAGCTTGAGCCTAGAAAGCACGACCATCTCATCATATGCTTTGGTGATATTGCTCTACACTATCACGACCCCAGACGCTTTGGCATCATTCTGTGGGCAGATAATGACGATCATATCGATGATAAAGACAATGCGCGCGATCGATTTTTGAATCATCTGGGTGTTGAGCCTCTTGATGAGACTTTCAATGCTGCCTATCTATATGGGCATATTCAACGCCGTGGCAAGAAGTCCAAACCCATCACCAAGCCCATCAAGACCCTCATCATGGATCAGGCAGTCGTCGTTGGTGTGGGCAATATCTATGCTGCCGAGAGCTTATTTTTATCAGGGATTCACCCAGCAAAACCTGCCAATCAACTGGATGAAATCCAAATCGAACAGCTTGTAAATCACATCAAAAACATTCTAGCCAAAGCCATCGAAAAAGGCGGTTCAACCTTACGCGACTTCACAGTGGGCAATGGTAAAACAGGCTATTTTCAGCAGACTCTGCTGGCGTATGGCAATCATGGTAAGCCCTGCACTATCTGCGGCACCATTCTTGAAAATCAAAAAATCGGCGGACGGGCTAGTGTCTACTGCCCCAATTGCCAGCCCATTTAATTTAAATTTCACATAAAAAACACCTTAAAAAAGGTGTTTTTTATTTTGTTCACGCTTTATTTGCAGAAAACTTCAGCAGTGTGTGGCGTGTAGATACCCAAAGTTAGTACTGTTAAACCAATGTCTTTTGGTTTTTGTAAGCTTTGAACTTTAGCAACCTTATCAGCAGCACCACAAACCTCTGCAGCATTAACGGTCTTTTCTTGACCAATGCCTGAGATATAAAAACTCTGTGACTTACTGAAAGTAGGTTCTACTTTTGCGCCATTTTGGATAAATGCAGTTTGGGTAGCACAGCCAGTTAGAGCAAACAAGCCAAGGCAAGCGATAATGTGTTTCATTGATATTCCTTAATGATTGTTTATTTGCAATAAATGCGTACTTGGCGCGGAGTATAGATGCCCGAGCTAATCGTGCCTAGAACGCCATTTAGGAAACTGTGCTGAGTTTCAACCTTAGCAACATTGTTCGCGCCATTACAAACTTCAGCTGCGTTAATTTCTCGCTGCTGAGCCAACCCGCTAACAAAGAAAGTCTGAGCCTTATCAACACTTGGTGTAGCCTGGGATTGATTGGATAGTAGGTACGTTTGAGTAGCGCAACCTGTGCTTAATGCGGCAAATACACCTAAGAATACTAGTTTCTTCATGATTACTCTCTATGGATAGAATGTTATAAAATTTAATAACGTTTGCTATTATATAATATTTTTACCAAAAGGCAAGCTTTAGGTAATAAAAAACAACTTTTAGAAAGGTGTTTTTTATTACCTAAAGCTGGTTACTTACGTTCGCCCAGCTTTGCGCTGATTTCACGAAGTAATACCACTTCTTCTGACGTTTCTTCAGGTGCCACCTCTTCTTCTGAGTTACGGCGCATCTTATTCATGCCTTTAACCCTCATAAAGATGATGAATGCTAGGATGATGAATTAATAACCACTGTTAAGAAGCTACCGTAAGCAAGCATTGGCGCGCCCGCCTCTTTAAGTGCATCATAAGTCATCGGTACGCCTGCTGGTACATCGCCGAATAGAACGAACATATTTTTGAAATCAATGTCATCACCAACGATGAATGCAACGATTGGCATGGTGATATCTTCAACGAATGAAGTGGTGATTTTACCAAAAGCAGCACCAATGATCACACCCACTGCTAGGTCGATCACGTTGACTTTTAGGGCAAATTCTTTAAATTCTTAAATCATACCCATGAGGGAATCTCTATTTTGAATAAACTATAAAAATACAGACCTAAATTAGGTCTGTATTAATTATATTGACAGATACTTTAGCCCTATTATAACAATAGTCGCAGCAAAAAAATGTTTTTTGTATGCTATTATTGTTAAATATTGTAAATGACTATCAATCTTTTTTACGACCGAAACGCTTACGCTCATTCTCTGTCAAATAACGCTTACGGATACGGATTGATTTTGGTGTTACTTCAACCAGTTCATCATCTTCGATAAATTCAAGCGCTTGCTCTAGCGTGTATTCTAGCGCGGGAGTTAGGATGATGGCATCGTCAGAGCCAGAAGCACGAATGTTCGTTAGCTGCTTGGCTTTGGTTGGGTTAACTACCATGTCATCAGAACGCGAGTTGATACCTACGATCATGCCTTCATAAACTTCAAGCTGTGGCTTAGCGAATAGACGGCCACGTTCTTGCAAGCTAAATAGCGCATAACCCAAGCAAGTGCCTGTCACCATAGAGATCAGAACACCATTTTGACGTTTTGCCACCGAACCTTCTTTGGCAGGTCCATAATGCGAAAAGCTTGATGTCATGATGCCAGTACCTGACGTCATGGTCAAGAATGCCGAACGGAAGCCAATTAGGCCGCGTGATGGTACGGTCGCCTCAATACGGATACGGCCTTTGCCATCAACTTCCATATTAGTCAGCTCACCTTTGCGCTCGCCCATCTCTTGCATGACTGCGCCTTGGTGCTGCTCTTCTACGTCAAAAGTCACATTCTCATAAGGTTCGCTCATCACACCATCAATCTCTTTCATGATGACTTGAGGACGAGACACACCAAGTTCAAAGCCTTCACGGCGCATGTTCTCAATCAATACTGACAGGTGTAGCTCACCACGACCTGACACTTTAAATTTCTCAGGACTGTCAGTATCTTCAACACGAAGCGCCACGTTATGGATCAATTCACGATCCAGACGTTCACGAATGTTACGCGATGTGACGAATTTACCTTCTTTGCCTGCAAACGGTGAATCATTAACTTGGAAAGTCATCGAAACTGTTGGTTCATCTACTGACAAAGCAGGCAGAGCTTCAACATTGGCAGGATCGCAGATGGTATCTGAGATGTTTAGATTATCAAGACCGGTCACACACACGATGTCACCTGCTTGTGCAGAATCCACATCTACACGCTCAAGGCCGTGATAGCCCATGATTTTTAGGATACGACCATTACGCTTATTGCCGTCTTTGTCAATCACAGTCACAGGTGTGTTCGTCTTGATTGAACCACGCTGAATACGACCAACACCGATCACACCAACAAAGCTGTTATAATCCAAGCTTGAGATTTGCATTTGGAATGGACCATCAACGTCAACCTTTGGTGGCTCAACGATGTCTACAATAGTCTCAAATAGTGGCGTCATGTCAGATGCAAGATCATCAGGTTCAAGACCAGCGATGCCATTAATACCTGACGCATATACAATCGGGAAATCAAGCTGTTCATCAGTCGCTTCTAAGCTGTCAAATAGATCAAAAACTTGATCAATTACCCAGTCAGCACGTGCTGCAGGTTTGTCGATTTTGTTAATGATGACAATGGGCTTAAGACCACGCGCGAATGCTTTTTGAGTTACGAAGCGCGTTTGTGGCATTGGGCCTTCTTGAGAATCCACCAGCAGTAGAACGCAGTCTACCATCGACATAACACGCTCAACCTCACCACCGAAGTCGGCGTGTCCCGGGGTATCGACGATGTTGATACGATATTCTGTATTGGTACGTTTGTCCAGCCATTTAATAGCAGTGTTTTTTGCCAAAATGGTGATGCCGCGCTCGCTTTCGAGTGCGTTAGAGTCCATCACACGCTCAATCTCACCTGAACGCTCGCCAAGCGCGCCAGATTGTTGTAATAGTTTATCAACTAGGGTGGTTTTACCGTGGTCAACGTGAGCAATAATTGCGATATTGCGCAAATGCTTAATGTCGTTTGCCATAAATACTCGTTTTTAATAGGGTTGCTGATTAGCAAAATTAAATGAAAGAGGATACTCTTGGATAGCTCTTATTTACTGATATGAAATAAAAGCAACCGTTTATTATAGCATAATTCACACTATAGTAAAAGCAAGCACAAATAAAAAGAACCGCCAATTGACGGTTCTTTTTTTTACTACTTACTAAAGGGCTGATTATTGTACAACCATGTCTTTAGTTTGTTCTACAGTAGAAGTTCTGTTGCCAGAGATAACCGCGATTACACGACGGTTAAGCGCACGACCTTCGTCAGTAGTGTTAGGCGCGATTGGACGATCAAAGCCATAACCAACAGCGTTTAGACGGTTAGGAGCAATGCCGAACTCGTTAGATAGCATTAACTTAACAGCGTTTGCACGTGCTTCAGATAGACGTTGGTTGTATTTAGCACTTGAACGATTGCTGTCTTTAGATGCGTGACCTTCAATTACAGCAGTCGCGTTCGGGAATTCTCTCATAGATTGTGCAACTTTCGCTACTTCTTCACGGAATTGTGGTTTGATAGCAGACTTGTCACGATCAAAGAATACACGCAGTTCACGACGTAGTTCTTCGTTTACGTTAACCTGTACTGGGCAGCCACGTGCATCAACAACTACGTTTGTAGGAGTGCCTGGGCAAGCGTCTAGATGATCAGGAACACCGTCATTGTCGCTGTCAACGATATTGTCTTCAACAACTACAGGTTCAATAACAACTACAGGTTCAACAACAACTACAGGTTCAGCAACTTCCGCTACAGGAGCTACAGGAACTGCTGGCGCTAGACGACCACCCAGAGTTACTTCCAGACCTGCTAGGGCTAGACCTTCCCACCATTTATTGTCGAAGTTGTGGATTGCACGAACTTCACCACGCAGTGCTAGTGCATCATTTACTAGGTAGCGAGCACCCAAACCAATGTTGCCAATGGTGTCTTTTGAGGTCGTTACTTCTGTACCAGCAGTCACTTTCTGATCTTTAGCAATTTTGCCATATGGTGCATTAGCATTATCTGCTTCATAGGCTGCTTGGTTTTCAATTTTAGTTTTTTGTTGACCAGCACCGATCAATACATAAGGCTTGAACTTGCTGTTAGCATTGTAGCCAGTGAACTGCTCAGTACCGATTAGGAAGTTACCGCTGATGGTTTGTTGCTCAGAGTCAAAACGATTAGCAGCGTCTAGATTGAATGAGCGATCAGAAGCTTTTGCGTCGCTGTTAGAAACAGCATATTCTACTTGTAATTGGGTAGATGGGGTAAGTTCTACACCAAGACCTGCACCAATCCACAGATCGCTATCAAGAGCAACACCATCTTTTACTTGATGATCTGGGTTTAATTGCTTGCCAGTGCGTAATACTTCTCGTTGCTTGTCATGCGCTTCATCATTATAGTGGTAGCCTAGTAGTACTGGGCTTACAGTTACACCAGCAGAAGCAGCGGTCGCTGCAGTAGCAAGTACTGCTAGAGCGATTTTATTTAGTTTCATAAATTCCTCCAAAGGAACGGTTGGTTTTTCAGAATGCGTAACACAACATTACCATGTCATATTCTACCATTAACTAATCGCCTCTGCCAACCATAATTTACCGCAGTAAGGCAATATTTGTTTCTGATAGATATGGGTAGCTTAACGGCATTTTAAGGATTTTACAAGCCTTTTTTTTGCAATAGCTACACAATGTTACATAAAGATATTGATTTTTTACAAATCGCCGCTTAATCATGAATAGAAACTCAAACGCTTATTATTCAAGATTAAGCGGAACTCACGGTGTTATTATAACACATTTGCTTACAATTTTGTCAATTACACCACAAATGCGGCTCGCATTTCTTTGACTGCTCGTTCAATCCCCATAAATACGGCATCTGCAATAATGGAATGGCCGATGTTCAGCTCATGGATGCCGTCTATCTGAGCGATATTTGCGACATTATCTCTGGTTAATCCATGTCCTGCATTAATAAGCATGTTATCCGTTTTTGACTTAGTATACGCCACCGCTTCGCGAATACGGTCTAATTCGCGGTTAAGCGTCTGCACATCCTTATCCAAATCTGCATGTGCGTACGCACCTGTGTGAAGTTCAATCGCGTCGGCGCCGCATGATATGGCGGCGTCAATCTGATGCACATCAGGGTCGATAAATAATGACACTAAAATACCCGCTGATTGTAGTTTTTTGATGAATTGAGGTAGCTGTGGCAAGTTAGTTACATCAAGCCCGCCTTCTGTGGTCACTTCTTGGCGCTTTTCGGGAACCAGACAGACCCAAGCAGGCTTAACATCAAGAGCGATGGCAAGCATCTCATCCGTGACAGCCATCTCCAGATTCATGCGGGTTTTAAGCTTATCTTTCATCGCATAGACATCTACATCCTTAATGTGGCGGCGATCTTCACGCAAATGCAGCGTGATGCCGTCCGCACCCGCCTGCTCGCAGCTGAGCGCCGCCTCGATCGGGCAAGGATAATGTACGCCGCGTGCATTTCTTAGTGTCGCTACATGATCGATATTCACCCCAAGCAGTGGCTTAGACATAGTTTTTCCTTTTAAATCAAATTATACAGACTGATATTGCAAGCTTTGTCGCCATAAGTTACGACTGTGCAGCGGCTTATATTCTAATAGATAGTCCATCACATCACGCTGTAACTGACTAAACGATTGTAGATGCTTGACATACAAATCCTGATTACTCTGCGCACGCGCCATCTCTAATAGATCTGAACCTAGGTATGATACTCGGCTTAATTTTTTACCTTCATCGTTGGCTTCATTAATCAATGTCGATCCAATTGTCACAAAGCCAACTTCAGGCACGAAACGATAATAACCATCGGTGTCGATACTCTCACCCAAACCATCACACTCAAAATCAAGACTCACACCCAATTCATCAAATAACGCCCTCTCGAACCGTCTGAGCGCCTGTTTTAGATCACTAAGAGAATCACAAGCTTCAATCATACCAAGCTTTCGAAGCTGCATGATCTCATCATGATAAACCTGCCAAAGCACCTCGCAAGGACTCTCAGGCACCAGCAGTCGAGACAACACCTCATTCATGTAGAGTAGCGCATACTGAGTCTGACCCATGATGGGCGTAAGGCTAACTTCTGGCGATGGCTGTATTTGGGTGAAAGATTTCAGCGCATTCTTGCCTGTGGCGAATAGGGTCACCGGCACAAAAGACGGCATGCCTCGCGTACCCACACCGCTCACCACACCAAACTCGCTACTAAAAAATTGATAAATTGCGCGTTTTTCTTGATAAGCTCTGGCGTGCAGAATATAACCTGTCAGTGGTTGTTGGCGCAAGAGAATTAATACCCCAAGCTCGTCAAGGCGCGCTCATCATCGGACCAGCCTTTTTTGACTTTTACCCAAAGCGTCAGCATAATCTTGCGGTCAAATAGCGCCTCCATGTCCTTGCGTGCATCAATGCCGACCTGTTTAATTCTTGAGCCTTTATCGCCAATGATGATGGTTTTTTGACCTGCACGTTCGACAAAGATGGTCGCATCGATGAAAGTCACTGCTTTACGCCATTTGCCCGTCTCGGGATCTTTGTGCGCGGGTTCGTCTTTAAAGGTGTCGATTTGTACAGTCAAATCATACGGCACTTCATCGCCTGATGCACGCATGATTTTCTCGCGGATAATTTCACTTGCCAAGAAGCGCTCGGAACGATCGGTGATCTGCTCAGGGTCAAAAATCGGCGGACGCACCGGCAAAAACTGCCCGATCACTTCTTTTAATCTGTCCAAATTATGCCCGCGTAATGCTGACACCGGCACAATATCTGCAAAATCAAAACTCTCACTAAATCCTTCGATCAATGGCAGCATCTGTGTTTTGTCTTTGACAGTGTCGGATTTATTGATAACCAGCACGACGGGCAGATTGGTCGCTGACAATTTCTCTAGCGTCAATAGATCATCTTCGCGCCACTGCAAGCCATCCACCACAAATAGCACCAAATCAACATCAGATAAGGCCGATACCGCAGCTTTATTCATGCGCTCATTGATGGCTTTTACTTCCTTGCTGTGAATGCCTGGGGTATCAACGAACACAATCTGCATCTCATCATCAGTCAAAATACCGTGGATACGGTGGCGCGTGGTCTGAGGCTTGCGCGACGTGATGGATAATTTTTGCCCAAGTAAGTGGTTCATGAGCGTTGATTTGCCAACGTTCGGGCGACCAACGATCGCCACAAAGCCTGATTTAAAATCATCGCTGATGGTGGGTGCGCTATTTTCAAAAAATGCCGTGATCATATCATCATTGGCAGGTTCTGGCGCTTGGTTGTTATCGGTCATGTGTTACCTTGTTTTTAGATATTTAATAGCCTATTAAAACACAAAACCGCCCGTTTTTAAAGGCGGATTTGGTAATTTGACTAGGCTGAATATTATGAATTTTGAGTTTTGTTGAGCTGATTTATCATCAGCTCGGCGCATTTTTGTTCTGCTATGCGACGCGATTCGCCTGTCTGAGTGATGGGCTTAATGCCGTCTAGATTCACTCGGCAGGTTACGACGAATGTTTGGTTCGGTGCGTTGCCAATGATTTCGTCAAGCTCATACGTTGGTAAGGACAGTCGATTGCCCTGTAGCCACTCTTGAAGGCGAGATTTGGCATCTTTTAACACCTTTTCCTCGCCCACTTCTAGGATTAATGATTCGTACCAGACTTTGACAAGCTCTTTGACCAAATTCATGTCGCCACTGTCTAGATAGACCGCTGCGATCAGCGCCTCAACAGCATCTGCCAAGATTGAGGCGCGATGACGGCCGCCGCCCTTACGCTCGCCCACGCCCAAGATTAGATGGCGTGATAATTCAAGCTTCTCAGCGATCTGAACCAGCGTCTCTTGGCGCACCAAAGTGGCACGCATGCGCGTAAGCTTGCCCTCATCATGGCGCGGAAAATGCGTAAACAAGGCTTCTGCAATGATGAGCCCAAGTAAAGCATCGCCCAAAAACTCAAGACGTTCATAGCTTTCTTTGGGATTATAAGAACGATGCGTCAAAGCACGACGTGGTAAGCAAATATCACGAAACTGATAATTTAGCTTCTCAGACAGCACTGGCAACCCCTGCTCAAAATTGGCAAAATGAGGCAATTTATCCAGCATGGTTGTATTTCCCTTAGGGGATGATTTATTTGGGTTGGTCATTTTTCATCCAACGAAATTAACATCAATCAATCGCACCTGCTCGACCAAAACTTGGCAGCTTAAAGCCAGGTTCCTTATGCATCCAAATATAAGTTGCCTTACCTGAAAGATTGTCTTCAGGCACAAAACCCCAATAACGAGAGTCTTGGCTACTGTCGCGATTATCGCCCAGCACAAAGTACTGACCTTCAGGCACGCGCACCGTCCACTGTCTTCCCTCTGTTGTGATGACATCAGGCGAGTTATCTTGCAAGAATTGACCGCCTGCTGATGAATTTAAATCGCCAATATAGCGGACGTTGTAACGATGACTGCCTAGGCTCTCTTGGTAATAGCGCGCGTAATTTTCTTCTTCTTGACCGAATCTTGCACGCTCTTTATCGCTAAATACATGGCTGCCGATTTGCGCTGGCAACAGCTTATTCACCAAAGACTCACCCATACTGTAGCTGGTCTGCTCTGTGGTGACAGCTTCGCCGTTAATGGATAGCACACCATCATTATAAGATACCGTATCGCCAGGCAAGCCAATCACGCGCTTAATGTAGTAACGTTTCGGCTCAAGCGGGTAACGGAACACCGCCACATCCCCACGCTCAGGGCTGCCAGTATCGACAATCTTAGTGTGCGTAATAGGCAGGCGAAGCCCATAAGATGCCTTATTCACCACAATAAAATCGCCCGTGTACAATGTCGGCACCATAGAGCTAGATGGAATGTTAAATGGCTCAATCACAAACGAGCGCACAAGCACGATAATCAGCAGAATCGGTAAAAACTCATACGCCCAGCGTATAAGCACATTCTCGCCCGCAGTTTCTTGATTAACCTTGGCAAGCGTTGCATCACGTTTGGCGATTTGATGGGCTTGATGTGCGTCTTTGACAGCTTGGGGCGTGGCATCCGTGACAATCAATGTATCAACATCGCCATTTAGCTGATGTTGTTCTAGGGCGGTTTGTAGGTTATTTTGGCTTGATTTTAGCTGCTGCTGTGCCGTGAGTAGATTTTTGTTGGCAATTTTTGCCACGCGATGCTGTTTTAGGGCGAACTTATCAACAAGCCAAACCACAAGCAGCACCAACGTCACCGGCACAAGCACAAGATTAATATCAAATTCCACAACGCTACCCTTTATTTAATTCATCAATTAGCTATCGACTTTTAACACCGCCAAGAACGCTTCTTGTGGGATTTCCACCGAGCCAACTTGCTTCATGCGTTTTTTACCTGCTTTTTGTTTTTCTAGCAGTTTTTTCTTACGGCTTACGTCACCACCATAACACTTGGCAAGTACATCTTTACGCATCGCTTTAACGGTCGAACGTGCAATGATTTGGCTGCCGATGGCGGCTTGAATTGCCACATCAAACATCTGACGAGGAATCAGCTCTTTCATTTTTTCGACCAGCTGACCGCCACGGCGGCGCGCATGCTCTTGGTGACAAATCATGGCAAGCGCATCAACTTTCTCGCCATTAATAAGCACGTCCACACGAGACAGTTTATCTGCTTGATAACGTTCAAATGCATAATCGAGTGATGCAAAACCACGCGATGCTGATTTTAACTTATCAAAGAAATCCATCACCACTTCGCCCATCGGGATATCAAAGATCACCTGAACTTGGCGCGCCATGAACTTCATGTCCACCTGAACCCCGCGGCGCTCAATGGCAAGAGTAATCACATTACCCAAGTACTCTTGAGGCACAAGAATATGACAACGAGCGATCGGCTCACGGAATTCTTGAATGACGCCCACATCTGGCAGGCGCGATGGGTTGTCCACATAGACAATGTCGCCGTTCTTCTTGACCACTTCATAAATTACCGACGGTGCGGTGGTGATCAAATCAAGGTCGTATTCGCGCTCAAGTCGCTCTTGGATAATCTCCATGTGAAGCATGCCCAAGAAGCCACAACGAAAACCAAAGCCCAGCGCATCAGAAGTGTCCGGCTCAAAGAACAGCGCCGCATCATTGATTTGTAGTTTTTGTAAGGCTTCACGGAATTTTTCAAAGTCACTTGAGTCGATTGGGAACATCCCTGCATAGACCTGCGGTGTTACCTTTTGAAAGCCTGGAATGTTCTCAACTTCTGGCGTCTTGGCAAGCGTAATGGTATCACCCACAGGCGCGCCTTGAATGTCTTTAATGCCCGCAATCACAAAGCCAACTTCGCCCGCCTGTAGAATCCCTGTCTCTAAGCGTTTTGGGGTAAAGACACCAATAGATGTTACCAGATGCGACTCGCCTGTCGATTTTACAAAAATACGATCGCCGGTTTTTACCTGACCTTCGCGGACACGCACCAATGACACCACACCTAGATAATTATCAAACCATGAGTCGATAATCAATGCCTGTAATGGCGCATCGCGATCGCCTGTGGGCGCAGGGATTTTCTCCACCAGTGTTTGGAGTAACTCGTCAATGCCCAAGCCTGTCTTGGCCGAGACGCGTGGCGCTTCTACCGCCTCAATGCCGATGATGTCTTCAATCTCTTCGATTACGCGCTCAGGCTCCACCTGAGGCAAATCAATTTTATTAAGCACAGGCAGCACTTCAAGTCCCTGCTCCACCGCTGTATAGCAGTTCGCCACTGACTGAGCCTCAACGCCTTGTGCAGCATCAACGACCAGTAGCGCACCTTCACAAGCCGCCAATGAACGTGATACTTCGTAACTAAAGTCCACGTGACCTGGCGTGTCGATGAAGTTTAGCTGATACTTTTCACCATTGGGGTGATTGTAGTACAGTGTAACCGACTGAGCCTTAATCGTGATGCCGCGCTCACGCTCAATATCCATGCTATCTAGGACTTGCGCTTGCATTTCACGGTCGGACAAGCCGCCGCAGACTTGAATAAAGCGGTCGGCCAAAGTGCTCTTGCCATGGTCGATATGAGCAATGATCGAGAAATTACGAATGTGAGTTAGATCGGTCATAAGTGCAATTAAAAAATAAAATAATAGCAGGATATTGTAGCAGTTTTTTAATTTAAAAACACTGCTAATTGAATGATTTAAGGGATTTTTTGATAATTAGTGACGGCTTAGTTACTTTTGTCATCAAGATAGGCGATCGTCCAAGGTGACGCGCCATGGAATGAGCCGTTGAGCTGGGTTTGCTCGATGAGATATTCACGGAATTTTAGATAAGATTTACGATTGGGCGCGACAGGGTTCGCCCAAAATGCGTCTAATGACTGCTGATCAGAAGACCCTTGATGTCATAGAGTGTACGCCCCACGATTTTGGAGTGTAATCGCCTACGGTCAAATGCGCATCATAAGTAAGTGCGCCCTGTGTGCGAACTTGTCCATTGACCGTGATGACTGATGTTTTTGATGGAATATGGATCACATCACCTTGCTCTAGGATGATGTCCTGCCAAGAATTTGACACCAAAGCTACGCGAACAGCAGGCTCTACACGTCTTGCTTTTGCGATGAACTGCTCAACCAACTTGGCATCTTCAGAACGCAGCTGCGCTTCTTCTTTTGTGGTTGATTGCGTCGCAAGCGTCATCTCTTCTAGGCGGTCTAGCGCGCGATTGTTCGCTTCTTTTTGCTGGACTTTGACCCACTCACGATAGATGGTTAGATTGTTAACATTTGCCAAACTTGAAGGTTCAAGCTGCGCCACCACATCTTTTGATCGAGCACCATAAGGTAAAATCACCGTACCATTACCACGATGAGCACCTGTCACCTGAACTACGATCGAGCCTTGATAACGGTCAGCAGTTACCACCAGTCTATCGCCATTATTGACAGGCACATTGGCAGCCTCGCCCAAAGAGTAATATTCTGCTGTCTGAGCTCGGACGCCGGCACGAGTGATGCTAATATTGGTCGCATCTGCCAGAGGATTTGCAATGCCTAGCACGTCTGAGGTGGTCAATCATTGACACCAAATTCAAACACATATTCATTTTGCACTCGCCCAGAGATCTCAAAAGTTTTCTTCTGCGGCGCAACTGTAAGCACATCACTATCACGGAACTCAAATGGCGCCAATCAGCCTGCGATCAAAAATTTATAAAGGTTAATCTGCTGAACCAGTTGCCCACCGCGGCGCACCTGAATGTCAATATAACTACCACGCTCAGAATCAACACCGCCCGCTCTGTCTAAATAACTTAGTACCGAGTCTGCCGCCAAGCCACCGTAATAACCAGGCTGCTTAACAAAACCGGTCACGAAAACCTTCACAGGCTGGGCATTTTCCAAAGATGCATACACACCGACATTAGAGCGATAAATGCGGCCGATGGCGGTTTGCACAACATTTTGCAGATTGCCATTTTGCACCCCCGCTACTTTAACAGGGCCGACATTCGGCAAAATATTGCCTTGCGGATCGACTGTCGTCGTGGCTGCGTATTGATACGCGCCCCACATACGAACCTGAACATTATCGCCAGGGCTGATCACGTAACTGTCGTTGAACGTCGGGCCAGACGTGGTCGAAAAGGCACCACGGAATAATTGATCACCAAAAATACGTGGCTTAGTATTTACCGGTTGATAATTGCCTGAATTATTAATGATGGAGTTTAAGCCTAGGTTTGCCGCTGCCACCGCTTCAGATTGTGTGACCTTAGCAGGCACTTGACGACTATCCACGACGCAGCCAAGCGATCCACATTGTTCGCTCGATTAGCAAACGCACTTTGGGGTAATGATGCGCCGATCAGCATCGATACTGTTAAACCAAGGCTTGTTTTAGAAGATCTCATAACCATTCTTCCATTATTCGCCAACTTATTTTGCATGATCGCGAAAGACTGACAGCACCAACACAATAAAACCATACAAGATCAGCAGCAACGCCAATGATGTTGCAATCACATAAGACTTGCGCGGATACAGCGCTTCTTCTGCCAGATGCGGCGGTGAAATCACAATAAGATTCTTCATCTTGCCAATCGCCTCAATGCACGAACTCTCAAGCGAGATTAATGCCAATTTATAAAGCTCTCCTGCAAATTCAACATCGGACTTGATGCTTTCAAATTGAGCGGTTTGCTCGTTAAGTTTACTGTCATTTGGCGAGGTTAGCTTGCCTTGCTCATCACGAATTTGCTTCTCTACCGAAGTAATTTGTCTGCGCAGACTGACAATTTGAGACGCTTCTAGATTTAGGTAGCTAAGAAGTTGACACTCTTCGGTTCTAAGGCTACTTAGTTGGGCTTGTAAGGTTGCAATGACTTGAGTGACAATTTGTGCGTTGGTTTGAGGATCAAAGATCTCATTGGCATTTTGATAATCAAGCATGGCTTTTTTGGTGTCGTTCAGACGCGCTTCGGCTTCTTGAACTTGCGTGGTCGCAAAAGCCAATTGTTCTTTTGCCACTTTTTTGGAAAATGAAGTCAGAACCGGTTAAATGATAATTTTTACGAACTCAAATTTCTTATCCAATTTATCAATCATGTCATCTGACAGCATGTACTTAGTCAAATACAATGCATCATCCCGACTGGTGTTATTCACACCCAGTAGCGCACAGATGCCAGAAGTAGACATTGCCTACTCGCTGACCTGCTTAATCACCAATTGGATGTGCTAATATACCTAGGATTTGCCAAAAGCAGAACGTAGGCAATGATTGCAATCCAAGGTATAATCACAATGCCAACAAATAACAGCTGACTGATGCGTTTATTTTTTAGTTTGGTGGACATGTTTTTTATATACCTTAGTCGCTTCTTTCACATTATGAAAAACTCGTGCCGTCTGATCCATCAGCACAATGCCAACATCGCAATTACGCTCGATATCGCCTAGATTATGCGAAACAACCAAAAATCCAGCTTGCTCGCGTCGGGCTTGTAGAATCTACTCGCCTCTTTTGCGGAATACTGCATCGCCTACAGCACCGACTTAATCAAGCATATAATAATCAAAATCAAACGCCAAGGAAACACCAAAGGTCAATCGCGCTCTCATGCCCGAAGAACAGCTTTTGACAGGCATGTTAAAATACTTACCAATGTCGGCAAACTCTTCCACAAAGCGGATCTCTTTCGTCAATATAATCACCACTTGAATAAAGGCGGCAGACAAAGCGAACATTTTGACGACCTGTCAAGCTGCCCTGAAAGCCACCTACAACACCGACAGGCCATGAAGTGGTACTACCTCTCCAGAGTCTGGCTCATCTAGCCCACAAATGATGCGCAGCAGCGTGGATTTACCTGCGCGATTTCTGCCAAGCAATCCTACAGACTGCTTGCCTGCAATGGTTAAATTCAAATCTTTTAATAGATAACACCTACCATGTGGTGTCTTAAAAGATTTGGTGATGTTTTTAATCTCAATCATAATATCACTTCGTGCAAATTAGATCTCTTTCAAATGCTTTGTGTAAAAGCAAGCCTAAAAAATTCACACAAATTGTCCATTTGATAAAATAGCTCATGCTCACATGATAAATCGGGTAAGTTGGCGATAAAACATGACGAATCATCTCAAGGTTGTGAATAAAAGGATTGTACATAAGATACGACAAATAAGGCTCGGGTATCACGTGTACCGAATAAAGGACCCCAGAAATGAAGTACAATATGGTAAACACAATACTAATCAACTTACTCAATTCACCACCATAATATCCCACAATCATCAAAATCATTGCCAAACCAAAAGTAAAGGAAAACATCATGAGCCAACAAAAAAAGCACAACATCCAAGTGTGCAACACTAAATGTAATACCAAAATCAGTATTACAAAATATATAATGAGCTCAAGCACAGATCATGCAATGATTACATCAATATGGCGCACTGCACGATACATTACTGATACTACACCTAGTCAGCGTGTGGCAATTCTTTGCATCATAAAGAAAGATGTAAATCCAGCCACCAAAAACAGCATATAATCCATGCCTGGCAGCGCACGCTTCATGATTGTACCAAAGATAACCCATAATGACCGTCTGCAAAATCACCTCTAAAAGCGCCCAAAGACAACCCAAACGATAGCTACCAAAGCGGGAAAGTTAAAAACTACTAACAAAACCACAC
>NZ_AOMT01000005.1 GCF_000696305.2 Moraxella bovoculi 237
GGTTGCGGCTCAGGTTTGGTGTCTTGTGCCTTTAATTTTAGATGCACTTTATTAGCATCAGAGTAGTCCGCTTCAAAATCCACAAGTGGACTGTTGTCATCTAGGCTGGCAAATTGACCGTTTAGCGTACCTGCTGATACCACATCACGCCAGACGCTGTCTTTGGGAGCGTCTGTGATAAGCTCTTCGGCATACACTTTTAGATTGCCTTTGCTGATGTCGGCAGTGCCTGTTACGACAAGTTTGCCATATTCGTTTGTGGTATCTAGTACGCCATTTTTATTCCAATCTAAAATGCCAATAACAAAATTTTCACCATTCATGGTGTAATTGCCATTGATTTTTAGTACACCTTGTGTAACAGCAATGTCCCCTGTGAACTTTTTAGAATCTTCATTGATTTCAAGCGTGCCCGCACCCGACTTCCAAAAACCAGCTGAATCATCGGGGTTGTTTATATTAATGGCACCAACATGACCTGTCAAAACCGCATTGGGATTAATAGCGACATTTGTACCCGACTGTACATTTGCTGTTTCAAAATAAACACCCTTATTGCCAAGCTCAATTTTATTGTCTTTGGTAAAATTGGCAAATAGGTTGGGCTGATCGGTGGTAATACCAATCTCTGCCCCATTGATATAAATCTCAGACAGCCTAGAGCCGGCATTGCGGCTGATTTGGTTGGTATACAGCCCTGTCAGATAGTCATCGGTATTTTCTGCTTCGAGGCGAAGTGTGCCGCTGCCTGTGTTGCCAACAATAACTTCTTTGGTAACAAGCGTGCTGTCTTTTAGGTTGAGTGTGCCTGTGCCGCCCTGTGTCCCAGCTGTACCGCCATCGCTACCACCACCAACATAAACCGCACCTGCTCTAACGTTCCCAACATGATGAAGTGATGTTTTATCCAAAGTTAGCGAACCTGTGCCACCATTGGCAATGATTAATTCATTATCAATTTGGAAATTGGAATCACCTCCCTTGATGACCACATCGGCTTGCGAGCCATCAAAAATTCCTAAATTCATGTCCTTAACGCTCATATTGTTATTTTCAAAACTAACATTTCCTTTTGAGTCTGCCATTTGTCCAACAATTAAGCTCTTTTGAATGCGATAAGTGTCATTGCTGCTGTTTAAGTTTGCATTACCCGTTGTGGCAATGACGGCAGATTGTGCCAATATCGCACTATTCACACTCACAACATCAGCAGTCGAGCCTTCACTGTCCGCTAAAATGTAACTGTCGCTAAGATTAAGAGTGCTGCTAGTCAGTTTAGCAACACCATCACCATAAACACCTACAGCCATGGAATCAGCATCGATACTAGCATGATTGGCATTAAGTGTGCCCGTGGCTTTGTTGCCACGACCAATCAACAACTGATCAGCCTTAATATTTGCTTTATCGCTAAGCGTTAGTGTGCCTTTTGCACCTGCTTGCTCGCCAACATTGATGATTGTACCTGACAGCAATGTATCTTGCCCTGTAAGTTCAACCGTAGCAGTACTATTATCTATATTAGCAATACTCACAATGCCAGAAGCGGTAATTTTTGCACCATTTCCACCAATCAGTTTGGCAGTATTAGATGGCGTCAATCCCAAGGCTAAAATGCCGCTTTTATTTGCTAGGCTAGCATTATCAACAACAACCGTTGCGTCTTGTCCAGCAGAAATCGCAATGTCATTATTGCTTTCAACAACAGCTTGATTTGATATGGTGGCATTAGTATCATCACCGTTACCAAATACTAACTGCCCTTTAATGGTTGCTTTAGTATTGGGGTTGTTGATAAGCACCTCGCCATCAAAAGCTCTGTTGCCCTCAATGGTGTGCGTTCGCCCATCTGTGAATTCAATATTTGCCCCAAAGCTAATCCCACTCACAACAAGCGAACTTGCCAACGCCAACACCTTAATCGACTTAGTTTTGCCTTTTGCTTTGGCAAACTCTGATACGCATTGGTAAGTGCCTGTAGCGTGGTTAAAAATCACACGATAACTTTTGTTCATAACAAAATCCTTAATATTTGTAAAATAATGAAACCATATGTTAATATAGATATTGTCATAAAATCAAAAAAATTGATTTTTTTCTTAAAAAATCAAGAGAAAAGTCTGTTTTTTTTCTGGCTGCATTTTGCAAGAATGGCATCAATCTTAGATGCGCCTAAATGCCCGTTGAAAATATCTTTTTTTATGACTAAAAGGGTGGTGATTGTCTTAAAATAACAAAATAAAGCCAGTGTATTCACACTGGCTTTATAGTCACTTGGGATTATTTTATATCTTTCCAGAATTCTTTGTTGAGTAGATATACTGGAATCAGTAGGACAAGCAAAAACAAAATCACAAACGCGCCATAGATTTTACGATCATGACGGACAGGCTCTGCCATCCATGCCATGAAGTTCACAAGGTCACCAACACGTGCTTTATATTCTTCTTCACCAAGCTCTTGCTGTAGGTTATGAAGAACGTGTGGCATTGCTGCATTAGCAAGTACTAGGTTGTTCGCACCCCAAGGGCGGCTTGGATCTTCGTAGAATGATAGTAAGTAAGTATATACCCAATCATCACCACGCAGACGAGTCTCTAAAGATAGGTCTGGAGGTGCGGCACCGAACCAAGCACCTTGTAGTTCAGGATCGATGTTCGCAGTAACGTGATCACCGATCTGATCTGATGTTACCATCAAATACTTCTCAACAAGCTCTGGCGGCACGTCCAAATCCTGTGCGATACGAGAGTGACGTACGTACTGGGCTGAGTGACAGCCCACGCAGTAGTTCATGAACATGGCAGCACCACGTTGTAGTGAACCTTTGTTTGTAAGATCGATCGGAGCTTTGCTACATTCTAGAGTGGTGCTTGTACCATCAGCTTCAGTATATGTACCGCAGCCGTGACCACCTGCAGCCATTGCGCTAGGGCTTGCCACCAAAGAAGCGCCCGCCAGCAGTAGACCTGCGCCTAGTGTTTTTAGGTTAAATGCTTTCATTAGTGACCTCCCGTAACACGTTCTGGTGGTTGTTTGCATTTTTCGATAGACGTGTAGAACGGCATCAGAAGGAAATACAAGAAGTATAGAATGGTGCAAATACGACCAACGATGGTAGAAGTTGGGGTAGATGCTGTACCACCTAGGTAGCCTAGAATTAGGAAACTTACCACGAAGATTGCTAGGGCGATTTTCGATAGAATGCCTTTATAGCGAATCGAGCGTACTGGTGAGCGGTCAAGCCAAGGCAATACGAACAACACGGCAATCGCTGCACCCATTGCGATAACACCACCTAGCTTACTAGGAACGGCACGCAAGATTGCATAGAATGGCATGTAGTACCATACAGGTGCGATGTGCTCAGGCGTCTTAAGAGCGTTCGCAACTTCAAAGTTTGGTTTCTCTAGAAAGTAACCACCACCTTCAGGTGCGAAGAATACCACTGCAAAGAAGCAGATGAAGAATACCACGATACCAACCATGTCATGCACAGTGTAGTAAGGGTGGAAAGGTACTCCGTCTAGAGGCACGCCATTTTTATCTTTTAGTTTCTTGATGTCGATACCGTCTGGGTTGTTAGAACCAACGTGGTGCAGTGCAACCAAGTGCATGAATACCAAACCTACTAGGATCAATGGAATTGCAACAACGTGTAGAGCGAAGAAGCGGTTTAGTGTGATGCCGGAGATTAGGTAGTCACCTTTAACCCATTCAGCAAGACCGTCACCAATCACAGGAATGGCAGCAGGTAGGTTAAGAATAACCTGAGCACCCCAAAATGACATGTTACCCCAAGGTAGCAAGTAACCAAAGAAGCCTTCAGCCATCAAGCATAGGTAGATCGCCATACCGATCAGCCATACCAACTCACGCGGTTTTTGATATGAACCATATAGCAGACCACGGAACATGTGCAGATAGACAACAATGAAGAACGCTGAAGCACCAGTTGAGTGCATGTAGCGGATTAACCAGCCGCCTTTAACATCACGCATGATGTATTCAAGCGAGGCGAATGCACCTTCAGCGCTAGGGTTGAACATCATGGTTAGCCAGATACCAGTAACTAACTGGTTAACCAACACAACCATTGACAACACGCCAAAGAAGTACCAAAAGTTAAAGTTTTTTGGTGCGTAGTACTTTGACATGTGGTATTCGTAAGTTTCGGTCGCAGGGTAACGTGCATCTACCCAGCCCATAAATTTCTTAGCGATACTCATGATTACGCCTCCCCAACGGTCAAGATGCTGCCATCAATGCTGTATTCTGGAATAGGTAGGTTGGTAGGGGCAGGTACGCCACTATAAACACGTCCAGATAGGTCATACAAAGAACCGTGGCAAGGACAGAAGAAACCACCAAACCAATCAGCACCACCTAAGTCAGCTGCACCCACTTCAGGACGGAAGGTTGGTGCACAGCCAAGATGCGTACAAACACCCTCAACCACCAATATCTCAGGTTGGATTGAGCGAGTTTCGTTTTTGCAGTATTCAGGCTGAATTGAAGCTTCTGAATCAGGATCGCTTAGTTTTGGGGTAACTTTGCTAAGGTTTGCCACCATTTCTTCGGTGCGTTTAACGACAAAGATTGGTTTGCCACGATATTTTACAGTGATCATTTGACCATTTTCGATGCCGCTGATGTCGGTAATAACAGCAGCGCCCGCGGCTTCTGCTTTGGCGCTTGGATACCAAGAACGCACAAATGGGGTGGCTATCGCGCCCACACCAACTGCACCGATGGCAGCGGTAGTCGCGATTAAGACTCTACGGCGTTTAATATTCACGCCTTCGGCATGGCTCATTAAAACTTCCTCCAGAATAAAGAATGGGAATCTATCCCATACTGGGTGTGTGGACATGATAAAACAGTTTTATCACAAATCCACATTTGCTGTGCCTATTTTACTAGTTTACTAAACATGACTATTTTAAGCTATTTTTGTCATAAAATAAATTGTTCTATTGCGCTAATGTGAAAAAAAGTCGCAAAATTTTTAATGAATTGACAAAAAAGTGCAGTTTTTTGTAAAAACCCTGCAATATCCAAGTAGAGCGGTGGGAATTGGTAAGGGTATTAAATTAATAAAAATTAACATTTAATTTATTTTTACTAAAAAATAAATTGGCGGTTTTTATTAATTTAGATCAATATTTTGAGCAATTATTACCACTTGATAATTGTTAATTTATTAAGAATTTATCCTTTGGACAAATTATTTTAATCGTGATTAGCAGGTATAAAAAAACTCTCGCAAAACGAGAGTTTTTTGTAAATTCGCAATCGTAAGAATTAACGTTTTGAGAATTGTGGACGACGACGTGCTTTGCGTAGACCCAATTTTTTACGTTCAACTTCACGAGCATCACGAGTAACGAAGCCAGCTGCTTTTAGAGCAGGTTTTAGGCTTTCATCAGATTCGATAAGCGCACGAGTGATACCGTGACGGATTGCACCTGCTTGACCGCTTGCGCCACCACCAGTAACGGTGATGTATAGGTCATAGCTGGTAGCTACGTCTAGTAGTTCTAGTGGCTGACGAACGACCATACGAGAAGTCTCACGACCAAAGTATTCGTCTAGTGATTTACCGTTGATTACGATGTTGCCAGTGCCTTTAGACAAGAAAACACGGGCAGTAGAAGTCTTACGGCGACCTGTACCATAATTGCGTTCCATGTTTATCTCCTTAGATGTCTAAAACTTGTGGCTGCTGTGCTGCGTGTGGGTGTTCAGTACCCGCATACAGTTTTAGCTTTTTGATCATCGCATAGCCCAAAGGACCTTTTGGTAGCATACCTTTAACGGCTTTATGCAATACGTCTTCTGGCTTGTGAGCAAGAAGCTTAGTGAAGTTAGTCTCTTTGATACCGCCTGGGTAGCCAGTGTGACGATAGTACTTCTTGTCTTCTGCTTTTTTGCCAGTAACGGCGATTTTGTCAGCGTTAATAACAACGATATAATCGCCAGTATCAACGTGTGGAGTGTACGATGGCTTGTGCTTGCCACGTAGACGAGAAGCAATCTCAGAAGCTAGACGACCTAGCGTTTTGCCTTCAGCGTCCACGACATACCAGTCATGTACAACTTCAGCGGGTTTGGCACTGATAGTAGTAGTCATATAAAACCTATTTAGTTGAGTTTGAGAGTTTACAAATAAAAAATCAGCCAAAAGGCTTAATTTTACTTGCTTTAAGAGTTGGGAAACGAAGGGCTCTCAAAAAACAGTTTCGGATTATACCAAATGATATCCAATCTGGCAAGTATTTTTGATAAAAACTGCTGTGATTGCTTTTGGAGTTTTGAAGGGGGAAATGCACTGTTAATCTGCTTTATATTATAAGGTATTTAATTGAAAAATTCCTGCAAAAACTTGCCCGACTTTGGCGGATTTTACCCAATGAACATCGAAGCTGTTTAATAGCGGTTCTAGTGCCTGATCGCTTTCCACATAAAACAGTGTATCAACATGATATAACTTGTGTGTGATGATGGCATTAATAATATCATGCCATAGGTTCAGCGCGTACGGCGGATCGATAAATATGATGTCGTAAGATGAATCAAGGGTGGGTAGGGCGTTTTGGGCGGTATTATTGATAATCTGAACATCGGACTTGGTGAGCTTTAGGGTGTCGGCTGAATATTTTAATTGGCTAGCCTGTGCGGCATTTGTCTCAATCAATGTCGCAAAAGACGCGCCACGAGACAGGCATTCAAATGCCAGTGCGCCCGAACCTGCGCAAACATCCAAGACTCGAGCATCCTGAAGCTCACCCATGAGCCAATTAAAAATCGTCTCGCGTAGGCGGTCGGGGGTAGGGCGAAGACCGTCAGCGTCGATAAAGCAGATGTTACGACGCTTGAACTGCCCGCCGATGATACGAACTTGATTGGTGGGTGTATTGGATTTATTTGATTTGTTATTCTTTAGGGTTCTTGCGCTACGATTCATACTTGATATGATGGTGATTAAGATGATGCTTATTATAGCATTTATTCGATTGTAATGATGGAAAAATGGGCAAGTCTTTATATAAAATCCGTACAAGTCTGTAACGCTTGTGGGTTGGTTTATCTTATCAGAATGTGCTGATTTATCAATCAGGAAAATCTGACAGTTCGATGAAATTGTGATAAAATACCAAACGCTTTTATTTGGTTTTACTGATATGTTTACGTCCATTTGGCAAGCTCTCGCCGAACATCCTGAATTTATAGCAATGTTAACCATTCCTCCCGTCACGGCATTCGTGACTTGGGCGCATGTTTGGATGGCGCTAGAGATGCTGTTTCGCCCGATTAAGTTTTGGGGTATTCCCATTGATGGCATGCCTTTTGGCTTAAAGGGCTTGGGCTGGCAGGGCATCGTACCGGCTAAGGCTGGCAAAATCTCAGGTGTGATTGTCGATCAGACTTTGTCGAAGCTGGGCAAACTTGATGAATTTTTTCAGGCGATGGAGCCTGAAGAGATGGCGGATTTTATCACCAGTACGGTTGATAAAAATCTTGAGCAGCTGATTGATGAGATTATGCTAGAGCGCTATCAGGGAATCTGGAATAACATGCCGTATGCGATTCGCCGCCGCATCTATGCGCATGCACATAAAGAGCTTGCGACGGTGATGAAATCCTTAGTGCTGGATTTGACTTATAATGTCGAGAGACTGGTGGACATGCGTCAGATGATCGTCCGCAAGATGGAAAGCGATCGCAAGCTGATGGTTGATATGTTCTTAAGGGTGGGCAAAAAAGAAATTAACTTTATCTGGAAAATCAGTGCCTTGATTGGTTTTGGGTTTGGTATTATTCAGATGGGGATTTTTTATTTTGTACCGCAGCATTGGACAGTGCCATTTTTTGCGGCGATCTGGGGTGCGTTGACGAATTGGATTGCCATTTGGATGGTGTTTAATCCTGTTGAACCGCGCTATATTTCCTTTATTCGCATATTCCGCCGTGATGAAGAGGGTGTGCATCTGATGCTGCCGCACATTCATCGTTATTCTTGGCAGGGGGGCTTTATGAAGCGCCAAGATGAAGTATCCAGTGTGTTCGCTGAGATTGTGGTAAATGAGCTGGTCACGCTAGAAAATATCATGCATGAGATGATGTATGGCGCCAAGGCAGATGAAACTCGTACCCTGATGAAAAAGCACCTGTATGATCTGCTAGAATCACCTGTGGTTGCCACAACCCTAAAAATGGGCATGACAAGCCGTGAGCTTGATGAATTTAAAGATACAATCATTAATAAATCAATCGATGCGACCATGGTGCCAATTCGCAGTCCTGAATTGAACACATCGCGGGCAAGCAAGATATTTGGATTGTTTGAGAGTCGTATTCGTGCGCTGTCACCCCAAGAATTTCAGAATTTATTAAGACCTGCCTTTAAAGAAGACGAGATGACGCTTGTCGTACTGGGCGCGATCACGGGTCTGTTGGCAGGATGGCTGCATTTGGTGGCAGTGTTTTTCTAGAGCGCATTTTGATTTAAAGGTGTGCAACCGGGCTATGGCTTGGTTTTTATTTGATTTTATGAATAACTATAACAAGGCTGTTGGTGATGAGATTTCATTGGCTGATGGCTTTGTTTTTTGTGTTAATTTTGAAAAAAAGCCAGCATTTGCAAGCTCGCTGTTATTAATACCAAAAAGAAGGTATGTACTATGTTAATCACAGAATTGGGCTACTTTGCGCTGATTTTGGCGTTGGTGCTTGCGTTATTGCAAGCAATTTTGCCCACCGTTGGGGTCATAAAAAACCAAGTGCAGTGGCAGCGCCTTGCGCCAAGCCTCTCGGTGGCGCAGTTCTTGACGATGATGATTTCGTTTTGTGCGCTCGTAGCAGGTTTTATTTATAATGATTTTAGTCTGGTGTACGTGGCCAGTCATTCTAATAGCTTGCTGCCTTGGTATTATAAGATATCAGCGACTTGGGGTGGTCATGAGGGGTCACTGCTGCTGTGGCTGACTATTCTTGCGACTTGGTGTATGCTAGTGGCGGTGTTTAGTCGTGCCTTACCTTTGGATATGCGTGCTCGCGTGCTGTCTGTATTGGCGATGGTGCAGGTGATGATGCTGCTTATGCTGATTTTTACCTCAAATCCATTTGATCGTACATTACCAAATATTCCTGTGGACGGTACAGATTTAAATCCACTACTTCAAGACCTTGGGTTGATTTTCCATCCGCCGATGCTGTATATGGGCTATGTAGGTCTAGCGGTGCCATTTGCCTTCTGTATGGCGGCGCTGTGGGCAGGGCGACTAGATGCAGTATGGACGCGTTGGTCTCGCCCATGGACAGTGGCTGCTTGGGGCTTTTTGACATTGGGCATCGCGATCGGTTCTTGGTGGGCATATTATGAGCTTGGCTGGGGTGGCTGGTGGTTCTGGGACCCTGTGGAGAATGCTTCCTTTATGCCTTGGCTTGCGGTAACGGCTCTCATGCACTCCTTGGCAGTGACTGAGAAGCGTGGCGTGTTCAAGGCATGGACGATGATGTTGGCGATTTTCTCGTTTGCATTATCGCTTCTAGGTACTTTCTTGGTGCGTTCGGGTGCGATTACTTCAGTGCATTCTTTCGCGGCAGACCCTACACGTGGTCTTGCGATTCTGGCAATTTTGGGCATGGTGATCGGTGTGGGTCTGTTGATGTTTGCTTTACGCGGATGGCGATTGACGGTTGAGAGCACTTACCAGCTCAAATCTCGTGAGACGGTATTGGTGATTAATAACATCATCCTGCTCGTGGCGACGCTTGTGGTGCTGTTAGGTACGCTCTATCCGATGCTGGCAGATGTCTTTAAATGGGGTCAGGTGTCGGTGGGCCCTCCGTATTTTAATGCTTTATTTGTACCATTGACGTGGATTTTGCTTGCCTTTATGGGTGTTGGCTCAAACCTACGCTATAAATACGACAGCCGTCCACTATTAACGACCGTCATGACCTGTGCAGTGAGCGCACTTGTGCTTGGTGCTGTTGTGACCTATATGATGAGCATGCTAGAAGAATATGCGCATTTTGATTATGGTGCATATATCACAGCGGCGCTTTGTGTGTGGGTACTTGCCTTTATGGTGGTGGACATCAAGGATAAGATACGTCATGCTAAGAATCTTGGTGAAGGCTTAAGAAAGCTTACACCAAGCTACTATGGGATGCAGCTTGCTCACATCGGTGTGTTGGTCACTGCGCTTGGGGTGGCTGGCGTATCAGCGATGAGCCTAGAAAAGGACGTCGCCATGACCGTGGGCGATAGTGTGCATGTTCAGGGTTATGATTTTTATCTACAAGAATTTGATGAAGTTAAAGGGCCAAACTACGATGCCACACGAGCAACCGTACAAGTCAAAAAAGCCGACAAGCTCATCACCACGTTATACCCTGAGAAGCGCAATTATGTCGTATCAATGATGCCGATGACAGAAGTTGGCATCCGTCCAAGCTTATTGAACGAGCTGTACATCGCATTGGGCGAGCCGATTGTCGACGCTGCAGGTAATGCCAGCAATGACACTTGGGCTGTTCGTGTGTATGTTAAGCCAATGGTGCGCTGGCTATGGCTTGGGGCGATATTAATGGCACTCGGCGGACTGATCGCCATGTTCGATAGGCGTTATCGCATTAAGAAACTTGATAAATCTCTCATCCAATCTCGCTCGACCACAGGAGGCGATCATGGCAGCATCTAACAAACGCGCTTGGATTTTTATTTTGCCGCTTTTGATTTTTATTTTGGCAATGGTGATGTTTTATTTCCGCCTTGGTAAAGAGACGGATGTGAAGATCACTACCGCGATGAATAAGCCTTTGCCACAATTTAGCCTGCCTTTATTGTCTGATACCACGCGCACGATGACGAATGCAGACCTACCAAAGACGCCATTTTTGCTGAATGCTTGGGGTTCATGGTGTCCGACTTGCTTTGTAGAGCATCCTTTTTTGATGCAGTTGCACGCTCAAGGTGTGCCTATGATTGGCATGAATTATAAAGACGAGCTGTCTGATGCGTTAGGCTATCTCAATGAGCACAAAGATCCGTTCATCTATTCGATACAAGACTTAGATGGTAGCTACGGTCTTGATTTGGGATTGACGGGTGCACCTGAGACTTTCGTTGTGGATGGGCGTGGCATCGTGTTCAAGCACGTCACAGGCGAGATTAATCAAGAGAATTGGAAAGCTCAGATTGAGCCGTGCATGATCGCACTTGCTGATGATAAGTTGACCGACGATGCTAAAATCAACGCGTGTAACTAGGAGGCTGAAAATGAAAAAAATCATGATGGCGACTTTATTTATGGGCGTGATGATGCAAGCGTCGGCAGGTATTGAAGTGTATGAGTTTAAGACCTCCGAAGATGAGACGCGTTACCGAGCGCTTATCGAAGAGCTTAGATGTCCTAAGTGTCAAAACCAAAACTTGGCAGGTTCTGACGCGCCGATCGCTCTAGATTTAAAGCAAAAAACCTATGAGATGATTAACGACGGTCGCAGCGATACCGAGATTCGTGATTATATGTTTGAACGCTATGGTGACTTTATTAGTTATAAGCCGCCTGTGCGCCCATCGACGTGGATTTTATGGTTCTTTCCGCCGATTCTGCTTGTCTTATTGGTCATCGGCTGGCTTTATAAAGCCAAAAAAGGCCGCACGCCTGTTACTCAAGGCGTGCCCAATCAGCTAAGTAAAAGCGAAGAAGAGCAGCTTAATAAGCTTCTAAATAACCATCAACACAACAAAACGCCAGAGGATAAATCATGACGCCCAGTTTATTGTTATTTTTTACATTGTGCGCTCTGTTGTGTGTGCTGATTGCGCTTGTGGTGATCTACCCTTGGTTAAAAGGACGCGTGGTTAATGACAACCGCCTGATGTCAGTCAATGTCGAGGTGTTCAATAGTCGCATCGCTGAACTTGATGCCGATAAAGCTGTAGGGGCGATTGATGAAGTTTATTATGAAGCCCAGTCCACTGAGCTAAAGCGCCAACTATTGGCAGCACAAGCCCAATCACAAAGTTATGCGCCTGTTGGCTTTAAGTCACGTCTGATTGTGATGGTGTGGATTCCGCTGTTGGCAGCGTTGGCGTATTTGACCACGTCTGATCGCACTTCTGTGTATAAGCTGTGGGAAGCCAAAGACTCGGTAGGGCAGGTGGCTGATGATCTATTGACGGGTAAGATTGACGTGCCACCAGAGTGGGCAACCAAGGACAGTGCTGCGCTGATTTCCGCCATGCAGACCAATGTTCATGCCAATGCCTTTGATGCCAATCGTTGGATGCGTCTGTTTGAGCTGTTTACGGCGCTAGAGGCGAAACCGCAGGCATTAGAAGCCTTGTCGCGTGCGCACCGCCTAGACCCTGATAATATTGAGATTGCCATGACCTACGCGCAGTCTAGTTTTTTTGCCAATAATGGCAAGCTTGATACGACAGCGCGCAATGTCTTGATTGACATTCTGCGTAAGAATCCCGATCATGAAGGCGCGCAGATGCTGATGGCGATGGGCGAGACGCGTGCGGGTAATTTTACCAATGCTAAGGCGTGGATACATAAACTTCGCTCAAAAATCGCCGCCTCTTCGGGTAATAGAAGCGAGGCATTGGCAAGCTTGGATGAGCTATTGGCGAACATCGAATCCCAAGAAGCCAAAGCAACCCAAGGCGTTAATGTGACGGTATCGGTATCGGATCAGATGCTGCCACAGATTAAAGAATCAGATGCGTTATTCGTATCCATCTCTTCTGTTAATGGTGGCGCGCCTTATGCGGTGAAACGCTTGCCAGTAAGTAGCATTCGAGGCGGACGTGCGGTCGTGTCACTAAGCGATCTGGATGCCATGATGCCAACCCGCACGCTAACACTAGGGCGAGAAAGCGACGAGCTGGTGGTGAATGCGCGCATCAGCCATTCTGGTGGTGCGGTCTTTGAGTCAGGCGACATGGCTGCCAACCCCGTGGTGCTTAATAAGACTCAAAATGCAGTTAATCTGACCATCTCGCAAATCGTACCATAACCCAAAAAGCAGCGTTAAATGACGCTGTTTTTTTATTGTCTGTTTGCTATTGCCTAGCCTAAAGGCGAAAAATAGACAACTTATCAAAAAGCACTTGAACAATCTTAATGGGTGGTTTATAGTGTAACATTGTATTGGCGGTGAGCCGTTTTTTAATTATTTGGAGAAAGAGCATGCTTCGTATCATCTTATTAGGACCACCAGGCGCAGGTAAAGGCACACAGGCGCAACTGATTTCAAAAGAGTTCGGCATCCCACAAATTTCAACTGGTGACATGCTACGCGCTGCCATCAAAGAGGGTACTGAGCTTGGTAAACTTGCTAAAAGCGTCATGGATGCAGGTCAGCTGGTGTCTGATGAACTAATCATCAACTTGGTTAAAGAGCGTATCGCACAGCCTGACTGTGCTAATGGATGTATCTTTGATGGCTTCCCGCGCACCATCGCTCAGGCAGAAGCTCTGGCAGAAGCTGGCGTGGATATTAATCACGTGATTGAGATCAGTGTTCCTGATGATGAGATCGTAAGCCGTATGTCAGGTCGACGTGCGCACTTGGCATCAGGTCGTACTTATCACATCATTCACAATCCACCAAAGGTCGAGGGCAAGGATGATGTTACGGGCGAAGACTTAGTTCAGCGTGATGATGACAAAGAAGAAGTAGTGCGCGATCGCCTAGGTGTGTACCATGCTCAGACTGCTGCCTTGATCGATCACTACCAATCGGTTGCAAAATCAGGCGAAAATGCCCCAGAATACCACGACTTTGACGGCACTAAAGACATTAACACCGTGCGTGATGAGATCTTCGCTGTACTAAAAGGCTAATCGCAAGCTGATAAAAAGACCTTGTAAATGCAAGGTCTTTTTTGTGGGCGGTTATTTTAATTTACCAATGCATAGCTTAAGACTAAATTAACTGCCAAACTGATCGTGATAATGCGACATGATTTTATATTGGATAGATTGTTGTAGATATGACAGGGCTTGAGGGGAGTTGTCCTTTAGGGTATTGAGTGTGTACGTGGTAGATAGTGCGTGCGCATTGGGCAGGCGCGTGTAGCCATCACTGGGCTCGATGATGTATTCTTCTTCGCTAAAATCTACACTGGTGAGTGTCTTGGTGGTGCTCTTGTGCAGAACATTGACGTTGCCAGCAAACACAAAATTGCCAGCTTCAGCGCTTAGCGATTGATCGATGTCTAAATGGTAGGTCGCTTGTGACTCTTTGGCGGTATTGGTGAATGATAAATGCAGCGCCAATGGGAAGTCATCACAGACGATGACGGTTGTGCCACTAATTTTTATGTGGGTGGCGGCTTGGATCGTGCCTGCGGGCAATTCTAAAATCCGGCAGGCTTCTTGGGCGGTAACTTTCTCGTTCATCATCTTTAATAAAGACAGATCAAGCGGTTTTTGTGTCTTGATGTCATCGGGTAGACTGTCATAATGCGCCAAAAACATCATGGGGAGATTTTTTTGGATGATGAATTTATCAATTTTAACGTTGTGTGTGCGAAAGATAAAATCAGGCGTGGTTAATATGTCTTGCAAGATAAAAGAAGGCGTGTCGTTCATAAATAAATACTCAAAAATCTGTTTTTACTATATCATAAAACCAAAGAATTGGTGGTAAAAGTTCTCAAAAATTTCTCAAGCGAAATTTAAAATAATTATGCTACAATGCTAAAACCAGCCCTATAGGAGAGACAAAATGAGCTACGATACCAATAATATTTTCGCCAAAATCCTGCGTGGCGAAATCCCTTGTCATAAGGTCTATGAAGACGACAATACCCTTGCCTTTATGGATGTCATGCCGCAGGCGACAGGTCATGTGTTGGTCATTCCAAAGTGTGAAGCGGTGGAGCTGTCTGATTTGCCGTGCGAATATGCCTGTGCGGTATTCAAAACCGCCCAAAAAGTCATCACTGCCCAACGCAAAGCCCTAGGCGTGGACGGCATTGTGCAGATGCAACTTAACCACGCCAAAGCAGGGCAAAGCGTGTTCCACTATCACATGCACCTAATCCCAACGCACGTCCACGAGCTTGGCAAGCACGAGAGTGTCATGGCAGATCAAGACGAGCTGGCAGAACTGGCAAGTAAAATCCGTGCTGTGATTGACGGCAAATAGAGCATTTTGAATATTTTCTACCTTGACCATGACCCGATACGCTGTGCTAGTTTTCATGGTAATAAGCACGTGGTCAAGATGATATTGGAATACGCGCAGCTCCTTTGTACTGCTCATCATCTGTGTGACAATGTCCTTTGCGATGATGAGCAGGCGGTGCTGTATAAATGCACGCACCAAAACCACCCATGTGCGGTGTGGGTGCGTGGCTCAAAGTCGCATTATGACTGGCTTTATCGTCTGTTTATCGCCCTGTGCGATGAGTACACGCACCGCTATGGCAAGGTTCATCTGACCGACCAAAAGCTCCGCCACATTCTGCTAAACTGCCCCATCTCCACCAACACGCCTTTTATCGCACCCCCGCAGGTCATGCCCGATGAGTATCAAGGCGATGATACCGTTGGTGCCTATCGTACCTATTATCGCTGTGGCAAGGCGGATGTTTTGGCGTACACCAACCGTCCAACTCCTGATTGGTTGTGAGTGCTTAAGTATTGGAATAAAATCTAATCACAATGCTGTGAATGAAAAGCAAAAAAGACGCGCTCAACATGGCGCATCTTTTTAATTGGCACTGCAAAGCGATGGATTAACCCACAAATGCACGCTCTAGCACATAGTCAGCAGGTACGCCCATGCGTGGCGATACTGTTAGACCAAAATCATCTAGAATAGCAGCGGTGTCGGCATTCATCGCCATACTACCGCAAAGCATCGCGCGATCATCGTCTTTGTTGATCGGTGGTAGTCCGATGTCCTCGAACAGTTTGCCTGATTTTAATAGATCGGTCACACGACCTTGGTTTTTGAATTCGTCACGCGTTACAGCAGGGTAGTAGATGAACTTCTCGCGTACCCATTCGCCAAAGATTTCATCATTTGGCAGCTCATTTTCAAAGAAATCACGATAAGCAAGATCTTCGACATGGCGCACACCATGCACCAAGATCACTTTCTCAAAGCGCTCATAAACTTCTGGCTCACGCACCAACGACAAGAATGGTGCTAAGCCTGTGCCCGTGGCGAGCATGTATAAGTGCTTACCAGGTAGTAGATCATCTAATACTAGAGTGCCCGTGGGTTTTCTGCTGATTAGTAGCTCATCGCCAACTTTGATGTGCTGTAGGCGTGATGTCAAAGGACCATCTTGAACTTTAATGGAATAAAATTCAAGCTCTTCTGCCCATGCAGGACTGGCGATGGAGTAGGCACGCACCAACGGCTTACCATCCACCATTAAGCCGATCATGGCAAATTCGCCGCTGCGAAAACGCAAACTGTCGCTGCGGGTGGTTTTGATGGTGAATAAGGTGTCTGTCCAGTGGTGAACATAAGTCACGGTTTCGCTGATGAATTTTGACATGAGGATTTCCAGACTGTATAAACGAAAATGAGTTTGATTTAAAGATAAAGTTTAGCACAAAATTGGGCTAACACAAAATTTGTGCTATGATAGCGATTTTTGCCATGGAATGTTATTAACTTTTTGGCATAAGGAACTTATATTTTATCATAAACCGCCCAAAAACACCATGAACACACACCATACTCTCCCCGTCATCGGCCATCATCATTCGCCCTTAACTCAGAAATTTGGCATCCCGCGCCAGCCGAATTTGGTCGCCATAAAAAGCCATATTCGTTTTGTTGCACCTTTTAATAATCCAGATGCTTTTGTGGGCATTGAGAATTATAGCCATCTTTGGATTTTGTGGCAGTTTCACCATAATAAAGAGCAGGTGAATTTCCGCCCGCAAGTGCGTCCGCCAAGGCTAGGCGGCAACGATAAAATTGGCGTATTTGCCACGCGCAGCATGTATCGCCCAAGCCAAATCGGTCTGTCGGTGGTGCAGCTTGATAGGGTGGAGGTTGTTGATAATCAAGCGATTCTGCACATCATTGGGGCGGACATGGCGGATGGTACACCCATCTTTGATGTTAAGCCATATCTGCCGTATGTGGACGGCGTGCACGAAGCGATGGGATTTGACAAGCCAAGTGTTCGCGATGTGAAGATAAGTGAGCGGGCGGAGGGTGATTTTGAGGTGTTAATATTAAATAACACCCTACAAAACGACGACAAAGACATTATTCTAAGCCTTATCGCTCAAGATCCGCGGCCCGCCTATCGCCAAAATGAAATGGGCGTGATGTGCAGCATGAGATATAAGACGGTCGATGTTGATTTTATAAGGGCTGAAGATATGCTGGTGATCGAGCACATCAGGCGGGTCAAACCTTAAAAATACATTCTCAAAATCGCCAAGATTTGATATAATTTCTTGTTATTTATTAATTTTTTAAGCTTAAGGTAATCATCATGGAAATCGCCCCATATCAAGAACAAATTAAAGACCTGACCGAGCGCGGTCAAGACCTTCGGAGGTATCTTTGACTTCGAAAGCAAAAAAGAACGCCTAGAAGAAGTCAATCTAGAACTAGAGAACCCCGACATCTGGAACGACCCTGAGCTCGCCACTAAGATCAGCAAAGAAAAATCCGTCCTAGATGGCATCATCGGTGTTATCGAGGGGCTGGATGCTGCACTAGAAGATGCAGCCGCCATGCTTGAGCTTGTGGTCGAAGAAGATGACGAAAGCCTGCTTGCTGATGTGCAAGCCGAGCTTGATGACGCGAATGCAAAAGTCGAAGACTTGGAATTTAAGCGTATGTTTAGCGGCGAGATGGATGCTAATAACTGCTACCTAGACATCCAAGCAGGCTCTGGCGGTACCGAAGCCCAAGACTGGTCAGAGATGCTGCTACGTATGTATCTGCGCTGGTGTGAGTCGCACGGTTTTAAGGCGGAAGTTTTGGAGGTGTCTGATGGTGGTGTGGCAGGCATTAAGTCAGCAACCATCTCGGTTAAGGGCGATTATGCCTTTGGCTGGCTTCGCACTGAGATTGGTGTTCATCGTCTGGTGCGTAAGTCGCCATTTGACAGTAATAACGGTCGTCACACGTCATTCTCAGCGGTGTTTGTCTCTCCTGAGATTGATGACAATGTAGAGATTGATATTAATCCAGCTGACCTACGTATTGATACTTACCGTTCAAGCGGGGCGGGTGGTCAGCACGTTAACACCACCGACTCTGCCGTGCGTATCACGCACCAGCCTACAGGTGTGGTTGTGGCGTGCCAAAACGAGCGTTCACAGCACGCCAACAAAGACACCGCCATGAAAATGCTCCGTGCCAAGCTTTATGAGCTTGAAATGCAAAAGCGCATGGAAAAACAGCAAGCCCTAGAAGATAGCAAATCTGACATTGGCTGGGGATCGCAAATCCGCTCCTACGTGCTTGATGATTCACGCATTAAGGACTTGCGTACAGGTGTTGAGATATCTAATACAACGGCGGTGTTAAATGGCGATTTGGATAAATTTATCGTGGCAAGCCTGAAAGCGGGATTATAATTTATATGCATTTATACATTAGTTATCAATATTAATGATTGATTTTTCTGATTGAAAATCGGTACAAATGTTGTAGCGAGCTATTTATTTTATTGCCATCTAATGCTAAAATCATCATAATTTACAGTATTTGTAAATTTATCGCCATTTTATTGGAAAATTATTATCAAGAGGACAATGACTATGTCAATCGATCGTATTCGCCACGCGGGTCTGCGTGAGAAAGTAATGAGCGCTGGTCAAGCGGCTGAATTTGTTAAAGACGGTATGATGCTTGCCGTCACAGGCTTCACAGGGGCGGGCTACCCTAAGGCGCTACCAACTGCCATCGCCAACAAAGCAAAAGCGGCACATGCCAAAGGCGACAAGTTCAGCATCGGCATGGTGACAGGTGCATCTACCGCGCCTGAATGCGATGGCGTATTGGCCGAAGCGAACGCAGTACATTTCCGCTCCCCATTCCAATCTGATCCAACGCTTCGTAATGGCATTAACGCTGGTAACGTTGTTTATCAAGACATGCATCTATCGCATGTTGAACAGCAGATGCGTCAAGGTTTCTATGGCGAATTTGACATCGCCATCATCGAGGCAGCAGGCATCACTGAAGATGGCAAAATTATCTTTGCCATGGGTATCGGTCACGGCGTAGAAGCAGTTAAGAACGCCAAGAAAGTTATCATCGAGATCAACGCTGCACTAAGCGAAGGCCTAGAAGGCATGCACGACATCTATGGCGATGTTGGTCTACCACCTCATCGCAAGCCAATCCCTATCGTGGGTGCGTTTGACCGTATCGGTACGCCAGCACTGGAGTGCGATGCCGATAAGATTCTTGGTATTGTATTGACCAATGCAGGCGACCGCAACTCTAAATTTGCAGAGCCTGATGATGTGTCTAAGCGCATCGCTGCTCAAGTGATCGACTTCTTAGATCATGAAGTGAAAGCAGGCCGTCTACCTAAGAGCCTACTACCACTTCAATCAGGCGTGGGTAACGTGGCAAACGCGGTAATGGCAGGTCTGCTAGATGCGCCATTTGAAGATTTGACCGGATATACAGAAGTACTACAAGACGGTATGCTTGATCTGATCTTGGCTAAGAAGATGAAAACCGCTTCGGCGACCGCTTTGTCATTTAGCCCAGATGCGTTAGCTCGCTTCAACGAGAACATCGAATTCCTAAAAGACAAAATCATCCTACGTCCAATGGAAATCAGCAATAACCCAGAGCTTATCCGCCGCTTAGGTGTGATCGGCATGAACTCAATGATCGAAGCTGACATCTATGGTAACGTGAACTCTACCCACGTCATGGGTACTCGTATGATGAATGGCATCGGTGGTTCGGGTGACTTTACTCGTAACGGTTTCTTTAGCTTCTATGTCAGCCCATCTACTGCTAAGGGCGGTGCAATCTCTGCGATCGTGCCAATGGTATCGCATCATGACCACACTGAGCATGACGTGATGTTCATCGTGACCGAACAAGGCATGGCTGACCTACGTGGTAAGTCTCCACGTCAGCGTGCGAAGCTAATCATCGAGAACTGCTCACATCCTGACTATCGCGACATGCTGCGTGATTACTATGATCGCGCTGAAGTGGCAAGCAAAAAGGCAGGCGGTATCCACACGCCACACCTACTGCTAGAAGCGCTATCATGGCATCAACGTTTCATCGAAACTGGTGACATGCGCATCAAATAAGCCATCCGTTTAACCAATAAAAACACCCAAGTTATCGCTCGGGTGTTTTTATTTGGTGTGCTGATAAGATAAGGGGTTAATTGTGCGTCACTCGATAAACAGGTATGCCGATGTCGTCATGAAGTGCGGTTAAGTCCAATAGAACCAATGCGCCGAGCACTTCATGACCTGCTTTTTGGCACAGAGTCTTACTCGCCTTTAATGTGCCGCCAGTAGCTAACACGTCATCAACCAGTAGCACTTTAGAGGCTGGTAAATCTGCCTTAATCTCTAGCGTATCATTGCCGTATTCTAGCCCGTAACTTTCGCTAAATAAAGGTGGTGGTAGTTTGCCTTGTTTGCGAATCAGTATGAGTGACTTACCTGTGCGCCCTGATAATAAGCTACCTATCACAAAACCACGAGCTTCTGTAGCAGCGAAGCATTCGACGCTGTTCATTAAGTCGTTAGGCAAAGCCTTTAATAATTCGTCAATCAGTGCATCCACATGACCGTATAGCAGTGGTGTGATGTCATAAAAATCAATACCGTCTTTTGGGAAATTAGGAATCGTTTGAATAAACTGCCAAAATGGATGATCGTTTGTCATAAAAGTACCAAAGATAAAGTATTAAAACCGCTCAGTATACCAAAATTCTATCATGAATTTATAGAGTTATATGAGCAAGCAATAAAAAATGCAGACCTTGAAATCTGCATTTTTATAAATTTATAAAGGGGCTAACTAAGCTTTTGATGCGATCGGTTGATCATTCACCAGTGCATCAGGGTCGCCTGCGATGCCTTCGCGTTTCACGAACAAGAAGAACGCAGCGGTCGTCAGGACAGTCAAGCCAATACCGATATACAGTGACAGCGTGTAATCAAGACCGAAGCCGATTTTGTTGTAGGCGAGAAATGTATAGCATGCAGCGCTCATGAAGATGGCTGGTAGCGTACACACCCAATGCAACTTGCGATAGCGATACAGATAGCCTGCCGCTGTCCATAACATCACCACAGCAACGGTTTGGTTTGCCCAGCTAAAGTAGCGCCATAGGATTTGGAAGTCTACTTTAGAGATGACAAAGCCAATCACAAATAGCGGAATCGCGATCCAAAGACGCTTCATTAGCGTGCGTTGTTCCATGTTTAGGAATTCAGAGATGATCAGACGTGCCGCACGGAATGCTGTATCACCCGAGGTGATTGGTAGAATAACCACGCCAAGCACCGCAAATACACCACCAATCGCACCTAGGTAGCCGATAGAGCTGTCATAGACGACTTTAGAAGGTGAGCCTGCAGAGATGGCTTCTTGTAGTGATACTAGATCAGGGTAGAATGACAGACCAACTGCACACCAAATAAGGGCGATTACGCCTTCAGCAATCATCGCGCCATAGAAGATAAAGCGACCTTCGGATTCGTTCATTGCACAGCGTGCCATAAGTGGCGTCTGCGTAGCATGGAAGCCTGACAGTGCACCACAAGTAATGGTTAGGAATAATAAAGGCCAGATTGGCAGATCGCCTTTAGGTTGGAAGTTTTGGAAGAAACTCTCTACCGTCAGACCGCCCATGCTATTAAAGAAATAGCTCTCAGCGCTACCAAGCTCGTTAGCGACCAGACCGTAAGTCATGCCAAGTGACATGAACAGTAATAGACCGCCAAAGAATGGATAAACACGACCGATGATTTTGTCGATTGGTAGCAAAGTTGCGATGATGTAATATAAGAAGATGATTGCTGTCCAAGCTACGATGATACTGTCTTTAGTTAGACCAAAGGCGGTATTGGCAACATCGCCTGCAGCCACTGCCATACTTTCTGCATTATTGATAGATACCGTGCCTGTGGCTTGGGTGCCGAACACATCTAGCGTGATTGAGCTTAATAGCTGAGCTGGGCTGGCAACGAATACTACGCCAACCAGAATCAGCAGAACGACCGCAAGCAGGTTAATGAAATGCTTAACCGGTGCACCTAAGTATTTGCCCGTCAGATAAGGCATACTGGCGCCACCGTTACGCACAGACAACATGCCGCACATATAATCGTGTACCGCACCGGCAAAAATACAGCCGAGAACAATCCATAGCATCGCCACCGGCCCATAAAGCGCACCTAAAATTGGGCCGAAGATTGGACCTGTGCCAGCGATGTTTAATAATTGAATAAGCCAAATTTTGCCTTTTGACATCGGAATGTAATCCACGCCGTCAGCCATTGTGTAGGCGGGCGTGTTTTTGTTTGGGTTGATGACAAAGATTTTTTCGATGATTTTACCGTAAACGAAGTAACCGATGACCAGTACGGCAACACAAAAAAAGAACCATAACATGAGTGTTATTCCTAAAGATCTATGACGATTGTCACAATAGATAACTGCTTTATCAGCGCAGTTTAATCATTGGCTAAAATAACTAAATTTTATACAATTGTAAAGCAAAAATTAACCAAAACATAACAATTTAATTAAATAATTTTTAGACTGTCTAAATTTTAGGCAAGCTCATGATATTTATCAAAAATTCATGATTTAAACCGTTTGATACGAATTCGGTGATTGGAGTGTCAAAATAAAAACACGCACTATATTTAGTGCGTGTTTTTGGGTAAAGCGTATATCAGCGTTCTAAGATACAAGTAACGCCTTGACCGCCTGCGGCACAGATGGATATTAGCGCGCGACCTGAGCCTTTTTGGGCAAGTAGTTTGGCGGCGGTCGCAAGGATGCGTCCACCAGTGGCAGCAAAGGGATGTCCTGCTGCCAGACTTGAGCCATTAACGTTAAGCTTGCTGCGGTCAATCGAGCCAAGTGGCACATCTAGACCTAGGCGGTTTTTGCAGAATTTTTCGTCCTCCCAGGCTGCTAAGGTTGATAACACCTGAGAGGCGAAGGCTTCATGAATCTCATAAAAATCAAAATCTTGGAGGGTTAGGCCAGCGCGCTCTAGCATCTTTGGCACGGCATAGGCAGGTGCCATGAGCAGACCTTCAGTGAGACCTTGCTTGCCCACAAAATCAACCGCTGCTGTCTGCTGGTGTGTGATATAGGCAAGTGGTTCAAAGTCATGCTCTGCTGCCCATTCTTCGCTGGATAGCAGTACGCAAGAGGCGCCGTCAGTCAGAGGCGTGGAGTTTGCGGCGGTCATGGTGGGGTTGGCATTCTTTTTGCCAAATACAGGTTTTAAGCTGGCAAGTTTATCAAGAGTGGTATCAGCTCGTAAGTTATTATCACGGCTTAGACCCTTGTAGGGGCTGATGAGATCATCAAAAAAACCTTCATCATAAGCACGAGCCAAATTCTGATGGCTGGCATAAGCCAAGGCGTCTTGGTCGGCGCGATTGATGTCCCACTCTAGCGCGGTGATGGCTTGGTGTTCACCCATGGATAGGCGTGTGCGCGGTTCGCCATTTTGAGGGAAGGCGAGTAGATTTTTTGGGTTGATGCTGCTGAGTGCAGACAGACGAGATTTGGCATCTTTGGCATTGTTAAGGCGCAGTAGGGGCTTTCTGATGCCATCGCCAAGCGCGATCGGTGCATCCGAAGTGGTGTCTGTACCGCCTGCGATGCCGCTGTCGATATGGCCTAAGGCGATTTTGTTTGCAACGGCAAATGCTGCCTGCAATCCCGTTCCGCAAGCTTGTGAGATGTCGTAGGCAGGTGTGGTCGGTGCCAGAGTGGTATTTAATAGGGCTTCACGAGTAAGATTAAGATCACGGCTGTGCTTTAGAACCGTGCCTGCTACCACTTCACCGATGTCTTTATCAGACAGTTCAAATCGGCTAACCAGCCCTTCAAGAGCAGCGCTTAGCATGTCGATGTTGCTTGCGTCAGCATAGGCGCCATTCGAACGGGCGAAAGGAATGCGATTGCCACCTAGGATAGCGACTTTCTTAATAGCGGTCATGAGTTTCTCCTTAAAATTATCATGTCGATTCTGTTCAAAATCTGCCTTAGATTAGCATTATTTTTTATAAAATGGCATATTTGACTTATTTTGTAACAATAATTTTAGCAATTTACGTTAAATGATAAATTTTAGTTTATAAAAATGTGATTCTATATGGGTGGCATTGGTGAATTTTTGTGTTAGAATGGGGTACTTTCAGGTTAAATAAAGACATTAAAAACAGATAAGGATTCATGTCATGAGTGATCGTTACGGTGAATTGGTACAATCGCCACTGGGTAAAAAAGTCGCTAAAAATCTGGGTTTGCCACTACCGACCAGACTGGACCGCTACGAGGTGGGACAGCCCATCATTCGTGGCGAGGTGGTGCTTGGCGTGGCGGCAGGCGAGGATGCTTCGGTTGGTGAGGCGATTCGTGAGACATTGACCGCCCTAGATGCTAAAATCACCACACAAGACAAGCTTGAAGCCAAGCTTAGCGATGAGAATGCACGATTTAAGGTGGCGATCTTTGATGCGAGCAACATCAAGGACGTGGATGGCCTAAAGCAAGTCTATGAGTTCTTTCATGTGATTGCACGTCGTATCAAGCCATCAGGGCGTATTATTATCGTTGCACGTCCTGATTGTTGTACTGGTGGTGATATTGGTTTTGCATTGGCTCAGCGTGCGCTGCTTGGCTTTGCCAAATCGGTTGCCAAAGAATTCAAAAAAGGCATCACAGCGAACGTCCTATACACACAGGTTGGTGCTGAAGCGCATTTAGATCACGCCCTAAAATTCTTCATGTCTGCCAAGTCCGCCTACGTGTCAGGTCAGCCAATCTATATCAAGACAGGCGGTGTCATTAATGTAGGTGAATCCAGCGATGCTAAGCCACTACTGGGTAGAAAAATCCTAGTGACGGGTGCATCTCGTGGCATCGGTGCTTCTGTGGCAGAAGTGTTGGCACGCGATGGGGCACAGTTGTACTGCCTAGACGTGCCACAGAGTCTGGCTGATCTTCAGGTCGTCGCGGGTAACTTGGGTGCGCGTGCGCTACCATTAGACATCACCGCTGATAATGCCGCAAGTGAGATATTAAGTGAGTGCGGTGTGCTAGATGGCATCGTGCATAATGCAGGTGTGACGCGTGATAAGACCTTGGCGAACATGAGCGAAGATAAGTGGGATCTGGTGCTAAACATCAACCTAAAAGCAATCCATGACATCAATGAATATCTGATCGCTAATAATGGTCTTGGTGATGATGCGCGCGTGGTATGTGTGTCATCTATCTCGGGCATCGCAGGCAACCTTGGGCAGACCAACTATGCCATGAGTAAGGCGGGTGTGATCGGACTGGTTGAAGCAACCGCCAAAACCTTTAAAGACACCAACAAAACAATCAACGCTGTCGCTCCTGGATTCATCGAGACGAAGATGACAAGCTTGATGCCATTTGCCATCAGAGAGGCAGGGCGCCGCATGAACTCAATGAGTCAAGGCGGTGAACCTATCGATGTGGCAGAGACCATTTCTTGGCTGTTATCTCCAAAGGCTGCAGGGCTTAATGGCAACATCGTACGCGTCTGTGGACAAAGCGTGCTTGGTGCGTAACGCTTACTAAATACTCTATAAATATTGGAAATTAAATAGGTAACCCATGGCAGAACAACATTTTAAAGAATTGCCAAAAATGCACACCACTTATGCCAATGTCATCAAAAGCCTGATCCCTATTGGCGATAATAAGGCGACGACGTTACCAGAATCGGTGTATCAGGTGGATAGCCTTGCTATTGATGAGCATAACTTAAAGGAATATCGCAAGATCTGTGGCTTTATTAATGATGGACGTGTGCCGCCGACTTATTTTGCGGTGCTGTCTCAGACGTTGCAGATGAATATGATGGCTAAGCCCGATTTTCCTTTTGCGATGCTTGGTCTTGTGCATATCGAGAACAGTGTTACGCAGCATCGTATCATCTATGACAGCGAGACCGTCGCACTTGCCGTTCGTCTTGACAACCTAAAGGCGCACGACAAAGGACAGCAGTTCGACTTCATCACGACGGTGACCATCGATGATGAGCTGGTCTGGGAAGGGGTATCGACTTATCTGTCACGCCAAAAAAAGACCGCCGAAGAGCGTGCCCGCGCCAAATCCATCGAAGAGCCGCAGCCACGACTAGAAGCTGATGAGAATCATTGGGCGGAGCTAATTAACATCCCAGAAGACATTGGGCGTCGCTATGCTTTCGTGTCAGGCGATTTTAATTTGATTCATCTTCATCCGTTGTCAGCGCGTGCGTTCGGTTTTCCCAGAGCGATTGCGCATGGCATGTGGTCGAAGGCGGCGAGCATCGCTCAGTTCCATGATCTGCCTAAGGCTTATCGTGTGGATGTGTCTTTTAAGACGCCAATTTTCTTGCCATCTAAGATTGACTTCGTGGCACGCGCCGAGACCGATGGCCGACAGTTTGCGCTGTATGCCGCTGGCACGGACAAGCCGCACTTGTTAGGTCGCATTACATTCTTATGATGTTCTGCCACCACCTCAAAAACTGGAGCTACTCCAGTTTTTGTGTTTTTGATGATTTAATAATCGTCATTCATTATCCATAAAGATTCATAAAGAGTAAGCTATGACAAATTGGCAAGATTTTTCTGATGTTTTGAAGAGTTTGCAGTTCAATGATGCACCTGCGGGGGGTGCGCTTGTGATTTATCAAGATGGCGACGAAGTTGTAAACACCGCTGTTGGACAAGCGCTGCCAGGTCAGTCATGGTCCGATACCACGTTGTCAGTGAACTTTTCGATTGGAAAAGGGGTCATGGCGACATTAGTGGCAATCTTGGTGTCTAAGGGTTTGCTTGATTATGATGTGCCGATCGCTCGTTATTGGGAGGAATTTGGCACTAATGGTAAGCAAAATATCACGCTGCGCCACATATTAACGCACACGTCAGGGCTGTTTAACATCACAACACTCACGCAGTCGCTTGATGATTTACTTGATTGGCAAGCGATGGGCGAGCTTGTGGCAAGCATGACTATAGATACCCCGCGCGGTCAAGAGGTGCATGATTATTCCAGCGCCTACAGCGCTCTTGTCTCAGGGTGGGTGCTTGGTCATGTGGTGGAATGCGTGACGAATCTTAGCTTGCAAGAGGCGCTTGATGAATATCTGGCAGTACCGCTGGGCATTCAAGGACAGTTGTATTATGGTGCGCCCAGCGATAAAGTGGGGCAGGTCGCTAAGCCGGTACGTTATTTTGATGGCGCACCAACTGCCAAAAGAAAACCCACTTTAAAGCCTGATACGCCCTTGATACTAGAGACATTAGCAAATCTACCCGTCTTGCCACTGTGGCAAAATGCGCTGGGCGATACACCAGTCGGGACAGCAAGTGTTAACAAGCTGTATTTTGATACTTCAAAAATGAACTTGGCAAATTACAAAAACGCACTCATGCCAAACGGGCGAGATGGTGTGGAATATCATCACCCTAATGTGTTGCAAGCCATCATTCCTGCAGCGAATGGCATCTCGACGGCGCGGGCATTGGCAACCATCTATGCCATGCATGCCAATGGCGGCAAGTGGCAGGGTGATACGTTGATCACGCCCGAGGTGATAAGAGACTTGCGCGTGATTCGAGTGGATGGATTCGATGCGGTAATGCCTGCTAACATGCTGTGGCGTACGGGCTTTCATCGGTTATTTAGCCTACAGAATGCACCGAATGCTTATGGGCACATGGGTTATAATGGTTCGGTGGCGTTCTGCGACCCTGATCGTAAGCTGGCTTTTGCATTCATTCATAATTTTGACACCACGATGCTAAATGACGTGCGCCAGTTTGCCCTGTCAGAGATGGCGATAGGATTGGCTTGATTTGCCATTAAAATACTTGCCAATGTTTTTGGCATGGGTTAAAATATCCGTTTTTATTTTAAAAAAGAGTCCTTATGAGTAAACCTGTCATGAACGTGATGATTTCACAAGAAGAAATCGCAAACAAAGTCAAAGAACTGGGCGTGGCGATTGATGCGCACTATGCTAACAGCGACCGAGAGTTGGTGTTGGTTGGCTTGCTACGTGGTTCGGTGATTTTTATGGCGGATCTTTGTCGTGCCATCGATAAGCCGCACGAGCTTGACTTTATGACAGTGTCCAGCTACATCAATAAGACCACGGTGTCATCAGGTGATGTTAAAATCGTCAAGGATCTAGACAGTGAGATCAAGGGTAAGGACGTGCTGATCGTCGAAGACATCATAGATTCGGGTCGTACACTGTCTAAGGTGGTTGAGATTCTAAAGACTCGCGAGCCTAATTCTATTGAGCTGTGCACATTGGTGAGCAAGCCATCGCGCCGCGAGATTCAGATGGATGTTAGATTCTTAGGCTTTGAAGTGGAAGATAAATTTATCGTGGGCTACGGTCTAGATTACGATCAAAAATACCGCCACGTACCTTTTATTGGTGAGGTCGGTCTGTAATTATAAATAAAGAACCAGCCAGTGATTGAGGCTGGTTTTTTTGATGGCTTTATCATTAAAAACCCTGCTAATATACGATTAGTAGGGTTTTTGTTTGATGGGTTGATAATTATCAGCGTTCGACTTGGCTGACATCACGCACTGCACCTGTGTCAGCACTGGTTGCCATCGCAGCATAGGCGCGTAGGGCTTGAGAGACATGACGTTCACGATTGACAGGCTTCCACGCTTGACTGCCACGCTCATTCATGGCGGTACGACGACGCGCAAGCTCTTCATCCGATACATCTAGATGAATGCTGCGATTTGGAATGTCGATCTGAATGACGTCAAATTCTTCTACTAAGCCAATCGCACCGCCTTCGGCAGCTTCAGGGCTGGCGTGACCGATAGACAGACCAGATGTACCACCTGAGAAGCGACCATCTGTCAGCAGTGCACAGGCTTTACCAAGACCTTTTGACTTTAGGTAGCTGGTTGGGTAAAGCATCTCTTGCATGCCAGGCCCGCCTTTTGGACCTTCGTAGCGGATGATGACGATGTCGCCTGCGACGATTTGATCAGCAAGGATGGCCTCTACAGCAGAATCTTGACTTTCAAAGACTCGTGCACGCCCTGTGAATTTAAGGATGCTCTCATCCACGCCGGCGGTCTTAACCACACAGCCGCGTTCAGCGATATTGCCAAATAATACCGCCAGACCACCGTCCTGTGAATAAGCAAATTCTTTGGCGCGGATACAGCCGGATTCGCGGTTAAGGTCAAGATTGCCCCATTCTCTGTTTTGACTAAAGGCTTGAGTGGTGCGCACGCCACCAGGGGCAGCGATATAAAGATCGCGAGCGGTCTGATTGTCAGCATTCATGACATCCCATTTGCTAAGGGCGTCTGCCAATGTTGGGCTGTGTACGGTCGGAACATTGGTCTTGAGTAGTCCTGCGCGGTCAAGCTCCGCCAAAATACCAATCACGCCACCTGCACGGTGTACGTCTTCCATGTGGTATTTTTGGGTGGCGGGAGCGACTTTAGATAGGCATGGTACTTGACGAGACAGACGATCAATATCCGCCATCTTAAAGTCAACGCCTGCTTCATTGGCTGCTGCCAAAAGGTGTAGAATCGTATTGGTGCTACCACCCATGGCAATGTCAAGGCTCATGGCATTTTCAAAGGCTTCTTTGGTGGCGATGCTTCTTGGCAGTACAAAATAGTCGTCTTGTTCGTAATGGCGCTTGGCAAGCTCAACGATCAGGCGGCCTGCTTCTAAGAATAGCTCTTTACGCTTGGCGTGCGTCGCTAGTAGTGAACCGTTGCCAGGCAAAGATAGGCCAAGCGCTTCGGTTAGGCAGTTCATGGAGTTTGCGGTGAACATGCCAGAGCAAGAACCGCATGTCGGGCAAGCAGAACGCTCAACATTTGCCACGTCTTCGTCGCTGATCAGATCATCCGCCGCATCAATCATCGCATCGACCAGATCAAGCTTGCGGATTTTTTGACCGCTGTCGTCGGTAACAGTCTCATGTACCATGTGACCATCATGCGTCTCGTTTGCCAATACCTTACCAGCCTCCATCGGACCGCCTGACACGAACACCACAGGGATGTTTAGTCGCATGGCAGCCATCAGCATACCTGGGGTGATTTTATCACAGTTCGAGATACATACTAGGGCGTCTGCACAGTGTGCGTTCACCATGTATTCTACGCTGTCCGCGATCAAATCACGGCTAGGCAAGCTATACAGCATGCCGCCATGGCCCATCGCAATACCGTCATCGACCGCGATGGTGTTGAATTCTTTGGCGATGCCGCCGGCTTTTTCAATCTCGCGGGCGACAAGCTGACCCATATCTTTAAGGTGGACGTGACCAGGAACGAATTGAGTGAATGAGTTGGCGATGGCGATGATTGGCTTATTAAAATCGCCGTCTGTCATGCCTGTGGCGCGCCATAACGCGCGTGCGCCTGCCATGTTGCGACCTGATGTGGAGGTTTTTGAACGATAAACTGGCATAATACTTATCCTTTTAATTCAATAGCGATGGCTGTCTTAACGATCTAAAATTTTATCAATAAAATAAAAATTATTAAGAAAATAACCTATTTTACCACCAAACATCATATTGTTTTATAAAAATTTCTTACTTCCATAAAAACCAGTTATCCACTTATCTAAATATATTAAAAAATTTATAAATAGCCATGGTTGAATTTTTAGAATTAACTTTTGTTGAAGATTGTTACAGAATAATTAAATATTAAAAATATTATATTAGTCAATGATTTAAATAAAAATTTTGTCTAAATTATATTGGCAATGATGATATAAATTTGCAAAAGTTTGGCTATTTTGCTAAGGTTTTCTTGCTTATTTTTAACTTTTTGCGATGAGTATTGGATGGTTTTAATACAGATTTTAAGCGCAGTGGATTAACAAGGAGAAAAATAATGAGTGAAAAAGAGCATAAACTGCCCAAGCAGCAAGACAGGGCGCGGGCAGATAGACAGACGATGGCGGATGGATTGGATATTCAGCGGTTTTTGGTTTTTCCAAAGGTAAGCCGCCCTGTATTTATTGTATCGATGCTATTGATTGTCTTATTTATTGTATTTGGTACGCTGTTTACTGAGCTTGCTGGGCAGATATTTGGTGATTTGCAGGCATTTATTGCCGAGCGCTTTGGGTTCATGTTTATTATTTTGATGAACGCGGCGCTCGTTTTTTGTGTGTATGTGGCACTAAGTCGATATGGTGACATTCGACTTGGGCAGCAGACTGAAATGCCTGAGTATAGCTTTGGCTCATGGATTGGTATGCTGTTCTCCGCGGGCATCGGTATTGGACTTCTGTACTGGGGTACGGCTGAGCCTTTGTATCATTTCGTGCAGCCGCCGACCGCAGAGCCTAGCACGATTGAGAGCGCCAAAGAAGCGATGCAGTTGTCATTCTTGCATTGGGGGGTGCATGGGTGGGCGGTATATGCGGTGGTCGCGCTGTCGCTTGCGTATTTTCACTATCGCCGTGGATTGCCATTGTCGATACGCTCTGTGCTCTTTCCGATCATCGGTAAGAACATCTATGGCAAGTGGGGTCATGCGGTGGATATCTTGGCGGTGTTTGGTACGATGTTTGGAGTGGTGACGTCGCTGGGTCTTGGGGTGATGCAGCTTGAGACGGGACTTGGTTTGTTATTTGGTATTGAGCCAAGTTTGGTGTTTAAGATTGCGCTGATTGCAGCGATCACGGCTTGTGCTGCGTTCTCTGTGATGGCAGGTCTGGATAAAGGCGTAAAGCGTCTTAGTGACATCACCATCATCAGCACGATCATCATGCTTGTCTTTATGATGGTTGCAGGACCGACGCAGTTCATTTTGGATAGTTTTGTTGAGAATATCGGTAACTATGCTGGCAATCTGATTACGCTTGGACTTTGGAATGAAGCGTTCGTGGCTACCAATTGGCAGGCGTCATGGACGATTTTCTATTGGGCTTGGTGGGTGAGTTGGTCACCATTTGTGGGGATTTTTATCGCTCGCATCAGTCGTGGCCGTACGATTCGTGAGTTTGTCTTTGGGGTGCTGTTTGTGCCGATGCTGCTATTGTTCTTATGGTTTACGACCTTTGGCGGCGTGGCGATCAGCATGGAGCTCTCGGGTGACTACGGTCTATCAACAGCGGTGCTGGCCGATACAGGCAGCGCGATTTTTAAATTCATTGAATACTATCCATTCACCCAAGGTTTGGTGGTGGTGATATTGACGATGATCGTTCTTTGGTTCGTTACCAGTGCTGACAGTGCAAGCTTAGTCGTTGATATGCTGACGGCAGGCGGTAATACCAACCCGCCAAAGATTCAGCGATTGTTCTGGGTGACTTCTGAAGGTATCATCGCGGCGATTTTGTTGGCGGCAGGGGGTTTATCTGCCCTACAAGCAGCTGCGATCGTTGCAGGCTTACCGTTTGCTTTGGTGATTTTTGTGATGATGTATTGTTTGATTCGAGGGCTTGGTCGTGACCGATTGACCTTGTATCGTAACACACAATGGTACATCACCGAGGAGTCAGCCGAGCATAACAGTGCCAATGAAATGGTGGATGAGCATCTATTGCCAACCCATCCGCCTTCAAAAGTAGATAATGACTGAACTGATAAAATGCCCACCTAAGTGTGGACATTTTTTTATGGTGAAAATTGATGAGTGATTGCTGGTTTTGTGTTATTCTTTGGGTTTGTGATTATGATTTAATAAATAGGAAATCGTTTGATTAAGGCGCATAGAATAAATATCTTCATGGTATTTGCGGTTATTTTTCTGGCGATGAGTCTGTATTTTTTGACTCGAGTGTGGCTCATGATGTTCGGTGCGATACTGGTGGCGGTGCTGCTGCTTGGACTGTCGGATTATCTTAAACGTGCGCCAAAGATAGGTAAATTCATGCGCAAACTTCCCCATGCCTTATCGGTGGGGTTGGTGGCGTTGATGCTCTTGTTGGTTGTATCGGGATTCTTGGCGATGTTTGGCTCGGATCTGGTAAATCAGTTCGAAGATCTTAAAAACATGACCCCCAATGCCATACATAGTATCAACGACTACCTAAAAAGCTACCCTGTCATCTATTATTGGCTCGCCCAGAGTAAGTGGATGCAGGAGTTTATCGCTGATCCAGCGCAATTCTTGTCACAATACACCGGCGATGTGCTGGGCGTCGTGCCTATGATGGTGTCAAGCTTATTCGGTGGGATTGGCTCGTTTTTGATTATTTTGGTGGTGGGGCTGTTCTTGGCGCTAACGCCGGACATCTATACCAAGAGCTTCGTGACATTGGTGCCAAAACAGCACCGAGATAAAGCAAGATACCTCCTAAAAAGCAGCTATCAAGCACTGCGCCGCTGGTTAGTTGGTCAGTTTGCGGTGATGGCTTTTGTGGGCGTGTCGACAGGGATTGCGCTGTGGCTCATGGGTATTCCGTTTGCGCTGGCACTTGGGGTGATTGCCTTTGTGCTTGATTTTGTGCCGGTGCTTGGACCGTGGTTATCCGCGTTGCCGATTCTACTTGTGACCTTGATTGTTGCGCCTGATATGCTGCTTTGGGCACTGTTGATGATTATCGTGGTGCAACAGCTTGAGAGCTATGTTGTTGCGCCTGTGGTGCAGCAGAGATTGATTGATTTACCGCCTGTGGCGCTGCTGCTGTCGCAGATCATCATGGGCTCGCTGACGGGCATTCTTGGGGTGGCGTTGGCGATGCCATTGATAGTTGGGCTGATCGTCTGGGTGCAGATTCTGTATGTCAAATTCACCCTAAAAGACTACACTATTAAAGTCATGGGGCAAAATGAAGAAGATCTTGAGCGTGATCCTTATTACACACCTAAGGATGATCAGCAGTTATCATTATTAAAAGATGACTGATAAGTCAGGCGGCGAATCGGGTGGTTGTTAACTGCTAATATGCTTCTGCCCAATTACCAATCAATAATAAAAAACGCAAGCGAATGTCTTGCGTTCTTTGTTTGACGTATTTAGCATGAACCAATCAAAGTCCCGCCCATTTTTCTTTGTCTTTGAACATGCATTCATCAAATACCACACACGCACCGCACTTAGGGCTGCGCGCCATGCAGGTATAGCGCCCGTGCAGGATGAGATAGTGGTGAGCATCGACCAGGAATTGGGTGGGAATGCGACTCATCAGTGCTTTTTCGACCGCTAGGACGGTTTTGCCAGTGGCAAGCCCTGTGCGGTTACCCACTCGAAAAATATGCGTATCCACCGCCATCACAGGCTCGCCAAAGGCGGTATTTAGCACGACATTGGCTGTTTTACGACCGACACCTGCTAAGGCTTCAAGCTCCGCTCTGGTGCGTGGCACTTGTCCGTTGTGTTTATCCAGTAGGTCTTGACAGGTCTTGATGATGTTGACCGCCTTGGAATTATAAAGCCCGATTGAGTTGATGTAGCTTTTTAGTCCATCGACGCTCAGATCTAAGATTGCCTTGGGTGTGTTGGCTACCTTGAACAGCTTGTCGGTTGCGATATTTACGCTCTTATCGGTGGCTTGGGCAGACAGCATGACCGCGATGAGTAGCTCAAAATCCGAGGAATAATTCAGCTCAGTCACAGGTTGTTTGATGTGTTCGGATAATTTTTTAAAAAAAGCTTCGCGTTTCGGTGCTGACATCGGGCGCGATGGCGGCGTATCAGCCGTCTTGGCGGTGGCGAGTTTATTGGTTTTGGGTTTTTTGGTGGTTTTGGTCTTTTGGATTTTAATGATGGAATCTGTAGAAGTCATGGCTATTTGGCGGTCGAATAAGTCGAATAATAAGAAAAACAATAAATGGCTAGACAATCAAAAGCTGATATTATAGCATGAAATCTCTATATGAATTAAGGCGGTGCTAACAGTGATTTATCTGCATCATGCGCCACTGACGCGCATCCTAAGCTTGGTTCCTAGACGCTTGTCTTTAGATGACACAAAGGCCATCAGAAGCTATCGACATGAATTATTAAGTCAATTTTGCAAGCTTAATGACGCGCCTGTGCCTGCATATGGCAGGGATGAATTGGGTAAGCCAATCTGTATCAACATCCCAAATCTGTCATTTAACCACAGTCAATGCCCCACCGATTATGCGCTGGCTTATAGCCTTGATTTGCCGAACGTTGGTGTGGACATTGAGCATACCAGCAGGGTGCTTAACTTTGAACCTCTGGCCAGACGTTTTTATCACCCTGATGAGATGGCAAGATGGCTAAACAGTGGAGACATCACAGAGTGGTTTCGTATTTGGACGATTAAGGAAGCCGTGCTCAAGGCGTGCGGGCTTGGCGTGCGTATGACGCTGAGCGAATTAAACGCGCAATTCATCAATGATCATCAGGGTGTGGTTAGTCATGAGCGAATCGGTGCGTATCGTTTCGAGTGCGTACAGGTGGATGGTGCGATGATTACGGTGGCATACCCAAGCGAATATGGCACGCAGGATTGGCAATGGTCCTAAAAGTTTGCTATTTTTTAATATTTAAAAAAATTATTATAAATAAAAATAACCGATGTGTTTTATGGGCAAATATTGCTAAAATAATGCATTTTTATTAATTTAGATGTGCGTCATGAACAAAAATACCCTAATCATCGGCTTTATGCTCTTTGCCTTTTTCTTTGGCTCGGGCAATTTGATTTTTCCGCCCAAATTGGGCTTTGAGAGCGGGCAGTTTTTCATCCCTGCTATTTTGGGCTTTATCCTAACGGGTGTGGGCTTGCCGTTGGTGGGTTTGATGATTGGCTCAAAATATGAGGGTGGTTATCAATCTGCTCTTGCCAAGATTCATCCTTGGTTTTCAGTGGCGTTGCTATCGGCGATTTATTTGACCATTGCTCCGTTTTTTGCCATTCCACGCACAGGGGCGGTGGCGTACGAGATGGCGATTGTACCGTTTTTGGATGCGCCAAGCTGGACAAATCTACTCATCTTCACCGTGATCTATTATGGCATCTCGCTGTGGCTATCAATTAGCCCTAATAAGCTTGTTGACCGTATCGGCTCGTTGTTAACGCCTGTGCTACTCGTTACGGTGCTGGCTCTTATCGTGATGTCTTTTGTAAAATTAGGCGGTAATCCTGCCAGCATTGCCACAGACGGCTATCAAGGTAAGGCGTTCTTTGTTGGATTCTTGGAAGGGTATAATACCATGGACATGATTGCGTCTGTGGCGTTCTCGACGGTCGTGATGAGTGCCATTAGCCAAAAAGCAGGCAAGGGGGTAAATCTATTCGCCGAGACCACCAAGGCAGGTCTGATCGCCACGTCTGCGTTGGCACTCATCTATCTGTCGCTAGGCTGGGTTGGTAATCATTTGCTCATATCGGCAGATGAGCTGACGCAAGTTGCGGACAAAGGGCAGAACATCGGCACGTTTATTTTGAATAAATCGGCAGTACTAGGCTTTGGTTCGACAGGTGGCGTGGTGCTTGGATTGATTGCCTCTTTGGCGTGTCTGACCACGACTGTGGGGCTGACGGTGTCAGCGTCTGAATATTTCCATGAGACTTTCCCCAAGATTGGTGGTATCAGCCTGTCCTATAAGGCTTATGTTATTATCTTTACTCTGATTGGTTTTGTGCTTGCTAATCAAGGCTTGAGTGCGGTCATTAGCAAATCCATCCCTGTGCTATTGGTGCTGTATCCGATTACCATGACAGCGTTAATTCTATTGGGTCTAAACATCATCAAGCCCTTACCCATCATCGCCAAGCGAGTCAGTCTAGCGCTAGTTACGGTCGTGTCAGTATTGTCGGTGGCAGGCGTAAGTATTCCTTTAAAAGAATACTCTATGGAGTGGCTTCCTTTTGCCATTGCAGGTTTGATTGTTGGTTTGGTGTTTGATAAATTAATGAAAAGATAAGTCAAAATAAAAAACACCCAAAGTGATCTGGGTGTTTTTTTATTGCTAAATTACTAACAGTACCACAAGAAAATACCGCCCAAAAGAGCGGTATTTTTGATTTGATAATTAACAATCAATCTTCATAATTATCAATACTCGGACAAGAGCAAATCAGATTCTTATCTCCATACACATCATCCACACGCCCCACGCTCGGCCAGAATTTATGAGCCTTGATATAGGGTAAGGGGAACACTGCTTCTTCACGGCTGTATGGGTGCGTCCATTCGCCTTCCGTTACCACAAAGGCGGTGTGTGGGGCATTGACGAGCGGGTTGTCGTCCGCCGTCCAACCGTCTGTTCCTGCCTTGACTTTTAGGGCTTCTTGTTTGATTTGCTTCAATGCCGAGACAAAGCGGTCAAGCTCGTCCACGCTTTCGGACTCGGTTGGCTCAATCATGAGCGTACCTGCCACAGGGAATGACATGGTCGGAGCGTGAAAACCATAGTCCATCAAGCGTTTGGCAATGTCGGTTTCGCTAATGCCTGTCTCTTCTTTTAGTGGGCGAATGTCCACGATACATTCGTGAGCGACAAAGCCATTTTTGCCCGTGTACAAAATCGGATAGTCATTTTCTAGTGATTTGGCGACATAGTTGGCGTTCAATAAAGCACGTTTTGTCGCTGATAGCAGACCGTCTGCCCCCATCATCGTGATATACATCCACGAGATTGGCAAAATGCTTGCCGAACCATAAGCGGATGATGACACCGAGCCTTGACCGTCAGGGGCATTCATCACGCCTGTTACGCTGTGGCTTGGCATGAATGGGGCGAGGTGCGATTTTAGACCGATTGGACCCATACCAGGACCACCGCCACCATGTGGGATACAGAAGGTTTTGTGCAGGTTCATGTGTAGCACGTCCGCCCCCACGTCCGCAGGTTGCATAATCGCCACTTGGGCGTTCATGTTCGCCCCGTCCATGTACACCTGTCCGCCATGCTTGTGAATAAGCTCGCAAATATCACGAATGCCTTCTTCGTACACGCCATGCGTGGACGGATAGGTAATCATCAAGGCACCCAAACGCTCGCTGTACTCTTCACATTTGGCTTGTAAATCCGCCACGTCCACGTTGCCTTTGTCATCGGTTGCCACCACCACGACTTTCATGCCAAGCATTTGGGCGGTTGCAGGGTTGGTGCCATGTGCCGAGCGTGGGATTAGGCAGACATCACGTCCGCTCTCGCCACGGCTTTCATGATAACGGCGAATGAGCAACAGCCCTGCATACTCGCCAGAAGCACCAGAGTTGGCCTGCATACTAATCTCATCAAAGCCTGTGATTGCTCGCAGTTGGGCTTGTAGGCTTTCAATCATTTCATGATAGCCTGTTACTTGCTCTTTTGGGGCAAATGGGTGAACATTTGCAAACTCATTCCAAGTAATCGGCAACATCTCGCTTGTGGCGTTTAATTTCATTGTACAAGAGCCGAGTGAAATCATAGAACGGTTCATCGCCAAATCCTTATCTTCTAAGGATTTAAGATAGCGGAGCATTTCGTGTTCGGTGTGATAGCTGTTAAAAGTTGGGTGCGTGAGAATGTCATCTGTGCGAAGTAGTTCGCCCAAAATCACTTCTGCTTTGTCAAGCTCGCCTGTCGCCCCAAAAATTTTGCACAATTCATCAAATTCATCTCTTTCGGTCAATTCATGAAATGACACAGAAATGCCGTGATTGTCATGCTTCCATAGGTTATAGCCTTTTTCGCTGGCAAGGGCGTATAGCTTGTCGGCTTGTTCTTGATTGTCAAAATCCACAAGCACAGTATCAAAAAACGCGTCATGACGTACGTTTAGCCCTGCCGATTTTACCGCCTTGGCAAAAGCGACCGCTAGGGCGTGAATGCGTGTGGCAATGCGTTTTAGACCGCTCGCCCCGTGATACACCGCATACATACCTGCTAGGTTGGCAAGCAACACTTGGCTTGTACAAATGTTTGAGTTGGCTTTTTCACGGCGGATATGTTGCTCTCGGGTTTGCAGTGCCATGCGCAGGGCGGTGTTGCCTTGTGCGTCTTTTGACACGCCGATGATACGACCAGGGGCAGAGCGTTTGTCTTTGTCTTTAAAGGCAAAATAGGCAGCGTGCGGGCCCCCAAAACCCATTGGCACGCCAAAACGCTGAGTGCTACCAAGGGCAATGTCCGCCCCCATGTCGGCAGGGGATTTAAGCAGTACAAGGCTCATGATATCGCTTGCGACAATGGCATAAGCCTCTTTTTCTTTGACGCTTGCGATAATGTCGGTCAAGTCCACCACGTCGCCGTCTTTACCAACGTATTGGAAAAACGCCCCAAAGAACTCACCATTTTTGGCAACGTCAAAATCGCCCACCACCACATCAAAACCAAAATATTTGGCACGGGTACGAATGACATCAAGGGTCTGCGGATAGGTACGATCGTCCACAAAAAAGGCATTGGATTTTGATTTGCTCACACGTTTTGCCATTGCCATGGCTTCGGCACTTGCAGTTGCTTCATCAAGCAGGCTTGCCCCAGCAAGCTCCATGCCTGTTAGGTCAACGCACACTTGTTGGAAATTTAGCAGGGCTTCTAGGCGACCTTGGGCAATCTCGGCTTGATAAGGGGTGTAGGCGGTGTACCAGCCGGGGTTTTCTAGCACATTTCGCTGAATCACCGCAGGCAGGCGAGTGGGCGAGTAGCCTTGCCCGATATAGCTTTTGGCAACCGTGATTTTGTCCGCCATACCACGCAGTTTGGCAAGGGCTTCATGCTCGGTTATGGCACTTGGCAAATCAAGCGGGCGGTTAATGCGTATCGACTGGGGAACGACCGCATCAATAAAGGCATCAAGATTTTCAAAACCAACGGTTTTTAGAAGTTTGGTTTCATCGTCTTTTTTGTTGCCCAAATGACGCTCCACAAAGGCGTTTTGGTTAAACAAATCATTAAAGGTGTTTAAGGTCATGATAAAATCCTTATAATTAAGGTTGGGAATTTAATAAAAAATAGCACTTTGCAATGAGATTTTTTATTAAATTGGGCTTGAAAAGAGTGCGTATCACACACCTGTTCTGAAAATTACCTCAAAACGGCGTGTTATGCGCATTCTACTTTTGCAAGCTGTTTTTAAATTTGTAAAATCCAAAAACAAATCCAAGCATAAATCATCATGACTTACACTTGGATTTTTTACTTATAGGCTGTTTTCGTACTCATCCGCAGCCATCAAGCCGTCATAATCGGCAGGATTGGTAGGTTTGATTTTAAAGAACCACGCTTTGCCATATGGGTCTTCGTTGGCAAGCTCTGGTGCATCTATAAGCTCTTCGTTGATTTCAACGATTTCGCCTGCGATTGGGGCATAGACATCGCTCGCTGCTTTAACAGACTCTACAACGGCAATCTCTTCATCGGCAGAGACGGTGCGACCGACTTCTGGTAATTCTACAAATACCACATCGCCAAGCAAATCTTGGGCGTGGTCTGTGATGCCAACGGTGATGATACCGTCATCTTCTAGTTTTAGCCATTCGTGGCTGGCAACGTATTTTAAATCGTTTGGGATATTGCTCATAAAAAACTCCTAGCTTTGAGGCTGTCAATCAAAATCAAATCTTAAACCAAGTTTTTGGTAAATCAATCACTTCATAGATAAGTAACCGCTATCTAAGTTCAAATCAAATCCAGTAACAAATGATGATTCATCAGATGCCAAATAAATCAGGGCATTCGCCACATCATCTAGGCTGGCAATGCGTTTTAGTGGGAATATGTTTGCCAGGCTGTCGATTTGTTCTTCGGTGTAGACAGATTCTAACATCGGTGTGACGACATAGGCAGGGTTTAGGTTGTTCACTCGAATGTTGTAGCCTTTTTGGGCGTAATAACTGGCAGCTGATTTAGATAGCAGGCGTGTTGCTCCTTTTGATGTGCTATACGGCGTAGCATTGGCAAGTCCAACCATACCCGCCATAGAAGCGATATTAATAATAGAACCGCCACCATTTTTTGCCATTACTGGTGCGACAGCTTTCATACCCAAGAATGGTCCTTCGGTATTTAGTGCAAAGGACTTGCGTAAATCTTCGATGGTACTGTCTTCAATGTTTTTTGAGCAAGCCATACCCGCACTATTAATTAAAATATCAATCTTGCCAAATTGATCGGTTGCAATTTTTACAGCTTCCGCCCAACTTTGTTCATTAGTAACATCAAGGCGTGCAAAAATTGCTTGCCCGCCATCGGTATTAATAGTATTAGCTACTTGATTGCCAAGCTCTTCATTGATGTCAGTAATGATGATTTTTGCCCCTTGTTTGGCAAATGCTTTGGCACTGTATTCGCCAAGACCAGAACCTGCACCTGTAATTAGAGCAACTTTATCTAATAAACGCATAGTAAATTCCCTATATTAATAATAAGACAATTGGTGTCAAATTTGGTATGTTATAACCAAACCAAATATGGGGTAGGATTATAAACTACTCTCGTACTCATCCGCAGTCATCAAGCCGTCATAATCGGCAGGGTTTGCTGGTTTGATTTTAAAGAACCATGACTTACCATAAGGGTCTTCATTGGCAAGCTCTGGCGCATCTACAAGCTCGTCGTTAATCTCCACGATTTCGCCAGCGATTGGGGCATAGACATCGCTTGCGGCTTTGACAGACTCAACCACGGCGATTTCTTGGTCGGCTTCAACGACTGCGCCCACTTCTGGCAATTCCACAAACACCACATCGCCAAGCAGATCTTGGGCGTGGTCTGTGATACCAACAGTAATTGTGCCATCAGATTCTAAGCGTAACCATTCGTGACTGGCTACATATTTCAATTCGCTGGGAATGTTACTCATAAAAAACTCCGTTAGGGTTAAAGTTAAAAATTAGATAAATTATTTTAAGAATTAGGAAATTTTTCAATTTGAAATATGGAATTTATATTCCTCTTTTCCCTAACTCTAAATATAGCAATATGGCTAAAAAAATAAGGCCTACTCCATATATTAATACACAACAAAAGGATACAATATATACAAGTATTGTTTGTCCTTTTGTTAGATTGATATACCATTCTGATAGTTTGTTCACCAAAATTCACTCCAAAGTAAAAAAGTCAATTAGAGGGAGTTCATAACTTGCTTATATTCATTAACAGCTTCTTGATCAGCCATGCATTTTTGGTAAATTTCCAAGTCGCAAATATAAGTATCAACTTCTGTTTGAGGGTTAAATTTATAAGGCTTTGTGCAATAATGTGTTGAAACACAAGCAATAATTTTTAATTTAAACAGCAAAAAATCACCAAAGTAACAATGCTGAATTTTAAAAATTTCCCATTCTTATTTGAAATTAATTGTAAGGTATGATATTTATTTCATACCTTCAATTGTAATCAAAATTTAATCAAACTGCTTTTTACCATTTCTAACAAATGGCAATTTAAGCACACGCACTTCCACTTCTTTACCACGCATAATCACCTTTGCACGCTCGCCTGTAAAGTCAGCAGGCACACGGGCAATGGCGATGGATTGATTCAGACTTGGGGAGAATACACCACTTGTGGTAATGCCATTGCCACTCTCGGTAACGACTTCCATGCCCGCACGCAGTACACCGCCTTTGGCAAGCAATAGACCGACTTGGCGGACTTTAACACCATCATTTTTTAGGGCGACAAGGGCGGATTTACCAACAAAATCACGGTTTTCATCTTTTAAATCCACCGTCCAGCCCATGCCTGCTTCAAGGGGGCTGGTATCATCGTCCATGTCGTTGCCGTATAGGTTCATGCCTGCTTCCATTCGTAGGGTGTCTCTTGCCCCAAGTCCGCATGGGGTGACACCTGCTTTGACAAGCTCATCAAAAAATCCAACCGCTTCATCTGCTGGCATGACCACTTCCACACCGTCTTCGCCTGTGTAGCCTGTGCGAGCGACAAACCAATCACCGCCCAAGTCCACACCGACAAAGGGTTTTAGAGTGTTTACTTTCTCCGCCCATTCAGGCTTGACGGTCAGTAGCTTGGCAATGGCGTTTCGCCCTTGTATGGCAAGCATGGCGACATCATAGCGGGGGGCGAGCGTTACGCCAAATTCTTCACCAATTTTGGCAAAGTGGGCGGAGTCTTTTTCGCGAGTTGCCCCATTTGAGACGATACGATAAGCGTTCTCGGACTCGTTCATGCGATAGACGATTAGGTCATCGATGACACCGCCTTTGTCGTTTAGCATACCAGAATATAAAGCCTTGCCGACAAAGGACAATTTGGCAACATCGTTGGCGAGTAGTTTTTGTAAGAAGGCTTTGGCGTTGTCGCCCGTTACGTCTGTAACTAGCATGTGAGAGACGTCAAACATCCCTGCGTCCGTGCGGACAGCGTTGTGTTCGTCAATTTGTGAGCCATAATTGACAGGCAATTCCCAACCGCCAAAATCCACAAGTTTGCCATTATGGGCGGTGTGAGCGTCAAATAGGGGGGTGCGCTGAGTCATGAGTGTGTTTCCTTGTTTATAAAATTAACCGATGTAAATTAACTTTTGGGATTAAGATGATAATCACAAAAGTTAATTTACCCAGCAACTTCAAAATTCTTGTAAAATTCATTCCATTCATGCGATAAAACGAATTTCAACACACCCCATCTGTCCTGATACCTGAGATTTTCGTAATTCAAAAATTACTTCTTCCCTTCGGTGTTGCCACTTAAAAAAAATGGCAAGCTCTCCAGAGCGGTTAGCTTGTCTTTAGATAGATAAACTAAGTTTTTCAGTCCTTTTACCTGAGCGATTATAGGGGTTTTAAGATTGCTTTTGCAATTTTCAACATTACGCCTTCGGTGATTATGCGCCGATGCTTGCGATAAGCTGCGATAATTCTCTCCTGAAAAACACCTTTATTATGAAAAATAATGCTACAATTTACAAGTAAAATTTTTGGCTTTTTTGTAAAATAATTCCGCAAAAGCCAAAATCGGTGAATTTTCTTTAATTATATCAAGACGTGAGTGACGTTATGCATTGTGATGTTTATAAGTTTGCAAAAAATGAAGACTGGTACGTTTATATTGCTCGCCCAGATTATCCTAATGACACCGATGAGATCAAGGATTGGTTAGGCGTGCTGCCCGCCGATATTCGTAAGAAATTAGGCTTGGGAACTTTTGTCATGCATTTGGATCTAAGCGCTCGCGATAAGTTAGCCCGAGCTGATATCAATGAAGTAAAGGCAAAGCTTGCCCAACAGGGTTATTATGTCCAAGCGCCGCCTGCCGATATTTTGGCAGCGCAAGCCATGGCAAAAGCCAAAGCACTGCAAGATAAAAAATACGATTAATATCAATTGGTTGTAATAATTTACGTGGCAGAATTACGGGCGGGTAAGTCATCTGTTCTGTGGTGATTTTGTTAGCCCTTGTTGTCGGAAGATAATTTTTTGGCAAAATTGTGGTAAAATAACAGTAATTTTTTAAGAAGTTATTTGTATGGAGTGGATTAAAAACCTGCCTTTGGACTCAATCAGTGAGAGCTTGGCGACTTTTTTGATTTGGTGGGCGAAGCTCGTTGATGGTGTGCCTGATGCACAGCTGTCTGTATTGGTTTATGTTATCGCATCCTTGATTGTATTGTTGCTTTGGATGTTGTTTGCGCGTATTTTGCCGCGTGGCATTCGGGGTATTAGCCTAGCATTCGTGGCGTCGGTGTTGTTGGCACTTGGTAGTGCAGAAGGTGGATCGGGTGCGCTTGCCCCTGCGATTGTGGGTGTGTTCCATGCTTTATTAATGAAAGACTTTGCGGGCATGGTGTCAGCCAGTTTGCCGATTCTTGCAACCTTTACGGCATTTTTGGTGATTGGTGCGATTTGGCAGATGCTACGCAGCGTCATCGAAAGTGACGCCGCCAAAAAAGAAGAATTAGTACGTATCGAATCCCAAAAGCAGCTCATGGCTGATTCTGAGCAGGTGAATTAATTCGTGAATACATAAAAAGCCGCAATGTCGGCTTTTTTATTTATTGATGTATCTATAAATATTCGGCTGTAGCGCATATTTAGCTTGAAAATTTTAAATTTTTGTGTATAATATGCGCCTTGTGACTTTTATTCAAACTCACATCTCCTTGCTATCATCATAAGATGGTGGCTGTTTTAATCCGTAGGGAGTCCTTATGAGACATTATGAAGTGGTGCTACTGGTTCATCCAGATCAAAGCAACCAAGTTGCCGACATGGTAACTAAATACCGTACACTAGTAGAAGAAAATGGTGGTTCTAACCATCGTCTAGAAGACTGGGGTCGCCGTCAATTGGCTTACCCAATCAATAAAATCCACAAAGCACACTACGTGCTACTGAACATCGAATGTGATGAAGCAACTCTAGCACAGCTAGAAGAGCTATTCAAATACAACGATGCGATCATCCGTAGCCTAGTTATCCGCCGTGACAGCGCCATCACTGAACAATCGCCACTGGCGAAAGAAGCAGAAGACAAGCGCACTCGCAAAGCCAACCGTCGTAACGACGTTCGCACTACTGAAAGTGAGAACGGCGCTGCTGACAGCGAATAATTTAAGGAGATAACTCATGGCACGTTTCTATCGTCGTCGTAAATTCTGCCGTTTCACAGCTGAAGGCATCACTCACATCGATTTCAAAGATGTAGAACTTCTAAAGCAATACATCAGCGAAAATGGTAAAATCGTTCCTAGCCGTATCACTGGTACTTCTAACAAATACCAACGTCAGCTAGCCGTTGCTATCAAACAAGCTCGTTACTTGGCACTATTGCCATACACCGACAATCACAAGTAATTAACGGAGAAAAATCATGCAAGTTATTCTATTACAGCGTGTCGTTAATCTTGGCAAACTTGGCGAGACTGTTGAAGTAAAAGCGGGTTATGGTCGTAACTACCTAATCCCACAAGGCAAAGCGCTACCTGCAAACGAAGCGAACATCGCTAAATTCGAAGCACGTCGTGCAGAGCTAGAAGCTCAAGAAGCTAAAGAGCTACAAGAAGCTCAAAAACGTGCTGATGCTCTAGCGGATGTTAACGTTATCATGCGCGCTAAGTCTGGCGACGAAGGTAAGCTATTCGGCTCTATCGGTACTCGCGATATCGCAGACGCATTGACTAAGTCTGGTCTAGAGGTTGACCGCGTTGAAGTTAAACTACCTGAAGGTCCATTCCGTCAAGTAGGTGAGTACAAAGTTACCATCCAACTTCACCACGACATCTCTGCAGAGATCTTGGTTACCATCCTATCTGAAGATGCACCAGCTGAAGAAGATGATGAATAATTATTGATTGACAAAAAACCCTGAGAATCTCGGGGTTTTTTATTTTATCGTAAGCGAATCTTGTAAAGACTCTGTAACTTCCTCTGAAATTTCCAAATCTTCCAAATCTTCCAAATTTTCTAAACCATTTAGGCTTTCTGATTCATTTAAAATATCTAATCTTCCTGATTCTTTTGTAATTTCCAATTCTTCTAGATCATCCATATTCTGCTCGTCAGGTGCTAAGCTGTCTTTTGGTGATTCAGGCTTATTTGCATTAGGTCTGGGTGTATCGATCTCTTCGGGTAGAATTTTGCGCAGCTAAAGGGATGGTTTTTGGGTTTTCGTGAATATTGTGTCTGCCTGTGATGATGGTCTGGCTATTGGCATTCTCAAGATGCGAGCTGGTATAAGGCACGATACCATCCGACAGATCTCCTGTGCGCACAGTACGATGGTGTGATAACGAATACCATCTTTGATGTTGATGTCGGCGGTTAATTTAACAAAAGCAGAGCAATCAGAAAGCTGATCGGCACCGTTTGTAGGTATAGCGATCCTAATAGGTTGTTTTCGATATTGTCTTCTACGCCGATGTTTGTGATGGTTTCGGTGATGCTTTTGGTCAGATTAAGCGGCAGGCGAATGACACGACGTGCTGCACGGGTAAACCATCGGTCGGCATAATCCGTTCCGTGAAATGGCGCAAAGATAAATACAGCAGTGCCGACCTGTGGCAGAGATCTTAGTGTGAATCTCTCGCTTAACTCATCGTTATAGGCCTTGGTGAGCAGTTTAGAGGCGGCGAGGTTTTGTTCGTGGCTCATCGCTAATTCATCGGTGTCGGTTGCAGCTTTGACGGTGTCTTCGATGATTTCGCTGCCAGACGGGTCTGTATTTTCTAATGTGCTAAGTTTTGGCAAAAGCTCATCATCGGACAGCAGCATCCTTGAGATAACACCGCCCATGCTTTGTCCAATCAATATCGAGTTCTGGCTGACAGGATTGGTGCCCGTTGGATCAGTGTTAGTGAAACTTTGATTAATGAGCTTATGGATTTGATAGCGGTTTTTGAGGATGGGTAAGTTCTTCGCATAAAAGACCTGCCACACTTGATAATTGTCACGCAGAATAGGATCTGCAAACAGATTATTGGTTAGATTCACCCAAGTGGTAGGACTGGAGGCGAGCTCATGAATCATGATGGTAACTTTTTGATTTGGGTTGTATGGTGATAACATGAACAGCTTAGGCGTCGTCGCGCTATCTTTTTTTTGGCGATCATGTTTAATAGACTGGCACGTTGTAGGTTATTCTCTGACAGCCATGTCGCATAGGTGGATGAGAAGCTGGCAGAAAGTGGATAGCTCTTACCCAGAATGTTCACTTCCTTGGTGGCATAAGGGTCAAAAAAAATACGCATCAAATTCATCAGCGAGCAAGACATCTTAATGTATTGCCCTTTGGGGTGATGATGGCAGTCAGTAGCAGATGACCCATTGGGTGAATTCGTGATTTGATGTCGTCATTATCCGCGTCCGCATTGGCGGTTAGACTGCTTAATGTCGGCGCGCTGTATCGATCTTGTAGTTAACCAACAAAGCCAACACCAATACCTAAGCGCATACTATTCACCTGTAAATCTGCCAAGCGATAATCATAAATTGAAATAAGATCTGACAGTGCACCGACTTTGGAATTCTGTAGGCCGTGCAGCCCTTGATGCTCTTTGGCGATATTTAGGTTGAGTGTTTGAGTGTCGCCACCTTTACTCTGAGGGGTAAGCGTAAAGATGTTGATTTGATTGAATATTGGTTGAGCTGGTTTTTGTTTTGTTGATCGGCGTCGCCAAAAGCACCATCTTGCTGCTTATGGACCTCTTGGATGAGTGCTTTAGTGAGACGTAGTAGAGGTCTTGGGCGCGTATGCCGCTGTCAGTGATGATGGGTTTTTGGGTGTTTTGGTTGGTGAGGCTATCAAAGAATAGATAGCCATAGCTAAAAGCGATGGTTTTGTACAATGTATCGCGATGGCCTTCAAGGCAGTCTTTGCGTGCTTTGGCTTGAGCCTGCTTGGTCTCTTCGTCAATGGGTGCATTGGCGTAATAGTCATCGATGGCCGGTCGATTTAAGGCAGGTTCGCACTCCATTTTTTCGGCCAAATGCAATGCTTGCGTGTAGTGTAATCCTGCCAATAGTACCAAGCCTTCACGGTCAAATTGATCACCAAAGAAAGCTGAACCTAAATCGTTCAAACAAGCATCAAAGTCCGCCATGTAGCTGTCTTGGGTCAGACCCGAAGCTAATAATATTGAATTGGATGAGCTAATAACCCTAGGTGTGGTCGTGATGTTATTATGCGTGGTCTTAATGATGCGCACTTGCATCTGCTTAGGTGGGGTAAGGCTTGCACATCCTGTCATGATAAGGGCGCCCAAGCTAAGTGTTAATGCTGATTTGGTGAGTTGTTTTTCATAAATTTTAATAAAAACCGATTGGCTGGTTGGTATGTTTTGTAAAATAAAAAATCCGTCTTCGGTATGATACCCAAAGACGGATTGGTGTGTAAAGTATTATTTACTGCTACACGTTTATTCTTGGCTGACTGGCTTGATGTTCAACGGCGTTTTGTCGTTAGAGCGCCAGATATAATAGCCGCCTTCTTCGATGATGCGGAGTTGCTCAGCGATTTGGGTGTTATTAGGGTGCTGTGCTTGTAGTTGTCTTAGGCGGTTTAGTGCGCCTTGTTTATTGTCGGTCAGCAGGTCAGACTGAGCAAGGCTTTGCTCTGCTTCGGTGTAACCTAATGAGGCTGCTTTTTCTAGGTATTTTTTACCTTCATTAAAGCCGCCTGCCTCACTGATCATCATGCCAAGTAGGAAGTTGGCTTCAGGGTGCTTTGGGTTTAGGCGCAGGGCTTTTTGCATGTGATTAGATGCGCGAACCGAGTATTCTGCGCCGACGTTTAGGTTGCGAGCGATGCCGTTAAGTTTGGCTGCACGCAGTACCACATCAAACGAAGCGTCAGGCGCGCTGGCATAGGGCTCGATCCAATCAGCCAAGTGCTTCACGTTCTGAGTAGATAGATATTCAGCGGTTGCATTTGGGAAGCTTGGCGGATAGTGGCGTGCATTCGGCGATACCACAGCAATGAATTCATCCATGAGTGTGGTGTCCAGCAGAATCGTGCCTGCTTTGTTAGCGGGGGTGTGAACGGTTGGAACGTTCTCAACGTCGCTTACCGATACGGCAGGTGTTGGCAGACCTTTGACAGGTGATCTCAGTAGGTCAGCGGCGTTATTATTAATGATTGTGGTTGTGATCTCGCTGCGCATCTTTGGGCTTTGAGGGGTGCTGACACCTGCGGTCAATTGCTCAACAGTTGGCGCAGCTTCTGATACAGCTGGTGCTTTGGCTTTGGGCGCTGCTTTTTTTGCCGGTGTCTTAGCGGTTTTGGTGGTTTTTGCCTTGGTGTTTTTGGCTTGGGCGTGAGCCTGTGCACTGCCAAAGCCTAATAAGGTCAGACTTAGAGCCAGAACGGTAAGTTTTTTCATGTTGATGTCCTTAATAAACGCTAAATAAGAAATTTTGCCAATCATAACAGATTTATCTTAATAAGTTCATAAATTTTTCACAGTTTTTGGTGGCAAAATATTGCTTAGTTGTAACTTTAAAATATGATCCACTAAGCAGATCGATACTCATAATGGCAAATCGTTATTACTTGGGGTCATGGTGTTTTGGTATTTTTTAAGTTTCTTGTATAAGAAAATTCCAAAGATGGCATTTAGAACGCCTGTGATCAAAAATAGCTGCGGCAAGCTTAATTTTAACATTGTCAAAATGATGATCGAAAATACCGCCGAGCCTACCATAAAGATGGCGTTAAAGATGTTATTCGCACCAACGACACGCGAACGATGGCTGATCGGTGCGTAAGCTTGCATGAACGCATACATGGGGACGATGTACACGCCACCGGCAAAGCCCAAAAAGAACAAATCAGCAAACACACGCCAAGTGCCGTCCATGTCCATTAGCGCACTGATGCCGTAAGGGGTTCTTGGTGCTTGAATGGCGATGCTTGATAATGACAGATATAGATCGATGGCAAATACGCTAAGACCTAGAATACCGATGGGTAGCAGCTTTAGGCTGACTTGGTTTTTGGTTAGGGTCTTGCATAGCAGTGAACCCAATGCCGTGCCCACCGAGAACAGCGTGAGCAATAAGATAACCACTGACTCATCGCCATGAAGGATGACTTTGCTAAATTCAGGCGTCTGGGTTAAGAAGGTCGCACCATAAAGCCAAAACCAGCTATTACCAATAATCACAAAGAACAGCAAGGGTAAGCTGTACAAATATTTAATAATATCAAAGCTGGTACTAAAGATGTTCCAATTAATCGCTAAGTCTTTGGCTTGCGGGGTAGTCTTGGGTAGATGTCGTGAGGCGATGTAACCAAGGGTTGCCACAAAGAGTGTCGATACGATGAGCCATAAGGTTGAATGATCAAGCTGCGTTAGCACGCCGGCCGCCATCATACCGGTTAAGATGGCAAGGCTGGTACCGGTTTGGAATAAGCCATTGGCGCCGACCAGCTCATCTTTATGCATGGCTTCTGGCAGATAGCCGTATTTGATGGGTCCAAAAAAAGTCGATTGTGTTCCCATCAGGAATAACGCCACGAATAACAACCAATAAAGCTCAAACCAAAACCCAATCGCCGCCAACGCCATGATGCAGATCTCTAGTAGTTTGATGCCTTGGGTGAGTTTTGATTTTTCATATTTGTCCGCAATTTGTCCCGCCAACGCCGAGAATAGGAAGTATGGCAGAATAAAAAGCAATGCCGCCAAATTATTCAGCAGGCTAATCTCCATACCCATCTTGGCGGCCGCGACATAAGTCAAAATTAAAATCAATGCCTGCTTAAAAACGTTATCGTTAAATGCGCCCAAAAACTGCGTAAAAAACATGGCGCTAAAACGGCGATGCTTAAATAGAGAAAATTGCGAAGCCATAGAATAAATGGTTGTTAATATTGATTGGTTTGTTATAATAGCAAGTATTTTTATTTTAAGCTTTAATTTTTAAGAAATTTTTACATCTTTTTGATGTTTATGGCGACAATAAAAAACCACGATTTCAAAATCAAAAGGGCTACATAATGGCGATGGCAAACATCGGACGACCGAGCGTGAACCACATAAAATCTGTGCGTACGGCAGTATCTGTGTCAGTACTGATGGCATTGTCGTCTTATGCGTCGGCACAAGTTGCTGTCCTTGAACAACCAGCCAATCCAAATCAGGGTGCGAATATTAATGGTGTAGCAGTTAGTGCATCAGATGAGCAATTTGGCAGTCAATCCAATGACAAGTCTGTCGCACCGACTCTCATCGACCAAAAAACCATCGAATCTGCACAGCTTGTCGCAGAAGTGCCGCTCTATACACCCGCGCAAATCGAGGCAAGACTACAAGAGGCCAACCAGCAAAACACCCTGATGGCGCGGTCGTCAAATGCCGATCTGATCTCAAGAATTGATCAAGAAAGTACGCCAATGGGGCTTGATGTCACTGCCATCACTAAGATTCCAACGCCTGATACGCTGCAGACGCTAGGCATTAACGAGGAGGGTGATCGCACCGAAGGCATCGACCCAACGGCATACATCCCAGAATATGAATATGTCGAGAGCGATGGCGCTACCGAGGTGGTGGTTGAAGAGGAAGAAATCAAGCGCCCGAATGTCGCCAAACGTCTGTATAATCGACTGTTTAATGACGGCGTAGAAGCAGTAGCGCGAGTGGAGGCTGAGTTTTATCAAAATAATACGCCTATCATCAGCAATACTGAATCGCGTGCCAAAGTCACCAAAATTAACAAGTCTACTTTAAAGCAAGAGCCCTTTGCCAACATCAAGGCTGCACTAGAGGACATCACTGCTGAGAGTATTACAGACTTTAATAGCGCATTGCCGCGACTTCGTCAGACGGCGGATTCGGCAGCGCGTGCGGTAGGTTATTATGATGTAGACATGCAGATTACCAAGGTTGGTGCTGGCAGAGTTAATGTGATTATTAACGACATTGGCGAGCCTGTACGTGTCGCAACTCAAGTGTTTGAAGTGCGCGGAGAGGGTGCTGATAACCCATCTTACCAAAAGGCGATGAACGATGCCAAGCTCAACCAAGATGAGATATTCCATCATGGTAATTACGAAGCGGCGAAATCGAGCGTCCTTGATGTGAGTGCTGAAGAGGGTTATTTTGATGGCAAATGGCTGAATAATTCAGTCGATGTCATCTTGCCTGACGGCGTTGCCGATGTCAGCTTGGTTTATGACAGCGGTAAGCAATATGAATTTGACGAGGTGGTGTTTTTTACCCTTGATGATGAGACGGGTAAGCTGACCACCGATCCTGCCAAATTGCCCGTTAAATCAGAGCTACTAAAAAAACTCGTCACCTTTAATATGGGTGATGCCTATAACCGCACCGCTGCCCGCAATTTAAGTAATAATCTGCTCGCGACGGGATATTTTAATGCGGTGAATACTGAGCTGGTGCTGCCAAGCCCTGTACCTGCCAGTAACGAGGTCGCTTTTGAGAGTGCGGCGAGCAACTCTGACGATGCTGGTGAGATTATCGATCTGGGCGATGGTGTAAGCATGGAAGTGACGCCGATTGAATTTACCACTTCTGAGGTCATTCAAGATAAGCTTGCGCGCGTCACCCAAAAGGCCCAAAGGCTATACAGCATGCCCGATGATCGCCTGCTGGTGACTGACACCCGCAAAAAATCGCGCAGCATTCTAGGGCGCATCAGTGATGCGGTGAGTAGTGTGGCGAAGATGATTTTGCCTGATGAATCGGCGGATGAATTAAACATTCCTGAAGATGTAGAATTGCCAGTGTTGGAAGGACGTAAGTCTCGGCAGGATGTCTATGCTGATAAGAAAGTGCCACTGTATATATTCGTGATGTCAGATAAACCAAGAGATGCGCAGATCGGTATGGGTTGGGGTTCTGACAGTGGTGTGCGACTCATTACCAAATTTGAGCATAATCTCATCAATAAAAGTGGCTACCAAGCAGGTGCAGACGTTCGTTACTCAGAAAATAAAAAAGGTCTAAGCCTATACGCCACGAAGCCAATGAGCCATCCTTTAAATGATAAATTGCGGGCTTTTTTGAGTTATGACGAAGAGAAGATTGGCGGCGCCTTGGGAACCTTTGATCTAAGCACAAGAACGCTGCAACATGGCATCAGCCGCAATATCGTCAGAGAATCGGGCTGGAACAGAAGCTATTCATTGCGTTATCGCTTGGATAAGCTTGGGACGGGCGCACCTGTTGAATCTTGGGAAGATTTGCCGGTACGATTCATTGATGGTAAGCCAACCCAAGAAGCGCTGCTGGCGGGATTTGCGATTAATAAAACAGTTGTGGATAATCCGGTAAATCCGATGCGAGGTTATCGTCAGAATTATTCGCTTGAGGTCGGTGCCAAAGGTGTAATCAGCGATACGAACATGGCGATCTTGCGCGCAGGCGTGGGCGGTGTCTATAGCTTTGGTGATAATGCTTATGGTAAGGATCGCGCCCATCAAGTGATTGGTAGTCTCAATGCTGGCTATCTGTGGTCGGATAATTTTGATGATGTGCCATATAAGCTGCGTTTCTTCGCTGGCGGCGATCAGAGCATTCGCGGCTATAATTATGACAGTTTGTCCCCCATCTCAGATAAAGGCTATCTGACAGGCGGGCAGGCGCTGGCTGTGGCAAGTGGTGAATATAACTACGAGGTACTCAAGGGGCTGCGTTTGGCAGCGTTCGCGGATGTGGGTAACGCCTACGATAAAAACTTCAAGAACGACACCAAAATCGGCGCAGGTCTTGGCATTCGATGGGCGTCACCGGTTGGGCAAGTGCGGGTTGATGTAGCGACAGGGGTCAAGGAAGAAGGGCATCCGATTAAGCTGCATTTCTTTATCGGAACGCCATTTTAATGCATGATTGAAAAACCAGGCGTCTTATGGTTTAATGGCGCGTTATTTTGATATTTTTGATGATTTTGATATGACTGACAAATCCAATCACAGCCCTGATGATCATAACGCCCAGCGCGCGCATGGGGCGGATTTGCTCACACCTAAAGAACCCGTCAGCGTGCTAGCACCAAAATCGCCCAAGCTACCAAAAAAACGCAGCTGGCTGGCGTATCTGTTTTATCTTGTTTTAACGCTTCTCGTCGTGCTTGCGTTATTGCTGGTATTGCTATTTTATGCGATGGGCACGCAAGGCGGCACCAAGTTTTTATTAGAAAAAATCGCCTTAGAAACCGGCACACAGCTCAAATACTCAGAAGGAAATCTAAGAGACGGCGTGTGGGTATCAGACGTCAAAATCGCCCAAGGCGAGAACATTGAGATCCAAGTCGATAAGGCGTATGTGCAACTTGGTTGGCGTGCGGTGTTGGCGCGCCAAGTGCATCTGGTCAACAGCCAAATTGATACTTTAAACATCATCAATAAAAAACCACCCACTGGCGAGCCTTTTGATTATGCGACGATCGATTTGCCAGTGACGCTAAAGTTTGATAACACCAGCGCTAAACAGATCATCTATAGCCAAGTCACCAAAAACCCCATCTATCTGCACGACATCCATGTGCAAGATGGCACTTGGGCTGGCACGAAGATTAAGCTAAATGACGCCAAAATTCGATATGATGATGACGTTGCTGTCAGTCACATCCATGGCGAAATCAATCTGACAGGCGACTATCCGCTCAATGCGACCGCCGATGTGGAAGTAACCGCCATCAACAAAGCCTATTTCGGCGTGCTGCATGTCCAAGCATCAGGCACGCTAAAGCGCACATTCGGTACGTTAACTTCAAAGTATAACGAACGCGACATTCAGGGCGAATTTATCGCACAAGGATTGGATGAAAATTCACCGTTTAGCGCAAGGCTCAATTTCGATGAAGTGGTGCTACCCTATGCCGCCGAGCAGAACATCACCCTAAAAGACGGTACCATTACCGCTGATGGCGTGGTGAGTAATATCGAACTTCGCATTAACACAGACCTTATCGCCAAAGACATCCCTTCTGGCAGATATCGCGGTCGTGGGGTGGTACGCGATGGCGGCATGGACATTCCGTATTTGCGTGCGGACACGCCAAGCGGTGCCTTGACCGCCAAAGGCCGCATGGAGTGGTCGGATGAATTTGAGCTGCATGCGACATTAAGCGGTAATGGCTATAAAGTTCGTGAAGTCTTGCCGATTGAGTATCAAGATTACCAAGCATACTTGCCTAAGACATTAACGGGCGATCTGGGCGTCAATTATTATTATCTAGACGATGACAATCACACCCGCTTTGAATTTGACCTGAACCAAAAAGACGGCGAAGAGATCCGCGCAACGCTGTCGCAATCACAGGATAATCCTAACTCGCCTTGGCTGATTCATGCTGATTGGCGCAATATTATTCGTGCTAATGTTCCGAATATAGATAATATTCATTCCACTCACGGCACGGCTGACATTCGCCTAGAAGAGGGGCGCACCTACATCGATGCACGCGGTCACATTAAGCAGCTGTCTGTTGCACCGCAAGGTGATTATGTGGTGCAAGCGAACATCGAAAAAGGCGAGCGCATTCATCTAACTGACTTTAAGTATGATGGCGTACTAGGCGATCTGTCGGGTGTGGGGCGCATTGATTTGGCAACTGCTCAAAAACCTTTGGCGTGGCAATTTGACCTGACGACCAATAGGTTCATTCCCAATGCGTATTTTGACACACCTGACAAAACCCCATTTCAGGCGATCTCAGGGCATGTTACTGCCATGGGTAGAATGCGCAGCGATCGTTCAAATCACAAGCTAAACATTCACGACATCGACCTAAAACACACCGACCTGACAGCGACATTAGCGGATAACGAGACAGTATCTATCAAAGGCTTGGGCAATGCGCAAGTGCGCTTGATGGGTAGTGATGTGAAATATTTTGATGCCAAATTCGACGGTGATGTCAATCAGAGCATGCTGCCACAAGTAGGGCTTGCCAAGGTGGATATCGAAGCGTCAGGTGATCTGAATCTAATGACGATCAGTCGCTTGAATGTGGACACGACTTCTGGCAAGGCATCGGCGACTGGCAAGATTGATTTGACCCAAGGCATTGGATGGGATGTGCGCGCTCGTCTTGATGAGATTGATACGAAGAATTTCGTCGGGGATAACGCCAACCTCATTGCTGTGATTACGGGCGACTTGGTCACCAAAGGTCGCTATGACAATCAAAAACTATCAGATGTGACGGCGCAATTTGATGGCGAAGTCATTCATGATAAGCTGCCAAAAGGCGCGTTGTCTTTTGATGTGGCAGGTCAAGATGAGCGGTATGATGTGCGTTCATTTGACTACAAGGGCGATGCTGGGGGACTTCACGCAAACGGCTTCATAGACATCTCACAAGGCTATACATGGGATGCGTCTGCCACCATGAACCGCTTTAATGTCGGTGCTTTTGTGCAGGATTTGCCAAGCGACTTGACGGGCGGTTTTAGAGTGCGCGGGGATTGGCGCAAGCAGTCTCAGGCGGTAAATATAGATCAGCTGGATCTTAAAGGCACGCTTCGTGGTCAGTCATTTAGTGCAGAAGGTTCGCTGATTGCAGATTTGGCGTTACCAAGCGATTTGAAAGCCTACATGAATCAAATCACTACTCAAGCCCCGACCAATGTCGATGAATTGCTGGCTCTGCGTGGACAAATTGACAATAGCGCCCGCCAAACTCAAAGCATCATCAAAAAGCTTAGTGCTGATAATTTAAACATCCGCTTAGGCGATAATGCCTTGGCGATTAATGGCGATAAATCAGAGCTGACCACCAGTGTGTCCATCACAGACCTAAGTCAAATCCTGCCAAATGCGCAAGGCGCGATTAAAGGCGGCGTGATCTTGATGGACGATGGTAATTCGCTGCCGACATTGTATGTGGATGTGGCAGCCGGTGGTGTTCGTACGGCTGATTTTGTCGCTCAGGAGGTGCGCGCCCTTGGTAAGATTGTCAATCTTGGCAATTCAGACAGTCAGCTACTTGTTGATGTCAAGGACATCATCGCTCTGGGTCGTGTGATCCGTTCAGCGCGTTTGGACTTCCGTGGTACAGAACAAAGCCATATCATGACCATCAACACGCAATCGCCTGATAATGGGGTGAATGCCAAGGTCGAGGGTGGTCTTGATCGGGCCAATGGTCGCTATCGTGGCATCCTTAGTGATGGCGTACTGCAGAGCAAGTTCGGCCTGCTTACCCAGCGTCAGCCGACAGAGTTTAGTTACGGCATTAGTGATAATAGCATTGCTTTGGCGGCGCATTGTTGGACAGCGACAGGGATGGATAATGCTGAACAAGGGTCGCTTTGTCTACAAGACACCTTGCGCTATTCGGCTAATGGCGGTAATGTTAACTTGGGCGTTCAGAACTTAGACACGTCGGTATTCTCGGCGGTGTTACCTGATGACATTCATTGGCAATCTACCTTAAATGGCAGGGTGCAGGCGAATTGGCAGCAGGGCACAAACCCTACTGTTAATGCGGTGCTGTATTCGGACAATGGTCGTGTGGGATTGGATCAAGACGGCGCCTATGTTGAGATGCCTTATGAGCGTGTCTCTGTCATCGCCCAAAGCGTTACCGAGGGGCTAAAACTACGCGCAGACATCGCAGGTTCAGCAGCGCGTGGTTATGCTGATGTGGTAATCGATGCATTTCAGGAGAATCAAAAGCCAATCTCAGGCGCATTGTTAATTAATGACATTAATCTTGCGGTATTAAGACCGTTTTTCCCGAATTTCCAAACCCTAACAGGTACGGCTAATATCGCAGGCGGTCTGGGCGGCACATTAAGCCAACCGCTATTTTATGGTAATGCCAACCTAAGTAATGGCGTTCTTGCGCTGGCAGGCGTGCCGATTAACCTAAGTAACATTAATGCTAACGCTCAGATTCGTGGCACAAATGCTGTATTGGCGGGTGATTTTACCGCAGGTCAGGGCGATGGCGAGCTGTCGGGCGAGTTTGATTGGTCTCAGACGTTGCAGGCGCGCCTTCGCATCTTTGGTGAGGATTTGGACGTGAGTCAGCCGCCACTAGTAACGGCCAAGATGACCCCTGATATTGAAGTGATCGTTCGTCCTTTTGAAAAATATATTGACATCCAAGGCGTTATCTCTGTACCAAGCGCCATTATTCGCCCACCTGAAGCGACGGCAGACATCGTGAGTGAGTCTGACGATGTTGCGGTGTTGGATCGCCGTGCTACAGGCAACGTTGAGCAAGTATTGGCGGTAACCGCGCCTTGGAGTATTAATGCAGACATCGGTCTTGACTTGGGTGATGACGTGACTTTCCGCGGATTGGGTGCACGCTTACCATTGGCTGGCGCTCTTCATATCACGCAGGCTGATCAAGGAGTGATGCGAGGATTAGGCGTGGTACAGGTATCAGAGCGCACTACCATTGATGGCATTGGGCAGAATCTTGAGCTGAATTATGTGCAGATTCGCTTTAATGGCGATGTTATGAATCCTAGATTGTCCATCGAAGCAGAAAAAGAAATCGAGGGTCGGACGGTCGGTGTGCGCATCAAGGGCACAGCCAATAATCCTGACATTACTGTATTTAATGATGCAGGCTTAACAGAACAGCAGGCGATGAACGCCATTGTGACAGGGCGCATTACCGAGTCGGCTGATAGTCAGATTTCAGAACAAAGATTCCGCTCGCAGGTCACCAATAACCTCGCTGCTGCAGGCTTGAATCTAGGCTTATCGGGCACTCGTAATATCACCAATCAGATCGGTCAGGCATTTGGTTTGGAGGGGCTTACCATCGATGCATCGGGCAATTCTGATGATACGAGCGTGATTGTGACGGGATATATCAGCCCTGATCTATACATCCGCTATGGCGTTGGTCTGTTCAATGCCGAATCTGAGCTGTCCATGCGCTACCAGCTGACGCGACGGATTTATATTGAAGCTGCTAGCGCGGCAGAGAATACTGTCGATATGATTTATCGATGGAAGTTTTAATACAAGATAATCGCACGGATTGACTTAAGCCAAAAACCAATAACACCGCGGATTTTGCGGTGTTATTGGTTTGGAGAAATGCTTTTACTGTTCTTTGGATCCATTGCGCCAAATGACTGTGCAACGGATCATTATCTATCATTAAGTGTTAAACGATTACTGTATTATTTGGTTAAAATGAGGCGATTGTTACGTGTCAAGCGCAGACGATATTCCTCACCTTGATGCTCAATGCGCACTTCCTTGGTCAGCGCGAACAGATTCTGAGAGTGCAGGGTTGGAAGTCGAGTGGTTTCGCGGTTACTGAAGTAGCGGGCGATTGTCGTAGTCATGGCGGTTTTCCTTTTGGTTGGTGGGTTGCGGGTTTTTTCCCGAGCCACTTTTGGCTTAAACTGTGGACATAAAGCGCTTGATTAATTAAAATTAAATACTTAAACAGCGCAAAATGATAATTCACATAATTTGTTTTAAAATTGCATCTGTTATTTATTTTTAAATAACAATAATTATCATTTGTGCCAATAATAGCAAATTTTTCAAAGATTGCAAATAATAATTTCAAAATTTGAGAATTTTTATCATATTTCTGACAAACGGTATAAAAATAATGACAAACGGTAATTTTAAAGTTAATCTGGATCTAGATTCAAACAAAACCACTCATGTTGCAGTGGCTGTATTTAGGCATGGTGATGAATTTTTGCTTGCTAGGCGACATACACATCAGCATCAGGGCGGGAAATTGGAATTCGTAGGGGGAAAAATAGAGCAATCCGAATCACCGATATCTGCTCTGATTCGAGAAGTTGATGAAGAGTTGGGCTTGGATATTCATGGGAATGTCATCACAAAGATGGGTCGCATTTGGCATGATTATGGTGATAAGGTGGTATGTCTGCACGTATATCAAGTGTTATTGACAGATGATCAATACATAGACTTTCGTGATCGGAAGTTGGGCTGCGATGGGCAGGAGATCGGATTCTTCAAAAGAGAGGATATTCTTAGCCAAAAGCAGAATTTCCCTGCGGCGAATGCTGCTATTTTAGCTTGGCTGACGTTGCCAGATACCATCACCATCAGTCATGAGTTGAGATATTTTAATAATAAAACCGGCTGGTTGGATTGTTACAAGAATCTGCCAAAAAATAGTACGCTTCTTGTACGAACTAAAGACTCTGATAACGAGGATTTGCTAAGGCTGTTGATAGCGGCGCGTACGGATTTAAGATTGGTTTTGTCGTTAGAAGATTGGCGGAAGGTCAAGGATGGTCAGAATCTTAGCCTCAATCAAATAATAGCCATTCGATTGACTCATCATGAACTGATGAATATTAATTTATCTGAATTGAATTTGCCGCATCCGCCCATCATTGCCAGCTGCCATGACATAAACAGCCTGATAAAGGCTAACGAATTGGCGAAACTACACCCTGTTATGGCGTTGCTATTATCGCCAGTCAAGCCAACTGCCACGCATCCTGATGCATCTGCATTAGGCTGGAAAGTCTTTGAGGAGCTGGCTGAAGTGTCGGACGTGCCTGTAATTGGTCTTGGCGGGTTAAGCCCTGATGACTTGTCAGATGCACATAAGCACGGCGCGGTTGCGGTTGCGGGGATCAGAGAATTTTTATAAAAAATAGCCATATTTTAAGATAAAATAAACCTTGTTAAAACACCCAAATTCATTTAAAATTCAGGTGTTTTGTTATAACTAATATTCCATTCATTTATAAAAGGATATTGCCATGAGCATCTATCAAGACCATCTAACCAAGCGCCAAAACCAAGAAACCCAAGCGACTGAGTTACTCGTCGCCCTTGCCAAACTTGCCAGTCAAAACGCAAATGTTTTGTTTTTTGGTGAGCGTGTGGCTCTGTCGGTATCGGACATCTTGGCAAAACACGCCAAAGCAGGTCTTGACGTGGCGGATACTCTTGCCCTAGCCAAAGACATCACAGCGATTAACACCACTGTTGATTTGGGACAAGCGGTTAAAGCAGGCAAAAAAGCCAGCGATTTTGCAAACGGTGCAGAGATACCTGCCACGGACGTGGTGCTATACGGCTTTGGGCGTATTGGACGCATCTTGGCACGTCTACTTATGAGTCGTCCTGCCTCTGATAAGGGCTTGCAACTAAAAGCCATCGTGGTACGTCCTGCTGGTGATGGCGACCTTGATAAGCGTGGCTCACTACTAGAACGCGATAGTGTGCATGGCTGGTTTGATGGCTCGGTGGAGATTGACAACGCCAATAGCGGTATCATCGTAAACGGTCGCTTTATCAAATTCATCTACGCGTCTGACCCTAGTGAGATTGACTACACTGTCCACGGCATTGATAACGCCATAGTGATTGACAATACCGGCAAATGGAAAGATGAAGCAGGGCTTGGTAAGCACCTAGCAAGCAAAGGCGTAAAAAAAGTGCTACTGACCGCCCCTGCCAAAGGCGACATCAAAAACGTGGTCTATGGCGTAAACCATGATACCATCGAGGGCGACACCATCGTATCGGCAGCGTCTTGCACCACCAACGCCATCACGCCAACGCTAAAAGTGTTACACGACACTTATGGCATCGTAAACGGACATATGGAAACGGTTCACGCTTTCACCAATGACCAAAACTTGGTGGACAACCACCACAAATCCGACCGCCGTGGTCGTGCCGCCCCCTTGAACATGGTCATGACTTCAACGGGAGCTGCGTCTGCCGTATCCAAAGCCATTCCAGAACTCAAAGGCAAACTCACAGGCAATGCCATTCGTGTGCCAACGCCCAATGTGTCTTTGGCGATTTTAAACCTAAACTTTGACAAAGCGGTTGGTTCTGCTGATGAGCTAAACGCTTTTATCAAAGGCAAGTCAGAAAGTATTGAATGGCAAGAGCAAATTGACTATTCAGACAGCCCCGAAGCGGTATCTACTGATTTTGTGGGTTCTGAAAAAGTGGCGATTTTTGATGCTAAGGCAACCATCGCCACTGACAACCGTGCAACCCTTTATGTATGGTACGACAACGAGATGGGATACAGCACTCAGGTTGTCCGTGTAGCGGAAGTCATGGCAAATAATGGCTAATTGCCAATCTGCCATCAAAAAACACGCTCAACATTTGGGCGTGTTTTTTTTATTTCGCCAATTTGGTCAAATATGGTGATTGTTGTCTTTGGTCGCATGATTACAGTTGAAGCCATTCGATAACTTTAATTATGCACATAAATCGACTAAATTCCAATCAGCAAGAGAAATGTGATAGAATACAGGATAATTTTATTTGAAAAAAGAGTTTAGTAATGCGTTTTATTGATGAAGCTGTAATCAGCGTGAAAGCAGGCGATGGCGGTAATGGTATCGTAAGCTTTCGCCGTGAAAAATTCGTCCCAAAAGGTGGGCCAGACGGCGGAGACGGTGGCAAGGGTGGCGATGTTTATGTGATTGCCGATGACAACACCAACACGCTTGTGGACTTTCGCTATACCCGTAAATTTGAAGCCAAACGAGGCGAAAACGGTCGCTCAAAAAACTGCTCAGGCAAAGGGGCGGACGATGTCTATCTAAAAGTGCCGGTGGGGACGACCATTATTGATACCGACCTTGATGTGGTGATTGGCGATTTGACCGAAGTGGGGCAAGTTGTGTTGGTTGCCAAAGGCGGAGACGGTGGGTTTGGTAATACTCGCTTTAAGACTTCTACCAACCAAGCTCCCCGTAAAGCAATCCCTGGTTTTGCTGGCGAAGCCAAAAATCTAAAATTAGAGCTAAAAGTTGTCGCTGATGTCGGTCTGATTGGCTTGCCGAATGCAGGTAAATCCACCTTTATCCGTCAAGTGTCGTCCGCTCGCCCAAAAGTGGCGGATTATCCCTTTACCACGCTTGTGCCGAACCTGGGCGTGGTGGACGTGGGAACGCATCAGTCTTTTGTGATGGCGGACATTCCAGGGCTTATCGAGGGTGCGTCAGACGGTGCAGGGCTTGGCATTCGCTTTTTAAAGCACGTTGCCCGTACTCGCAGATTACTTCATATCGTGGACGTAAAGCCCATTGATGAGTCAAATCCTGTGGACAATGCACGGATTATCCTAAATGAGCTTGAAAAATTCTCTGCTGAATTGTCCAAATTGCCCCAAATTTTGGTATTAAACAAAATTGACCAATTAGAAGATGATGAGATTGATGAAGTTTGTAATAATATCGTCAAAGAGCTAGACTGGCAAGGCGAGGTGTTTCGCACGTCTACCATTAGCGGACAAGGCGTGGATGAGATTAAATATCATCTGATGAACGAAATTGAAGAAGAGCAAGAGCGTGAAGCAGACGATGAAGAGTTTGCCAAAGCCCAAGCCGAGCGATTTGCCCGTCTAGAAGAAGAAGTTCGCCATAACACTGAAATCCAAAAAGAGGCCTACCGCGCCCGCCGTAAAGCCGAGCGTGAGGGCGTATCGGACGATGACGATGATGATTGGAATGATGATGACTACGATGTGGCGGTGGAATACGCGCCATACTGATGATGAGCTGATACAAGGAAATAGTATGGATGATTCGCCAAAACGTATCGTGGTAAAAATCGGCTCATCGCTTTTGACCAACAACGGTCGGGGGCTTGACCGCACCGCCATTTATGAATGGGCAAGACAAATCGCCATGTTGCATGCTCGTGGGATTGAAGTGGTGTTGGTGTCGAGTGGGGCGATTGCCGAAGGGGTGGTTCGTATGAACTTGCCCGAACGTCCAAAAAAGCTCCCTGCTTTGCAAGCCTGTGCATCCATTGGACAAATGGGGCTGATTGAGACATGGTGGCAAGCATTAATCCAAAAAGGTGTGCAGTCATCACAAATTCTACTTACTCATGACGATCTAGCCCACCGCTCACGCTATCTTAACATCAGCCAAACGCTCAATCAGCTCATTGATTGGCGAGTGGTGCCTGTGGTCAATGAAAACGACACGGTGAGCTTTGGCGAGATTAAATTTGGCGACAATGACACGCTGGGGGCGATGAGTGCCACGCTGGTGGGTGCTGATTTGTACATCATCCTAACCGACCAAGACGGCGTATTTACCGACAACCCACGCACCAATCCCAATGCCAAGCTCATCACCAGCGAGCGAGCCATGGCAGATTATCTGTTCGATGTCGCGGGCGATGGCGGTAAATGGGGATCGGGTGGTATGCTCACCAAAATCCGTGCAGGGCGCTTGGCGGCAATGGCGAACTGCCCGACCATCATCGCTAATGGTAAAGTTGAGAACATCATTACTCGTCTGGCGGATGGCGAGGCGATAGGCACACGATTGACAACCGACCATGCTGACCGCCTTATCGCCAAAAAGCAATGGCTTGCCACGCACATTCGTACGGCAGGCACACTCGTTATCGACGATGGCGCGGTTAAAGCGCTCACCGAGCAGCACAAATCACTACTGCCTGTGGGTGTGATAGAGGTTCAAGGTGATTTTGATATGGGCGATGTGGTTGAGATTGTGAACGCACAAAAGGTGCGATTGGCGGTGGGGCAAGTCGGATTTGATAGCCATCAGGCCAAACAAATCACCCAAAAACACACCGATGAAGTCCTACAAATTTTAAAATTAAACGAGAATGACAAAATCATCATGGTGCACCGTGATGACATGGCAGTTCTGTAATTTTGTTAATAACTTATTAAGCATTGGAAAAGATCATGACTCAAAATTTCCCAGCATTAAAGAATGACCGTCTACTGCGCGCCTTGCGTTTTGAGCCTGTGGATACGACGCCTGTGTGGATGATGCGACAAGCGGGGCGTTATTTACCAGAATATAAAGCGACCCGCGCCGAGGCTGGTGATTTTTTGAGCCTATGTAAAGATACGGCTCGCGCTACTGAAGTTACTTTGCAGCCGTTGCGTCGATTTGAGCTTGATGCGGCGATTTTGTTCAGTGACATTCTGACGGTGCCTGATGCCTTGGATTTGGGATTGTATTTTGAGACAGGCGAGGGTCCAAAATTTCAAAGAACCGTCCGCACAGAATCACAGATTGCTAATCTGCCCAAGCTCAACATGAACGACCTATCTTATGTGACCGATGCGGTAACGAGCATCCGTCATGCGTTGGGCGGTCAGGTGCCACTGTTTGGGTTTAGTGGCAGTCCGTGGACGCTGGCAACTTATATGATTGAGGGTGGTTCAAGCCGTGAGTATCGCCACGCCAAGGAGATGATGTACGCACGCCCTGAGCTGCTGCATGCACTGCTTGCCAAAATTACTGAAGCGGTGACAGAATATCTGAATGCCCAGATTGTCGCAGGTGCGAACCTTGTGCAGATTTTTGACAGTTGGGGTGGAGCATTGGGTCATCGCCAGTTCGCTGAATTTAGCCATGCCTATAACCGTCAAATCATCGCTAGTCTTAAAGCTAAACATCCTGATGTACCCGTGGTGATGTTCACTAAAGGTGGCGGTCTATGGGTGGACACTCAAGCTGACAGTCAGGCAGATGCGCTGGGCTTTGACTGGACAATGCCACTAGATAAAGCCCGAGCGGCATTGGGTAGGGATAAAGCAATTCAGGGCAACCTGGATCCCGCCACCCTATACGGCACGCCTGACAATATCCGCCAAGCTGTCAAGCAAATGCTGGGCGATGTCTATGGCGGCGGTATCCACACCGGTTATGTGGCAAACTTTGGACATGGCATCACGCAGTGGGCGAATCCTGATCATGCCAAGATTTTCGTTGATGCGGTGCATGAATTTAAATTGGGATAAACCATCGATAAGCTAAAAGTTTACAGATGTACTATTTTTTAGCTATTTTTAAAAAATCATGCTATAATTTGGCAAATTCATCCATGTGTTAAGGATTTTTTATGTTGTTAAAAGGCCAGCGTTTTGTGGTAACGGGCATCGCCAGTAAGCTTTCTATCGCTTGGGCGATCGCTGAGAGTTTGCATCGTGAAGGTGCTGAGCTGATCTTGACCTACCCAAATGACAAAATCAAAAAACGTGTTGACATGGCGGCAGAAGCCTTCGGTGCAACTGCGGTAATCGAGTGTGACGTAGGTTCTGATGCATCCATCGAAGCATGTTTTAATGAGATTAATCAGCTTTGGGGTCAGGGCGAAGATAGGGGTGTGAATGGCATCGTGCATGCGATTGGTTTTGCTCCTGCTGATCAGCTGGATGGTGATTTTACCAATGCTACCACGCGTGAAGGCTCTAGCATTGCGCACGACATCTCAAGCTATAGCTTTGTGGCACTTGCCAAAGCGGGTCGTGAACTACTGGCTGCACGCCAAGGTTCGCTACTAACCCTAACTTATGAAGGTAGCATCTCTGTATTACCAAACTATAACGTCATGGGCATGGCGAAGGCAAGTTTGGAGGCGTCTGTGCGCTATCTAGCAAGCTCATTGGGTGGTGAGGGCATCCGTGTGAACGCCATCAGTGCAGGTCCGATTCGCACATTGGCAGCCAGCGGCATCAAATCATTCCGTCGCATGCTAGACGTAAGCGAAAAAATCGCTCCGCTACAGCGCAACGTCAGCCAAGAAGAAGTGGGTAATGCCGCACTATTCTTACTGTCTCCTTGGGCGAGCGGTGTGACAGGTGAGATTTTATTCGTGGACGCGGGCTTTAATACCGTCGCCATCAGCGAACAAATCATGGTAATGGCAGGAGATGACGAATAACATTGTCTAAGTCATTCTAGGCGCAGAACTTATCATGGTTTTGCGCTTTTATTTTTGGCAAAAAATGATTAAAATAAGGATTTTTGCTGCTTTGTTATCATGATTGATAAACTTCCGACATGGGTGCTGTGCGGTGCGGTGGTGCTTGCTTTTTGTGCTGGCGTGCTGAACACCACAGCTCTCATGGGTTTTACACACGTCTCAGCCTCTCATGTGACTGGCAACGTCAGCTTGCTGTCAGTGACGATATTGGCAGGCGACTGGGCGAACATGAAGCTGTTTTTGATATCTATTGCGTCTTTTTGGATGGGGTCGGTATTAAGCGGTGTGATTATTGGCGGCAGTGAGTTGAATATTCATCGCAACTATGGCTATGCGATGTATCTGGAAGCGGTGCTACTTGTGGCAAGCCTGCTACTGTACATGAATGATAGCTATTTTGGTCAGATGATGATTGCGATGGCATGCGGCCTACAAAACTCCATGGTGGCAACCTATCACGGCGCAGTGGTGCGGACGACACACTTGACGGGTACGACATCTGACTTAGGTTCCATCGTGGGTAATTGGCTTGTTGGTCGCCGAGTTAAGCTATCACGCGTTTTACTGTTAAGTGCGCTGTGGTGGGGCTTCTTTATTGGCGGCTTCGTGGCAGTGATGATGTACCGAGCCTTTGGTTACTTATCCATGCTGCTGCCCATCAGCATTACCTTGTTCGCGGCGATCAGTTATCACCGCATGGAAGTGTGGTTTAAAAGTTCTGAGCGTCTCATTCGATTACAAGTCATTAAAAACAAAAGAAAAAAACGCACCAAATCCCTATAACAGCTCATTATCAGCATATTCATCCGCCTGTAGAATCTCGCCAAGTCCTGATGCGATGCGCTGGACATAATTGATGTCATTAAGCAGTGATGATGCCTGAACACCGATGAGTTTGCCTTGCCGTACCCGTTCAAAAATCATCTCGTAAAAATCTGACTCCTGCTCCGTGCGTTCAATAAAGCTTTTAATGGCAGCAGGGCGACTCTCGTCATCTCTAGGCAGTTCTTAGTGATGCAAAAAATCAATCAGCATCTCAAATACACGCTGTCGTAATGCCAGATAATCAGCATAGACAGTGCTGTCTGGTTCGGATAGGAATTTATGCATATTCTTCTGTAGGTGCTTACTGTCCTTGATGATCTCGATGACATAGAACGCACGCAGGTGCATGCGGCTCATTTCATCGCTCAGCTTTGGGTTATTCTCGATGTCCACTTTTCCCAAAAAATCAACAATCGCACCGTGCAAGGGTTTAATTTGCCAGCGATAGAGGGTTTTTTACGTCTTTTTCGGGTGGCTCGGTCGGTGCGGTCAGATGCATGGTGTTCCGATACAGTGCGTCTGGCGGCATGTACACCGCATGACGCACCAGCTCAATGCCTAGCTTGGTATAAGCCGTTGAATCTCTTGATTAGGGGCGCGCAGGGCGGTATCAGTGGCACGCAGCATGTTGTCTGCAAGATACCTCTGCTCAAGTGGCGTACGTGTGTCAGACAGGCTGTGGTCTTGGGCTTATTCGGGTAGAGCACGAACCAGGCGATTGGCAAATTTCTCCTTATATCGCCAAAACGCCAAGCAGGTTAAATATCGTATGAAATAAAGCCAGCTAAACAGCTCAGATAAATTCATTATCTTCGCCAAAAAGGCAACACCATAGGTTGATGGTAGCCACAATAGCAGCAAGATTAAGACGGTAACTGCATTAAAAATCAAATGGGCTAACGCCAATCTTTGTCCGTTTCTGTCGCTGCCAAGCATCCCGACCAGTGCGGTCGCACTAGAGCCTAGGTTTGAGCCGATGGCGATGGCAAAGCCTTGCGCAATGCTGATCTGACCTGCTGCCAATGCTGATAATGTTAGGATTGGTGTGGCGTGTGAAGATTGTAGAGCGCATGTCAATAAGAAACCCACCACCACGAAAATCAGCACTTCGGCAAAACCATGAACATTGATCTCGCTAAACGAAATGTCATTGGTGCTAGAAGAGCCGTCTTTGATGGTGTTAATTCCTAAGAATATGAGCGAGATACCAATGATGGCTTGCCCAAACGGCTTTAATCGCTTATCCAAAAAGCCCATCAATACGCCAAACATCAGCATCGGTAGGGCAAAGGCGTTGAGGCTTAGACTCTGCCCAGCGAAAGCAAGCAGCTAAGTACCGCTCGTCGCACCGAGGTTCGTACCAAAAATAATCGACGAGCCACCCGCAAGATCAATCATGCCACTGCTCAAAAAAGCAATGGTTAGTAATGATACAAGGGTGCTTGATTGTAAAATAAAGGTTGTACTCATGCCAAAGACAAAGCCTTTGATCGGGCTTTGGGTGGATTTTGCCATGAGTCGCTCAAGGGTGCCGCCAGTTGTCTGTTGTAAGCCCAGCTCAATGCACTGCATCCCAAACAAAAACAGCCGCCAAACCATAGCATAGCGTCAGCCACGCCTCGCTAAACCCGAACGAATAACCTAAAAACGCCAAGACTGACACGATGATCGCGTGGCGAATGTATTTGTTTTGCCAAAGCTTAGCAAGTAATCCTAAGACGGTTGGTTTTTGAGTGGACGTAAGCATACTTCAAAGGCTATCCACTTATTGTATAAAAAACCCATAAAAAAACAAGGATCATTGCCCTTGTTTTTTTGATAATCTGCCAAAGATTATTTTTCAGTCCAACGTTTTTGACTTTCGACGATGATTTTCTTGGCTTCGGCAGCATCGAAGAATCCTTCAACTTTGGTGGTGCCAGCTTTTTTAAGGTCTTTGTAGTGATTGAAGTGGAATTCTAGCTGTTTGATGAATTGCGCAGGTAGGTCTTCGATGCTGTTATAAGCATTGCCATTGTTGCGATCATCAGCTGGTACGACGATGACTTTATCGTCCACTTCGCCATCATCAACAAACTTCATCACGCCAAGCACTTTGGCTTTTAGGAAGATGCCCGTTGGCAGAGGTTGTTCGGTGAAGATCAGCGCATCTAGCTCATCGCCATCTTCGTCTAGGGTTTGTGGAATGAAGCCGTAGTTGCAAGGCTTGGCAAATGCAATCGGTTCAACACGGTCAAGCTCGAAGCAAGCCAATTCTCGGTTCCATTCGATTTTGTGGTTAGATCCCGCTGGGATCTCAACGACCACGTTGATAACGTCGCCATCAACATCGCCTGCGTCTAGAATTTGGTTAAAGTCTGCCATGATGCACTCCAATAATATGAATGAATAAGAATGAAAAACCTTGCTATTGTAATATCAAATGGCGCGAAGTGCAATTGCTCCTTTATGCCGCTTTTGAATATTTTTGATGAATTCGCGCATAAATTCTGGCGTGTCATTAGCATCAAACTTGCCAAAGCTTGCCAATTTCACCATACTCATGCCAGCATAACCGCAAGGGTTGATGGCATTAAAAGCTGATAAGTCATTGGTCAGATTAATTGCAATGCCGTGATAGCTGTGACCTTGCTTGACTTTAAAGCCCAGTGAGGCGATTTTACCAAGCATGTCATTGGTCTGGTTATAGATGTAGACCCCAGGCGCATCACGGCGGGCGCGTGCGATGAGCTCATCAGGTAGGTATTTGTTTACCACGTCTTCGATCGCTTGCTCGGCATGACTGACCAAGTCTCGCACGCCCATGCTAAGCGCGTGCAAATCCCACAGCCAATATACCACAAGTTGACCTGTGCCGTGCCAAGTGACTTGTCCGCCTCGGTCGGTCTTGATGATGGGTGTATCAGTCTTATATAGGATGTGTTCTTCTTTGCCTGCTTGACCTAGCGTATACACGTCTTGATGTTCAACGATCCACAATTCATCAGCGGTCTGACTGCCATTTTTTTTGGCATTGATGCGAGCTAGGGTGCGTTCTAGCATGGCGTCGTGCGTGGCATTGTATTCGGCATCTGGATGGGTAGAGATGGTTAGAGTATCAGATTGTAATTCTTGGGTGCTAAAGCTAGGCAAGCCCAAAGAGATGGCTGAGGTATTCATAGTTTAATTGGTAAAAATAAAATGTATTGTACTCTCATTCTTGGAATTTTTTAAGGTGAACTTTAAAAAAATCTGGTGAAATTTTGGATTAAAAAGATTTTTTTGAGAAAAATTCTCATAATTTTGTAACATTTCGCCCAAAAACGATGCAAATGAGCGGCTTTTTAGGTATGATAGCCGATATTTTGGGATTTATTTTGGAAAGCCATGAAAAGCACCGAACCAATCATTACTTCATTGTTGGATAATGACCTTTATAAATTCACCATGCTCCAAGCGATGCTGCATCAATTCCCGCAGACGCACGGGGTGTATCGTTTTCGCTGCCGCAATAGCGAAGATGCGGCTTATCCTTTGAGTCAGATTAAGGATGATCTAGAGGCTCAGCTTGACCTATTGTGTCAGCTGTCATTTAGTCAAGATGAGCTTGATTATCTGCGTGGGTTGAGATTTATCAAGTCTGATTTTGTGGATTATTTGGAGCTGTTTAAACTAAAACGCCGCTTTATCAAAGTATCAATCGATGATGAAAATCGTCTGAACATCGACATTGAAGGTCCGATGATTCAGGCGATGTTTTTTGAAATTTTTGTACTTTGTATCGTCAATCAGCTGTATTATGAGCATTTGAACGATCCTAATGCGCTAGCGCAAGGTCAGAAGCTGTTGGATGAAAAGGTGCAAACCTTAAAGCATTTTGAGATGCTTCAACAATCTGACCTTCAGAATCCGCCGTTCATCGTGGCAGACTTCGGCACGCGTCGCCGCTATTGCAAAGACTGGCATTACCATGTTGTGCGTACGCTGTCTAAGGAATCCCCGTCGATCTTTCGCGGCACATCTAATGTGTATCTTGCCAAGGAGCTTGGCATTACTCCGATTGGCACGATGGCGCATGAGTTCATGCAGGCGTTTCAGGCGCTGGACGTGCGTCTGCGCGATAGCCAAAAAGCCGCGCTGGAGGCGTGGGTGCGTGAATATCGTGGGGATTTGGGCATTGCCTTGACCGATGTGGTGGGGATGGATGCGTTTTTGGAAGATTTTGATTTGTATTTTGCCAAGCTGTTCGATGGTCTGCGTCATGATTCGGGCGACCCTTATGAATGGGGTGACAAGGCAATCGCGCATTATGAGATGCTAAAAATTGACCCAAAAACCAAAAGCTTGACTTTTAGTGATGGTTTAACGCTTCAGAAGGCTTGGGATCTACATCAGTATTTCAAAGAGCGCATTAAGACAGGCTTTGGTATCGGCACGAATCTAACCAATGATATGGGTTTAAATCAGTTAAACATCGTCCTAAAATTGGTGGAATGTAATGGTCAGCCTGTTGCTAAGCTCTCTGACAGCCCAGGTAAGACGATGATTCAAGACGATACTTATTTGGCTTACCTAAGACAGGTATTTGGTGTTAAAGAATGACGGATATTAGATAAATCAAAACACCACGCTCGGCAATCGGGCGTGGTGTTTTATTGTGGGAAAGGGTTATTTTTCTGATTCATCATCGAATGCTTCTGCCAATGCTTTTTCGACCGCAAGGATGCGCTCTTGGCAAATTTTATAGGCTTTGATGGATTCTTCGACAGTGGTGACTAGATTGTCAATATCCAGATCGTCTGTTTTTTCTAATTGCTCGGCGTTGGTTTTTAGGGTTTGGTAAGCATCTTTAAAGGTTGGTTTTTTTGCCATGAGTATTCTCTGTGTTTGGATGTCTTATTGTAATGGATAATTGGTGCTTTGTTAAGGGCGTCCTTATTTAGTGGAGTGATTAAATGCCTGTTAAAGATTAAATGATTGCAATTATATGCAGCCCTTGGCAAGAATAAAACTTGCCAAGGGTTAATCAATTAACTGACATCTACACACCAGTATTTGGTGCTGATGTATTCATCCATGCCGTATTTTGAGCCTTCGCGACCAAAACCTGACTGCTTCACACCACCAAAAGGTGCAACCTCTGTGGACAGCAGACCTGTGTTTTGGGCGACCATGCCATATTCTAGACCTTCGGAGACTCGCCAGGCGCGTGCATGATCCTTAGTATAAAAATATGCTGCCAAGCCATAGATGGTGTCATTGGCTTGCTTGATGACTTCTTGTTCATCATCAAAGACAAAGATGGGCGCGATGGGCGCAAAAATCTCCTCGTGAGCGATGTCCATGTCATCGGTGATGTCTGTGATGACGGTGGGCAAGAAACAAGTGTCATGCGTAGGATGGGAGGTGCCACCCGTGATGATGGTTGCGCCTTTGTCTGTGGCATCTTTGAGGAGCTTTTGAGTTTTTTCTAGGGCGCTTTGGTTGATTAGACAGCCAACATCTGTACTGGCATCAAGACCATTACCAACGGTTAAGCTTTCCACTTGAGCTTTGAATTTCTTGATGAATTCATCTTTGATATCTCGGTGGACATAGATGCGGTTTGCACACACGCAGGTTTGTCCCGCATTGCGGTATTTGGAGGCGATGGCGCCATCTACTGCCTTATCGATATCAGCATCATCAAAGACGATGAACGGGGCGTTACCACCAAGCTCTAGCGAGAGTTTCTTGATGGTGCTGGCGCATTGCTCCATCAGAACGCGACCAACTTCAGTAGAGCCGGTAAAGGAGAGTTTCTTGATGCGCTCGTCTTGGGTTAGGACTTTGCCGATTTCGCTGGATTTGCCTGTGATGATGGAAAGCACACCATCAGGAATGCCAGCTTGTTTGGCAAGGTGCGCTAAGGCTAGAGCAGAAAAAGGCGTCTGTGTAGCAGGTCTAACCACCATCGTACAGCCTGCTGCCAGTGCCGGCGCGACTTTTCGAGTGATCATCGCCGATGGGAAGTTCCAAGGCGTGATGGCAGCGCAGACGCCGATGGGTTGTTTTAGCACCACGTAGCGCAGGCTTTTGTTGGCGCTTGGAATGACATCGCCATAGATACGCTTGGCTTCATCGGCGAACCAGCGTATGAAGCTGTTGGCGTAATTGATCTCACCACGTGCTTCTTTTAGGGGTTTGCCTTGTTCTGTGGTCATGATGATGGCAAGATCATCAGCGTTGTCATCGATCAGATCAGCCCAGCGATGCAGAATGGTTGCGCGTTCGCTTGCGGTTTTGGCTGACCAGTCGGCGAGCGCCAGCTCCGACAGTCGAACAGATTCTTTGGTCTCGTCGGCGCTTAAACTAGGCACAGAACCGATGCGCTCACCTGTAAATGGGTTTTTGACTTCTAGGGTCTCGCCAGAGCTGGCAGACTGCCAAACGCCTGCGACAAATGCCTCTTGGCGAAATAATTTGGGGTTTTTTAATGATTTATTCATTACGACACCTGTTGGCTTTAAGTGTATTTAATTGGCGTTTTGCTTTTTTGATATGCACGCTACAACACAACTTAGCACCGTTTTTTGTTTTATACAAGTGCTTTATTGCTTTTATGTTCCGTTGTGCATGCGATGATTGGTGCAAATATAATGATTATTTAAAATGATATTAATGCAAGAAAACCTTTACATGACGGACTGATCAATACTTCTGTTTAACGATTTGTTTTATCGGTTCGCTTTTATCAATCTTATTTAGCGCTTCTTGAATCTCATCGCTGTCAGCAATGGGTTCTTCTTGGGTTAGGACTGCTTTGGGATGGTATTGAAATTTACCATAGACAGGGAAATGATCCGAGCCAACACTGGGCAGAACCTTAATCGTGTGCATCATAAAGTCATGACTATGGAAGATGTGATCAAGCGGCCAGCGAAATAGGGGGTATTTGGCATGAAATGTATTAAAAAATCCACGTCCTTTACGCGGGTCAAGCAGTCCGCTAATCTCTTGAAATAGCTGCGATGTGGATGACCATGCCACATCATTAAGATCCCCAAACACCAAAACAGGCTCATCCATGAACTCAATCTCGCGCCCCACCAATAAAAGCTCAGCATCCCTGCCCGTGGCAGTGGCTGACTCGGTTGGGCTTGGCGGCATGGGATGCAGGCAGTAGATGCGTAAATATTCGCCTGATCTAAGCTTTACTTTTGCGTTGATGGATGGGATGTCTTCGGTGACCCAATGGCGCACTTCGACATCTTCTAGGGTGAGCCTGCTGTATAGATGCATGCCATATAGATTATCCAGCGGAATCTTGACAGTGTGCTCATAGCCATCTTGTTCTAGCACGTCCATTTGGCTTTGCCACCAGGCATCGCTCTCAAGAGTCAGCACGATGTCTGGCTGATGATCGTGAATCTGTGTTAATAATAGGTGGGATTTTTTGTTGGAGGTTAGAACATTACAAATCAGCACGGATAGAGTTCTATCGTCTTCATTACCTTGATAAATCTGCACTTGTGGGCGAGCCAGCGGGGTGTAGGCGATGATTTGCGCTGTCTGATAAATTAAGCAGATGACATTAACAATGGCAAGCGCCCAAAACACAGAGCCAATGTGACTGGCAAATAATAGATTTAAAGGAATGCTGATTAGGCTGACGACCGCGATCTGCAGGCGTGGAAAATCAAAAATACGAAATACCCAATGATCGTGTTTAATCAATGGCAAAATCGTTGTGATGATTGGCACAAACATCACGCTTGTTAATATCCAGTCTGCTGCTCTCAAGATCGTCTCCAAATTGGTTTTTTAGTATAAACAAAGTTCTTGTGTTGGTAAAGTTAAATTAAAACGAGAAGTCCACCAAAACCATCAGTAACCTTACTTTAATTAGTCTGTCTAAATTAAATTGTCACAGTAATGATAAATTATTTTGCTAGTTGTAGCCTTTATGTTATTATAGCGTAATTACGTGCGTGTGAAACTATTTACGCGTAAGAATTTTGCATTGTTTGAGTGAATTTGCATAGAGCCATGGACGAATTTTACCCATGGTTATTTTTTAAGGAACGAATATGGTTCAATCAACTCAAGAAAAAGAGACTGATTTTTCGCTTAGAACCGACTATCAGCATAACGACGACCAAACGCCGCCATCTGGCAAGGTGCGCTCTGATGCGGTAAAAGGCATTGTCATTACGGCAATCGCTGCGATCATCGCATACTTTTTAGCAACGAGTATTTTGCCGTTTGAGCCATTGGTAAATAAAGGTCTGGCGCTTACTACCTTTATTGGTATTTTGTGGCTGACAGAAGCCATCCACATCACCGCAACGGCAATCTTAGTGCCAATGCTTGCCATCTTTATCGGCATTCCAGAATACAACACCACAAAAGCATTAACCAGCTTTGCTCATCCGATTATTTTTGTATTCTTTGGTGGTTTTGCGCTTGCTGCTGCCATGCACGTTCAGAAGCTTGACCGCAAGATCGCCTTTGGTCTTGTGGGCTTGGCGGGTGGTCATCTTGGTCGTGCGATTGTGATGATTTTTGCGGTAACTGCATTTTTGTCAATGTGGATCAGTAACACAGCAACTGCTGCGATGATGCTGCCGTTGGCAATTGGTCTATTGAGCCATGTTGACGTGAACAAAGATCGCAATACCTTTATCTTTGTACTTTTGGGTATTGCATACTCAGCGTCTATCGGCGGTATTGGTGCACTGGTTGGTTCACCGCCTAACGGCATCGCTGCCAAAGAGCTTGGTCTTGACTTCATGGGCTGGATGAAATTTGGTGTGCCAGTTATGCTGGTATCTTTGCCAGTTTTACTGGCTGTGATGTACCTGATTCTACGTCCAAACCTTAGTCATAAAGTTAGCCTTGTTTATGAAGACATTCCTTGGACAATGCCACGTGTGATGACCATTGTTGTCTTTACCATCACTGCGACTTCGTGGATCTTTGGCAAGCAGCTGGGCGAGATGTTCGGCTTTAAATCGCCAGATACAGTGATTGCACTGTTTGCTGCTGTGGCTGTACTGATGCTAGGTCTGGTAAGCTGGAAGCAAGTGTCTGATAACACTGACTGGGGCGTACTCATGTTGTTTGGTGGTGGTATTGCGCTATCAGGTATTATGAGAGACACAGGTGCGTCAGCAGTATTGGCTGAGCAGATTTCTGGCGGTCTTGCAGGATCATCAGCGATCATCGTGATTCTAGTGGTGGCTGCATTCATTATCTTCTTGACGGAGTTCACCAGTAATACCGCATCTGCTGCACTGCTTGTGCCACTGTTCGCACCTATTGGTACTGCACTTGGCTTGCCGCCAGAGATTCTTGTGATGGTGATTGGTATTGGTGCGTCGTGCGCATTCATGATGCCTGTTGCGACCCCGCCGAACGCGATTGTCATGGGTACAGGTCATATCAAGCAGGGCGACATGATGAAAGTCGGTTTCTTCTTGAACTTGGCTGCTGTCGCTATCGTAACCGTCATGGCGTATTTGCTTTGGATGTAATATCATTCAAACTCAAAAGACATCCCAAATGGGGTGTCTTTTTTTTATTGCTTGTTAGCCTTTGGTTGCTTTTGTGTAACAATGTATATCAAAGCGTAAGCTTGACTGACTTATCTGGGCTGTCGTGATATACTGCGCCAACTATTTTTGGCATGTTTAAGCTTTATTTTATTGTGATATTTATTGTCAAAATACCCATCTTGTGAGTAGCCTGTGCAAAAAATACCAACAATATTCCTAGCGATGTGCATACCGATGTTTTCACTGCTCGGTGCACCTGCGTGGGCGAATACCACTACCGATGATGTCGATAGCCTTCTACAAGCGTACGATCGTGCCGAATTTACGCAAACTCGTACCAAAGCCATCCGAAAACTTCAGGAGCGTGGCCATCAAGTTCACAGTATCGAACTGCAAACACACCATGGCGAACCCGCCTTTGTCAACCATACCTCAAAAAACGGCGTGCGTTATACTGTCACCTTAACCTACCCGAATCTAAAAATCGTCCAAGAGCGCCGCGCTAATTAAGAATTTATCTAAAAATACGACTCGATTTTTCTTGTAAAGCTCAATCAAACACCTGCCTGTCACATTTAGTTTTCATCAAAAGAAAATTATCCAAACCGCCCAAAATGTGTTAAAATTATGACAATTTGTCTAGTAGCTCTAGACAATTTATTGTTCAATATCAATCGGGGTCGGTATGTCTGATAAAAATCCAAAATTCTCTCGCATTCTTTTAAAATTGTCTGGTGAGGCCTTAGCGGGCGGCCGCGACATGGGGATTGATGCATCTATCTTGGATCAAATGAGCCTATCAATCGCGCACCTGCGTGGGCTTGGTGTACAAGTGGGCATCGTTGTTGGTGGCGGCAACCTATACCGCGGCAGTACCCTTCAAAAAGAAGGCTTGGTAGGTCGTGTTACTGGCGATCAGATGGGCATGCTGGCGACCGTTATGAATGGTCTTGCCATGCGCGATGCGCTGGTGCGCCGTAACATCAAGACACGCCTGATGTCTGCACTGTCTATCTCGACCATCGGAGAGCCTTATTCTAGCCGTGAGGCGATTCGTCACCTTAATAATGGCGAGGTATGTATTTTCGTTGCGGGCACAGGCAACCCATTTTTTACCACTGATACGGCGGCTTGCTTACGTGGTATTGAGATCGAAGCCGGTCTAATTCTAAAAGCAACCAAAGTCGATGGCGTATATGACAAAGACCCAAGCGTGCACGAAGATGCAGTCAAGTATGACAGCCTGTCATTCGATGAGGTGCTTGAGCGTAAATTGGGCGTGATGGATCTGACTGCGATCGCACTTTGTCGTGAGCACAATGTTCCTCTTCAAGTCTTTGACATGAATAAGCCAAATGCGTTGCTTAATGTCGTCATGGGTGAAGCTGAAGGCACGCGCGTTTATCACTAATTAGGTTTTGAGTATTGTTAATTTAAGGAAATTTATATGTTAGATGACATCAAAAAAGACGGTGAAAGCCGTATGCAAAAATCACTAGAATCATTGGAAAATGCCTTTGCAAAACTGCGCACAGGACGCGCTCACCCGGGTGTTCTATCAGGTGTGATGGTAAGCTATTATGGTTCTGACATGCCGCTCAACCAAGTGGCAAGCATCAACGTTGAAGACAGTCGAACATTATTAGTTCAGCCGTTCGATCGTTCAATGGTACAAGCTGTAGATAAGGCAATCCGTGAGGCAGATTTGGGTCTCAACCCAATGACTGCAGACGTGATTCGTGTACCAATGCCTGCACTGACTGAAGAGACTCGTAAAGACATGCAAAAAATCGCTCGTGCTGATGCCGAATCTGCTCGTGTGTCTGTACGCAACATCCGCCGTGACATGCTGGGCGACATCAAAAACTTGGTCAAAGACAAAGAAATCTCAGAAGATGATGAGCGCCGCGCTGCTGACGTTATCCAAAAACTAACCGATGATTTCGTTAAAACCATTGATACGCGCTTGGCCAAAAAAGAAAGCGAGTTGATGGAAGTTTGATAATTTTGGCTTAATTTTATACCAATAAAATTAAGCCGCAAGACTTATGCAAGTTATGATGATCGGCTTGGCTGATTTGATATAATATTGTGTAAGTCTTTGTTTTTATTATTTATCATAAAAAGTGTGATTATGTCTGATACCCATTTACCGCCGCTTAGCATCACCCCAAAGCACATCGCCATCATCATGGATGGCAATAACCGCTATGGCAAGTCCCAAAACTTAGCCACTGGGCAGGGTCATGTCAAGGGTAAAGACGCACTTGATCCGATCGTGGAGCATTGTCTGGAGCGTGGTGTGCAGGTGTTGACGGTATTTGCCTTTTCGTCGGAGAATTGGGCAAGACCTAAGGCGGAGGTGGATCTACTGATGGATCTGTTGGCGCAGACCATTCATGAGCAGATGCCTAGAATGCATAAATATCGCATTCGTCTAAAATTCATCGGTGAGCGTGAGCATTTAAGTGATAAGCTGGCTACACTGATGGCAGATGCTGAGCGTGAGACTGCGCAATTTGATGCGATGACATTGGTGATCGCCATCAGCTATGGCGGTCAATGGGATATTGCTAATGCTGCAAAAATCTTGGCGAAAGATGCTATTGATGGCAAGATTAATATTGATCAAATTGATGCTGACGCTCTTGGTAATCACATCCAATTATCAGACTATCCACCAGTGGATATGTTGATTCGCACAGGTGGGGATTATCGCATTTCTAACTTTCTTTTGTGGCAGATTGCCTACGCTGAGCTGTTTTTTACCCCGACGCTTTGGCCGGAATTTGGCTGTGATGAGCTTGATGAGATGATGCAGGCATTCGCCAATCGTGAACGTCGATTTGGCAAAACAAGCGAACAAATCGCCAGTGATGGACAACATATAAGGAGCTGACCGTGTGGCAACGTATTAAAACTGCCATTGTTTTGGTGTTGATTGTGGGTTTTGCATTATTCGCAAGCTCAAAGCCTATTTTTGTCATTCCTTTGTTGTCGTTCGGTGTGCTCATCGCTGCGCACGAATGGACGAAACTCATGCCAAAGTGGAAGCAGCCAATGCTGTTCGTGCTGATCGCATTGATCGTGACGATGGTGTCGATCTTTGTGCCGCAGACTTGGGCATTCTGGTGGGGTGCGTCGCTCATTATCTGGACGATGGCGTTACTGTGGGTGAAGCAGTACCCGAATAAAGAAAAATGGTATGGACGTCGCTTGGTCTATATGGGCGGCGTGATACTGACTGCAGCGATCACGGCCATGTATGGGCTTTGGCAGATGTCGCCTTGGTGGCTCATGTATGTGTTCTTATTGGTGTGGTGTGCTGACAGTGGTGCGTACTTTGTGGGACGTAAATTTGGTAAACGCAAGCTTGCACCTAATGTCTCTCCGAATAAAAGTGTCGAAGGTTTGATCGGAGGGCTTGTGACATCAGGTGTTGTTGCAGCCATTGTGGGTCAGTATTTGCAGTTATCTGGTGGTGCTTTGGCGTGGTTCTTGGCATTATCTGCGGTGACGGTGGCAGCGAGCGTGCTTGGCGATCTTTTTGAATCGATGTTAAAACGACGTGCTGGCATTAAAGACTCAGGCAATATCTTGCCAGGTCATGGTGGTGTCTTGGATCGTATTGATTCGTTATTGTCCGCTACGCCTGTGTTTGCGCTGAGTTTTTGGTCACTGCTTGAGATGGGTGTATTCACTGAAGTTTGGATAAGAATGCACATGGCGAGTTTATCGCAGATTTTATAATTTACTGCTTGCCGATACTATTTACAATTATAATAAAGAAAAATTAGCTAATATGAGTCAGCCAATGAATACAACACGAGAAAATCTTGCTGTGCTGGGTGCAACCGGCTCCATCGGTGACAGCACGCTTGAGCTTGCACGCTTGCATCGTGACAGATATCGTGTCTATGCCTTGTCAGGATTTAGTCAGATTGATAAATTGTTGGCGCTTTGCCAAGAGCTTCAGCCAGAATTCGTGTGTGTCGCGGCTGAATATGTGGATGAATTTCACCAAAAATTGAACCAGTATGATCTAACTACGACCGTGCTGTCAGGTGATGAAGGCTTGATTCGTATTGCATCAGAAGAAGCGGTGGATACTGTAGTTGCAGCGATCGTGGGTGCGGCAGGGTTGTCTTCAACGCTTGCGGCGGCGCGTTCAGGTAAGCGCATCTTATTGGCGAATAAAGAATCTTTGGTCATGGCAGGTCACTTGGTAATGACGGCGGCTAGAGAGTCAGGGGCGGTGATTTTACCGATTGATAGTGAGCATAACGCCATTTATCAATGCTTGCCCGCAGTGATTCAAATGGATAATCGTGCCATTCATGAGGATTGCCATGGCATAAAAAAACTATGGCTTACCGCATCAGGTGGTGGATTTTTGCATAAATCCATCGATCAGATGCGTCAGGCGAGCGTTCAAGATGCCGTTAAGCACCCGAATTGGTCAATGGGACAAAAGATATCCATTGATAGCGCCACCATGATGAATAAGGGGCTTGAGCTGATTGAGGCTTGTCACTTATTTAACCTTTCTGAGGATCGCATCAGCATCGTCATACACCCTGATAGTGTGGTGCATTCACTGGTAGAGTATGTTGACGGTTCATTTTTGGCGCAGCTTAGCAATCCCGACATGAAGACGCCAATTGCGCACGCGCTTGCTTATCCTAATCGCATGAATGCCAACGTTAAGAGTCTTGATCTGTATGATCTGTCTGCGCTGACGTTCATCAAGCCTGATGAAGAGAAATTTGTCAGCTTGGCACTAGCGCGTTTCGCTGCCAAGCGTGGTGTGGGCGCTTGCATCACATTAAATGCCGCCAATGAAGTTGCGGTTGCGGCATTTTTGGATGAGAAAATTCGCCTAACCGACATTGCAACCATTGTACGTCAGTGCTTAGAGGACTTAACATTATCGAGTCATTTTGATGATAAGTTTGAGAATTTGGACGAAATTTTAAATATGGATGATAAAGTGCGTCAGACGGCTGTACGTTATATAGATAAAGGCGTGACAGCATGACAATCATATGGATGTTCTTGGCGGCAGTATGCGTATTGGGTCCGCTCATCGCACTACATGAGTGGGGTCATTACATCGTGGCGCGATTGTGCGGCGTGAAAGTTTTGACGTATTCTATTGGCTTTGGTCCCAAATTATTCGGCTGGACAAGCAAAAAATCAGGCATTGATTATCGCATTTCTGCCATTCCATTGGGTGGCTATGTTAAGATGTTAGATGAGCGCGAAGGCAATGTGGATGTGCATGAGCGGCACTTAGCCTTTAATAATCAGCATCCGTTAAAGAAAATCGCCATTGTTGCAGCGGGTCCCTTGATGAATTTTATCATCGCGATTGGACTGTTTTTTGTGCTTTTTTTGCAGCCGAGCGAGCAGTTAAATACGCGCATTGGCAAGATTCTGCCTGATTCGCCAGCGTCTAGTGTGCTTGTGGTCGGCGAAAAAATAACCGCTATTGACGGTAAAGACATCACCACATGGGAAGAGGTGAATTATGCCTTGGCTCATCGGATGGGTGAGACAGGTCAGCTTGACATCCGTACTGAACAGGGTGGTAAATACACCCAAAAAAGCGTCCCGATTGCTGCATTCATGCAAGGCGAGCAAAAGGGGCAGGACGCCGTCACAAGCTTAGGTGCGCTGCCTTATCAGCCCGTGATTGAACCTGTCTTATCACAGATAGTGCCACAGAGTGCCGCAGCGCTCATGGGGCTGCAGGTGGGTGATAAAGTCGTCGCCATTGATGATAAGCCCATTACTAATTGGCTAGATGCCACGAGCATCATTCGTGATAATCCTGAGCAAATGCTGAATTTTGCCATCATCAGAGATGGCACGCCCATGAATGTCAAAGTTATGCCAAAAGGCGTCAAATCTGGCAATAAGATCATCGGGCAAATCGGCGTCAAGGTCGCTTATGATGGCAAAAGTAGCATTCCAAGCGACTATCGCACGACGATACACCACACACCATCAGAGGCGATTGCTAAGTCATTCATGAAGACCTATGATCTTGCTAAGATGACGGTTAATGCCTTAGGCAAGATGGTTACAGGGCTGATCGGCATTGAGAACATCTCAGGACCAATCACCATCGCTGAGGTGTCAAAGACGAGCTTTGAGATTGGTTGGCAGCAGGTGTTATCAACGGCAGCGATCATCAGCTTATCATTGGCGGTGATGAATCTTTTGCCGATTCCTGTGCTAGATGGCGGTCATTTGGTGTTCTACACTTATGAATTATTACGTGGCAAACCGATGAGTGAAAAGGTGCAAATGGCAGGTTTGCGAGTTGGCATGACCTTGCTTTTATGTTTCATGGTGCTTGCAATTGGTAACGATATCATGCGTTTATTTGGCTGATTGGTTAAAAATTGACATGCTAATGCCTAGATTGCATTATTTTTCATAAAAAGTGCGAATAAATCTCTTTTAGGGCTTGCCAAAATTGCTTTTTTCGCTTAATTTAGCACAATTATTTACACGCTTATCAAAAAATCATGGCGGTTTTTGCCAAATACCAATGTTTTTTGATGGCGTCTTATTCAAAGCTTTATTTTAAAAATTTCCAAAATTTGGAATTTATAAATCCAATATTTTAATTGTTTTACGTGGATATGGTTTATGCGTATGTTTAATTTTACTGGTTTTGCGACCACTTCGATAACTGCGGCAGTCATCATGGCAATGAGTGCCTCTGCTCATGCAGAAACTTTTATTGCCAATGACATTGCCATTGATGGGTTGCAGCGTGTTACTGTAGAGAGTTTGCAGACCACTTTGCCAATCCGTATCGGTCAGAGCGTTACCGATGAGCTGCTTGCAGACAGTATTCGTGCGCTGTACGCAACCGAGCATTTCTCGAACGTACAGGCTGATGTGCAGGGCGATCGCGTGGTATTCTATGTGACCGAACGTCCTGTAATCGCTGAGCTTAACTTTGAAGGTAATAAACTCATCCCAAAAGCAGGCCTTGAAGAGGGTCTAAAAACAACGGGTCTGATGGTTGGTAATGTACTTAAGCAGTCAACCGTAAACTCTATCGAAAATGAGCTAAAAAACCAATACATTTCACAAGGTTATTACAATAGCGACATCAAGGTTAAGCAGACTCAGCTTGATGGTAACCGTGTTAAATTGGACATCGAATTCATCGAAGGTAAAGCAGCTCGCGTTGTCGATGTGAATATCATCGGCAATCAGCACTTTAGCGATGAGACCATCAAGGATGAATTCGCACTAAAAGACAAAAATTGGAATCCGCTGTCAAAGTCTGATCGATATAGCCAAGAGAAACTAAATGCCAGCCTAGAAGCGCTACAGGCATTGTACATGAATGAAGGCTTTGTTCGTTTTAAAGTAGATAATTCTACGCTAAACATTGACGAAGAAAAAAATAAAGTCTTCGTTGAAGTTGCCTTAACCGAAGGTCAGCAGTATAACTTTGGTAAGACGCAGTTCTTGGGTAATGTGACTTATGACGTCGCTGAGCTTAATAAATTGGTAAATTTCAAAGAAGGCGAAACATTCTCACAAGCCAAGCTTGAAGAAGTGACCGCCAACGTCGCCAGCAAGTTCGGTGATGACGGTTATTATTACGCTCAAATCCGCCCAATCACGCGCATCAATGACGAGACGCGCACCGTTGATATTGACTACTATATTGACCCTGTGCGTGCTGTGTATGTTCGCCGCATTAATTTTAGTGGTAACATAAAAACCAAGGATGAAGTTCTACGCCGTGAGATGCGCCAATTAGAAGGTGCACTGGCTTCAAATTCTAAGATCCAGCTGTCGCGCGCTCGTCTGATGCGTACGGGATTCTTCAAGAACGTGACAGTGGACGTTCGCCCTGTGCCGAATACCCCTGACCAGGTGGACATTAACTATGTTGTTGAAGAGCAACCATCTGGTTCATCGACCATTGCAGCAGGTTACAGCCAATCGGGTGGTATGACATTTCAAGTGGATCTGTCTCAGTCGAACTTCATGGGAACAGGCAATCGTGTCAATGCGTCATTCTCACGTTCAGAGACGCGAGAAGTATATAGCCTGGGTGTGACCAACCCATACTTCACCGAAAATGGCGTATCTCAGAGCATCAGCGCCTATTCTCGTAAAACCAAATACGATAAGAAAAACATCAGTAATTACGTCCTAGATTCTTATGGCGCGTCACTGACTTACGGTTATCCAATTAACGAAAATCAGCGCATCAGCGGTGGTATTAACATTGATAATACCAAGGTTCGTGGTGGTCGCCAAATGCGAATCAGCAATGTTAAGCAGCTTTTGGATGATGGTGGCTCGATCGACACATCGGGTAGTGTAGCAAGCTTCTCAACAGATTACAAAACCTATAACGCCATGCTAGGCTGGAGTTACTCAAGCCTTGATAAACCAGTATTCCCAACCAAGGGTATGAGCCATAGCGTTGATCTGACCTTAGGCTTTGGTGATAAGACATACCAAAAAGCCGTCTATAACGGTAATATCTATATCCCATTCTGGAGGGGCAGCACGCTACGTGGTTATACACGTCTAGGCTATGGTAATAATTTGCCGTTTTACGAGAATTTCTATGCCGGTGGTTATGGCTCGGTACGTGGCTATGATTCATCTAGCTTAGGTCCTCGCTCGCAACCTTATGAAGTAGCAAGTGTTGGTAAGCGTTATGCGCTTGGGGAGAGCGTAGGTGGTAATGCGCTGGCTACCTTTGGTACTGAGTTGATTTTACCAATGCCGTTCAAGGGGGATTGGGTGGATCAGGTTCGTCCTGTGATTTTCTTTGAGGGTGGTCAGGTGTTTGATACCACAGGCATGGATAAAGAGACGGTTAACCTTAATGAGCTTACCAATGGTGCAGCCACCTCAACCAGATACCCAGTGCTTGAACAAGACAAAGATCTGCGTTATAGTGCGGGTGTTGGTGCAACATGGTACACACCGATTGGTCCATTATCTATCAGCTATGCCAAGCCAATTGGCAGCAAAGACGGTGATAAGACAGAGAAAGTTCAATTCCAAATCGGCAGCGTGTTCTAATGGCGAACATCGCTCAACTGATTGATATCATAGAACAAGTGCAGCCTGTCATCAATAAGGCTGCACTTAGTGCTAGTGAGGCATCTAAAGACATCACAGGTGTGGCGAATCTATTGGGTGCTCGTGCTGATGAAGTGGCATTTTTATCCAACGCCAAATATATTGATGATCTTACAAACACACGCGCAGGCATGGTGCTGATCAATGAAAAATTTATGAATCATGCGCCTACAGATGTGACTACTGTCATTGTCAAAGACGCATATTTGGCATATGCGACCATCAGTGGTCTGTTTGCTTATAAGAACATCGTTAAGCAAGCCATTCATCCCACCGCCATCATTGCAGACAGCGCCATCATCGCAGACGGTGTTGAGATCGGTGCGTATTGTGTCATCGGAGAGCGTGTGCAGATAGGTGCAGGAACGATCATTGGTCAGTCTGTGAGCATCGAAGACCACACAGTGCTTGGTGAAGACTGTCATATCGCACATCATGTGAGCATCGCGCATCATAGTCAGTTAGGCGATCGTGTTCGCATCCATGCAAATTCAAGCATTGGCTCAGAAGGTTTTGGCTTTGCGCCAAATCCCACCGCTCAAGGTCTAAAATGGCAGCGCATCGCACAGCTTGGTCGAGTGATTATCGGTGATGACGTACGCATTGGTAGTAATACTTGTATCGATCGTGGTGCGGTTGGTGATACCGTCATTGGCAATCATGTCATCATTGATAATCTGGTGCAGATCGCCCATAATGTCCATATTGGCGACAGTACAGCCATCGCTGCTAAGGTTGGCATCGCCGGTTCGACGCATATTGGACGTAATTGTATCATTGGCGGTGCTAGCGGTGTATCTGGTCATCTGGTGATTGCAGATGGTGTGACTTTGACGGGCATGTCAATGGTCACGGGTAATATCAAAGAATCTGGCAGTTATTCATCAGGCACGGGACTTCTACCGTCAATGCAATGGCGACGCGCGGCGGTGAGATTCCGCCAATCTGGTGAAAAGTAACCAGAGAATTGTCCATCAGCCAACCAAAACTTATTAATAATCATACTTAATATCTTAGGAAAAAAAACCATGTCAAACACCCATCTTGATGTTGATTTACTTAGCCAAGAAGATCTAGACGCGCTGTCAGAGCGCGGCGTTACTTTGCCACTCAAATACGACCAAATTAAGCATTATCTGCCGCATCGCTATCCGTTCATGCTCATTGATCGTGTTACAGCCTGCTCCCCGAATAACTGGATTACAGGCTATAAGAACATTACCATCAATGAAGAGCTGTTCAATGGGCATTTCCCTGACAACCCAATCATGCCAGGCGTTCTCATGGTTGAGGCGATGGCACAGATTTCTGGGATTTTGGGCTTTATTAGCGCAGGACAAACTTCTGAAAGTGGTTATCTGTATCTGTTCGCGGGTGTGGATAAAGTCCGCTTCAAAAGAATGGTCAGCACGGGCGATACATTAGTGATCCGCTCAAAGGCGACCAGAAGCATGCGTGACATTTATAAATTTGAATGTACCGCGCATGTTGATGGTGAGCTGGCTTGTAGTGCTGAGATTATGATTGCTCGTCAAAAAGTGGCTGACTTATAAGTCATTTGGTATTACAATAATGACATATAAGAACGTTAATAAAGTTTTGGGATAAGCATGAATATTCACCCAACCGCCATCATTGATGACTCTTGCATCATTGATGACACCGCCGTGATTGGTGCGTATTGCATCATCGGCAAGAACAGTAAAATTGGCGCGCACAGCGTCCTAAGAAGTCATGTTATCGTTGGTGAGAATACGACGATCGGTCAGTATAATGAGATTTATCAATTTGCCAGCGTTGGTGAGAATCCTCAAGATCTAAAATACGCAGGCGAAGAAACTTATCTTGAAATAGGCGACCATAACCGCATTCGAGAGTCTTGTACACTGCACCGAGGTACTGTACAGGATAATGCATTAACTAAGATCGGCAGTCATAACCTGCTGATGGTTAACACGCATATCGCCCATGACTGCATGGTCGGCGATCATAACGTACTGGCTAACAATGTGGGTGTGGCAGGGCATAGCCATATTGGCAACTATGTAATCATCGGCGGTCAGTCTGGCATTCATCAATTTTGCAAGATAGATGATTACAGCATGATTGGCGGTGCCAGCCTTATCCTAAAAGATGTGGCTGCATTCACCATGGTGTCGGGCAATCCTGCCAAAGTGCACGGCATTAATAAAGAAGGTATGCGCCGCAAAGGTTGGAGTGGCGACACCATCAAAGCGCTTGATGAAGCATATCACGTGATTTTCCGTTCTGGGATGATTCGCGATCAAGCGCTGACCGAGCTTGAAAAAATGCTACCCGCAGAGCCTAAGGTTCAGTTATTCATCGATTCATTAAAGAATAGTGGGCGAGGATTAACGCGTTAGGCTGATTTTAACGCACCGTCACACATAAAAACCCATAACTCGACGTTATGGGTTTTTGTATTTTATTTCTCTTGACTTTTTTGCGTTAATAAATCAGACTACGCTAGCAACATTATGGCAATGTTATGTACACAAAGCATTGTCTTGTATAGAAGTGGTGTCGGGCGGTATTGGCTTGGCATTCGTAGCCTTCCCTAAAATCGTCTCTAGCATGGATGAGGCAGGTACGATCATTGGTGTGTTGTTTTTTGCTTCGCTATTCGTGGCGGGCTTGACGTCGATGGCAAGTATCATCCAAGTGCCAATCTCTGCAGTTGAAGATAAATTTGGCTGGTCTCACAAGAAAGCCGTTACTGTAGTTGGTGGTATCTCTGCATTGATTTCTTTGGCGCTATTCTCAACCAAAACCGCGATCACTTTCGTTGACGTGATTGACCACTTCGCTAATAACATCGGCGTTGTATTTGGTGCAGTGCTGTCTATCATCTGGGTAACATGGCTAAACCGTGGCCTACTTGATAAGCTAATCCGTCATATCAATGGCATCTCAAGCATCAAGATTGGCAAAGGCTGGGCGTTCATGCTAACCGTCATCATGCCGATTTCATTGATTATCGCACTTCTTTTAAGTATTAAATCACTACTGACAGAAGGTTATGATGGTTATGACTTTGTGACCCAAGCAGTATTTGGCTGGGGTGTCGTGGCTGTGTTTGCCCTTGGTGCACTGCTATTGACAAAAACTAAAGGTCACAGCTCACATGATGCACAAAAAGGAGATTATCATGAATAGTACAGCATTGATGATTATGATTGTTGCTTTGTCAGCGATTTGGGATGGGTTGATTCTATCGGCCATCCATCTGGTAAAAAATCCTGACATTGATATGGATAAAGTGCCAAACGATCAGTAATTAAAATCAAAAAAACACACATCCAATTGAGCGTGTGTTTTTTATTGTGGGTGGATTGTAAGATGATAATAAGCTAAATGATTTATTTTAATGAAAGGGCAGGTGCTTGTAAACCTTGCTTGGCGTAAAATGTCGCCACAAATTCATCAAACGTCTCATTTTCTAGGCTTTCACGAATGCCTTTCATGAGATTTTGATAATAGCGCAAATTATGAATGGTATTGAGCTGGGCTGAGAGCATTTCGCCACATTTATGCAAATGGTGCAAATAGGCACGGCTAAAATTCTGGCAAGTGTAGCAGTCGCACTCGCTATCTAGGGGATTTTTGTCGTGGCGATGAACGGCATTTTTTATCTTAACCGCCCCCGTGCTGGTAAACAGATGTCCATTACGGGCGTTACGGGTCGGCATGACACAGTCAAACATATCCACACCCCGTCTTACCGCCTCCACGATGTCGGACGGTGTTCCCACGCCCATAAGATAGCGTGGCTTATCAGACGGCATACGGTTTGGTAGATAATTTAATACTTTTATCATCTCATCTTTTGGCTCACCCACCGACAGTCCGCCAATGGCATAGCCGTCAAAGGGCATGTCGGTCAAAGCGGTCAAGGACTGCATCCGCAAATCTTCGTACATACTGCCTTGCACGATACCAAACAGAGCGTTTTTGTTGCCCAGTTTGTGATGTTCCTCAAGGCAACGTTGCCCCCAACGGAGTGATAATTCAAGCGATTTTCGGGCGTCGGTGTACGTGGCAGGATAGGGCGTGCATTCGTCAAACTGCATGACGATGTCGGAGTTTAGGGAGTGTTGGATTTGCATGGAAATCTCAGGCGACAAAAACACCTTGGAGCCGTCCACAGGCGAACGAAAATGCACACCTTCTTCGGTGATTTTTCTCATCGCCCCTAGGCTGAACACCTGAAAACCGCCCGAGTCGGTCAAAATCGGCTTATCCCAACCGATAAACTCATGCAATCCACCAAACTCATCAATCACGCTTGTGGTCGGACGTAGCCACAGATGAAAGGTGTTGCCCAAAATAATGTCCGCCCCAATGGCGTGAATGTCTCGTGGGAGCATGCCCTTGACCGTGCCATACGTCCCCACAGGCATAAAGGCAGGGGTTTGAACTTCGCCATGAGCTAGGTGTACCGTGCCACGACGGGCTCGGGTTTTTGTGTCGGTTTTATGTAGCGTGAATTTCATGAATATCCGAATAATTAATTTTCAAAACTGGCTATTATAGCATAATTTGACATTGAAATAATGCTAGGGTATGCCGCTTTCTCGCTGTTTGATGTCATCAGAGCTAAGCTTGACATCATGGCGATTCACTCCGTCAGATTCGATGATGATCTGTGGGATGAAGCGAACTTGTAGGCTGATGGCTTTACCGTCTTTGAATCTGTGGTTAGCGATGTCTTGAATTTGTTGTTCAAGCTGTTTGACCTGCGCCTGTGTTGGCGGTGTGGTACCTTCTAGCACTAAGCGAACGGTTCGAGTGTCCTTATTTTGAGAGAAATTTTGGGACATGAGATGGTTTGGTTGATTTTGAAGGTTTTCTTCGATCAGTGCGATGCTTTGGCGTTCAAAGTTTTGCTCATTTAAAGTTTGCTTTAGATTCATTGACAGATAGCCGCCAATGAGCACAAGTGCAAGAAGTACCGCGCTGTTTCGTTTTAGGAACAATCCAATTTGACCAAGCTTACTGACGTCCTTATCATCAAGGGTGCGGCGAAATCCTGCAAACCACAGAACAAGCGCGTTGGTGAATTGGATGGCGAGCATGTTGGTAATGGCAAGTATCAGCGCGCCCATGGCAAGCCTTGCTTCGCCCGCTGATAGGAGGATGCCGCTTGCTGTCAGTGGCGGAACTAGGGCGGTCGCTACCGCAACGCCAACGACTGCCACCGATAGATTAGGGGATATCATGGCGTACGCACCTGCCGCGCCACCAGCTAAGGCCACTATTAGATCCATTGTTGTTGGTGCGGTTCGAGATAGAATCTCGGACGTCATCACGTTGTCAGGGTATAACAGTCCAAGCACCATACCAACAGCATAAATGACAAACACGCCGCCGAATAACGTCATTAGGGAGGTTTTTAATAATGACAGTCGCGCATCAATCGCGGCAAGGGCGGCACCGGTGATGGGCGATAGCATCATGGCGACCAGCATGGCGCCAATCACCACCGCGGGTGAATTGGCAAGAAGCCCATAGCCTGCGATGATGGCGGATAGACCATTCATGATAAAGAACATCTTGGTTGGTAGGGCGCCAGCCTCGATATTAATGCGTACGCTCTTGTGGTCTACGGTTTTTTCGCTGTGTTTTTTGGCAAGCATGGTGCGGACGATGTCAGCTTGTTTTTGCTTGTCATCGTCGCTTTCTTTCTCGCCATCAGATGTTTTGGTAGAGTCGCCTTTGTCTTTGGTGTTGTCTGTAACGTTTGAGAGTTTGGGTGGTTTATCAGCAGTCTTATTTGGCGTTGTTGCTGATTCTGTGGACTGCTTTTCGCTAAGTGTCGCTGCTTTATCGCCTTTACTGTCTTTGTCGTCAGTTTTGCTCTTTTTCTTAGGTTTGTGTTTAATTTCAAAGAAATTAATCGCGACATAGACCGACATCAATGGTGTGCCATCTGCATGATAAGGGGTGAAATCCATCTTATCATAGGCGGTATAAATCTCTTTGGCGTTGGCGTTGTTAGACAGTGCTTCATTGACTGATTTGACGATGTCATCAAGCTCATCGTCATCGATGCCTTGTTTTTTGAGTTCTTCAAGCTCGTCTTGACTAAACTCAATCTCATCGTCTTGGGTGTCTTTGTTGTCGCTCATGATGTGTTATTTTTTAGATGGGTGGTGGTTAAAAAAGAGTTATCAAGACTTATCCAAAATCATCGCATCGCCATAACTAAAAAAGCGGTATTTCCTATCAATCGCATGAGCATAGGCGTGTTTGATGTTATCCGTGCCTGCAAAGGCGGATACGAGCATCAGAAGCGTGGATTTTGGCAAATGAAAATTGGTAATCAGCCTATCCACCACACCAAAATCATAAGGCGGATAAATAAAAATCTGCGTATCGCCAGCGAACTCGGTAAGCTGTCCGTCCACACGGTACAAATGGGCAGTTTCAAGCGTGCGAGTTACGGTCGTTCCCACGGCGATGACCCTTCCGCCTTGTGCCTTGGTGGCGTTGATTTTGTCGGCAGTCACCTGTGGCAGGTGGGCGTATTCGGCGTGCATGATGTGGTCAGTCAAATCGTCTGCTTTGACAGGGGCGAACGTACCTGCCCCCACGTGCAAGGTTACAAAGGCAATCTCTACCCCTTTATCGCTAAGACATGCTAAGGTCTCATCATCAAAATGTAAACTGGCGGTCGGGGCGGCAACGCTTGCCTGCTTGGCAGGGTCGTGAAATACCGTCTGATAACGGGTGTCGTCCGTATCGTCTGCCGTGCGTTCAAAATAAGGCGGAATCGGCATTTGCCCATAACGCTCCAAATTCGCCAAAATCGGTGCATCAAATTGCAGGATAAACAAATTTTCCGCCCGTCCGCACATGGTCGCCGTCATGCCCCCGTCTGCCAGACTCACCATTTGCCCCACCTTTAACGCACGGCTAGAGCGTACATGACAATGGGCGATGTGATTGTCGTGGTCGGTAATGCGTTCTATCAATACTTCCACTGCTCCGCCTGTGTCCTTAACCCCAAATAGACGGGCTTTCATGACTTTGGTGTCATTAAGAACAAGTAAATCGCCTTTGTTTAACAAATCAGGCAAATCGGTAAAATTCAAGTCGGAAAGCGTGTCGCCTTGCACGTGCAACAGGCGAGAACTTGACCGTACGGCAAGCGGATAACGAGCGATGAGTTCATCAGGCAAATGGTAGTCAAAGTCAGTGGTAAGAAGTGGCATGTCTATTCTTCATGATAAAACTGTATATTTTATCAAAAAATCAGTGCACCGCCTACCGCTTTTGGATAATTTGAAAATGCCATATATAAGGCGTATCATATAAAAATAAAACTGCAAACATAAGGCACTCGCCATGCTCATGAATATCCAAAATACCGCCAAACGTCCCACGTCGCCTCACCCGATTTTAAATCTTGGATTTAGGATTTTCTTTGTGGGGTCGGCGCTGTTTGCAGTGGTTGCCATGCTGTTATGGCTTGCGATCTTACAAGGATTTGCGCCATTTAAAGGTGTAATAAATCCTTTTTATTGGCATGGTCATGAGATGGTGTTTGGCTATGCTTTGGCGGTGATTACAGGATTTCTACTGACGGCGGTCAAGACATGGACGAATCAGCCCATGCCTTATGGCTGGAAGCTTTTTGCGATATTTTTGCCGTGGGCACTGGCGCGTATTATGTGGGCGGGCGCGCATGCTGTACCAAGCAATGCCATGCTTGTGGTGGCCTTTGTGCTTGATATGCTGTTTTGGGGATTGACTTCGTTTGCTGTGATTAGAGCAGTTTGGGCAGCACGCCAAAAGCGCCAAATTGGCGTTGTTGCCAAGCTAACCTTGCTATACATCGCGCAGTTGGCATTTTATGCGGGTGTATTTACCAATCATCTGAGCATGCAACAAGTATCTGTATATGCGGCGTTATACTTGGTGATTGGGGTGGTTTTCACCATCGGTCGTCGTGTTTTGCCATTTTTTATTGTTAAGGGCATCAGTGTTAATAACGATGGTAAGTCGAATGGCATCAATGTGAAACAAAAAAATTCTGCGCTGCTAGACAGGGTGAATCTCGTGGGACTGTTTGGCTTTATTGTGTTTGATTTATTTGTCGTCATGCCGAAGGTTGCAGCGATTTTTGCTTTAATTTGCTTTATTGTTAATGCGCTTCGCCTCAAAAACTGGTATCATGCAGGCATCTGGCAAAAACCCTTGTTGTGGTCACTTGTCATTGCATTTGCAGGTATGACGGTGAGTATGTTGATTTTTGTGGTTTATCCGTTCATTGATAGCAGCATGAATCTGCATGCCTTGGGGCTGCATGGATTGGCGCTGTTCGGTGTGGGTCTGATGACGGTTGCCATGATGGCACGAGTGGCGTTGGGGCACACTGGGCGCAACATTCATCAGCCACCCAAGACAGTGGGCGCGATTTTTATATTGATGATTGTGTCAGCGCTCTGCCGAGTGTTGCTGCCGATGTTTGGCGGTGATTACATGACTTGGGTGCTGGTGTCGCAAGTGGCTTGGGTGTTGTCGTTCATGTTGTTCTGTGTGTCCTATGTAGGCATCTTATCGAAGGCGCGCGCTGACGGATTATTTGGTTAATCATTATAATAAGGCAAATCATGTTTAATATTTTTAAGAAAAATAAGTTCTCTCAGGCGGATGTGGATGAGAGCATGGCTGAATTTAACCTATACGGACAGCCGCTCAATCATCATGTGACAAGCAGCGAAATCGTCGGCGATGTGGTGAATTTATCACTAAAAATCCACAAAGATGCAGATCAAAAGCAGCTCGAGAACGTCTATCACGCGCTTCGCACGCGTCTGCACACGATCGGTGTTGAGGAAGTTAATCTAAATGTCGTACTGTCCGATACTGCGCCAGCCTCTAGAGATGGGGCGGCTCAGACCTATATTTCAACCGAGTCCAAAGAAGCAGAACCTGCCCCCGTCAAGCGTGCACCCACCCAAAGCGACATCGCGCCGCATCCACGCATTCGTCACATCATCGCTGTGGCATCAGGCAAAGGCGGTGTGGGTAAGTCCACTACGACGGTGAGCATCGCCCTTGCGCTTCAAAGACTTGGTAAAAAAGTCGGTATCTTGGATGCTGACATCTATGGACCATCCATTCCTGATATGCTTGGCATGGCAGGGGTAAAACCCAATGTTGAAAATGACCAATTCGTACCAATCGAGGCGGACGGACTTGCCATGCTGTCAATTGGTAATCTGATTGAGACGGACAATACACCGATCGCTTGGCGCGGTGTTAAGGCGACAGGCGCGCTGATGCAGATGTACAATCAGACCAATTGGCCAAATCTGGATTATCTGATCATCGACATGCCGCCTGGCACAGGGGACATTACACTGACTTTGGCGCAGCGCATTCCTGTCACGGGTGCGGTCGTAGTGACTACACCTCAGCATATTGCGTTACTCGATGCCAAAAAAGGCGTTGAGATGTTCCATAAAGTTAACATTCCCATACTTGGTATTGTTGAGAATATGGCGCTGCATGTATGTAGCCAGTGCGGGCATATCGATCATATCTTTGGCGCGGATGGTGGTAAGAACATGGCGACCATGTACGACGTACCACTGTTAGGGCAGATGCCCGTTAATGCGCACATCCGTGAGCAGATGGATAATGGCACACCAAAGCTCATCGGTTCTAGCATTGCGCACATCTATGATGACATCGCTAAGAACATCGATGAAGGCATTGGCAAATTCGCCAGAAGTCGCAAAGACGGTCGCATATTTTAACTGATGGCTGCATTGAATAACTTAAGCTTATCCATTATAATGACGGCAAATTAATGACAAATTCATACTGGGAAATAATATGTCCATTAAATCCGACCGTTGGATTCGCCAAATGGCAGCTGAGCATGACATGATCTCGCCATTTGAGCCGAATCAAGTGCGACACAACGAAAGTGGCGATAAGATCGTAAGCTATGGCACCTCAAGCTATGGCTATGATGTGCGCTGCGCCAATGAGTTCAAAGTATTCACCAATGTGCACTCTGCCATTGTCGATCCTAAGAACTTTGATGAGCGCAGTTTCATTGATGTGGTGGGTGATGAATGCATCATTCCACCAAACTCATTCGCTTTGGCGCGTACGGTTGAATACTTTAAGATTCCACGTGATGTATTGACCATCTGCTTGGGCAAATCCACCTACGCACGCTGCGGCATTATTGTTAATGTGACCCCGCTTGAGCCTGAATGGGAAGGACATGTGACACTAGAGTTTAGTAATACCACAAACCTACCTGCGCGCATCTATGCAGGCGAGGGTGTGGCTCAGATGCTATTTTTCCAAAGCGATGAAGTGTGTGAGACATCCTACAAAGACCGTGGCGGCAAATACCAAGGTCAAACAGGTGTTACTCTACCAAAGACCTAATGGCAACCTTAAGATTATAATGTTTACATATTTTATATCGTAATTGCCAAAAGATTGTTCTACAATGAGCAATCTTTTTTATTGTGTTTATTTATTGGAGAGATTATGCCTGACATTCGCATCGAGAAACGCCACAATTTTGACTTAGAAACGGCGCGCACTCAAGCCAAAAAATGGCTAGAAGAAGCTAAGGCGACTTTTGGGGTAGATGCCACCTACGAGCAGGGCATTGATACGGATACTGTCGCCATCAAAAAATCAGGTGTGGACGGGCGTGCTTTTTTGGATGCGGATAAGGTTATTTTTGAGGCGGATTTGGCATTTTTGGCGAAGCCATTAAAGGGTGTGATCAGTTCAGGCATCCAAGAAGGCTTGGATCGTTATTTTGCTTAAAGTATTTGAGTTTATAATCTGAATAATGATTAGGCTCACTATGTATCATAAACGTGTGCGGAGTATTTATGTATCGATGGCTGATGGCGGCTTTTGGTGTTATGGCGACAACGTCATGGGCGAATGAGCCGAGCTCTAACGTGGTCAATGATTCTATGGCGACTGTTGTCACCTATGATTTGCCTGCGGCCACACTCCCACAAAGCATCCGTGAAAAGATGGCGGTTGCAGGACTGTCTGATGATGAGGTGAGCTTTTGGGTTGAGCCATTAGATGGCGATCTTTCTAATACTGCCAATGCCAACACCAGACTTGAACCCATCATCCGCCATCGTGCTGATAAGCTGCGCACACCTGCCTCCACCCAAAAACTTGTCACGACATTCATCGCCTTGCACACATTGGGGGAGAACCATCGCTGGATAACGCGCGTTCATCCTAAAGGTGTGGTTATGAATGGCACGCTGTACGGTGACCTTGTGATTCAAGGGTTTGGCGATCCTGCCATGACGCATGATCGTCTGCGCGCCATGTTAAGACAGGTTGAGGCGAGGGGCATTCGACACATCCAAGGCGACATCGTCATCGATAACTCTGCATTCCAAGATGTTAAATTTAACATTAATGCCTTTGATGGGCAGGGAATGCGTGCCTATAATGCTGCGCCGAATGCTTTTTTGGTGAATTTTGGCACAGTTGAGATTGATGTGTTGCCATCAGGGCGTGATGAGATTATTCAGACGCCAACAGGTCAGACGACCAAGTTTATCCCAAGCGATCATCAAAGTGCTGCCTTGCAGGTACTGCCACCATTGGCAGATTTTAGTGCACCAAGTCAGGTCTCTGCCAATGATACACGCTGCTTAAGCGAAAATAAATTTCACCTAAATGATAAGAAGCTGACCGTATTTGGTGGTACGCGTGCTGATTGTGGTCGTCAATCGTATTGGTTGACGTTCAGCGATGCTGACACTTTGGCAATCAAGGCGGTAAAAGGAATATGGCAGTCGATTGATGAGAGGTTTGCAGGGCGGGTGCGTATTGATGATGTTGTAAGCCCTAGCATTGCTTGGTTAATTTATCCTTCCAAGCCTTTAAGCGAGCAGATTTATCTCATCAACCAACACTCTAATAACGTGATGACCGAGCAAGTGGCGCTGTCTTTGCCATTATCAATGGGGGTGGCAGGAGTGAGTGACCCAGCCTCTGACTATCCGAGTGCGCTTAACTTTATTAGCAAATGGTGGCAGACGCACCTAAGTAGCCAGCCGCCCATGATGAGCCGAGCATCGGGACTGTGCCGAGACTGTGCGATAACACCAGCAGCGATGGCTGAACTGCTTGCTTTCGCTTATCAGCAGCCGAATTTTGAAGTGTTTAAGGCTTCTTTGCCAATCGCTGGTCAATCTGGCACGATGATGTCGCTATCGGAGCGAGATCCTGAGCATCCTGCCATTGGGCATGCGCATATTAAGACGGGTACGCTGAATAATGTTAAGAGTCTGGCAGGCTACGTTATGGACACCCAAGGCAGGTGGTATGTGTTTGTTGGCATGATTAATGCCCCTGGTGCGGGATATAGTGATCATGCCACTGCGGTTTTGGATGAAGCGCTGTCTTATGTTGCGAAGCTTTAATAAAAAATCCAACCTTATAATTTAATGGTTGGATTTTTATTGCCTATTTGACTTTTACTGCTTGGACGAAGTTTCTTTGTTTTTTGGATTTTCTTTACTGTCCTCGATTGTTTCATCTAGTGTATCAGCTTCATCAGTCTCTACCTCTATAGCTTGGCATTCTCTGGGTGTGAAGATCGTTTGACCATGCTCATCACCAACGTATCGCCAGTGCCACGACTCTTCAGATACGCCGCTTTTTTCGCTATATTCCTTGGTAAAGGTCTGCTCCCAACCGTATTCATGGGCGTGCTCCATCAGCCATTTATAACCCTTGCCTTTGGCGAATTTGGCATCAATCGGCGCAAAATCCACCGCATAGCCTGTGTGATGCTCAGAGTAGCCTGCAGGCGATGACGTGTGATAGATGGTCTTGGGTGGTTGTTTTTGACGAATTTTGCGTTTAATGATGGTGTCTTGCAGTCTCACTGAGCGGAAAATTGAGCTGGGATATAGCGCAACTTTATCTTTAGCGGCAGCATTGACCAGAGTTTGCAGTGGCTCTTTGACGTCTTTGTGGATTAGCTTGTTTTCTTCATTTTTGCCACCATAGCCACTCCACACCAAATCCTCAGCAAAAATCTCATCATAAGAAAAATGCTGAATGCCTACCGCCAGCGCGTCAGGTGAGCAGATCGGACGTTCTGGTTTTTCTTCGTTGTCTTTGGCATCTTGGCTGTCTTGATTGTCTGTATTTTCTAAATCTGACGCATCAGATTCTGATTCATCAGAGCGACTTTCGTCCAGATCATCATTGTTGTTTTTGACAAGTTTATCTGGTGTGGCTTTGTCATTATCGGTTGTTGGCGTGACTTTTTTGCCATCTGTAATAACAAAAGCGTGCGCACTGCCTTGAATGACAAAACAAATCGACAGTGCAAGTAAGGAGAGTTTCTTTGACATATTAAATTGTGAATTATCTATAATTAAATAAAATAAATGCCCCTATTATAGCGGGTGAATCTGTGTATTGCGTGACAATTTGTTCATAAAATGTGATAAATCACACCTGTCTGCGAGTAGGTTCATTCAAGTTGTGCGCAAGGGCATAAAGCACCACCGTGGCGAATGCACCTTTAGGTAGTTCAAAATTTAGCTCTAGATTGCCATCGATCCATTGCCAATTCATATCACTGATTAATAATCGTGTGGCGCGTCTTGATGCTTTTACACCTACCTTTTGTAGGCCTTGGATGAGCGTATTGTATTTGACATCGTTAAATACTTGATTTTCAAGAGCGAGCGCATCGTCAGTGGCTTTATTATCGCCCATGCCATATAGCGAGATGGTAGGGTGAATGTCTTTGGCGTCAAGGCGGGCTCGTATCTCATCATCGAGTTGGGCGGTGAATACCGAGCCTGTACCGTTCAGGTTAAATACATCGCCTGTCAGACCTTTATCCCATGTGTGATTGGCGACCCTCAATGCCAAAATTTCATTAAACAAATGGCTGCGCGTGGCAGAGATGAGCATGCCATGACGTTCTAGGTCTTTTTTGTGGGGTTTATAGGGTTTGGCGCTGTTTATGATTTTATCAAAAAAATCCTGCGACTTGGTTAGATTACCGCCATCATGCCCAAATCGTTGTTCTCCAAAATAATTTGGCACCCCGTGAGCTGCGATGTCTGACAGCTGGGCCTCGATATCATCTACCTTGCCTTGCACGTCTCTTAAAGTAATCGTGAAGTAGTTGGATTTATGCGTGCCGCGATTTAATTTTCTGCCATGCCAATGACTTTGCAGAATCTCAATCTTCTCATCTTGTTGTAATTTATCAGCAATAAAATCGCCAAAATCCACACTGGGCGCAGTTTTCTTGGGCAAGCGTAGGCTGTACCATTGATGAGTCTCGGCGTGACGGTCTTTTAGCCCAGAATAGCCCACATCGCGCACAGGAATCTCCGCCCATTCAGACAGCAGACGTGCGACGAAGACGGTATTCATGTTAATCTTTTTAATATTCAGCCACAGATGCTCACCCGCACCATCAAAATCAATGTCCATACGTTCGGTGACGATAAAATCGGCAGGTGATTGTTTAAAAGTGGCGCTGATGATGGTGGGTGTTTTCATGGGCGGCTTGATGATTAAAATTTATTATTTGGAATAGTGGTTTATTAAAGTGGCTATTAAAGCATGAAATGATTTATTTGCCAAATTTTTTACTCCTTAAAAGTGCATTTTGGGAAATAAAAAAAATGAAAATCAACAAACCTATTGGCAAGCGCATAAAATGACTGCTGAGTCTGTCTAAGCGATTGCAAGTTTAAACCCTTTGTTTTAGAGTAAATAATTAGTAAGTGATTTAGACAGTTGCCCGCCGAATCTTTATCTTGACCGAGACATTAAAATATGTTTTTATAAAGGATAAAGAGTGGCTCTAAAAAAGGAAGTTTATTATGACGTTAAATTATTCAGCACCGCTAGATGAGATGCGTTTTACCCTAAAGGACGTGTTCGATGCCCCGACGTTTTGGAAAAATACACCCAGCCTGTCGCACATGGATACAGATACGGTGGACATGATTTTAGATGAGATGGCAAAATTTAGCCGTGACGTATTATTACCACTGAATCAGTCAGGTGATGATGAGAGTGCAAAATACTTAGGCGACGGCAAGGTCTCCACACCGAGTGGCTTTCAAGATGCATTCAAGCAGTACAGCGACATGGGCTGGATTGGCTTGGGCGGTGATCCAGACTTTGGCGGGCAAGGCATGCCAAAGATGGTGACCATGCTCACCGAGGAGATGATGTTCTCTGCCAATCAGGCGTTTGCGCTGTATCCGAACCTGACAGTCGGGGCGACGCTATGCTTGTTGGCTAACGGCAGCGATGAGCAAAAGGCGCTATACCTGCCAAAACTATACTCAGGAGAATGGTCTGGCACGATGTGTCTGACCGAGGCGCATGCAGGCACGGATCTTGGCATCATCAAGACGCGAGCCACGCCGAATGATGATGGCTCCTATGCGATCACAGGCACCAAAATTTTCATCACAGGCGGTGAGCATGATTTGACAGAAAATATCGTGCATCTGGTGCTTGCCAAGACACCGGATGCACCCGCTGGTTCTAAGGGTATTTCGCTTTTTATTGTGCCAAAATTCCTAGTTAATGACGATGGTGCATTAGGCGAGCGTAACGGCGTAGCAGCTGGATCGATTGAGCATAAGATGGGCATTAAGGCATCGGCAACTTGTGTGATGAATTTCGATAATGCCAAAGGCTATATGGTTGGCGCTGAGAACACGGGACTTGCCACGATGTTCGTCATGATGAACTATGAACGCGTCACGATGGGACTTCAGGGTCTGGGTGCAAGCGTATTGGCTTATCAAAATGCCGCCGCCTATGCCAAGGATCGCCTACAGGGCAGACATGATGATGGCATCAAAAATACCGATAAAGCCGCTGATCCAATCATTGGGTTCGGTGATGTGCGTCGCATGCTCCTAAATGCCAAGACCAATAGTGTCGCCTCACGAACTTTCGCCATGTATGTGGCGCGAGAGCTAGACATTGCCAAATTCAGCGACGATGCGCAGGCGAAATCAGCTGCCGCTGCCAAGGTTGCATTATTAACCCCGATTGCCAAGGCGTTTTTGACAGACATGGCGTTCAACGCCACCATCGACTGTCAGCAGGTATTTGGTGGTCATGGTTACATCAAAGAATGGGGTATGGAGCAGATCGTGCGTGACACACGCATCAGTCAGATCTATGAAGGCACGAATGGTATCCAAGCTTTGGACTTATTGGGCCGTAAGGTGGTTAAAAACAATGCGGTAGCGATCTTTGCGCTGATTGACGAGATTAATGAAGCTTGTCAAGATATTGATCACGCCATCAAGGATGCGACCATCTCGGCCGCCAAGCGTGTTAAATTCTTGACCGAGCAGCTACTGACTACTGCCAAGACAGACGCTCATGCCATCAATGCCTCAGCCGTGGATTATCTGCATACCGTGGGTTATCTGTGCTATGCTTATATGTATGTGCTTATCGCACGGGCATGCCAAGGCAAGCCAGGTGAGTTTTATGAAGAGCGCCTAAAACTCGCGGAATACTTTATCCAAAGGATCTTGCCAAAACTTTATGCACATGCCGACATGGCGCAGGCAGGCTCATCAAGCATCATGGCATTTGATGATGAGTTTTTTGTTTGACTGAATAAACTTAACAAAAGGGCAGAGCGATCTGCCTTTTTGTTTTGGATGCTTGATGATCATTTATGTTCACAAGTTAAAGGTTTTAGTTCACCATCAACCAAATCTACCAGCATCGGTTTACCGTCTTTATCAATCTTTCGATGAGCATAATTTGCCTGTGCATAACATTCTGCCAAGCCTTCAGCGAACAGATAACTGCTGGCGGCAGGGTAGAGTGAGGTGATGTAATTGTGTGAATTTTTGAGAATCGACGGTTGAAGATTGACTTGTTCTTCAGGCGAGAATTCTGCCTTGGTGAAGGCGGATTTGACCAATCTGTCCTGTTTGTCCTTTAGTATCCAAACTTTCACGCTGCTTTTATTATGGTATTTATCCTGATGAATGTTCATAAGCATCCCATCATGTCGGCTTATTGTGAGGCGTTATTATGTTATTGTATCATGATTTAAGGTTGACCTTTTTTTGATATTTTATGATGAGTCTACAGACGAAAAAAAACGCCCCGATTTACGGAGCGTTTTTTTAGATCAGAAATTATAGAGCTTGCACGTCATTTAGCAGTTTGGCTTGATGATTGATCAAAGCCTGTGGCATGCGCTCGCCTAGTTTATTGAATAGGTCTTTGTGATCTTGCAGTTCTTTAACCCATGCAGCCTTATCTTGGCTAGTTACTAGGTTGAACTGCTGTTCGCTGAAGTCTGATTCTGCCCAGTTAATGTCGTTGTAGGTAGGAACAAGACCGATCGGGGTAACAACAGCATTAGCCTTGCCTTCGCAGCGGTTAATGATCCATTCTAGAACACGCATGTTCTGACCGAAACCAGGCCAGACGAAATCACCATTCTCGTCACGACGGAACCAGTTCACTTTGAACATTTTTGGCATTTGAGTGCCGTGTTCAGCGGTTAGTTTTTCAAGTTTTTCGCCCATTTCTAACCAGTTGGTGAAATAGTCTGCCATGTTGTAACCAGCGAATGGTAGCATCGCAAATGGATCGCGACGAACCACGCCTTGAGCACCTGTAGCGGCAGCAGTGGTTTCAGAACCCATGGTTGCGGCTTTATATACGCCGTCCACCCAGTCAAGGGATTCAGATACCAATGGCACAGTGTCAGCGCGACGACCACCAAAGATAAAGGCAGAGATAGGCACACCTTCAGGGTTTTCCCATTGTGGGTCGATAGATGGGCATTGAGCGGCAGATACGGTAAAGCGTGCGTTTGCGTGAGAAGCTTTCTCTTCGCCTGTATGTTTTTCACGTTTCCAGTTGATTAGGTTTTCTGGTGCTTCTTTGGTTTTGCCTTCCCACCATACTTCACCATCTTCAGTCATGGCGACGTTGGTGTAAATAACGTCTGAGCCTAGGGTGCTCATGCAGTTAGAGTTGGTTTTGGTATTTGTTCCTGGTGCTACGCCGAAGAAGCCTGCTTCTGGGTTGATGGCGTAAAGTCTGCCGTCCGCCGATGGCTTGATCCATGCGATGTCATCACCCACAGTTTCAACTTTCCAACCTTCGTAGCCTGCTGGTGGAATTAGCATGGCGAAGTTGGTCTTACCACAGGCAGATGGGAATGCTGCAGCGATGTAGTGTTTTTTGCCTTCTGGATTAGTAACGCCTAGGATTAGCATGTGTTCAGCCAGCCAGCCTTGTTCACGACCCATCACAGATGCAATACGAAGGGCTAGGCATTTTTTGCCAAGTAGAGCGTTACCGCCGTAACCTGAACCATAAGACCAGATTTCACGAGTCTCAGGGAAATGTACGATGTATTTGTCATCGTTGCAAGGCCATGCGACGTCTTTTTCGCCATCGCTTAATGGCTTACCAACAGAATGCACGCATGGTACAAATTCACCATCTGTTCCTAGTACATCATAGACAGCCTTGCCCATGCGAGCCATCTTACGCATACTGACGACAACATAAGGGCTGTCGGTGATTTCAACACCGATGTGGGCAATGTGGCTACCCAGCGGACCCATGCTAAACGGCACAACATACATGGTGCGACCCGCCATGCAGCCATTAAACTTCTCATTTAAAATTGCTCGCATTTCATCGGGGGCTTTCCAGTTGTTGGTAGCGCCAGCGTCAATTTCTTGTTCAGAGCAGATGAAAGTGCGGTCTTCAACACGCGCTACGTCTGATGGATCTGAGAAGGCCAAATAAGAATTGGGGTGTTTTTCTTGGTTTAATTTCACCATGGTGCCGTTATCAATCATTAGATTGATTAGGCGTTTGTGTTCTTCGTCTGAACCGTCACACCATTCGATGGCAGCAGGCTTAGTAAGCTGCGCAATCTCGTTGACCCAGTTTACTAGGGCTTGATGACGGACAAATTCTGCAGCATTAACGATGGTAGTCATGTGATATCTCATGAAAAATAAAGAATTAACCAACCAAAAAGGCGGGTTTAAAAAGTTTAATCTTGCCGAAACGAGACGGCTATTTTAATCATAAAGAGCTGACAGTATCGACTGATTTTGTCTGGCATTGTTGTTAAAACAATATGACAGCCCTTAATTTTCTGCGTATTAAAACATATTTTGATACAATTGATAATAGATATTCATAAAATAAATTATGGTATTTCTATATTTTATAATTAAATGGGGGATTGGTAGGCCATACATTTAACCAATAAATTGTAAGAAAATTTAAAAACTTGGCTTGTTTCCAACCAACATATGACAAAGCCTAAATTTCGTTAATTTAGGCTTGCTAGAGTCATTCGCTTGGATAAGGACGCAGCTTGTCAGCATTTACCCAAGACTGCACCCATTCGTCAGGCGGCATGTTAATGTCGGATAGATTTAATGCGCTTAATACGGTTTTGGTGTCTATGGTCTTGCCCGTTTTGATGTTGGTGACGGCGGTGCGAAGCAGGGCGTGGCAGGTGCATTTACCCTTAACCCACATGGTCTGCTCAATATAGAACCAGCGTTCATCGACGGCGCACAGCCTGGTCTTCATGATGACGTCATCAAAGGCACGAATTCTCTTGCGATACTGGATGGTGCTACCTGCCACCACCAGCCCCCATCGGTTTTGGATGAGTTTTTTACCAAGCCCTGTACGAATGGCAAAATCTGTTCGACCTAAATCAAATAGGGTAAATATTCGCCCGTTATTCATCTCAAGAAAGTTATCGATGTCGTTTAAGCGTGCCTTGAAGTGATATTCACTGGTGTCGGTCAGATTCAGTGTGTCGCCTTGTTTGAAGTCGATTGAGCTTTTGACGATGGTTTTGGCAAGACGTAAAAAAGGATACATAAACAATTCCAAGTTCAAAAAGACAAACCAAAAGGCGATGATCTCGCCTTTTTTGGATTATGCTTTGTAAAAGTTGCGTTTTTTAGATTTGGGCTGCGCTGACGGCTGTCGCTGCTTGGGCGTTTTTTGTTACCGGTACGCTGTCTGCGCTTTTCTTCACGCTCATGGCGTTCGTGTTTTTGGCGACGAATTTCGCGAGATTTTTAGTGGTTTTTTGTGAATGCGTGCTTGTTTTTCTTTGGCGGCGGTGTTTAGACCTGTACCTATGCGTGGGCGCAATCCGACTGTCTCGATTAGTTTGCCGATCTCTTTGGCATCAAGTTCAATGAATCGTCCTGTGCGCAGCTCTTTTGGTAAAATTACCGTGCCGTAGCGAGTACGAATTAGGCGCGATACTTTAAGTTCTTGAGACTCAAACATACGGCGAACTTCACGCTTGCGACCTTCTTTGATCTTAACGTGATACCATTTATTGACGCCTGTGCCGCCGCCTTCTTTGATGTCATCGAACTTTGCCATACCGTCTTCTAGCTCGACGCCACGGGTCAAATTCTGAGAAATCTTGGGGGTAACTTCACCAAGCACACGCACGGCATACTCACGAGTTACTTCACTTGATGGGTGCATGAGGCGGTGCGCCAGCTCACCATCGTTGGTGAATAGTAATAGTCCTGATGAGTTGATGTCTAGGCGTCCTACCATTACCCATCTGTCGCCGGTTAGCTTGGGCAGACGGTCAAAAACAGTGGGGCGACCCTCTGGATCTGAAGCTGATGAAATCTCGCCCTCAGGCTTGTAATAAGCGATGATACGGCGGCGTTTTTCGCGTTCTGCCTTGATGTGTACTAGGCGACCATCGACACGAATCTCATCCATCGCGCTGGCACGATCGCCAAGCGTGGCTATGCTACCGTTGATAGAAACACGTCCTGATTTGATGATCTCTTCGAGTCCACGGCGAGAGCCTAGACCCATGCGGGCAAGTAGTTTTTGAAGTTTTTCGCCTTCTGGGCGTGCATTATCGGTGGGGGTTTCGATGATGTCTGGCGTGTCGGTCATGATGGTGTCCTGTGGTTGGAAAATAACATTTCACAATGTTAAAAGATCAATGATAAGACTTTTGGGTTAAATTAGCAAGTAAAATCTGTATTGATGTGTAAGTACATTAATTAACAGGTGATTTAGCCATTTACTTTTAGACTCTGTAAGTCAGGCAATGGCGGCAATTCATCTAGGCTTGCCAATCCAAATGCATCCAAGAATGCTGGTGTGGTATGTAGCAGTGCTGGGCGACCGAGTGTGTCTTTATATCCTTTCTCCATGATCCAGCCCTTATCGAACAGCTGTCTTAGGATGTTACTTGACACGGTAACGCCACGCACCTGCTCGATGTCAGAGCGTGTGACGGGCTGCTTGTAGGCGATGACGCTCAAGGTCTCAAGTAGGGCTTGGCTTAGGCTTTCAAGACGCTCTGGAAAAATCTGCTGAATGAGCCGAGAATAACTGTCCTTGATCTGCAGGCGGTATCCGCTCGCGGTCTTGCCTAGGGTGAGTACGCTACCCGACAGTCGCTCTTTTAGGATGATTAGCGCCATTTGGAGCTCATCACTACTCATAGATAGGTGTTTTTTTAGATCTTGATCGGTTAGGGGTGTTTCGCTTGCGTGTAGTAGCACCTCGATATAGCGACTTAGTGCTTCGGCGGTGGCGTGCGACTCGAGCAGCTCTTTATGGCTGTCTTGTTTTGTTGATTCAACATCTAAAGTAAGTGGTGTTAGGGTGTTTTGCATGGGTTAATGTAGCCAGTATAGGGTTTGTTCGCCGATGGCATGACCGGTGTTGTCGATGCTTGACAGGGTGTTTTTGGCGCGTTTTTCGGTGGTTTGAAGTGCGTAGTTGTGCGCACTTTCGTCATCGAAGTCATCGCTGTACTCACTAAGACCGACCAAGCCGCGCTTAATCAGCTCAAGCACCGCCACGAAGCTTACCACCACGCCAAGCTTGCCTTGGGTGGGTTCTAGCAGCTCTTTGAAAGTGGATGAGCCTTTTTCGCTGAGCATTCGGGTGATGTTGGCGATGCGCTCGGGCAGTGGCACGGGATCCACATTGACTGTGTGCATCTGATAATCAGGCTTAATCTGCATGGTGACGAGGCTGTTAACGAGAATCTGCGGAGAGTATTTTGGCAGTTCGGCGCGCATCGCCTCGATGCTGGGCAAGCTGGTAAATGCCAAAAACACATCTCTTTCTAGTCGTATCAACCTATCAAGCCTTTGAGCAGCTTCTTTGATCTGAGCGTATTCTTCGAGTTTTCTGATGAGTCTTGCTTTGGGGTTTACCCCTTCATCATCAATATCTGGCTGTGGCAATAACAGCTCACTCTTGATGGCGATGAGCGTGCCCGCCATCAACAGATAATCGCCCGCCAATTCAAAATATTCTTCATCCAAGTCTTTGATGTAGCTTAAGTATTGTTCCGTAATGGGTAAAATGGCGGTCTCGGTCAGATCGAAGTTGTTTTTCTTAACCAAATACAACAAAAAATCAAGCGGGCCGGCAAATTGCTCAAGCCAAATCGCAAAAGCCTGCGGGGGGATGTATAAGTCATCGGGCAGGCTCTCAACAGGCGTATCAAAGATGCGAATGGTCTTAGCATCTTGTACTTGGGCGGTATCCATCACGTTATTTAAGCTTGGCAAGAGGCTTGATGCCGATGGCGCGGCGTGTCTTATCCAGTTGCTTTTGGGCGACTCGACGAGCCTTGACGGCACCCATTTGTAGGATTTCTTCAAGCTCTTTTGGGTTATTCATGAGTTCAAAATAACGCTGGCGCATCGGCGCAATTTCGTCATTAATTTTGTTGAACAAGATTTCCTTAGCTTCACCCCAGCCGATGCCACGACGATAGTGGGCGGCTAACTCTTCGATCTCTTCTTTGGTGGCGAAGGCGCGATAAATCTCAAAGATGGTACATTCGTTACAATTCTTAGGTTCTTCGGGTGCTTGTGAATTGGTGACGATTTGAGAGATCGCTTTTTTTAGGGCTTTTTGTGGGTCAACTTGCGGATTGCCATCGCCGAATAATGGAATGGTATTGCCATAAGATTTGCTCATTTTGCGACCGTCAAGCCCAGTTAATAAGGGAATGTCTTCATCAACGACGGCGTTTGGCTGAATGAACAGGGGCTTGTACTTAAAATTGAATGTGCCAGCAATGTCTCTTGCCATCTCAATATGCTGTACTTGGTCTTTACCGACAGGTACATGAGTGGCGTTAAACATCAAAATGTCAGCCGCCATCAATACAGGATAGCTGAACAATCCCATGGTAATGCCAAAGTCTGGATCAACATCTTCTTTGGCGGCATTGATATCAACAGCGGCTTTATAGGCGTGGGCTCGATTCATCAAGCCTTTGGCACATGAGCAATTTAGCACCCAAGCCAGCTCTGGAATTTCTGGAATGTCTGACTGGCGGTAGAAAGTTACCGCTTGTGGATCCAGACCGCAGGCGAGCCAAGTTGCAGCAATGGCACGAGTGGAGCGATGAATCTCATCAGGATCGAAGCATTTAATTAAGGCATGAAAATCCGCCAAGAAAAAGAAAGCATCACCGTCGCCACGTGCGATCGCCTCGTTGGCAGCGGCAATCGCAGGGCGAATTGAGCCGACATAGTTGCCTAAGTGTGGAATGCCAGTGGTGGTAATGCCTGTTAATACGCGCTTTGGGGTGGTTGGCTGAGTGCTGTCAGTCATGAGATTCCTTGTTATTTCTAATGAATAAAGCGAATAATTATAACAGAATTATGATTTATTTTGTCATCTTAAATGCATCATCTTGTGCCATTAACTTTGGGTTTTTAGGACGTCTAGGTCATCTTTACAGATTAGTTCGATGGCTTGACTGCAAAACTCAGGATCTAGCTTGCAGATGGCGTTTTGTAGTTCATCGATGCGTCTGTCTTGATTCTGAATGTGCGCTAGGAGTGCCGCGATGCTTGTGGCCACGGGGTCCTGAGTGTCGGGCTTAAGCCCGTAGGCGTTGAACAGTTCATCCGCTGCCTGCGTCTGTTCTTGGCTGACCTTTGGTGCGTCTTTTTTGCTGTTCTTGTCGATCATGCGGGCAGCGGAGCCGACCATGGTGGCATTTTCTGGTACGGGCTTTACGACCACGGCGTTTGAGCCGATTTTGGCGTGATTACCCACGGTGAAGCCGCCTAGGATTTTGGCACCTGCGCCCACGACCACATGGTCGCCAAGCGTGGGGTGGCGTTTGGCGCCTTTTTCCCATGAGACACCACCCAAGGTGACGCCATGATAGAGTGTCACATTATCGCCGATCTCAGCAGTCTCGCCGATGACCACGCCCATGCCGTGATCGATGAATAGGCGCTTACCGATTTTGGCGGCAGGGTGAATCTCGATGCCTGTCGTGACGCGGCTGATGTGCGACAAGCTTCGTGCTAGGAATTTGTGGTCGTTCTCCCACAAGGTATGAGCGGCGCGGTGTAGGGTACGCGCGTGTATGCCGGGGTACGTGATGAATACTTCTGCCTTGGTGCGAGCGGCAGGGTCGCGATCTAATACGGCTTCTAAGTCATCATTGATGGCGTTTTTGAGATTTTTGATTCTTTGAATGAATGACACGAATGATCCTTAAAATAGTTATAAGACAATCAAGCTATTATCAAGACAACTTGGCTAATCTGGCTGGTTTTGGCTGATTTTAACATGAATTTTGGCAATTAATGCGCGCAGTAGGGCAAATTCTTTTTGGTCAAGCTGCACCCGACTTGTGAGCCTTGATAGGCGCATGGGCGGATGCTTTAAGTCCTGATCGTCTGCCAAGTCAAGCTTAATAAGCAAATCGATGAGACTGCTGTTAAGGTTTTGCTGCTGAGCGTGTGTGATGGCAGGTTCATCCCAGTCTTGGCGGATATTTAGGTTAAGCTGATGAGTTTGGGAGAGGTCGTCTTCTGATTTTGATGCATGATTTGACAGTGCATCATAGATGAACGCACCAATCACCTGTACGGCGGCGGCGACATTAAGAACGGGATATTCAGGATTGGCGGGGATTTGGATGTGATAATCCGCCAGCGAAAGTTCATCGTTCGTTAGACCGCGATCTTCACGCCCGAATAAGATGGCGATCTTTGGGATGGGTTCGTTAGGATTGTTATGTGCCTGATGAAAATTCATCATTAGCTCTGCTGCCATCTTTGGGGCGATGACGGGACGTGGCATATGACGAACGCGCGCGGATGCTGCAAATACCATGTGACAGTCTGACAAGGCTTCATTCAGGTCGTTGACGATGCGCGCAGAATCAAGCACAGAGGTCGCACCTGCAGCATTGGCAACACTAGTGTCATCAATGGGTAGACGTGGATTCACGACAACCAGATCGGACAGTCCCATTGTGTGCATGGCACGAGCAGCCGAGCCGATGTTAGCGGGTAGGGTGGTGCCAATCATGACGATGCGAATGCTCGCCAGTTGAGAGATTAAATTCATAACTTATCTTAATAATACATTCTGCGATGGCAGTATTGCTCTTAGCTCATCAAGCACGTCATCACTGGGATATAGGCGGAATCGATCATTGACCGAGACGCGTGAGATGCTGCATTCATCATACAAAAACAGCGATACCGGCAGACAGCCATCTCTTAATACTGTAGGTGCTGTGGTCGTAAGGATATTACCTTCTTCGTCATAAGCCACCGCATCTTCGATCTCCTCCTCATTGTCGTCAGTAGGCGATGGGATGAGATTGGCAGCAGGTGGTGTGTTTTCTTTTAGAAGTGGTATTAGTCTGCTTAGTCCTTCCATGTCATGAGCGTATAGTTTAATGTTTACCGCCGATAGGTGCTTTAATCGCGCTTGGGTTAGCGTCATGGCGTTCTGCATTCTGGCAAAAACACGACCATCATTCTCACGCACGCTTAGCGTGGCGATGATGATTGCGCCATTTAGGTTGGAGATGTATTCCCAGTCGGTTTTATCTTCAATTTTGCGCAGGGTTTGGGCGTTGAGATCTTTTGGTTTAAAGTTCTTATCGCTACTAAGATGAGCGTATTTATCCAGCAGTCGATCGCTAAGTGCGATGTTGGTCTCTAGGATGGGTTGTAGACGTGAGAATTTGTCGGTAAAGCAGCTAACTTCCACGCGCGCACTGCCATCATCAAGCGTGATGGCGACACGGTTGCCGAAGTTGGCGACATCGATAACCAGACCTGCCACACGGGCAAACTTATTATAACCAGTGTCCGACAGCTCGCTTAGGTGGCTAACATTGGTGTATTTTTTTAGTTCATCACGGTATTTATCCAGCGGATGACCTGTTAGGTATAAGCCTAACGTGTCTTTTTCGCCCTTTAGGCGGGTCTGATCACCCCAGACGATGTCGGGCAGTTCGGGCGCGACAGACAGACCGTCGTCCACTTCGCCAAATAAATCAAAAGTGCCAGCCAGCGCGTTTTGGCGGTTTTGCTCAGCGACTTGCATGGCAGCAGGCAGCTGTGCCCACAGTCCACCGCGGATATGATGACGCAGTTCTTGTTCGGCAAATTCTGGCTTAATCTGTATAGCCAAATCATCGAAACAGCCCGCGCAAATCAGCGCTTCTAAGGCGCGTTTGCCGACTTTTTTGATGTCAACACGATTACAAAAATCATAAAGGTCTTTGAATTTACTTTCTTTTCGTGCTTTGACGATGCTTGCCACCGCGTCCTCACCCACGCCTTTGATGGCACCAAGACCATAGATAATGGTTTTTTCGTCTTGTACGACAAAGTGCCAATCACTATGATTCACGCTCGGTGGGATGACAGACAGATCAAAGTTCTCTTTGCAATCAGAAATCAAGAACACGATGGTGTCAGTGTCATCCATCTCCGATGAAAGTACGGCCGCCATGAATTCGGCAGGGTAGTAGTACTTAAGATATGCGGTCTGATAAGCCAATACGCCATAGGCAGCAGAGTGCGATTTGTTAAAACCATAACCTGCAAATTTCTCTACCAGATCAAAAATCTGACCTGCCAAGTCGCCGGATATGCCTTGTCCGATCGCACCTTCTACGAAGATGCTGCGCTGCTTTGCCATCTCTTCAGGTTTCTTTTTACCCATGGCGCGTCGTAGCATATCAGCACCACCTAAGGTGTAGCCTGAGAGTACCTGAGCGATCTGCATGACTTGTTCTTGATAGACGATGACACCATAGGTCGCTTTTAAGGGTGGCTCTAGCCATTCATGCTGAAAATCAGGATGGGGATAGGCGGGTTCTTGGATGCCATGTTTACGATCGATGAAGTCTGTCACCATGCCTGATTCTAGCGGGCCTGGGCGATACAGGGCGCACATTGCGATGACGTCTTCGATGTTGGTGGGCTTGAGCTGCTTTAGGTATTTTTTCATGCCTGAGCTTTCAAGCTGGAACACGGCGGTGGTATTACCTGATTGTAGCACAGACTGATAGACGTCGCTGTCATCTAAGGGGAGCTTTTCAAGGTCAATGGGTTCTTGACCGAGCTTGGCGCGAGTGATGTTGATGTTATCAACCGCAGCTTGGATGACAGTAAGGTTTCGAAGTCCTAGAAAGTCAAATTTCACCAAGCCTACTGCCTCGACGTCGTCCTTATCGAACTGGCTGACAGGGTGTCCTTTGTCATCGCAGTACACCGCGCTAAAATCGCTGATTCGATTGGGTGCGATGAGTACGCCACCTGCGTGTTTACCGACGTTGCGCGTGATACCTTCTAGTTTTTTTGCCATCTCCCAGATTTCTGTGGCGGCTTGATGGTCGGGGTGTGTTGAACCTTCTTTTAGGAGTTCTTCGAGTAGCGGCTCTTCTGAACGTGCCTCATCAAGTGAGATGCCAGGTGTCTTTGGGATGAGTTTTGAGATTTTATCGGCAAGACCATATGATTTGCCCTGAACTCGTGCCACGTCGCGCACCACCGCACGCGCCGCCATGGTACCAAAGGTAATGATCTGTGAGACGGCCTGTCGCCCGTAGGTTCGCGCCACATAGTCGATCACGCGGTCGCGCCCTTCGATACAAAAGTCGATATCAAAGTCAGGCATCGACACACGCTCAGGATTCAAGAAACGCTCAAATAGTAAATCGTATTTGAGTGGATCAAGGTCGGTAATGTTTAGGCTATAAGCCACCAAAGAGCCAGCGCCCGAGCCACGTCCCGGACCGACAGGCACGCCATTGGCTTTTGCCCAGCGGATAAAGTCCATCACGATCAAAAAATACCCTGGAAAACCCATCTTAAGGATGATGCCAAGCTCATAATCCAATCGGTCTTTATATGATTGATAAATCGCATCCCAGTCATCTTCGCGCTTATCTTCAGGATACAGCTTGGCAAGTCGTTGGTGAAGACCATCTAGGCTGACCTTTTTAAAGAAACTCTCGATGGTGTCGCCTTCTGGAATGGGAAAGTCGGGCAGGACGTTAATACCTAGGGTAAGCGTGACGTTACAGCGACTGGCAAGTAGGTTGGTGTTTTCGATGACTTTCGGGATGTCTGAGAATAACTCTTCCATCTCTGCTTGGCTGCGAAAATACTGCGCTTCGGTGTAATCTCTAGGTCGGTTTGTATCTTCTAGAGTGTAGCCTGTTGCGATACACACGCGAGCTTCGTGCGCATCAAAGTCACTACTGGCGTTGTTTTCTTTGGCTTGTCCGACATCTTGTGGTACTGGATTGATAAATCGCACGTCATTATGAGCGATGATTGGAATGCCTGCCTTTGAGCCTTGAATGATCACTTCGCGGTTATAGGCGTTGTCCGATTCGTGTGTGCGCTTAATGCTAAGGTACAGGCGATCACCAAAAGCATCGTGCCAAGGCTTAACAGGTGTAGCGAACATCTCAGGATGATTGCCTTTTAATATGGCGGCAGTCTCTGAGCGATCGGTCAAAATGGCGATGATACCGTCGTTATTGGTAAATAAAGCTTCCTTGGTGATGATGGGCGTGTGCACCGTCACTGAGCCGTCCTGCATGGGTCGGTTGGTATAGGCATCGGACAATAGGCGCAGTAGGTTTTTGTAGCCGTCATTATTCATGGCATACAGTATCACCGAATGATTATTCTCTTCGGCGAGGCGATCAATGTCTTCACCGATCGTGGCTTCCACGCCGATGATAGGCTTAATGCCAGCTGCCGTGCAAACCTTATAGAACTTAACCGCAGCGAACATGTTGTTCACATCTGCCAAACCCAGTGCGGTCTGACCATCTTCACTGGCTTTTTTGACCAGTTCTTTGATGCGTACAATGGAATCAACGATGGCGAACTCACTGTGCACGCCCAAATGTACAAATGCCATTAATGTCTCTTTTTATTGGATGTCTTTATGAATAACTTGTTTAAAATGCTGTAAAAATGAGAGGGAATTATGGGGTGAATTATAGCATTGATTGGGTGGATTTTTAAGTGTTAATTTTAGATTGGGATGAGTGGATGGGCGGTGGATTTTTTATTAAAAATAACCAGGCTTGGCATGGATAATTAAAGCGATTCAAGGTACAATTTAATTTTTAGTTCAGCTTGGATTTGCCATGTTTCAGATTATCCAATCTAATGACACTGATGTCTTGGTTGATGAATTGATTAATTTTTACAAGAATCCGCATCAAAATCAGGCGGATTTTAGTGCGATGATCTTTACGCCGTTTGTGGTGATTGTGCCATCGATGGTGCTTGGGCATTGGCTTGAAAAACAAGTCGCTCTAAAGGCGGGTATCAGCACCATGATGACAGCTCAATTTTGGGGTCAGTATCAATGGAAGATGATTAAGCAGACGCTAGAGCTTGATGGTGCGATGGATCATAATGACGCCTTGGCGGTGCCTGAGGTAGCGATGCTGTCTGCCTCGGTCATGCGCTGGCGATTGTTTGGTTTTTTAAGTGCTAAAGCAAAACCTCAAGAATTATTAGAAATTCTAAATAATGATCAGCACGAATTGTATTTTCTTTTTAGACCATTGGCAGAGCAGAGCCAAGACCAATACGAGATACCAGACCATCGCTTGTGGCAGGCGTGTGATGAGTTATCTCGGCTGTATGTGCGTTATCTAGTACATCGCCCAGAGTGGCTGGATGCATGGGGGGATAATGAAAGCCTTGAGAATTTGGTCGAAGAAATGATCGCCGGCAAAGATCGATTTGGCGATGAATATGGTCAAAAAGAAGCCACACCTGATTGGCTGGTGGCGCATTATAAAAATCTAGAAAAGCTACTGCGCCATTTATGGTATGGGTTATTTAGACATGTCTATCAGATGCGCCAAAAGCTTGAGCATAGATTCTGGGATGTATTAGAAGGCAGGCGCAGCGGTGAATTGCGCCAAGCAGTGCTAAATAAGTTACCTAAAGATTTGTATTTATTTACCGTACAGCAGCTGCCACAGGTGGAGCTGTTATTCCTAAAAAGACTGTCGCTGGCAATCAACATTCGCCTGCTGCATTTTAACCCATCCAAGATGTTCTGGGCGGACATTGTTGATAAAAATTGGCTATTAACTCAGAACATCATCAATCCAAATGCTGTGTATAAAAAAGACTACGGGCATGGGTTATTATCTCGACTTGGTAAGGAATCGCGTGAGACTTTTGCCATGCTTGCTGATATGTCTGGCGGTGAATTTTATTATGAAGATGGCAATCAGCAGTTAAATCATGTAGATAATCTAAATAATAAAAGTGTACTACATCAGATTTATTGGCAGGATAAGTTCCAATCAAAAACCAGTGGCGAGAATGACAGTATCCTAAATCAATTAAAGCAAGACATCCTCATGCTTGGGGAGGATGAAGATGTCAAAGGCATGGCGATGGGGGAGGTGCTACAGATACTAAGCGACAAAAAACGCCCAAAATCAGTAGCGACTTTATCAGAGCTTAGCAAAACTGACAAAGAACTACTGCCAAGCTTAAGCGTTCATGCTTGCCATGGATTAAAAAGACAGCTTGAGATTGCTCGTACGATGATCGCCAAATATCTAAACGATCACCAAAAAAAACCATCTGATGTGGTGATATTACTGCCTGATGTGGAGGAAGCTCAGAACACCATTCGGGCGGTGTTCCCTGATGGTGTGGGTGTTGATGGGCTGTATTTGCCCATCAAAATCACAGGCACGACCGCGCGTGAAATCGATGAGCTGCTTCAGGCCATGCTTGGCTTTTATCGTTTGTGCGGTGTAAAACATGCGCGGTTTTATGCCGATGAATTTTATGAATGGCTCATGAATCCTGCAGTGTATGAGAACTTTGGATTAAGCTTTGATGAAGCGTATCGTGCAAGGTATCTGCTCGAGGAAGCTGGCTTTCGCCGTGGCTTTGATGCATCTCATATCGGTCAGACATTGCATGACAGTGACACTGATTATCGATACACGTTTAGCTATGCCTTGGATCGCATTGTCATGGGATTTGTTGCACCAAATGAGCAGTTGCCAAGTGAGCTACTATATCCATTTGACTGGACGGATGGCGCTAGTGAAGCGACTCTGGCTCTGGGCGGGATTGTGCTTAATGATAAAAACATCGTTCAAGCGCTGTGCCGAATGCATGAGGCTTTGGCGTATTTTGGCGGGCAATATCAGCAGCGTGACAAAGTGCAGCATTGGCTAAATAGGATTGAGCATGAGCTGATTGATGATTATTTTTATGCCATTAAGCAAACCACGAAGATGCGTGCGATCTTTGAGGCGAAGAATGCCATGCTGGCAAGCCTAAGAGCGAACGCTCAGCACGGCAGTGATGATGATATTTATCTGACCTTAGAATTTGTATTAGAGAGTCTGTCAGAGGCAGTGGGGCTACAAGCTGTCGCTGCTGAGCCTGCAGATGTAATCACGGTGGCACGTTTTGGTTCGCTAAGAAGTGTACCGTTTGGGCTGACTGTCATGCTGGGTATGAATCTATCAGCATTCCCACGTCAAGACAGAAGCATGAGGCTGGATCTGATGCGCGCAGGGCTAAAGCGGCGCGGCGATCGCTCGAACGAAGACGATGATAATGGCGCGTTCTTGGATGCACTGCTATGTACCAAAGACACGTGTTTGATTTTTTACGATGGTATGAGTGCTGATGGTAGCACGGCACTGCTCCCGGCATCGCCTGTGACAGAGCTGATTGAATTTTTAAAGTCGGGCATGGATTGGCAGCTGCCTGATTCAGCTGATGATTTGACCAGACGAGTTGGTGAGCGACTACCTGGCTTAATTGAGCATTATCTGCTGACTAGGCATGAGGCGATGAGCTTTGAGCGGTCGTTGTTTTATCGTGATGATGGCGTGATTAACGATGATGATCCTGTGTCTGCCTTAACGAGCGTCATTGATGACAAAAAGCGTGAACTGCAGTCATTCCTACCGCCTGCACCACTTTGGCAAAATGTGCGTCAGGTGCTTGACGATAGATTGCGCGATACAGAAGATAAGTCGTTTGTAACACTGCCGACTGATGATGAGCTGGCAAGGATTCAAGCGGTCTTTACTAAGGTGATGACTGGGTCGTCAGATGCTGATCAGTCGGTGGATGATCTGCTGTCAGCTTGCCACATTGAGCTACCAAGTTACCTTACCGTACAGACGATCAACAGCGCCATCAAATCACCTGCCAAATCTTATCTGCAAGGTAAACTTATGGTATTAACTGCCTTGGAGGGGATGGATCGAGATGAGCCATTATCGATGGGTGGTCTGGAGGGTTGGCGGCTCAGCGATACCATCGTTCAGACCTTGGCGACAGGGGTGTTCGATGGCAAGAACATCAATGAGATGGATGTAAAAGCGCTGTTTGACGTGGCGATGCCATCTGACTTGACACCCCAAAGACAGCAAAAGCTTACCCAGTTCAAGGCGCTTCGTCACGAGCCGCTACTGCCTGCAGGCGCAACCAAATACGCACGCCTAAAACAAGACATTGAGCTGGTAAGTGGTGTGGTTGATGAATTTTGGACTCAGCTGAATAATGCGAATGGTAGTCTAGTGGGGCAGTTGGAGGTGGATGGCGGTAGTAGTCTGAACTTTTCGGCGCTCATCACATCCACCCAAGAGCAGGCGATCCCGCTACATATCGGCACAAAGCCGCTGAAGATCTTGGCTCAATTACCAGATTTCTCAAGCGATCATTGGCTTAATGTCTTGGTAAGTAGTACTTCATCGGATAAGCTGCTTGGGTTCTGGGTGCAGCATTTGTTATGGCAGATTCATCGCCAAACAACCGCTCAAGACGAACGTACCGATCGCGGTATGAGTATTTGGCGTTATAAAAAAGGACGAAAGCTGATTAAGCCATTTTCTGAGGTTGCTACCATCGTGATGCGCCCGATTTGTGCCGATAAGGCGATGCGGTATTTAAAAAATCTGATACTATTCGCCGTATTGACTCGCGTGACGCCATTGGTGATAACGGCAGATAACGCCTTAAAAATTCTATCTTTGGATGATGCGCCGGTGGAGGATTTAAGTCTTGATGACTGCATTGGCAAGGATACAGATTATTCTAGTAAAGATCTGCATTGGGAGGCGCTGCTTCAAGGGCAGAACGTAGATCAAGCAATGAGACAGGCAGCGATATTGGCTAAGCCTTTATATGGTGATGTTTTGGCATACATGACAACTTTAGAGAATCTAAATCGCCCATCAGCACAAGGAGATGCTCATGAGTGATATTCGTAGCACGCCTGCCACGGCCTGCACGCTATCAGGCGCTTATCTGATCGAGGCATCTGCAGGTACGGGCAAGACTTGGACGCTTTCGGGCATTATTTTACGCTTACTGGTTGAGAAAAAGTATGCACCAGAGCGGATCATTGCCACCACATTTACCCGCGCTGCCGCCGCTGAGATGCAGGAGCGAATTCAGGCGCGCTTGACGACTTTTTATCGCTATTTGACTTGGATGAAGTCTAAGCAGGCCACTCATGAGTCATGGTTTGACCGCAAGATACCCACTTCAGATCGTCTTAATGAGATTGTCACAACTGCCAAGCAGGCGGGCATTGATGAGGCGGATGATATTGTCAATCAGCATTTGATTGAGTTCTTGATTAACCATGAGGATGATTTTGCTTTTGATGAGGCGTTTCGTCGGGTGGGGCTATTGCTATCAATGCTCGATAAGCTCTTTGTGGGTACGCTCGACAGTCTGGCACAAAAATGGCTCAAAGAGTTCGCCGCTGAAATTGGTCATCAGGCAAAAGCAGAAATCCAATACGACAGCGATGACGTCACGACCGCCATCATTCATGACAGCCTGCGTAAGAAGCACGCACAAATCATCACTCAAAACCCCAAGCTATACGCATTCATTGCGCCCAGTAATGTACTTAGTGACATTCATGGCACCAAAGTCACCATCAATCTTACCACACAGTTTTTTGATGCGCCGATTGACTCGATGCCCGATATTGATGATGCTTATGTGGAGAGTCTTGAGGCTGAACTGGATGAAATTTTAAGTTATGATTTGGACGAGATTCATCAATTCTTGGATGATGACTATCGAAAAAAAGTAGGGATTAATGGTCATGCCAACCTGCCCAAATCTTTGGATAAGTTGACCGAAATCCAAGCACTGATTCGTGAGCATGGCATTGGATTTGTCAATCATTTGGAACCATTGAAAAATTGGATTAAAAATATCGAGAAAATCAAAGACATAACAAATCTGACGAACAAAAATTACGATCACGATGCGGTGATGATGCTGTATGATTTTATCCAAAAAAAACTGATCAACATTCCGCCAATCATTGAGAAGATTCGTGATATTAGTGTTCAATATCGAGCTTATCTATATCGTCAAATCGCTGAGGATGTCCGACGGCTGAGCCCGTCATGGCTTGAGGGCATGGGTAAGACGACATTCACCTTGCAGATGAAGCGTTTGAATGATGCGCTGGCAAGCAGTAAGGATTTGGTGCGTCGCATTCGTCATCACTATCCTGTGGCACTCATCGACGAGTCGCAGGACGTGAATGGCGCTCAGGTAGCTCTGATTAAGCGGGTATATATCGACCCCTTGCAAGACGAATTACAAAATAACAAAACACCCAAGGGATTTTTGTTACTGGTGGGCGACCCTAAGCAGGCGATTTACCGTTTCCGTGGCGGTGATGTGAGCAACTATAACTACATAAAATACTTGGGAAATGCTCAACATCAACAAGACAAACAGCGTCAGATTATCAATAAAGACTTAACACTAACCGTAAATAGGCGCTCTAACAAAGCCCTGATTGATGCGTTAAATCAATGGTTCGTGAATGAGTCGTTTGATGGCTTGAACCCTGCCAAACTCGGTGAAGGCATCTATTATCAGCACATCGAAGCGCACAATCAAACCCAAAGACTGTCTTGGCAAAATAAATCAATGCAGGCAAGCTACCTAGATGAAAAGCCATTAACAGTATTGCACACGTCTTATTTAAATGGCGATGATGCTTGGCAAAAACATCAGGCGATTGCCCATCATATTAATAGCCTTCTACAAAATCCGCATTGCACGATGGATGATAACGGCAGGTCAAGACCCATCGTCCCCAGTGATATTGCTATCTTGGCTAAGACCAAGGCTGAATTCTCAGCGGTTAAAGGTTATTTAGATAAACTAAACATTCCTGCCATTGCTATCAAAGATGAGAATGTCTTTGCCATGCCTGCCGCTAATGATTTATACGCCTTGTTGGCTGTGTGTCTGGATGCGGGCAATCTTGAGAAAGTAGGTCGGCTGCTAAGCGGGTATTTGTTTGGATTGTCTCTTGACGACATTACGACTTTATTCACTGATGAGTCGGATCAAATGAGCCAAGATGGTGCAGAGCAGAAGATTCGATTGTTCGGTTATCTTGCCAAAATGCGCGAACAATGGCAAAAGTACGGCATCGCCAGCGCGATTTGGTATGCACTATCGATTAACCCGCTAAACGACAAACGCAGTCTATCTGATGGCTTATGGCTAAATGCTGCCAAAGCCGGTGAGCGATACTTGGCAGACTTGTGGCAAGTGGTTGAATTGGTAGGTGAGCAGTCGCATCTGCACGAGACCGCGCTGTTAGAATGGTTCGAGATTCAAATGCAAGAGGGTGCAAGTGAGTACAACAAAAGAAGGGTGCTGCCCAGCGAAGCAGGCGTGAATCTGATGACCATCCATGCATCAAAAGGGCTTGAATTTCCCATCGTATATGTGCTCGGACTTGAAAAGTCGGTGAAGGGCAATAATGCGTTATTTTACCCTTATAGCGATGATAAATATCAAAGACGCATCTCGCCCGTTCGCAATAGAGGTGATGTGGATTATGGGGCGCTTGATCTTACGGAGAGTGTCGATGAGGCTAAGCGCATAGGCTATGTCGCCCTAACACGTGCATCTGAGCAGGTGTATGTGGTGGCTTCGGACAGCTATTATGCAGATAATAGCACATCCCCCATGTTCATATGGTGTCAAGCTAGTAAGCAAAAAGCGCTGACGTTACCGGAGCGAATGCAAGGCAAGATGGGCTGGATTGAGCTTTTGGATTGCGAAGACTTAATCAAATCGCGCTATAATGCCAATGATAAGCCTCAATCTTGCATCAATTACGTGGATTGGCACGTCGCCATTCCCAAGCAGTCTTTTGAAGGCATACATCAGGCGAGCTTTACAAGGTTAATCAATCAGTTAGAGTCATCACAGGGGATGATGGATGATGACAAACAAGACGTTCATGACGAAATGGTGATCGATGACTCATCTGATGAGGTGGTTGAGCGTATTCAAAACACCTTTGTCCGTGGTGCGACAGCGGGTGAATTCTTGCATTTGGTATTACAAGAAGTGGGTACATCCATGCCCATCACTGACAGGTCAGGTCAGCTACTCGCCATCAGTCAGGAGATTGATCGTCAGGCGCGCAAATTAGGCTTGGCTGAGTATCTAAGCCATAAGCACCAATCTATGCCTTTAGAATCGGATAAAAACACGCCGCATCGTCAGCTGGTGCTTTGGCTGTATGAGGTGATTCATGCCAAATTTGGCGCATCGGGCACCAATCTAAAATCACTGCATAATGGCAATAGTGTGCGCGAGATGAAGTTTGTGCTTGGGTTAAAGCATGGCTTTGGCGTGGCTGACATTAATGCAGTTTTTGAAGAACACAGCGACCATGCGTTGGAATTAACCCCCGACCATAACGATCGCGTGTATCATTATCTTAAAGGTGAGATTGATTTATTATATGAGCATGAGGGCAGGTTCTTTGTGCTGGATTATAAGTCGAATTTTTTGGGTGATGATTGGCGTGATTATGATAGACAGTCGCTCATATCAGCGATGTATAAGGCGGGTTATTGGCTGCAAGCAGCGTTCTATCAGGTGGCGCTACATCGCCTATTAAAGATGAGAATCGCTGACTACGTGGGTAATGAATCGCGCTATCTTGGTGCGACAGAATATCTGTTCTTGCGTGGTATCTCATCTGACGATGAGCGCGGGGAGTGCGGGCGCATGATATGGCAGATACCGTTAAATCTAACCTTGGCATTAGATGAATTATTTGAATAGGACACACCATGAACGATACTGCGATCAGTCATTACATCACCAGTCGCATCAGGGCAAATGCCGATTGGTATGAGGGCAAGGGAATGGTTTTGCCATATCAGTACGATTCATTGGCATCTGATGTATTCCTTGTGCTGAATTTTAACAGCATGCTTGCCTTGGATGAGGGGCATACTGTGATGATGGTTGCCAATAATGGTACGCTATCAGACATCAAAGGGCTGTCTCATTGGCAGGCGACACTGTTGTCTCCTGCGATGATGTCCTTGGCAGGGCAATTTAAAGATGGGCAAAGCCCACTTGAGTTTGAGCGTTATTTTGATGAGATGGGTGAACTGCGCAGACAGTCACCTCATGAACTGCCTAATTATCTTAATCGACAACATCACGAGTTCAAGCAGGCACTGCTAAAGTCGCCACGCCTTAGCGCTTCACCAGCTGAGCTAAGCTTATTATTCATGGCGGTTCTTAGGGTATTTGATGGTGTGAGTCATGAGCTGAATGATGATTTTGAGCGGTTTGTGACGTTATTGGCTGATAGTATATATTTTGCTGACTTTGAACATAAGCCGACCATTGGCACGCCATTGATGATAAAACGAGGTGATTCTGGCGAGTTATATATCTGGTCAAATAGAGCATGGCGAGCTGAGCGCATGACGATGCATCACATTGAGCGTATCTTGGGGGCGAAAGTCGAGCCATTCGATGTGAGTGATTTGCCAAAAGGTATGAAAGCTGCACAAGAGCAGGCCGTTAATCTGGTGAGTTGCTCGCCATTTGCCATTATCACAGGCGGACCAGGCACGGGTAAGACATATACGGTGGCTCAGATTGTGCTGGCACTGCTTCGCCAAAACCCACAAATTAACCTAGCGTTGGCAGCCCCTACAGGTAAGGCAGCTCAGCGTATGGGCGAGTCTTTACAAAAATCACTAGATGGCGCTCAAATCGATCTGCCAGAGCCAAAAACCATCCATCGACTGCTTGGTATCGGTCGTCATGGCAGTCCGCGCTACCATGAATATAATCCACTGTCCCAAGACATCATTATTATTGATGAGGCATCCATGTTGGGTGCGGAGCTGTCCTGTTCGCTACTGGCAGCAGTCAAGACGGGTGCCAGATTGATACTGCTTGGGGATGCGCATCAGTTGTCAGCGGTGGAAGCAGGGGCGGTGCTTGCTGATCTTTGTCGTGTGGATAAGCTACAACAATCTCGTGTGCATTTATCGGAGTCAACTCGCTTTACGTCCACATCGAGTGTGGGTAAATTGGCGACATTCATCAATGACTATAATGCAAAGGGCAGTGCCTTGCCACAGATTGAGGCGTTAATAGATAGCGAGGCGAATTTATCATGGGTCAATTTACAGCATAATAAGGATTTTCTAGAAAGATTAATCGAGCCTTATTCCACATATTTTGAGCAAAGTAAAAATCTACTAAGACAAATCAACCGATACAGCGATGACCAAAAAAACAATCAAATCAAAGTGCTAATCGATGAGCTGAATCGCTATCGCATTCTCACGGCATCGCATGTCGGGGTGGCGGGCGATGTGATGATCAATGAATACATCGCCAAGAAGCATCGCGATGAACTGCGTGCCTCTACATGGACGCTGCCATGGTATCATGGGCGAGTGGTGATGGTGCAGACCAACCGATATGATTTGGGCTTGTTCAATGGCGACATTGGTGTATGCATCCAAGAAAATGGCGAGTTGTTCATATATTTTGATGGCGCGATACTCAAAAAAGTCTCTGTGAGTGTTCTGGGTGGCGAGACGGTGACAACAGCCTACGCCATGACTGTTCATAAATCGCAAGGTTCGGAGTTTAATACAGTGGCGGTGGCTTTTGATGATTCTAACAGTCGACTGCTGTCAAAAGAGCTGATCTATACTGCTGTCACGCGAGCCAAAGACAGTGTGCAGATTTATGCCACACCTACTGCGCTAGACATCGCCATCAAAACGCCAACCATCCGTACTACAGGACTTGGGCTGTTGCATGAATTGTGATTGGCGCTAACCGCACTATAATTTTGATGGTGTAATTGTTTTATCTGATTTCAAACGAATGTCTGGTTTAAATTTGCATTGATCTGATTAGGATGCATTCAATTTAATGAGTCATGTCGTGACTGCGCAAAAATTCATCCGCAACAGCAAACTGCCCAGCAGTGGTGTCTTTGCTGTACATCGCTTCACGAAAGGCGTTGGAGTTGGGCAAACCACCTGTGTACCAAGCGATGTGCTTACGAGCAATGCGGCAGCCTGAATATTCACCATAGAATTGATATAGCTCTTCTAAGTGAGTGAGTACAATCTCGCGAAGCTCTGATATGCTAGGCGATGCAAGAAGTTCACCTGTTTGTAGGTAATGATGAATGTCACGAAAAATCCACGGCTTGCCTTGAGCGGCGCGTCCGATCATGATGGCGTCCGCGCCTGTTAGTTCATAGACGGCTTTGGCTTTTTGTGGGCTGTCGATGTCGCCATTGACGATGACAGGGATTTTGACTTGTTGTTTGACTTGCTTGATAAGGTCATAGCGTGCCTCGCCCGTATAAAAATCCTCTCTGGTGCGCCCATGGATGGCAATGGCAGCAATGCCTGCTTTCTCGGCGATGTCGGCGATTTTTAGGATATTTTCTTGACCGTTGGCGAAGCCCAGCCGAGTTTTTAGGGTGACAGGCACATCCACAGCATCTACGGCGGCCTCTAATAGCTGTCTTACCAGGATTTCATCTTGTAGTAATGCCGAACCTGCCAGTTTTTTGCAGACTTTTTTGGCAGGGCACCCCATGTTAATATCAACAATCTGCGCACCATTAGCCACCTGAAAACGAGTCGCTTCGGCAAGCTTGTCAGGTTCTGCGCCTGCGATTTGAGCAGAGATGGGCGCAATTTCACCGTCAAAATTAGCACGATAAAGTGATTTTTTGCGTGCGTATAGAGCAGTATCAGCGATGATCATTTCACTGACTGCGTGACCTGCGCCAAATGACTTGGATAGTCTTCGAAACGGATTATCAGTAACGCCTGCCATTGGGGCGACGATCAGCCGATTGGCGATGGTTTGATTGCCGATATTGAGCGGCGTTAGTAGGGGGTGTGTTGTCATTGCCAAACCTAAAGATCTAAGAAAAGGACCACCAAAATGGCGGTCCTTTTATCATTAAAGCAAAATTACTTGATTTTTGCTTCTTTGAATAGAACGTGTTGGCGAATTTTTGGATCAAATTTTTTGATTTCCATTTTGCCAGGCATGGTACGCTTGTTCTTAGTAGTGGTGTAGAAATAACCAGTACCAGCGGTAGAAACTAGTTTAATTTTATCTCTCATGATCGTGTCCTTAAAACTTAATCTAAATGGAAAAATCTAAAATTAGATTTTTTGACCTTGTGCGCGTAGGTCGGCAAGCACTTTTTCGATGCCGTGCTTGTCAATGATGCGCATACCTTTAGATGATACACGAAGACGTACGAAGCGGTTCTCAGACTCTACCCAAAAACGATGGTTGTGTAGGTTTGGTAGGAAGCGACGACGGGTTTTGTTGTTCGCGTGTGATACGTTGTTACCCACTAGCGGGCGCTTTCCAGTCACTTGACATACTCGAGACATGGTGAACTCCTAATAATACATGGCGCGGATATTGAGCGGTATCGGGTGCGCCGTTTGGACAAGGTGCCTTATAAATGGTATGGACATAGCACAAATTTGACCAAACTATAAGGTTACACCATTCTTTTTTGTTGTTAAAGGCGACAACAATCAAGAAATGGCAGAAAAATTAAAGCCCAAATTATATAGCAAATTTACTCGAATTTCAAGTAAATTCTATCTAATTTGGGATTTTTAGCATTTATTTAATAGTTAAAATCAAATGTTAAGCATTAACGAGCGGTTAGAGCGTTCTTTTGAAGTCCGATGCCTTGCCAACCATAATGCATAAAATTACGAATATTGGCATGATCAGTGCCGTCAGGATTGCCCAATACAGATTGATAATGCTCAGCGAAAAGTTTTAGCGTGTCCACTTGATTCAATCCGTGCAGCTTGGCTAGGCTAAATACTTTAGCAGAACTTTCGTTGGTACCAGCTGCATTCACAACTTCGCCATTGCTAAATTCAACAGGCGTGTAGTCATAATTGCCATCGATGAATGCAATCACGTCAGCGAATTTTAGTGCGCCTGTTTCGATGCCATTTAGCATAGCAGAGATACTCGTGGTCATGATGTCATCCTGTAATTATCGGTTGAAGTAATCATCATCATCGAATGATGGCGGTGCGAAGTTGCCTTGTTCTAGGTGGCTCATGTGTGCCTGCATAGAACGCTCATGTTGAATGCGCTGATATATCTCTTCGCGGTGAACAGCGATGTCTTTTGGGGCCTTCACACCTAGGCGAACTTGGTTGCCTTTGACACCAAGAACGGCTACGCTGACTTCATCACCAATCATTAAAGTTTCACCAACACGGCGAGTTAGGATTAACATAAATAGCTCCTTGCACTATAAAAATAAAGTAAACTCGATTACGATATACGTTGAAATTCACTCACACAAAAATAAAAAATACCCAAGTTGCTATTATAAGGCGCGTTGGGTATTTTGTCAGCAGTTTTTAGAATAAGTTATGTAAATTTTTCTTATTAATGATTTACAACCATGCTAAAATCGTTACTATTGTTGATGGAATTTTAAGCAATTATTTGATTAAAATTCCATCGGTTGTCAGGCAATTATAGGCCAGCAACTTTACTTTCACCATCTTCACGATCTAGACCAAAAGCGGTGTGTAGTGATTTCACAGCTTTTTCTAGGTGCTGTTCTTGGATGAGTACAGAAACTTTAATCTCAGAAGTTGAGATCATTTGTAGGTTGATGTTCTCAGATGCCAGTGTGTCGAACATCTTGCTGGCAACGCCTGCGTGAGAGCGCATGCCCACACCAACGATCGATACTTTGACAACTTTATCATCGCCAACAATTTGGGTTGCACCGATGTCGTCTTTTACTTTCTCGTTTAGGATTTTTAGGGCTTTATCATAGTCGCCACGAGGTACAGTAAAGCTAAAATCAGTCACACCGTTCTCAGAGATGTTTTGGATAATCATGTCCACTTCGATGTTAGCGGCACTGATTGGGCTTAGGATGGCAGATGCAATGCCTGGGCGGTCTGGCACGCCAAGCAATACAATTTTGGCTTCATCGCGGTTAAAGGCAATGCCTGAGATTACGGCACGTTCCATATCATCTCCTTCGTCAACGGTAATTAAAGTACCGACATTTTGTTTAAATTCACCATCAAATGCACCATCAGTGCCTTCATCAAAACTTGACAGCACTCGTAAAGGCACTTTGTATTTGCCTGCAAATTCTACCGAACGAATTTGCAATACTTTTGAACCAAGAGATGCCATTTCTAGCATTTCTTCAAAAGTGATTTTTGAGAGTTTTCTGGCTTTTGAGGTAACTCGTGGGTCGGTGGTGTATACACCGTCCACATCGGTGTATATTTGGCATTCATCAGCACCGATGGCAGCGGCAATCGCAACACCTGTTGTGTCTGAACCGCCACGACCCAGTGTCGTTAAGTCATTATGTTCGTTCACACCTTGGAAACCTGCCACGATCAGAACTTTACCATCGGCAAGTTCGCGTTTTAGATTGTCAGCGTCAATGTGCTCAATGCGCGCCTTGGTATGTGTGGTGTCGGTCTTAATGGCGACTTGGCGACCAGTCATTGATTTGGCATCTAAGCCTAGGTCTTTTAGCGCCATGGCAAGTAGGGCGATAGAAACCTGTTCTCCAGTAGCAACCATTTGATCATATTCGCGTGCATCTGGATCATTGCTGATTTCATGAGCCAGAGCAATCAGTCGGTTTGTTTCACCACTCATCGCTGATACCACAACCACAACTTGATGTCCGTGGTCATGCCAGCGCTTAACTCGGGCTGCGACATTTTTGATGCGGCTGGTGTTACCCATTGAGGTGCCGCCGTATTTTTGTACGATTAACGCCATTGTGTCTGCCTTTTAATTGCTAATAGAAAACCCAAAGGTTCTCAATAAATTGTAAAAATTATAATCCAAATCATTCTTAAAATAAACTGATAAATTCATCAAAAAAATTAATGAATCACTGTCTATTTAGTATGGTTTAATCATTCGGATGACTTTAATGTTGATGTTCTGATAATTTCAAATGATCAAAATATCGCCACAAGCTTCTGCTAGATCTGTCAGATTTTATCCAGTTCTGTCAAAATCTCAACCGCTGCACGATAAGCTTCTTGGGTAGCTGGTGCGCCACAATAAGGCAAGCTGTGCAGTAGTACTTCTTGGATTTCTTCAACACTGGCGCCATTATTGATCGCGCCGCGAATATGACCCTTGAGCTCGGTTGGTGACTTCTGAGCGATTAAAAAAGCCATCGTAATCAAGGAGCGTGTTTTGTTGTCAAGTACACCGCGCTGCCAAGTAGAACCCCAAGCGTGCTCATTGATCCAGTCTTGCAAGGGTGCAGTAAAGGGCGTAACGTTGCCCATCGAACGCTTGACATGAGCGTCGCCCATCACAGCCTTACGCATGGCAATGCCATCATTGTAGGTATTGTTACCGTTTGACATAGAACGCTCCACTGATATATCAATTTAACTTAAATTTGCAATCAGTATTGATATACCGACATCAATAATAATTAAGCTTTTGCCATTGCCCTCATCAACCAATCCAGAATGGATCATGCTAATGTATCGCTCAAATTGGCTTTCAATGCACTTAGTACAGCACCTAGCTTATCCGACTTCTCAGCACCGCCCTGAGCATAGTCTGGCTTGCCGCCGCCTTTGCCGCTGAGCTCTGCGGCCAGATGACGAATGATATCACCTGCTTTAACTTTATCTGTCAGACCCTTGGCGACACTTGCCGCTAGTGCTAGGTCGTTCGTCTCACCCACTAGAACGATGACGGCATTATCAAGGCGTGATTTGGCAGTGTCCATCAGACCGCGAATGGCTTTACCGTCGATGCCATCAGCTTTCGTTACTAGTAGATTTACGCCATTATCAAGCTTGATTGCGCTGCTAAGTAGGCTGGCGGCTTGATAGCTGGCAAGTTTTTGCTCGGATTTCTCTAGCTGTTTCTCGAGTTCGCGACTGCGCTCACTTAGGCTGGTCACACGCGTTTCGATCTCGCCACGTTTTGCTTTGAAATTGGTGGCAAGATTGCCCAGAATAGATTCGCCTTGTTGAACGTAGCGAATCGCTCCCATGCCAGTTAGGGCTTCGATGCGGCGCACACCTGCAGCGATACCGCTTTCAGCAACGATCTTAAACAGACCGATATCACCAGTATGAACCACGTGCAAACCACCGCATAGCTCGATAGAAAACGGCGTCTTATCAGCATTCTCGCCCATGGTGAGCACGCGCACAGTCTCGCCATATTTCTCCCCGAATAGTGCCATCGCGCCTTTTTTCATGGCTTCATCGATTGGTAGATGTTCGATTTGCACAGGGCTGTTTTTTTGGATTTGTTCATTAACCATGCGCTCGATGGTTAGTAAATCTTCTTGGCTGATCGGCTTATCATGCGAGAAGTCAAAGCGCAATACCTCTGATGATACCAATGAACCTTTTTGGGCAACACCTGTGCCTAGTACAGAGCGTAATGCCGCGTGTAGTAGGTGGGTTGCTGAGTGGTTCTTGGCAGATGCGCGGCGGATGTCTTCGATCACTTGAGCGTGCGCGCTTTGGTTTGGTTTGATGCTGCCCATCTTTACGGTGCCGTAGTGGATGATGGCATTGCCTGATTTTTTGGTGTTTTGCACTTCGAACACGCCTGATTCGGTGCTGATCTCGCCAAGCTCACCCACTTGACCACCGCCTTCAGCATAAAATGGCGTGGCTGACAATACGATAACGCCTTCATCACCTTCGATAAGTTCGCTGGCTTCTTTACCATCTTGATATAAACCGATGATTTGGCTGTCGTGCTGAGCCAGTCCATAGCCGACGAACTCGGTCCGGCTATCCACCTTGATGGCGGCGGTATAATCCACGTCGAATTTGCCTGCGTCACGCGCACGTTCACGCTGCTCTTGCATCAATGCTTCAAAGCCGTCTTCATCAATGTTCATGTCACGCTCACGAGCGATGTCGGCGGTTAGGTCGGTTGGGAAGCCATAGGTATCGTATAATTTAAATACGGTTTCACCTGATAATGTATCACCTGAATTAAGCTTATCAAGCTCGCCTGATAGCAGACGTAGACCTTGCGCCAGAGTTTTGGCGAATTGCTCTTCTTCTTTTAGGATGATGGCTTGAATGTGTTCTTGCTTATTAGCCAGTTCTGGATAAGCGTCGCCCATCTCCTTGACCAGTGCAGGCACGAGCTGATAGAAGAAGTTGTCTTCTGCGCCAAGCTTATTGCCATGACGTACGGCGCGGCGAATGATGCGGCGCAGCACATAGCCACGACCTTCATTACTTGGGCGAACGCCATCAGCGATCAAGAACGACACAGCACGGATGTGATCGGCAACAACCTTAAATGACGGCTCGTAAGTATTGGGTACGCCAATCACTTTGGCAGCAGCATCCATCAGATTAACAAAAAGATCAACTTCATAGTTGCCTTGTTTGCCTTGCATGATTGAGCTGATGCGCTCAAGACCCATGCCTGTATCGACTGAAGGCTTTGGCAGCGGCTCTAGCGTACCATCTTTTTGGCGGTCGAACTGCATGAATACGCAGTTCCATACTTCGACATAGCGGTCGCCATCTTCTTCGGGGGTGCCAGGTAGTCCGCCTTCAACGTGCTTGCCATAGTCATAAAAGATTTCACTGCTAGGGCCACAAGGGCCTGTATCGCCCATTGTCCAGAAGTTATCAGACTCGTACTGCTTGCCTTTGTCGCCGATACGAATGATGTGCGATGGATCAAGACCGATTTCTTTATGCCAGATGTCATAAGCTTCGTCATCGGTATGATAAACGGTAACGTACAGTCGGTCTTTTGGCAGGGCAAGCCAATCTTCGCTGGTCAAAAATTCCCACGCGAATTTTAGGGCGTCTTGCTTGAAATAATCACCAAAAGAAAAGTTGCCGAGCATCTCAAAAAATGTATGATGGCGAGCGGTGTAGCCAACGTTGTCAAGGTCGTTATGTTTACCACCTGCGCGAACACATTTTTGGGAAGTGACGGCGCGGTTGTAGTCACGTTTTTCAAGACCTAAGAAAGTATCTTTAAATTGGTTCATGCCTGCGTTGGTGAACAGCAGGGTGGGATCGTTATGAGGGATGAGTGATGAAGAGTCAACGTGCGTGTGATTTTTGGTCTTAAAAAAATCAACAAAAGCTCGGCGTACTTCGTTTAGTTGTAGGGTCTTTTTGAGATGAGTCATAACAAATCCTTGGCAAAAAATGGCAAATAAATCGTGCTTTTTAAAAGTTTTTGGCTCTTTTGATTAATAAATCTGCAATTAGATTGTTACTAAGCTTAAAATCACTAAGCGTTATAACAAACGTCTAATTTTAGCATAAACCACGTCAAATTAAAGCGAATTTTCTCCAAAATCACGCACCATTTAACGAAAATTTATGAATTTTTTAAATTAACAAAAATTTTAGGGATTTTTTGTGAAAAACACTTAACATTTGTGCAAAAAAGGTGTATAAATAACATATTAATTTTATTCCGTAAATTTTTTGGGGAATTGCCATGAATATTCCATTATTCACAGCCATGTTATCGATTGCGTCTACCGTTGCAATTGGTGTATTGATGATTGTTGCTTTCGTGACAGGCTATGACAGCAGTAAGTTTATCATTGGTTCGGTGATTGTGGGCATATTGATTAGCTTGCCGATCGCCTTGGCTGTCACCAAAAAAATTAGTGCGCTAACAGGTGCGCCAGACAGAGCCCCTAAAGCGTAATTTAGTTAAGATTTTCATCTAAAAATATAAAAACACGGTTCTGTATGACCGTGTTTTTTGTTGTTAAAAATAGGTGAAAAGTAAGCAAAAAATGACGATCATGTGACCGTCATTTTTTATGGGATTATTTCAAATAATCTTTCAATGCCTTCGCCTGCTCATCAGCATTGCCGATATAGGTTGCTGGGGTCAGTTCAGCCAAGCGTGCACGCTCATCGGCAGGAACAGCTACCAGCTCATCACCATTGACAAATCCCACCATCATCTCACGAGTCATCGCTTGTCCGCGAGTCAGTGCTTTTAGTTTCTCGTATGGCTTTTCGACGTTGTAGCGTCTCATTACGGTTTGGATGGGTTCGGCCAGCACTTCTTGCGCTTGGTCGAGATCTTCGGTCAGTCGGGCTTCATTAATTTCAAGTTTGCCAATGCCTTTTAAGCATGCTTCAAAAGCAATCAGACTCTGAGCAAAACCCACACCCATGTTACGAAGGACAGTCGAGTCAGTCAAGTCACGCTGCCAACGTGAGATAGGCAGCTTCTCGCCGAGATGAGCAAGAACTGCGTTGGCGATGCCAAGGTTGCCTTCTGAGTTTTCAAAATCAATCGGGTTTACTTTGTGTGGCATGGTAGATGAACCAACTTCACCGTCTTTTAGCTTTTGTTTGAAATAGCCCAGCGAGATATAGCCCCACACGTCACGGTTAAAGTCAACCAAGATGGTGTTAAAACGACGCAGTGCATCAAACAGTTCCGCCATGTAGTCGTGCGGCTCAATCTGTGTGGTATAAAGGTTAAAGGTTAAATCTAGGCTCTCAACAAAACCTTGAGAGTGCTTCGCCCAGTTGATGCTTGGATAGGCGGACAGGTGAGCGTTATAGTTACCAACGGCGCCGTTAATCTTACCAAGCAGCTCTACGTTCTTGAACTGCTTTAATTGGCGGTGCAAGCGATATGCCACGTTTGCCATTTCTTTACCTAGCGTGGTAGGACTTGCCGTCTGACCATGTGTGCGTGACAGCATCGGCGTGGCAGCGTAGGTGTCTGCCAGCTTGGCGATTTCATCGATGATGGTTTGCATGGATTTAACCAAGACATCACGACCTGATTTTAGCATAAGGGCGTGCGATAGGTTATTGATGTCTTCAGACGTACAAGCGAAATGGATAAATTCGCCAGCATCTTTAAGTTCATCAATGTCAGCAATCTGCTCTTTTAAGAAATATTCCACCGCCTTAACGTCGTGGTTAGTGGTGCGCTCGATTTCCTTGATGCGCAGGGCATCATCTTCGTTAAAATTCGCCACAATCGCATCTAGCTTGTCATTGGTAGCCTTGCTAAATGGTGCGACCTCGCTGATCTCTGGGTGATTGGCAAGGGCTTGTAGCCAGCGGATCTCAACAGTAACACGAGCGTGAATCAGTCCAAATTCAGACAAAAAAGGGCGAAGAGCATCGCATTTAGATGCATAACGACCGTCAAGGGGGGATAGGGCGGTTAGGGCGGATAACGACATGGAATTTCCTTAATGTTGGGTAGGGGTAAGAGTTGGGTGATTATATCAAATTGTCAGATTTATTTAAACCATCAAAGCGCACGATTATAACGGGTTAATAAAAAGGAGCCACCAAGGCTCTTTGTAATGTTTAATTGATTTGGGTGTTGGTTGTTTGTATCACGCCCCCACCAAGACACACATCATCAACATAGAACACGACAGACTGCCCTGCGGTAACGGCACGCTGTGGCTCATCAAAGACCACACGCACGCCCGTATCGGTGACAAAAACGGTGCAAGTTTGGTCGGGTTGGCGATAGCGGGTCTTGGCGGTGCATTTTAGTCCGTTGTCATGGATTTGGGGTGGCTCGCCTGTTACCCAGTCCAATTTATAAGCGGTAAGTTTGGTGGATTGTAGCCAAGGGTGGTCATGCCCTTGCCCGACTATTAGGCGGTTATTTACCAAATCTTTGTGCAAGACAAACCACGGCTCTTCGGGGCGGTTTGCCACGCCACCAATGCCAATGCCCCCGCGTTGCCCAAGCGTGTAGTACATGAGTCCGTCATGCGTGCCAATTTTTATGCCATCATCGGTATAAATATCGCCTTGTTTGGCAGGTAGGTAGGTTTGTAAAAAGTCTTTGAATTTACGCTCACCAATAAAGCAAATGCCTGTTGAGTCCTTTTTCTTGGCGGTGGCAAGCTCGTATTTTTCAGCGATGGCCCTAACTTCACTTTTTTCAAGTTCGCCCACAGGGAATAAGGTTTTGGCGATTTTGTCGCCCCCTACCGCGTGCAAAAAATAGCTTTGGTCTTTGTTATTATCCAGCCCGCGAAGTAGGCTTGCCTTGCCATGCGTCTCAAAACTTCGGCGGGTATAATGCCCTGTGGCGATGTAGTCCGCCCCAAGGGTCAAGGCATGGTCCAAAAAGGCTTTGAATTTGACTTCTTTGTTGCACAAAATATCAGGGTTTGGTGTGCGACCTGCTTTGTATTCTTCCAAAAAATGCTCAAAGACATTGTCCCAATACTCCGCCGAAAAGTTGGCGGTGTGGAGCGGTATGCCCACTTTGTCGGCAACGGCTTGGGCATCAGCTAGGTCAGTCATGGCGGTGCAGTATTCGGTGCCGTCATCTTCTTCCCAGTTTTTCATGAACAAGCCTTCAACATCAAAGCCTGCTTCTTTTAGCAGGACTGCCGACACTGAGCTGTCCACGCCGCCAGACATACCTACAATGACTTTGATTTGATTGGGATTTTTGTTGTGAAATTGGGCGACATCGGACAGACGGTAGGGGGTGGTGTTCATGTTGTTATCTTACTAAATTAAATTTGCCATTATATGGGGTTTTGGGATTTATTTTCAAGGTGTTGGGCGTGTTGATGAAGGCATTTTTTGGTGATATACTATAAAGTAAATATGCAAGGAGCTAAGCATGTGCATTGCCCATATTCGTAAATCCGACAAAGCCATTCAATCGCTTCAAACGCATTTAATTGAGACTTCCCAAATCGCTCGTGTATTAGCAGGTAAATTGAATTTATCACAAGCGGGTGAATTATTGGGTCTTATGCATGATTTTGGTAAATATTCACAAGATTTTCAAGAATATATTCGGGCAATGACAGGTATAGATGTTGATATAGACAATGATTATGTTCTGCCCAATGGCAAGAAGATTGATCATTCTACCGCAGGGGCTCAGTGGGTTTATCAAAATTTACGTCAATTCGATACCAAAAATGGTATTGGTGAATTAATTGGGCAAATACTTGGTTTGTGTATTGCGTCTCATCATGGATTGGGATTGATAGATTGTTTAACGCCTGACGGTGAATTAAATTGGAAACGCCGTTTTGATAAATCAGATGAATTAACGCATTTATCCGAATGTCAATCAAAAGCCGATACAGAAATTTTACAAAAAGCCCATGCTTTGGTTAATGACAATCTTATCAAAGAATGCCTAAAATTTATTTTACCAATTTTTAAAAATACTGATATTAAAAATAACTCAAAAATCCAAGAATTTTATTTAGGATGTTTTGCTCGGTTTTTATTTAGTTGTTTGATTGATGCTGACCGTATCAATAGTGCAGATTTTGAGCGTGAACACCAAAAATCTTTACGCCGTTTTGATGAAAAACCCAATTGGCAACAAGCCATTGATTTATTAGAAACACATTTGGCAAATTTTACCATCCAATATCCCATTGATAAAATTCGCCAAGACATCTCGGAGACTTGCCTATCCCGTGCCAATGACTCACAAGGCATTTACACCCTAACCGTACCCACAGGCGGAGGCAAGACTTTAGCCAGTCTGCGTTATGCACTTCATCACGCCAAAAAACACAATCTCGACCGCATTATCTACATCATTCCTTATACCTCTATTATCGACCAAAACGCCAAAACCGTGCGTGATATTTTGGGTGATGATTGGGTATTAGAACATCACTGTAACATCGAACCTGACAAACAAAACTGGCAAGACAAACTGTTGTCCGAAAATTGGGATAAACCTATTGTGTTTACCACAATGGTGCAATTTTTGGATGCATGGTTTGGTGCTGGTACTCGGGGCGTGCGCCATGTTCACGCCATGACAAATAGCGTGTTGATTTTTGATGAAATCCAAACTTTGCCGATTAAATGTGTGCATTTATTTTGCAATGCATTAAATTGGCTCAATCAATTTGGCAAAAGCAGTGCCATTTTATGCACGGCAACCCAGCCTTTATTACATCAATTAAAAAATTCACAGTTAGGGCAAATCAAATTATCAGACAATCATGAACTTATGGGCTTGGATAATTTAAATCAATTATTTGATGATTTATCACGAGTACAGATAACTTATCATCCAAAAGTCGGCGGTTATGACATAGATGATGCAGGTGATTTTTTATTAAAGCAATTTAATCTAACTCCAAGCTGTCTATTTATTGTCAATACCAAGCAATGGGCAAAAGACTTATATCAATATTGTCAAAAAAATAATGTCCCAAAAGAAGCCCTATTTCATCTAAGCACCAATCAATGCTCGACTCATCGCAGGGCTATTTTTGATAATATCAAACACCGCCTAAAAAATAACGAACCTGTTATTTGTATCAGTACTCAGCTTATTGAAGCGGGTGTGGATATTTCTTTTGCGTGTGTCATTCGGGCATTAGGCGGATTAGATAGCATTGCCCAAGCTGGCGGTCGCTGTAATCGTCATGGCGAAAAACAAAATAAAGGGCAAGTTTTTGTTTTAAATTTAAAAGAGCCAAGTTTTGAAAAAGTATTGCCCGATATTTATCAAGGGCAATTATGTGGCGAAAGGGTATTGCGTGAATTTGACGATCAAGATATTTTACAACCCAATGCTATGAATCAATATTTTAATTATTATTTTTATAATCGAAGTGATGAGATGCGTTACGACATCAAAGATAAAAATCAAACATTGGGCAATTTATTAGATTGGTTGTCAGACAATAGCCAAAATATTTATACACCAAAAAATAACAAACGCACCAAACCATTTCCGCTACTCATGCAATCTTTTAAAAGTGCAGGACAGTTTTTTAATGTCATTGATGCACCCACTCGTGCCGTGATCGTGCCTTATAATAAAGGAAAAGAGATTATCGCTCAATTATGCGGTGCGTGGAATCCCAAACAAATGTATCAGGCATTGTCAGATGCTCAGCAATATAGCGTGAATGTGTTTCCCAATGTATTTAAAAAACTTATGGATAATCGCGCCATTTATGAAGTTCAAGCAGGTTTGGGTATTTATTATTTGGACGATAAATATCATGATGACAATTATGGGTTGTCGCTTGATGAAACAGGCGAGATGACTTTTTACAATCTTTAAAACGCAATAAAAAAGGTATGATATGACTAATGGCAATACATTTAAAAGTGAGCTGTTTAGCTTACGAGTATGGGGTAGGCAAGCGTTATTCACCGACCCCATTACCAAGATTGGCGGTGAGAAATTTACCTATCAAGTACCCACTTATGAAGCCATAAAAGGCATTTTAAAAAGCGTGTACTGGAAGCCTACAATCATTTGGCATATTGATAAAATTCGTGTCATCAAGCCCATTCGCACCCAAAGCAAATCCACCAAACCCCAAGACTGGAATGGCGGTAATACGCTTGCCATTTATACATTTTTGCAAGATGTGGAATATCAGGTGCAGGCGTATTTTACTTGGAATGAGAATTGGGACGAGTTAAAAGATGACCGCAATGCAGGCAAACACACTGCCATTACCAAACGAATGCTAGAACGTGGCGGACGACAAGACATCTTTTTGGGAACTCGAGACTGTCAAGGATATGTTGAGCCGTGTGAGTTTGGGGCGGGGCAAGGGTTTTATGATGAGATTGATAATTTGGACTTTGGGCTGATGTTTCATAGCTTTGGCTATCCTGAGGAGACGGGCAAACATGAGCTTGTCAGCCGTTTTTGGCAAGCGAATATGGCGTATGGCGTGATTGATTTCCCAAGTGTTAATGATAATGTGCTAAAAACTCGCTTTATCCGTGAGATGAAACCTGAAAAGCCCTTTAAGCGTGGTGAGAATGTCAAGCCTGTGGAGAGTGAGGCTGGGGAGCTTGATGTATGAGCTGGATACAAAAACTTTATCGGACTTATGAGGCGGTCTCATCAAAATCATCTGATGATGATACGCCCTTGACACCCATTGGGCATACTCAGCAAACCGCCCATATTGTCATTACTATCAATGGTAATGGTGATTTTTTGACGGCAAGTGTCATGCCCGCCAAAACCGCCATTATGCTACCTGCTACCGAATCATCAGAAAACCGCACCAGTGGCGAAGCCCCACACTCATTGGCGGACAAATTACAATACGTTGCCCAAGATTATCCAGCGTTTGGCGGTAACAAAAAAGCCTATTTTGACGGCTACGTGGCACAGCTAAAAGCTTGGTGTGACAGTCCTTTTGCTCACCCAAAAGTCCAAGCGGTGCTAAATTATGTCAAAAAAGGCAAGGTTGTTTCTGATTTGGTGCAAGCAGGCGTGTTGCCCGTGGATGTACAAGGCAGGGTTCTTAGTAAATGGGACGAACCAAGCGAAGCCCCTGCCATTTTTTCGGTATTGACAAAAACCAAAGGCGAGATTGAATTTGGGTCGGCTTTGGTGTGTTGGCGTGTTGAAGTGGCAGGCGATGCCCAAGCCGATACTTGGGCGGACAGCGACATTTGGCAATCTTGGGCAGAATATTTGTCGTCTGCAGACAGTGAGCAGGGTTTTTGTTTGGTAAAAGGCGAGATGCTTGCCATTGCAACCATGCACCCTGCCAAGTTGCGACATACGGGTGACAAAGCCAAACTCATCTCATCGAACGACACGGCAGGTTATACCTATCGTGGGCGGTTTGTCTTGGCAGAAGAATCGGCAAGTATCTCGGCTGACGTGTCGGCGAAGGCACACAGTGCATTACGCTGGCTCATCGCCAGACAAGGCATTCGTAACGGTGAGCAGGTAACGGTTGCTTGGGCGGTTAGCGGAAAAGAAGTGCCGTCGCCTTTGTTGGATTATTTTAGTCAAATTGATGTTGATGATATTGACGCTCTTGATATTACTGCTGATGAGACACCGCAAAATACTCAGCAAGATGTTCAGCAAGACTTATCAAGCAATAAAGACTGGTCGGCAGACTTTGGGCGTAAAGCGTCTTATTTTATCAAGAAAAAATTGCACGGTTATCAAGCCAGATTGGCCGAACATGAGCAAATTTCTCTACTCATGCTCGATTCTGCGACCCCTGGTCGTATGGCATTGACTTATTATCAAGAATTTTTGCCCAGTGGTTATTTTGCCAATTTGGATGCTTGGATAGATGATTTTTGTTGGTATCAACGCCACAGTATCGAAAACCTCAATGTCAAAAAATCTGATAAAAAACAAACGCTTTGGGCAGTCGTTCCGCCTTCGCCTTTTGTGATTGGGCAGGCGGTCTATGGCGTGTCATTAAGCGACAATCTAAAAAAACAGCTCTATGCTCGCCTGTTGCCTGTGATTGCAGGCGGTCAAAACGTGCCAATCCCTTATGATTTGGTGCAAAAAAGTTTTCAAGTTGCTTGTAATCCCAACGGCTGTGAAAATTGGGAATGGCAACGCAATATCGGGGTTGCTTGTGCTTTGTACAAAGGCTGGCGAGCCCGTCATCACGATTTATCACAACGGAGAATTTATGACATGAATTTAGACAAAGAAAATCGTTCACGAGATTATTTATTTGGTCGGCTGTTGGCAGTGGCAGAAGCCCTAGAAAGCAAAGCCTTGCAAATTGCGGATGAGAACCGCTCAACCAATGCCGAACGCTATATGCAACGCTTTGCCACAAGACCGCTTAGTACATGGCTTCAAATTGAGCTGGGGCTTGACTCCTACAAAAATCGCTTGCGTAACAACCGCTACATGGGCTTTTTGAAAAACCGTGAAAAAGAGATTGATGAAATCGTCTTTGCCCTAAACAACCTAGACGGAGACAAAACTTGGCTAGATAAGCCATTGGACGGCGAATTTTTACTTGGCTATCACAGCCAAAAAATGGCATATCGCACCAAATCTGCCCAAACCGACCAAACCAATCAAGACAACGAAACCGAATAATCCCAATAGGAGTATCTTATGAGCTTAACCAAAAAAATTGATTTTGCCCTTATCATTCAAGTACAAAACGCCAACCCTAATGGCGACCCACTAAACGGCAACCGCCCACGCACCGATTTTCAGGGCTTTGGCGAGATGACTGATGTCTGCCTAAAACGCAAAATCCGAGACCGTTTGCAGGACGCTGGCGAGAGCATTTTTGTGCAATCCGATGAGAAAAAGACGGACGGCATGACAAGCCTTGCCAATCGTGCCAAAGATAAAGAAGTTGGCTTGGGGGCGGACGCATTTAACGCCAAAAAATCAAGCCGTGATGAAACCGCCAAAAAAGCCTGTGAGAAATGGCTTGATGTGAGAAGTTTTGGGCAAGTGTTCGCCTTTGGCAAAAGTGATGAAGGTTCGGGTGTATCCATTGCTGTGCGTGGACCTGTGAGCATTCAGTCGGCATTTAGTGTTGAGCCTGTTAGCGTAACCAGCACCCAAATCACCAAAAGCGTGAGTGGTGAGGGCGATGGCACCAAAAAAGCGTCCGACACTATGGGTATGAAACACCGTGTGGATAAGGGCGTGTATGTGGCGTTTGGGGCGATGTCGCCACAGCTTGCCGAGCGGACGGGATTTAGTGATGACGATGCCCAAAAAATCAAAGACGTGCTTGTCAAGCTCTTTGAAGGCGATGCGTCATCGGCTCGCCCCGAGGGGTCTATGCAAGTTGTCAAACTCATCTGGTGGGAGCATAACTGCAAAGCAGGACAATACTCATCGGCAAAAGTACACGCCAGCCTAAGCGTAAAGGCAGACGGCAGTTATGAGCTAAACAACCTAGCAGGGCTAAAACCAGAAGAAATTGATGGATTCTGATAAACGCCTTATCTTGCTCTCCGCCCTGCAACATTACGCCTTTTGCCCGCGTCAATGCGCCTTGATTCACAATGAACAAGCATGGGCGGAGAATTATCTGACCGCACAAGGCAAACTGCTCCATGAGCGGGTGGATGGCGGTGAGCCTGAAACTCGTCAAGGCACCCGTTTTGAGCGAAGTGTACGCGTCTTATCGAATACGCTCGGGATATCAGGCGTGCTTGACATGGTGGAGGTATCCAAAAATGGCGACATGCACCCTGTTGAATATAAGCACGGCAAGCCCAAGCCTACCGACATGGATAAGATTCAGCTTTGCTCGCAAGCGATGTGTCTAGAAGAGATGACAGGGCGGACAGTGGCAAGTGGCTCGCTGTGGTATGGCAAAACCCGTCATCGCTTGGCGGTGGTCTTTGATGATGAACTGCGTGCAAAAACGCTGGCGACCATTGATAGTGTTCGCACCATGCTCCAAAGCGGACAAACGCCATTGCCGATTTATGACAAACGCTGTAAGGCGTGTTCACTTGTGGATATTTGTGAGCCAAAAGTGTTTGGGAAAGATAAGTCGGTGGGGTATGTGGCGGGGTTGTTTGGGGAATAAAGATTGACTTTTTAAATACAGTATTTTTTAGAATATACAAGGAAAAACAAAATGAGCATTGCCATAATGTTTGAAGAGTTTATTGAAAATTTAGCTATTTCTAATAAAGAAACAATAAGTAACCGTTATGCTGAAATAACAAAAGTGTTAAATAAGCATTTTCGAAATTCAGATTCTGAAACTGCTAACAGTTTGCAAGTTGGATCCTTTGGAAGGAAAACAGGGATTAATGGTATTTCTGATTTAGATATGCTGTATATCATGCCAAAGTGTAAGTGGGATACTTATAACAATGCTCAAAATGGACAATATAAATTACTTGCTGACACAAAAGAGGCAATTTTGAAACACTATTCACGAACAGATGTTAGTGTCGATAGATTAGTTGTTTCAGTTGCATTTTCTAATTTTTATATTGAAGTTCAGCCTGTTTTTGAACAAGAAGATGGTAGTTTTAAATATCCTGACACAAAAGATGGGGGTAGTTGGAAAATCACAAAACCAAAAGAGGAAATTCGTAAAATATCTTCTGTCGATGAAGCTAAAAATCGGAACTTACGCCGTTTGTGTAAAATGGCTCGCGCTTGGAAAAATAAGCATGGTGTAGCAATGGGAGGATTGCTTATTGATACGTTGGCTTATAATTTTCTGAATTCCACAGAATATTATGATGATAAAAGCTATCTTGATTATGATTGGTTAAGTAGAGATTTTTTTGAATATCTTTCAAAACTTCCAGAGCAGGATTATTACCTAGCATTAGGTAGTAATCAGCGAGTTAATGTGAAGAAAAAATTTCAAAACAAGGCAAAAAAGGCACACAAACTTTGTTTGGATGCGATTGAAGCAGAAAATCAGAATAATGTGAATGATAAATGGAAAAAGGTTTATGGTCGTCCATTTCCTGCCGCTGAAAAAGTGGTTGTGGAATCGCTTTTAGCAAGTTATGAGCCAAGCTACCAAAATACAGAAGAATTTATAGAAGACAAATTCCCAATTGATATTCGTGAATATTTGAAAATTGATTGTGAAGTTAAACAGAATGGTTTTCGAAAATTTTTCCTTAGAGATATTTTGAGGTCAAAAATTCCATTGAAGTCTCAAAAAGATTTATTGTTTCAGATAAAAGAAATTTCTGTGAAACAACCATACCAAATTTATTGGAAGGTCTTAAATCGCGGAGATGAAGCAAAGCGAAGAGACTGTATTCGCGGACAAATTACGCCAGATGCTGGAAATAATTACAAAAAGGAAGCTACGAACTTCTTAGGAGATCACATTGTTGAATGTTATTGCGTAAAAAATGGTGTAGTGGTGGCAAAAGATAGAATTCATGTTCCAATTGTTGCTGATGGGAGCGATTATGACTGATGAAGAGAAGATGCTGGAAGGGCAATTGAGAGAGTTTTATGGACGAGTTGTATATACCCATAAGACGCAGGAAAAGTGTGCTGATATTTTATTGAAATGGAATTCCCGAATTAAATGGGGACAAATTATTTTATCAGCTCTTCTTTCCGGTGGATTGATTAGTCTATTTTTGGATGGATTTGTTAATTACAAAAAAGGAATTGAATTCTTTTCGGTACTCATATCTACCGCATTACTTGTATTGAATTCTTATACAAAAGACTACGATTTAGGAGCTATTGCACAAAAACATCGACAGGCTGCCACAGAGATTTGGCTTGTTCGTGAAAAATATCTATCGCTTTTGACTGCTCTTCACATGAAAGTTTTACCGATTGATGAAATTTGTAATCAAAGAGATAAATTAATGATGGATTTGCATAGTGTTTACACAGGTGCACCCAGCACTAATTTTAAGGCTTACAAAGAAGCACAAAAAGCATTGCAAGAAATGGAGGATATGACGTTTTCCGATGACGAAATCGATAAATTTCTTCCTAAAGAGCTAAAACGGAATCGTAAGTAAAAAGTGCGGTCAAAACCAAGGGAATTTTCTAAATGCGCAAACTTCAAAACACGCTCTATATCACAACCCAAGGCACTTATTTACATAAGGAGCGAGAAACGCTCGTGGTGGAGCAAAACCGCCAAAAGGTCGCTCAATTGCCCATTCATGCCATAGAACACATTTTTTGTTTTGGTAATGTGTTGGTGTCGCCATTCTTATTGGAATTTTGTGGGGAATATGGCGTGAATTTGGCGTTCTTTACCGAGCATGGGCGGTTTTTGGGTCGTTTTGTTGGTCGCCAAAGTGGTAATGTGTTGCTAAGGCGTACCCAATATCGGGTGTCGGATTCAAACCCTGTGCCGATTGCCAAAAACATCATCGCTGTCAAAATCGGTGCCAGCAAGCGTGTATTGCAACGCCATATCCGCAATCATGGCGACAATGATGAGATTCAAAATGCCATTATCGCCCTAAATCAAGGACTTCACGCCCTAAAACAGGCACAGAGTTTGGAGGTGATTCGTGGGATTGAGGGCAATTGTGCGTCTTGTTATTTTGCCGTTTTTGGGCAGATGATTGGGCGTGCGACTGGGTTTAGCTTTGAGGGCAGAAACCGCCGACCGCCCCGTGATGGTGTGAATGCCTTGATGTCGCTCCTTTATAGCGTGCTTGGCAAGGAGATAAGTGGGGCGTTGCAGGGCGTGGGGCTTGACCCGCAAGTGGGGTTTTTTCATGCCGATAGGTCGGGGCGAGACAGTTTGTCGCAGGATATGCTTGAAGAGTTTCGGGCGTGGTGGGTGGATAGAATGGTGCTGTCGCTCATCAATCGTGGGCAGATTAAGCCTGATGATTTTCGCCAAGAGATAAGCGGTGCGGTGATTTTAAAAGATGATGCAAGACGGACGGTGTTTCAAGCCTTGCAAGCCAAAAAGCAAGAGAAAATCACGCATCCATTTTTGGGCGAGGAAATTGCAATCGGGCTACTTCCCCATGTGCAAGCGATGCTACTGGCTCGGCATTTGCGTGGGGATTTGGCAGAATATCCGCCGTTTTTGATGAGATGATGAGATATGTTAATGTTAATCAGTTATGATGTGGCGATGGACGATGGCGGACAAAAACGCCTAAGGCATATCGCCAAACATTGCCAAGATTATGGCGTGCGAGTGCAGTACTCGGTGTTTGAGTGCGACATCATGCCCGACCAGTGGGTGGTATTAAAAGACAAGCTATTAAAGGCGTACGACCCTGACAAGGACAGTTTGCGGTTTTATCATTTGGGCAGTAAATGGCGTGGCAAAGTGGAACATCATGGGGCAAAAAAGAGTGTGGATTTGTTTCAAGATACGCTGATATTGTGATGAAAAAGAGGTAAATCATGGCTCGCTAACGGGCAGTTCTCATCAAAATACAGGCAGGTTAGCGATGAGCTAAGTTTTTGAATTATTTAACAATTGAAAAGAAAGATAAGTACATTTATAATAAATGGCCTTTTTAAGGCTTAGGTTAGCGATTTTACCCAGTCTAAGCCTTAAAGATATAGCCTTTAAACAAAGGCTATCGCACCCCATACGGGTGCGTGTGTTGAAACAATGGACTGGCTTTAAGCTCTACATACGGCAAGCATCGCACCCCATACGGGTGCGTGTGTTGAAACTCTCTTTTCATTCTTGATATCTCGATGAACAAAAATCGCACCCCATACGGGTGCGTGTGTTGAAACCAATGTCTCTAGTGGCCATGCCAAAGCCCAAAACATCGCACCCCATACGGGTGCGTGTGTTGAAACGCTTGAGCTTCGTATTCCTTTTTCAGCTCCGCTTATCGCACCCCATACGGGTGCGTGTGTTGAAACAAAGTGTCGGTGCGTTTCTGCAATTTGCGCTTTTATCGCACCCCATACGGGTGCGTGTGTTGAAACCAAGTCCTTTTCTACACGCAAAAAGAATACCTCGATCGCACCCCATACGGGTGCGTGTGTTGAAACACCGCGGTACTTACCGCACATTGCCCAATGGCAAATCGCACCCCATACGGGTGCGTGTGTTGAAACGGTTGCCCTTGCCTTTGGATTTGTTCGTTGTGAATCGCACCCCATACGGGTGCGTGTGTTGAAACGCTTTAAAGGCACTTGCCCAGAGCTCTAGCACAAATCGCACCCCATACGGGTGCGTGTGTTGAAACAATAGCAATAGAGAGTCCATCACTCGTTACTTGTATCGCACCCCATACGGGTGCGTGTGTTGAAACTCCTGTTTGGCGGTTGTGTTGTGTTCGTTAACCTATCGCACCCCATACGGGTGCGTGTGTTGAAACTGCCAACTCAAATTTTACTCGATGTTCAAATAACATCGCACCCCATACGGGTGCGTGTGTTGAAACTGTGTCATCATTGCATTGCACCACGATCAGATCGATCGCACCCCATACGGGTGCGTGTGTTGAAACGGCATTTTCAGGCTGCGAGAAGTACTCAAGCCCATCGCACCCCATACGGGTGCGTGTGTTGAAACGTTAATGATAAATAACTCTTTGACCGCATAACTCAATCGCACCCCATACGGGTGCGTGTGTTGAAACTATTGCGTGTGATAAGTGCGTAGGCATTGCCCCACATCGCACCCCATACGGGTGCGTGTGTTGAAACCATTTCGTGGCCGCTTGAGCTGACAAGTTGATGCATCGCACCCCATACGGGTGCGTGTGTTGAAACAATAGACAGACAGCGTTTGAAAGCATGGTTGGGAATCGCACCCCATACGGGTGCGTGTGTTGAAACCCCGCTGCTTAATGCGAACTTGCTTGTTTTATATCGCACCCCATACGGGTGCGTGTGTTGAAACCCACTTATTACAAATCTGCTTGTTTTTATTTTTGATCGCACCCCATACGGGTGCGTGTGTTGAAACAATCAACAAGGTCAAAAACTGCTGGACAGCGATATCGCACCCCATACGGGTGCGTGTGTTGAAACAAAAACTCTTGGCTGGGTTTTTGGGGGATATTTTATCGCACCCCATACGGGTGCGTGTGTTGAAACAAGGTCTTGAATATCTGGTTTTTGTCTTTGATTAATCGCACCCCATACGGGTGCGTGTGTTGAAACTAATGGTAGATTGTCAGACGCTGAGCTTGCCAAGATCGCACCCCATACGGGTGCGTGTGTTGAAACATCATCTACCATTGCCGCCTTAAGTGCGTCTATGATCGCACCCCATACGGGTGCGTGTGTTGAAACACTGTTGTGTTGAAGTCATTCGCCAGCTTCGTTATCGCACCCCATACGGGTGCGTGTGTTGAAACATCCCCCAAAACAAAAAGCCACCAACATTTTGTTATCGCACCCCATACGGGTGCGTGTGTTGAAACGTACTTATAATAGGGCAGGTCAAAAACTGTTAGACATCGCACCCCATACGGGTGCGTGTGTTGAAACAGGCTATCCGCTAATAATGCGGTTTCGCGGGCGATCGCACCCCATACGGGTGCGTGTGTTGAAACTTTGTCATTTCTACAGAACAATCAAAAAGGAAAAATCGCACCCCATACGGGTGCGTGTGTTGAAACGCGCTAGGGGGTTTTTGTTTGTCTGTCAGCATGCATCGCACCCCATGCGGGTGCGTGTGTTGAAACATTTTTTTAAATTCAATATCTTAATCTGATTCAAAAGTCCTAGCGGGATTGGAAAAGGCAAGGCAATAATTCACTTGATTCTTCTTCATCTTTTGTTTGATTTATTTTTCTATTTTACTGGATTATTTTCTAAGTTAATGCCTGAGCAATAAGAGGGGTTAAATCGTTGCATCTAAGTTTTTAATAATCACCATTATAAGAGCGGCAAACAAGTGATTTTATTTAGCTTAATTTAAGAAATGCTTTGTTGTTTTTAAGTGTTTGCTTTAAGTTGATGGTCATATTGAAGTCATATGCAAGGCATACTATAATGTGACCTCTTAAAACATATATTGATTGCAAGGTTGGATCATGATAAAAATCGGTCAAGGTATAGATGTTCACGCTTTTACGACAGGCGATTTTGTAACGCTTGGCGGTGTGCGTATTCCTCACACGCACGGCATTAAGGCTCACTCAGATGGCGATGTGTTGTTGCACGCTTTGGCGGATGCACTGCTCGGAGCGTTGGCACTTGGCGACATTGGACAGCATTTTCCCGATACCGACCCTGCGTTCAAGGGGGCGGATAGCAAGATTTTGCTAAAGCACGTCTATGAACTTATCAAATCACATGGCTATACGCTTGGCAATGCTGACATGACGGTTATTTGCGAGAGCCCAAAAATCGCCCCACACAACACCGCCATGCGTGAGACCATCGCAGGTGTGCTTGGTGCAGGTGTGGACTGCGTGAGTATCAAGGCGACCACCAATGAAAAAATGGGCTGGATAGGGCGTGGCGAGGGCATTTGGGCGAGTGCGGTGGTGCTATTGATTAAAAAATCCTAGCTTAACATAATTGTAGATTTAGTTGCCAATAAATACAGGAAAATCAAATGATTGTCAAAAACACCGCCTTATTACTCATTGACTTACAACAAGGTTTTTATGATGAAGCCTATTGGGGTGGCAATCGCAACAACCCAAACTGTGAGCAGGTTTGTTTTGAGTTATTGAGCCATTGGCGAGAGCAGGGTTTGCCGATTTTTCACATTCGTCATTCATCAACCACGCCCCAATCACGCCTACACCCTACACACCAAGGCTTTGACTGGATTGAGCTGACCAAACCGCAAGCTCATGAAACCGTCATTACAAAGCATGTCAATAGCGGTTTTATTGGCACGGATTTGCATGAGCAACTGACCAGAGCGAACATCACCACCCTTGTTCTTGCAGGGCTTACGACCAATCACTGTGTATCCACGACCGCACGCATGGCAGGCAATCTAGGCTTTACCACTTTTGTGGTATCGGACGGCACAGCGACTTTTGATAGAATGGGGGCGACAGGCGAGCGGTTTGACAGCCAGCTTGTGCATGAAATCAGCCTTGCCAATTTGCATGGCGAATTTGCGACCGTGCTGACAAGCGATGAGCTTTTAGGGCGTGCTGAACTTTTGTATTTGCAATGAAAAATGAGAAAAATCGCACGTTTTTCAAGGAAAAAGTGAAGTTTGATAGTCATTCTATCAAACGAGCTTTTGACGAAGAAAAACAAGAGTTAGCCATTTTTCATGCAAAAACAGTATTTTATCTCTAAAATATTTCTACATTACAAATAGTGTTATAAAGGTTCAGCACGCCCTATACAAAAAATTCTTGTAAAAATCCCCATTTGCCCCCATAATAACTCAAATTTTCCAAATCGGAGCAATCCTATGACCGACATCAATCCCCAAATCAAAACCTTGATTGAAAACCAAATTAAAGACCATGCTGTCCTACTATATATGAAAGGCACGCCACAATTTCCCCAATGCGGATTTTCAGCCCGTGCGGTGGAAGTTTTGACCCAAATCGGTAGACCATTTGCCTTTGTTAATATCCTAGAAAATCCTGAAATCCGTAGCACCTTGCCACTGATTGCCAACTGGCCAACTTTCCCACAGCTATGGGTAAATGGCGAGCTGATTGGCGGTAGCGACATCATCCTACAGATGTACCAATCAGGCGAATTAAAGCCACTGATTGAAGAGCATAGCCCAGAAGTATAAAGCTATCCAAAAGAGCGTAAATTTACGCTCTTTTTTATTTGGCTGCGGTGTTAAAGTGCCTTATCATTAGGTAATATTTGTATCCTTGATTTATCTTGGCGGATTTATATTTAAACATTGGACATGAGATTGTCTATAAAATATCCTATGTTTTTGCTAGAAATTTAGTTGAATGTATGCTATAAAAGCAAGGTTATTACACCAAAATTTTCAAGGAGAAAATCATGATCAAACGCTTTATTGGTGCTTCTTTATTTGCCATTACTTTAGGCTTTTCTGCTAGTGCAAGTGCTGCTGTTGATGGCGATGCTTGCACATTTAAATTAGCAGCTAACAAAATTTACCAAACTAGTAGCACCGCCAAGTTTACATGCACAACATTATTCAATGGGGAAGCCTTAACAATCAATGAAATCTACTCAAGAGGTTACAAGGTTGTAGCTTTCAGTGATAACGCTAGCCCAAAAGAACTGTTTATCATTATCGAAAAACAAAAATAATTGTTATTCTAGGCTGTATGTAAATTTAACGTACAGCCTTTTTGTTAATAATGCCTCATCCATTTTTGGATTTTTGCAGGGTAATCGCGCGTTTCGGCTGGCAATCTTCCACCTTTTTTGAGGCGACCATTTTTTAAGTAAGAATATATATTGTCTTACTGCCATGTTGTAAACCATCAACGTAAGTTTATTATTTTTCTACACCTAGTGAATATGATGGTTTATTTGTTTGATTGAATTCGATGTTGATGTGGGGTTGAAACTTTTGATTTTATGATTATTATAAATAGGACGTTCAATAAAGACGCGATATTTTTCTAATTTTAAGAGTTGTATTATGCCAAGCATTTCTGAACAAATTATCAGCCTTTGCCAGAAGCCAAATACCGCCCTAGGAGCTATTCATCTTTTGATTGCCAATAATGGGGCGAGCGAATCGGCTTTTCGTGCCGTTTATGATAGGGTCATTGTGGATAATGACGTGGATGGGGCGTATTATTTGGCAAATTTTGCCCAAAAGGTAGATGATTTGCCTTTTGACGGTAAGCCGCTTATTGATATGGTAATGAATGGCGATGATAAAAACATGAAATTGGCATTGATTGAAAAACTGCCAAAAGAGATTCAGTCGGAGTATTTGAATAAGATTTAAGGGCGTTGATCCGCTCTTTTTTAATGCCCAATGATTAAAATTATGCTAAAATAATCGGTTTCTTTTTAAGAATATATAATCTTATGAGCTTTTTAACCAAAACATTTGATGTCATCGTCATCGGTGGCGGACACGCAGGCACAGAGGCCGCTCTTGCGTCCGCTCGCATGGGGGCAGATACCCTACTTATCACGCACAACATTGAGACGCTAGGTCAGATGAGCTGTAACCCTGCCATTGGCGGCATTGGCAAATCGCACCTAGTAAAAGAAGTGGACGCACTGGGCGGGGCAATGGCACTGGCAACCGACAAGGCAGGCATTCAGTTTCGGGTGCTAAATAGCCGAAAAGGGGCGGCCGTGCGAGCGACCAGAGCCCAAGCTGACCGTACTTTATACAAGGCAAGTATCCGTCATACGCTTGAAAATCAGCCAAATTTGACGATTTTTCAGCAACCTGTGGACGATATTATCGTGGAGAACGGGCGTGCGGTGGCGGTGATTACAGCCACGGGCATTCGTCTAAATACCCGTGCGGTGGTGCTGACATCGGGGACGTTTTTGGGTGGGGTGATTCATGTCGGGCTAGACCACCAAAGCGGTGGACGGGCAGGCGATATGCCATCCATTCGTCTTGCCGACCGTTTGCGTGAGCTTAAACTGCCAGTCGGACGACTAAAAACAGGTACGCCTGCTCGTATTGACGCTCGTACGGTGGATTTTAGTGTGATGACCCCACAACCAGGGGATACGCCCTTGCCTGTGATGAGTTATATGGGCGATGTTGCCATGCACCCACGCCAAATCATGTGTTATATTACGCACACCAACGCACGCACGCATGACATTATCCGTGCCAATCTTGACCGCTCGCCCATGTTTAGCGGTAAGATTGAAGGGGTGGGGCCCCGTTATTGCCCAAGCATTGAGGATAAAATTCATCGCTTTGCCGACAAAGACAGTCATCAGATTTTTATTGAGCCTGAAGGCCTCTCCACGCATGAGCTATACCCCAATGGTATTTCAACAAGCCTGCCCTTTGATGTGCAAATTGAGTTTATCCATTCTATGCGTGGGCTTGAAAATGCTCATATCACACGCCCCGGCTACGCCATTGAATACGACTATTTTGACCCGCAAAATCTCAAACCCACGCTAGAAACCAAATCCATTGACGGCTTGTATTTTGCAGGGCAAATCAATGGCACGACAGGCTACGAAGAGGCGGCGGCACAGGGACTACTGGCAGGGCTGAATGCAGGACGCATGGCACTGGGCAAGGCATCGTGGATACCACAGCGGCATGAAGCGTATCTTGGCGTGTTGGTGGACGACTTGATAACTCACGGCACCAAAGAGCCGTACCGTATGTTTACAAGCCGTGCCGAACATCGCCTCTTACTGCGTGAAGACAATGCGGATGAACGCTTGACTGCCATTGGGCGAGAGCTTGGGCTTGTGGACGATGAACGCTGGGCGAAATTTAATCAAAAAATGGAGTCCATCGCCAGCGAAACCGCCCGCCTAAAAGACATCTGGGCAACGCCAAATAACGCCATTGGTAAAGCCTTTATGGAAAATACAGGCGAGATTTTGACCAAAGAAAACAGCCTACTTGACCTTTTAAAACGCCCAAATATCACGTTTGTCGACATTGCCAAAGTGTCAGACAGTACGGTAGGCGATGACGTGGGCGAGCAGATTGAGATAAGTGTTAAATATCAAGGCTATATTGACCGCCAAAATGATGAGATTGAGCAGATGAAACGCCTTGAAAATACAGCTCTGCCGCTTGATTTTGATTATGCCAGCGTGTCAGGCTTATCCAACGAAATCGTGCAAAAACTCACCCAAGTCCGCCCTGCAACACTAGGGCAAGCAAGCCGTATCAGCGGTGTTACCCCTGCGGCGGTGAGTCTTTTGGCGATGACGGTTAAGAAGCTCAAAAAAGCACAAGTAGTCATTGCTGAATAAGCGTGTTAAAGGGCGAGGCATTCGCCCTTTATTCTTTGGTGGTTTTTTATTATTATATGCAAGTTTTTTTTATAAGCCCATAAGAATTTTCGATGAATGTCCAAGAAATTTTACAAGCCATCAGCTTCGCCTTCATGATTGCCTTTCCGAACCTAGCCTTGATGGGGCTAGGTTTTTATATGAAAAGGGCGGGCAAGATTGATGGGGATTTTATTGATACCGCATCTAAGATTGTTTTTAATTTTGGCTTGCCGTGCTTACTGTTTTTTAGTGTGATAAAGAGCGAAGTGGATTATGCTGAACAACTACCGCTCATCATGGCGGGGTTTGTGACGACTTTTGTACTGTTTTTTGGGGCGGAACTGTACGCCAAAATGCTCATCAAGGACGTGCGTGATAAAGGCGTGTTCGTACAAGGGGTATTCCGCTCGAACATGGCGATTATCTCACTGTCGGTGGCGAACAATGCTTATGGCGCGGTGGGGACGAGCGTGGGGGCGGTGTATATGGGGATTTTGACGATCTTATATAATATTCTGTCGGTCATTACATTGTCGCGCACCCAAGAGGGTAAGAACTTATCTGCACAAAGTGTTGATATTGTTAAGAAAATTTTTACCAATCCATTAATCATCGCTTTGGTATCAGCCTTTGCTTATAAAGCGGTCAACCTACCGTTGCCACCGCAGCCCATCACGAAGACGGGCGAGCTTTTATCTAATATCGCTCTACCGCTTGCCCTGATATGTGCAGGCGCGACGCTGGACATTAAGTCCATGTTGGGGCTGTCGGGCGTCTCCATGCAAGCAAGCATTGGGCGGATTATTATTGCGCCGCTGCTTGCGGTGCTGACTGGTGTGGTGTTTGCGCTGCCGCCTGTGCAGTTTGGCGTGTTGTTTGTCATGGTGGCAAGTCCTGCCGCTGCTGCCAGCTATGTGATGGCAAAGGCAATGGGTGGTAATGACGTGTTGGCGGCGAATATTTTGACGTTTACTACGGTGGTTAGCATGGTAGGTATGGCGGTGGGCATGGCATGGCTTCGGGTGCTAGGGTGGGTATAAAATATACAAAAAAATGAGCCTGCTTTAGGCTCATTTTTATTGGAGGGGATTAATCGGGTGTTTCAAGTAGCGCGCGGTAAATTACACCACCTAGCACACCACCGATGATTAGTGCTACCTAGAACAACCAAAACTGTTCAATCGCCCAGCCACCTTGGAAGATTGCCACTGCCGTACTACGTGCAGGGTTTGCCGAGGTGTTCGATACCGGAATGCTGATTAAGTGGATTGGCGTTAGAGTCAGACCGATCGCGATAGGCGCAAAGCCTGCTGGTGCGCGCTTGCTAGTTGCGCCATGGATGATGCTTAGGAAGAACGCGGTTAATACAACTTCTGCCACCAATACCGCCATCATTGAATAGCCATTTGGTGAATGTTCGCCAAAACCATTCGAGGCAAAGCCGCTTGCCACAGCGTCAAAACCTGCCACTCCTGAAGCGATAACATGCAGCACAGCCACCGCTGTGATACCGCCGATTACTTGCGCTGCGATATGGCTAAATGCGTCTTTTGCGCCGAAACGACCGCCTGCAACCAAGCCTAGCGTTACTGCAGGGTTAAAGTGACCGCCTGAAATATGACCCACAGCATAAGTCATGGTCAAAACTGTCAGACCGAATGCCAAAGAAACACCAGCAAAACCAACACCTAGCTCTGTAATACCAGATGCCAAAACAGCACTACCACAACCACCAAAAACCAACCAAAACGTGCCGAAAAATTCTGCACCTAGCTTCTTAGACAATGAAACATGACTCATTGCATGCCTCAATATTAGGATAAGAAGAAAATAGAACGCTTGCAAAATAAATCTATCATTCTAATGTTGCCATAAGAAGACAAGGCGGAATTTAGGACTTAGCTTGCAAAAGAACTGAAAAAAAATTAATCAATTTAAAAACATTCATTAATGCTAATTCATAAACACGCGTATTCTAAAGTTATTTATCTAGTAACAGTAGGGGATTTGTGTACAGTTATGTGGTTTTAGTGATAATTTTTATAGCGATATGAGGGTTTTTTTTGTGAAGTTTTGTATTTATAATTAGGTGATTGGCTAAATAAAAGCCCAATGCATAGATTGGGCTTGATTAATGATAGACGATATCAGAGCAAAATCAGCCAATTATCATTAAGCCAATTTGTACTACTTGCCAATAACTCATTGTCTAAGTCGTTAAACGTAATCACGTCATTATCGGTAAAGCGGTTAATAAGAACCCATTCTTTATCATTAAAACACACGCATTCGCCATTGATGTACCACTCATCGTTTTGTAGGACGAAACGGCAGGCGGGATTTATCATCAAGCATTCGCCATTTTGCAAGCGTTCGGCAAGCTCATCAGGGGCAAGTTCGTCATCAAAGGCGACTAGGTCATACTGGCGTTTGCTAACCAATTCACTCAATGCTTGGGTTAAAATGGCGTTGCCTTTATCAGAATTTAGCAGATTGATAAGTTCGTTCTTTATGGCAGAAATACTGTCGTCCGTGAGTTCATAAGCATTGTCTTGCAGGGCTTGGGGTAGCATAAGCGGAGAGAATAGGGCGTGTTCGCCTGTGGCAACGTCCGCTATTTCGTCTAGGATTTGCACCATGTTAGGACGGCGAAACCCAAAGCTAAACGTCAAGCAGTCGTCCATAGCAACCCCATAATGGCTAAGGCGTGGCGGTACATACAGCACGTCCCCTGCTTCTAGGATTTCATCAAAAATAATCTGCCCCATGTCGTCAAGCAGGCGAATGGGCTGACCTTCGACAAATGGCGTGTCGCTATCGCACATTTTGCCCAGCGTCCAACGGCGAGAGCCATGGCCTTGTGCCAAAAACACGTCATACTCATCATAATGCTCGCCGACCGAGCCGCCTGCCCCAGCGAACGATACCATGATGTCGTCTTGTTGCCATTTTGGAATAAAATCAAAGGCTTGCCACAGCTCGCCAAGCTCGGGCGACCACTGTTCTAGGTTTTGTACCAATACCGTCCACAGGCGTGGCGTGTTTTGCAGGTCTTGCTCAGTCAAAGGCGAATTTTTGAGCGTCCACTCCTTTGGATTGTCTTCTTTTTGGGTAATAAGCCGTGCTGATACGCCGTCTTCTATCGCCAAATCAAGCACATCGACAGGTTCAAACATACCCACAAGGGCAGGCAAGCCGTTTTTGATAAGTAGGGGCTTTTTTTGCCAGTATTCTGCCAAAAAAATCTCGGGCGTGATGTCAGTAGGCAGGCAAAAGGGCAATTTGTCAGTCATGGGTGTCTCTTATGGATGTTGAATATGGTTAATTTGATTATTTTAACAACTTTCAGTCAAAAAAACTATTTTTATGCATCAAACCTTCCTAAAATCGGTTTTAAAATCAGCCATTTTTCTTTATAATGATGATTTTATTTATCAAGAGAATACCATGTCAGGCACACACCAATTTAGCGATGAATTTGCGGGCGATTTTGACCAAGACTTTGATCAAGGCCTTGAACACGAGTTTCAGGATGAGGACTTGACTGAGGGTAAAATGAGTCAGGCTCAACTTGATGAGCTGTATGCTGAGCTGGACGAGGCAGGTAGAAATCTGCGGACGATTCGTGACTTTATCCGTTTTTGCGTGAGTAAATTGCGTGCCTATGACGTGGTGGTGGCTCAGGGTACGACCGATGAATTTGCTGAAGCAGCGGCAATAGTCTTGCACACATTATCGCTAGATTGGTCTGCGGACCCTGAGATTCTTGATTGTCGATTGACAGACAGCGAAAAACAAGCGGTACTTGAGCTGCTATCTGCCCGTATCACGCAGCGTAAGCCGTTATCATATTTGATTAATTTGGCGTATTTTTGTAATTTGCCGTTCTATGTTGATGAGCGTGTCCTTATCCCGCGCTCGCCAATTGCTGAGCTAATCAATCAAAGATTCTATCCGTATTTTGATGTGGATGATGCCAATAAAGCTGATTACTATAATCACGGTTTGCAGGAATTACAGCTGACACCACCTGAACGTATTTTAGACCTTTGCACAGGATCAGGTTGTATCGCCATTGCCTTGGCGGTAGCATTCCCCGATGCCAACGTCGACGGGGCGGACATTGATAAAGATGCCCTAGAAGTGGCATGGACGAACGTCGAGCATCATGAATTATCTCATCAAGTGAATCTGGTTGAAAGTGATCTATTTGCCAAAATCCCTGCCGAGAATCAGTACGAACTGATTGTAACCAATCCGCCTTATGTGGATGCTGCGGTCATGGCGGAGTTGCCGCCGGAGTTCTTGCATGAGCCAGAACATGCCTTAGCGGCAGGGCAGGATGGGTTGGATTTGGTACATCAAATCTTGTACCACGCCCCTGACTATCTGACAAAAGACGGGCTGTTAGTGTGCGAAGTGGGCGACAGCGAATGGGCGTTACGCCAATCTTATCCTGAGATTCAGTTTGACTGGCTGACTTTCCAAAAAGGCGGAAGTGGGATCTTTGCCATTACCTGCGAGGAGCTTTTGGAATATCGTGATGAGTTTAAAAGACAGGTGGATAGGGTTAAGGGAGTGTAACATGGCAGGCAACACAATAGGACAACTTTTTACCGTAACCACCTGTGGCGAGTCGCACGGTGTGGGGCTTATGGCGATCGTGGACGGTGTACCGCCCAATTTGGCGCTGTGCGAGGCGGATCTGCAAGCCGAGCTTGACCGTCGTAAACCGGGGACGTCCAAATTCGCCACTCAGCGTAAAGAAGATGACGTGGTGGAGATTATCTCTGGGGTGTTTGAGGGGCGTACCACAGGCACACCGATCGGACTGCTCATTCGCAACACCGACCAAAAATCAAAGGACTACGGCAATATCGCCACGACTTTCCGTCCCAATCATGCTGACTACACATACACAATGAAGTACGGCTTTCGGGATTATCGTGGCGGTGGGCGTTCGTCTGCTCGTGAGACTGCCATGCGTGTGGCGGCAGGGGCGATTGCCAAAAAATACTTAAAAGAACGCTTGGGCGTGGTCATTCGTGGTCATGTTACCCAAATCGGCACCGAAAAGGCTGAGAAGCTCGATTGGGATATTGTAAACCAGAACCCGTTTTTTTGTGGGGATATTGACGCTATACTACGTTTTGAAAAACTGGTTACGTCTTTGCGTGAACAAGGTACAAGCTGTGGGGCGAAATTAGAGATTTTTGCCGAGAATGTCCCTGTTGGGCTTGGCGAGCCCATTTTTGACCGCCTAGATGCCGATATTGCCCATGCGATGATGTCTATCAATGCCGTTAAGGGCGTGGAGATTGGCGATGGTTTTGCGGTTGCCGAGCAGTTTGGGCATGACAGCCGAGACGAGTTGACCCCTGAGGGCTTTTGTGCCAATCACGCAGGCGGGATTTTGGGTGGGATTAGTAGCGGGCAGGCCATTCGTGTCGCCATTGCCCTAAAACCGACCGCCAGTATCACCACCGCAGGCAAGACGATTAACCTAGATGGTGAGGCGACAGGCGTGATTACCAAAGGTCGTCATGACCCTTGTGTGGGCGTGCGAGCCACACCGATTGCCGAGGCGATGCTTGCGATTGTCCTACTTGACCATTATTTGCGTCATCGTGGGCAAAATGCCGATGTGGTACAACCGTTAAAGCCGATTGAGTAATGTCATGACCCCTGCCATTCGCCTTCTGCAGAAGCAAAAAATCGCCCATAGCATCCATGAGTATGACCACGACCCAGATAATACTAACTTTGGGTTGGAGGCGTCCAAAAAGTTAGGGTTATCGCCTGATACGGTGTTTAAAACCTTGCTTGTTACAGACGGTAAGGCGTATTTTGTGGCGATACTGCCCGTGTGTCATTTGCTTAATTTAAAGAAAATGGCAATGGCTGTCGGTGTAAAAAAGCTTGTTATGGCAAACCCTGCCGATGCTGAACGCTTAACGGGCTATATCGTGGGTGGGATTAGTCCCATTGGGCAGAAAAAACACCTAACAACCGTGATACATTCGTCCGCCCAAACCCTTGATAAAATGTATGCCAGTGGTGGCAAGCGTGGTCTAGATATTGGTGTCGCTCCTCATGATTTGACGAATCTTTTGACAGCTCAATTTTTTGACATTGTTGATAATTAGTCTTGTATTTTAAGAATATGTTATGAAAAAATTAGCTGTATTTGGCGTGGTTGCATTGTTATTATCTGGCTGTGCAACTGGCGGCAATGGCGGCATGTTGGGCGATATTGGCAACAGTCTATTCAAGGAGGCTGTCGATCATCAATGCCGAAATCAATTGAATGCCAACTGAGTTTACAAAACTGCCAGCATTCTCATGAGCGACGCACAAAAGACCAAAATTGAAGATCAAGTGTGTGGCTGTGTGAGTGAAAAAGCACCCCAAAGCGTAACCTTGAATGAAGTTGGTCAAGCGGTAATCGATCCGGCTGCCCGCACCCATATCGCTGTCAAAGCAGTAACTAAGACGTTAAATGCTTGTGTGAATGAATTTTTGTCAGGTCAATAATGATCTGTTCGGCGGCTTATTTGTTTTAGTTTTGTAAATCTTATGTTATAATTTGTATTCTTTAGATTTATTTGTACTCTTAATGACTAAAAGTATGCATACTGGTAAATGATTGCTTTTCACCCAAAACACAAATCTATGGCTGATCTCTCAAAAGGGCGATGGGCCTTGGGATTTTTTTTGCTGCTTACTGGCTGTGGTACTGAGAGCGCAGAGATGGTTAAGGCAGAGCAATCGGCTGTCATCTTAGAGAATTACACACCCGCCAGAAACGATAAGTTGCAGCAGAGACGGGCAAACGTGGGCGACGAATGCCCTAAATTAGTACAAAAACGTGTTGATCACACTGCTGTCTCTCGTCAAGATAGTATTATGGGTAATACTTGTGATTATTTTATTTATCCAGCTGTGGGTGATACGCTGACAGTCTATGTATCCGATGGGCGCATGAAGCCTTTTTTAAATACGCCATACTATCACGATTTTGCCAACGGCAGTTATAAAGTAATCGCGAACGGTAGGCATGTCATGCGCTTGGAATACAATGCGCTGGAACATAAGCCTGCCGTGATGGATTATGTGCTTGTGGTGAATATCGCATCGCCAAAGTAAGTCGTTAAAGTATTGTCAAATATATCAAAAAGCCTAGGTATTCCCTAGGTTTTTTAATTTGTGAGCTTCAATGGCGGCAAATCCACTAATCTTATTTAAGAAATCTCGTATTTGGGGTGAAGGAGTGGAGCGGCTAGGGTGATTGTTGTATGATTAATATTCTGCAAAATAGCCAGTTGTATTAATGTATGTTTGAATAAGCAATAAAAAAACCCTTGAATATTCAAGGGTTTGTGTTGGTACCAGTGGTCGGACTCGAACCGACACGCTTTTAAGGGCAACGGATTTTGAATCCGTCGTGTCTACCAATTTCACCACACTGGCATAAGTGGTTGTCGTTAAACATGAAGCGTATTATATAGGATTTTTTAAAAAGGTCAAGTGTTTTTAATGATATTTTAAAAAAATCCGACTTTTATTTAACCACCGCTAATGACACCGGCGCCACTCAATCGACTTGTGCCATTAGCGCCTTTATGAACGAGAATCTGAGTGCTGATGCGCTCCTTTAGCGTGGCGACATGTGAGATGATACCAATCATTTTCCCTTCTTCTTGAAGTGCGGACAAGGTGGATAGGGCGATATCCAGTATCTCTTCATCGAGCGTGCCAAAGCCTTCATCTAGGAATAATGAGTCAATCGCAACCTTGTCACTGCTCATCATGGAGAGACCCAAGGCGAGCGCAAGACTGATGATGAAACTTTCACCACCTGATAGGTTCTTTGTGCTGCGCTCTTCATTACCTTGATGGGTGTCGATGATGCTGATTTCCAGTGAGTTTCTGTCATCGGCATTGCCATGTTTTAAAATATAGCGTTCGTTCATTCGGCTAAGTACTTGATTGGCGTAGTATAGCATCAGATCTAGTGTTAGCCCTTGGGCGAAGTTGCGGTATTTTTTGCCATCTGCTGAGCCGATCAGCTCGTTTAACTTTATCCAGATTTGAATGTCCTGCTGCTTGCGCTTGATGTTATTGGTTAGTGTGTTTTGTTTTTCGCGGGCAATAGCAGCACTTTGTAAGATTTGTTGGTTTTTACCCAGGCTTTGTAGGGACTCGCGTTCTTGTTGTTGCAGATCATCTCGTCTGCTGTAGAGTTCATCAAGTGTTTCTTTGTTGGTGATGGATTGGGTGAGCGTGTTTAAATTGTCATGCTCTTCTTCTAGGCTTTCTTTGCTGCGCTTAATAGCGTATAAGATGGCATCCGCTTCTTGGCTTAACTTTGCTCTGTCGTTGTGATTTAAGCAAGCCTGTAAGAACGCTGCCTCATCATCAAATCCCTTTTTGTGTAAGGTGAACGTGAATTGATCGGCCGCTTGTTTAGCTTCTTGAGATAGATTGTTTAGTTTGTTATTAAGTGATTGTAGCTGTTCGGTCAATAATAATGCATTGTTTTGATGATGGTTGTGCGCATTGACAGCTTTATTTAGCATCTCATTGCCGCGCTGAATTTTTTGCCTTAGTAGTAGGGCTTCATCATCAATAATTTTATCGCCAAATATCGTCCGCCTTTGTGCTTGCAGGCTGCTGATGTTATCTTGAATATTGGTGTACTTTTCTTGATATGAATGGCTATCTAAGCTTAATTTATCAAGTTGCTGCTGCTGATTATCAAGGCTGATTTTAATGCCATCAAGCATGCGAGTAGATTCTTGATATCTGATTTTAGCGTCTTGATGGGTTTGATATTTTTGATTGAGTTTATTAATTTTATCTAAAATATCATCTGATACGTTTGATAAGATTTCAACAGTGAATTGTGTATTGAAGTCACCTTTGCGTATTGTTAAGTCATACTTATCTAAAGTGTGCGCGATGTTGAAATGGCTTTGCTTAAATTTATTCAAGGCGTGATTAAGATGTTTGGTCTGTTGATTGATGATGTCTTGGGTGTTGGCAATGTTGCCCTTTAAAGTCTCGCCTTCGACTTTGATATTGCTAAAGTACTGTGTGTATTTACCTACATTATTAATCGCTTGGGTCAATTCAGGTTCTTGTGCTTGGTACTTGGCATGCGTACTATTTAGCTGTGCTAGTGTTTGCTGATTCTGTAGGATTAGGTTGTTTAATAGATTGTCATCCAATTGATTAATATCAAAACTAAAATCATTCTTAATGCTTGATAGCTCATCAAGCGCTTCTTGCATCTTTTGTTTTAAAGTGGGTTGCTGCTTGATGATGTCGTCGAGGTTCTTATTTAGATTATCTAAATTGTTATTACTGACGGCAAGTTGTTGGTTGTTACTTTGCATTGAGCTATTTAGGGTGCTGATTTTGTCTTTGGTGTGTTTAATCGTCTCTGCATCCAAGCTCTCTTCTTCGTGCAGGTGCGGGTGCTTATCAGCATAAGGGTGATCAATGGCGCCGCACAGTGGACAGGGTTTGCCATCTTGTAGATTGCTAAGGTGCTTTTTGAGAATGCTGACTTCTAGGCGTAGGGCGTGCGCATTCTCAAGTGTGATAAGGGTTTTGTTTTCTTTGTCCAGTTCATCGCCAAGCTGCTGGGCTGTGTTTTGTATTTCGCCAATCTGCTTGGTGAGGTTGCCGATTTGAGTTTGTAGCTTAGCGACTTGCTCTTGGTTGAGCTGATATTGATCATAAGGGTCTTTTAGGGCGGTTAGTGTGGATTTGATCTGTGATTGCTGCTGAATTTTCTGGTTGATGGACATACCGTACCGCATGATGGCTTCAGCAGTGATGGGGCTTTGTATTCTCGTCAAGGTGATAAAATCAGCCTGTATTAGCTCAAGGTTTTTCTGACTGTTGGTTAATCGAGTCTTAGCGTCTTGGTAATCAATACGCTTTTGGGCGATGGTGTTTTGTAGGCCCTCAAGGGCAGCTTGATGATGATTAAGGTCTTGATTAAGTATTTGAATTTCTTGGATTTGACTATTAAGCTGTATGTGTTCTGCGTTCAGGCGACCCAGATCCTGCCCAAGATCGGCAACATCATAACGAAGCGTGTCTTGTAGCTCTTTTAAGATTTCGTTTGTTTTGGTTTGATCATTGAGTAATGATTGGATGTTGTTGTTTAATGCTTGAATGTTTTGATTGTTTTGGCTGATGGTTTGATTAAGCCGATCCTTTTGTTCATTTAGATGCGATAATTGACCATCAAGCTCTCGAACTTGCTTAAAAATAGGCTGTGCGGCAGCCTCTTCGCTCTCGACGTCTTTTAAATTTTTGGCTGCATTGCCTTGTTCTATCGAGCTTTCGGTGATGCTTTGCTGAGCGTGATTAAGATCACTTTCAAGCTTTAGAATATCATCTCTGACTTGGTTTTCTTGCTCACGCAGATGAGAGAGTTTGGTATATTCGTCGTGGATGGCAAAGGCATTATTGGCAAGCTCTAATGCTGCAAATTTTGGCTTAAAATGTTCTCGAGCCTGCTCATGTTCGACAAGCGATTGAGTGAGTTTTTGAATTTTTTGTTCGATTGTTTGTTTTTGTTCTAGTTTTTTTATGTGAGTTTCGGTGTCTTTTAGGGTGTCTTGATTTTTATGAAGTGCAGCTTTATCCGCCTCGATGCTTGCTTTTAGGGCGTTAAACTCATCGTCAGCCATGATCTCACTGTCGTCAAGCCTGTCTTGTAGTGCGGTGAGTTCTTGGCGTTTTTGTTTTTGAAGTTCAAAGGCTTTAGTACCGATTCTACCGTAGATTTGAGTGCCGGTGATTTGTTCTAGAATTGCGCCTTTTTCACCAGCATCCGCCTTCAAAAATGCCGCAAAATTTCCCTGAGCAAGCATGACAGAGCGGGTAAATTGCTCAAAGTTCATGTGCATGATTTCGACAGCTTTTTTTTCGCATAGTTTGATTTTGCTCTCTAAGATCTTGCCATCATCGCCCACGTGCTTAATTTGGCTGATTTCACGTTTGACGGCTTGTAATTTACCGTCTGCCTTGCCACCAGCGCGGCGCTGCTGCCACGTAAATCGATACATCTTACCACTGATTTGTAGTTCAACTTGTGCGCCGCATTCACCTGCGCCTAGGCTCATGAGTTCGTTTTGGGTGGTGCTAATTTGATTGATGCGTGGTGTCTCGCCGTAGATGGCAAGGCAGATGGCATCCAAAATCGTTGTCTTGCCCGCGCCCGTCTGACCGATGATGGCAAAAATACCATCGCGTACGAACGCATCATCGGTGAAATCAATGTGCCAATTGCCTTTAAGGGAGTTAAGGTTGTTAAATTTTAGGCTTAAAATTTTCATGTCATTCGGCGCTGTGATCGGTGTCGTGTAGGTCGGTAAGTAGAGTTTGGTAGGCTTGTCTTAACGCCTGCTGTTCAGCATCCTCTATGTCGTTTTGATTGAGCAAGGTTTCAAAAACTTGCATCTCGGTCAGCTGTTTTAGATCGATTGTTCGATGATGTAAGCTAAGGCTTTGCTGATACAGAGTTTTGTTTTGGATGTTTAATGCGGTGACGAGGCTGTATTCAAGCAGGCTACGAATGTCCTGTACGAGTGTCGGACGAATCTCGTTGCCTGTATAAATAATCTCAACCCAGATGCTCTGACCATATTCGATAAGTTTGCTCAGTTCTTTGGTGATTTGATCCCAGTCGCCATTGATGCGTGCAAGCTTTTGAAACACTGGAACGGGTAATGCCGTGATACTAGGCTTGGTATTGGCATCATCAAAATCAACCAACAGCACTTGCTTGGCTTTACCCGCCTCGCCAAAACCCATCGCAATCGGCGAGCCACAGTAACGTATGTGATCGTAGCCGGCAACTTTTTGTGGCGCGTGAATATGCCCCAGCGCCACATAGTCAATGCATTCATCAAAGGTGTTGGCGGATATTTGACCTAGCGTACCAACATACAGATCGCGCATCCCGTCGTCCTTGGATGAGACGCTGGCGCCTGCGGCGAAGAGATGCCCTGTGGCGATGATGGGGATTTTTTTGTTGAATTTATTGAGAATGTCGGCTTGCGTTTGTTTGGCTTGTTCACTTAGCGTCTGATAATGATTGGTAATGCCTTGGATGGTGTCACACTCTTTGGTGGTGATGTCATCAAAGCTTTTACTAGCGCGAACGTCTTTGTCGCGCAAATAAGGCACAGCAAGGATAATGGCTTCAGGGGTGTCGCCTTTGTGTAATATCAGAAGCTCATCGCTAATATCATCGCTTGCGATGCCGATGACTTGAATATTCAGCGCGCGCAAGATTGTCTTGGGTGCATCTAAGAAAGTTGGGCTGTCGTGATTACCAGCAGTGATAATCACATGACGGCAAGCGCTTTCGGCAGTGCTGCCTAGGAATTTATAATAAAGCTCTTGGGCTTTATTACTTGGTGTCATCGTGTCAAAAATGTCACCCGCCACAATCAAAACATCCACCTCATGCTCATTAAGTACATCAATGAGCCAATCCAAAAATTGCGCAAATTCATCATAGCGCTGCTCTTGGTAGAGTCGTTTGCCAAGATGCCAATCAGAGGTGTGCAGAATGCGCAGGGTGGATTTTTTTGGGATGGTGTTTGATGTCGTCATGTAAAAAAATCATTAAATACGGTAAGCTATAAAAAAGACCGCCTAATTGCGGTCTTGGCTTGATTTATTATAACATCAATCAAGGAGATTTATACCACTGTTTTGACCGTTTTGGCCTTGTCTAATGCGGTATATAGGTGATTCACTTCATCCGCACAAGTGAGATAGAGTCTTGCGCGTAGGGCGTGGAATTTACCTGTTTTGGATGGCTTGACCATGATGCTTGCGGCATCAAAATCAGGGAAAATCTCTGCCAGAATCAGCGTCACTTCGTTGCGCAATGTGTCATGCTCGCCTTCATGTCCGATGATACTGATAGGGTAATCCATTGGGAAGTTCCACAGTTCTGGATTTTGGATCTCGGTGCGCTTAGCATTAGGTGCGGTGGGTGCACGATTTAGATTGGTAAATTTGGTCATGATGACTGCCTTTTAGATAATGATTGAAGATAAAATGGGGCAAGCTGCCCAAATTTCAAGGTGTGTCGATGCTTGGCTGATATCAATAAAAATAACCACACGAAGGTGGTTATTTTTATTGATGAAATGAAATCAATCATCCTCAAGGAATGAGCGTAGGTGTTCAGAGCGTGAAGGGTGGCGCAGTTTACGTAGTGCCTTAGCTTCGATCTGACGGATACGCTCACGGGTGACATCGAACTGCTTGCCGACTTCTTCTAGGGTGTGATCAGACGCCATGTCAATGCCGAAGCGCATTTTTAATACTTTGGCTTCACGTTCGGTTAGGTTGTCCAGCACTTCTCGGGTGGCTTCACGCAAACCTTCGGCAGTGGCACTATCTACAGGGCTTGAGATGGTGCTGTCTTCGATGAAATCGCCCAAGTGGCTATCTTCATCATCGCCGATTGGCGTCTCCATGGAGATGGGCTCTTTGGCAATTTTTAGGACTTTGCGCACTTTGGCTTCGTCCATGTCTAGACGTTCGCCAAGCTCTTCGGGGGTGGGCTCACGCCCCATCTCTTGGAGCAGCTGACGACTGACACGGTTGATTTTATTAATCGTCTCGATCATGTGCACAGGAATACGAATGGTGCGTGCTTGGTCGGCGATAGAGCGTGTGATCGCCTGACGAATCCACCAAGTGGCATAGGTTGAGAACTTGTAACCACGGCGATATTCAAACTTATCAACCGCTTTCATGAGCCCGATGTTGCCCTCTTGGATAAGGTCAAGGAATTGTAGGCCGCGGTTGGTGTATTTTTTGGCGATGGAGATAACCAGACGTAAGTTGGCTTCAACCATGTCTTTTTTGGCGCGACGGGCTTTGGTTTCCCCGATTGCCATTTGGCGCGCCACAGCTTTCATGTTTTTTACGTCCATTTGCAGGTCGTTCTCATGAGCTAAGATTCTCTCTTGGAGGGCGACGACCTCGGGTAGGACTCTTTGTAGCGTCTCAGCAAAAGCAGGCTTACCGCTGATGCGTAATGGTAGCCACTCTAGGTTGGTTTCGTTACTTGGGAAGGTTTTTTTGAATTCCTCAAGAGGCATCTTACCGCGGCGCACGACCAAGCGCATAATCTTGCGTTCGCTGTTGCGCACGTCTTCATAAACCTCGCGCATGAGTGTGATGACTTGCTCAGATAGGCGGTTATTTAGCTTAATAAGCATAAAGTGAGACGCCAATTCATCGTAGGCGGCTTTTGCTTCTGGGCTGCCGCGTCCGTATTTTTCTAAAGCTTTTTGGGATTGGTTGAATAGCTGTTCAATCTCTTCAAAACGTGCGCGTACTTCTTCTGGATCTAGATTGCTGTCATCATCACCGCCACTTGCACCATCTAGATCTTCTTCGTCTTCTTCCAAATCATCAATGTCGTCCTCTTCCTTAATGTCTTCTGGCTCGATGTCGTTGTCTTCTTTGAGTTCAAACTCGTCATCTTCTAGATTTAAGAAGCCTGAGACGATGTCGGAGATTTTTTTCTCGCCGGTTTCGATTTGTGCGTATTCATCCAGCACGAACTTTACGGTGCCAGGCCAGTAGGCCATGATGTACTGAACTTCGCGCGTGCCTTCCTCGATGCGCTTAGCGATGCTGATTTCACCTTCGCGAGTTAATAGATCAACGGTACCCATCTCGCGCATGTACATACGCACAGGGTCGGTGGTGCGACCAGGTTCGGTTTCTACGCTGGCGAGAACCGCTGCCGCTTCATCAGCTGCCATCTCATCTTCGCTACTGGTATCGGTAAGTAAGATGTCATCATCATCAGGAGCAACTTCATAGATGGGAATGCCGACGTCGGTCAGCATCTGTACGATGTCCTCAATTTGATCGCTTTCGGTGACCGATTCTGGAAGTTGGTCATTGACCTCAGCATACGTCAGATAGCCTTGTTCCTTGCCTAACTGAATCAACGTTGCTAATTGAGAATTTGAGTGTTGTTCGCTCATGAGTGCTCGCTTTTTTATGCTGTAAACTGATGAATCTAATGAAAATGGCGCTTATTATAACATAGTTGACTGTTATGTGGGGATGCTTGCGGTATTTTAAAAGGTGAATTCATACAATTTTGTTTTTTAATAAGTTTTATTAAAAAACGTGTGTCAAAATATATGAATAAAAACATCGCATGATCTATTTATCACTGGCAAAATCACATAAAAATAAGGTAAAATAACCATTTTAAATTTAGAACCCAATCTATCGGTTTGTGGTGTTGATGATTAGCATGAAAGATTCTTTTTCGTCGTTAAAATATTCTTGTGCTGCGGGGCTACTTATTGCCTTGACGGCATGCGAGCCTAAAGTTAATCATGATGCCTCATCAGATGCTAAACCTGTCGCCACATCATCAAGCGATCTTATTGGCTGCTATACGGTAAGCCACGAAGAGTCTGCACAGATTAAGATTAATCAGGTCGAAGGCGGCTTTAACATGCAAATGAGAGAGCTTGAAGGCTCGCCTAACGTTTGGGATAAGCCTGCACCTTTGGCAGTTATTGACGTGGATAAGGGTTGGGATTATTTTAAAGTAAATACGCTGGATCTGAATAAGAATGATGTGGATGCGATGATTGGTAGGTCGGACGGTATGATGGTTCTTGCTAAAGTCAAAGACACCGCCATAAACATCAATCCACGACTTGACAGTAGCTATGTCATGTATATCGTACAGGGCTCTAACACTGTCTATAAAGTGGCGTGCGACTAAGGGGCTGTTATGGGATTATTTGGTTATTTGATATTGGGTGCGATCATGTATCTGGTTGGCTTTATGATAAACCAAAAGCTACTAAAAAAACATCGCACCAATGAAGCGCAGCTACCCATCAAGCACCCAATGATCATAAAATGTGTCGCGGCCTGCTTTATGATTATGCTGGCAGTGAGTGCGCTGATTGGTCGATATGTGCTGCATCATGATGGATTTGACTGGGCGTTTATTATTGTGAATAGCCTAGTGGCGACGGTGGTATTTTATTTTGGATTGAACCCTGATACTACGAAGATGAAGATGCCTAATTAGTGCTTTTGACTGATTTATTAATACAAGTTATTAATAAATCGGTTTTTTTGATAAGTTTTTATAAAATCCGTCATATTGTCGAAAGTGATTGACAGATGACAAGAAGGGTTTTAATATCGTAATGTTTGGTTTGGCTTATATTTTTGATTTTTTGGAGTGAGTTATGTCTAATAAGCTATTTGATTTGATTGAATCATCAGGCGCAAAATGGGTGGATTTCCGTTATACCGACACACATGGTAAGGAGATGCACCTAACTTTTCCTGCGTACAGCGTTGATGAAGACACGCTAGAAGATGGTAAAATGTTCGACGCGTCGAGCGTGGCAGGCTGGAAGGGCGTGGAAGCATCCGACATGATCTTGCTGCCAGACCCTGATACTGCGTATGTTGATCCATTCTTTGAGGCGCCGACCGTGGTGGTGACGTGTAATGTCATCGAGCCAGACACACTACAAGGCTACGCCAAGGATCCTCGTTCTATCGCTCGCCGCGCTGAGACTTACCTAAAATCAACAGGTATTGGTGATACTGCCCTGATCGGTCCTGAACCTGAGTTTTTCGTATTTGACGAGGTCAAGTGGGACATCGACATGTCTGGCGCGCGTAATACCGTGATTTCAGAAGCGGCGGCATGGAGCACCAACAAGGACTATGCGTGGGGTAACAATGGTCAGCGCCCTGCCGCGAAGGGTGCTTATGCGGTGGTTGCGCCAGTGGATCATTATCATGATATGCGTTCTGTCATGTGTGATCGCATCGAAGAGGTAATGGGTACAGGTCGTATCGAAGTGCATCACCATGAAGTGGCGAGCAGTCAGCTTGAAATTGGTATCTCTTTCAATACGTTGGTAAAAAAGGCAGACGAAGTTCAGCAATTTAAATACATCGTTAAAAACGTAGCTAACCAGTTTGGCAAAACTGCCACCTTTATGCCAAAGCCGCTCGTTGGTGATAATGGTTCAGGCATGCACGTAAACATGTCTATCTCTAAGGATGGCGTGAATACATTCTCAGGTGATGAGTATGCTGGCCTATCAAAGACGGCACTGTATTTCATTGGTGGCATCATCAAGCACGCACGAGCGCTAAACGCCATCACCAATCCAAGCACCAACAGCTACAAGCGTCTAGTGCCGCACTTCGAAGCGCCAATCAAGCTGGCTTATTCTGCATCTAACCGCTCGGCATCGATTCGTATTCCGCACGTGACCAGCCCTAAGGCAGTTCGTATTGAAGCGCGATTCCCTGATCCATCAGCGAACCCTTATTTGTGCTTTGCAGCGCTACTAATGGCAGGTCTTGATGGTATTGAGAATAAGATCGATCCAGGCGAGGCAGCGGATAAGAACTTATACGATCTACCGCCAGAAGAGGAGGCTTTAATCCCTACAGTGGCTGAGAACCTTGAAGTGGCGCTTAATGCTCTGCGTGATGATCATGACTTCTTACTAAAAGGCGACGTATTTAGCAAAGATATGATCGAAAGCTATATCGCGCTTAAGATGAAAGAAGTTCAAAAAATTAACGAAGCAGTACACCCACTTGAGTTTGACATGTACTATCGTGTGTAATGACTTAATCATCCAAAAAGCACAAAGTTGTCTTTGTGCTTTTTTGTTATCCATGAATGGATAATTGATTTATTGTCAAATAAGGGTAATTTTGGGTACAATGATAGGTATTTTTTATAAGCGAGCACACGCATGAGCGCACTAAATTCATCTAAAATAGATACCGATGTTTTAATTGTCGGTGGTGGTGCCGTGGGCATGTGCCTTGCCATTGGCCTTGCCAAGCTTCATCAACAGGTGGTATTGATTGACATTAAGCCTAAGCTTAGTGCTGTGGATAGACAGTCGATGCTCGCCAAAAGAGATGCTCGTGTGTATGCGCTAAATTTATTAAGTCTTGAGCTATTTAAGGATATTGGCGCAGATGATTTTGTGCGGCGTGCTGACTATATACAGATGCACGTGTGGCAAGGTGACGGGCGTGGCGAGCTTAATTTTGCCAAATCATCATTAACGCCAAGCTTAATGGGTAGCATGGTCGAGCCTAATGTGATCGATGATGCGCTAGACAGACGTGCCTCTCATGCAGATGTTGCGCCATTTTTAACGATATTAAATGCAACTCATATCGATGAGCGGCTCGGTATCGATGCACGCCATGATGGCGTCAGCGTCCGAGTGTGTGATGCAGGTGGCGCTAGCAGCATAATCAGCGCACGCCTGATGGTCGGTGCGGATGGTAGGGGTTCTACAGTGCGTAGGCTGGCTGGGATTGAGGTGGATCGCTTGGATTACCGTCAGACAGCGATTTGCTGCGCCATTAAGACTGCCCATCCGCATGATAATACCGCGCGTCAAGCCATGCTGCCAACAGGAACATTGGCATTATTGCCATTGGCAGATCTTGAAGAGGGGGATGATGGTCATTGGCAATCGGTGGTATGGACGCTTGCAACCCAAACAGCTGAAGAATGTCTGATGTTATCACCCAGTCAGCTTGCAGATAAACTGAGCATAGCGAGCGGATTTGAGCTTGGGGAGATTCTTGATATTGAGTCGATTGCAAGTTTTCCGCTGTCCGCGCAAGTTGCTAAGACATACACGGCGCTCCACACCTTACTCATCGGTGATGCGGCGCATGGCGTGCATCCACTGGCAGGGCAGGGGTTGAATTTGGGACTGGCAGATGTGCAAGCCTTGCTTGATTTGATGGAGTGTTGCGATTTGTCAGACAATCATCAAAATGCTCGGTTGTTACGCCGCTATGAACGAGCAAGGCGTGCGAAAAACGCGCTGATGATGCACAGTTTTTCATTGATTAATCATGCGTTTGTGGGCGATGTCTTTCAAAAAGAGCCGATGAGATTCATTCGGTCGGAAATGGTGAACATGGTGGGCAAAATTCGCCCCTTGATGGAGTTTTTCAATAAAAAAGCAAGTGGATTTTAGAGAGTAAAAAAGCTTGAATGGGCATGGTTGATCGGATCTTTAAACAAGCGTGGCATTTGGTGAGAATGAGATGATGAAACGCAATCAAACTCTACAAATTTATAACAAAAATTAACCCCATTCATCATGTCGTTGCAACCAAGTTTTGTTATCATGTTTGATGGATATAAAAGGCATGTCGTTACTTTCCTATGGTAATTTTATGATGCGATATTTGCTTTTTAACTTGAAGTTATTTGATTTTTTTTAACTGTAAAATAAACAATCGGAGGTTTTTTTTATGATTAATCGAAAATACACAAACCTTGCCTTGGCAACAGGTTGTCTGTTGTTATTATCAGCATGTGCAACCAGCAATGCAAGCACCAAGCATAGTGGTCATCAGTCAAACACTCCGAAATCCATGCTGAGTGAGGCAGAATCCTCACCGATACTAGATGGAGTACAATCAGAGCCTGTTGGACTTGGCATCATGCAGGGCTTTCCACCACCTGCGGACAAAACCATCAACATACTCAACGCCAGAGACTTTCCTCAGCTTCGTTGGACTTTTAGCAACATTCCAAATCTTGCACCAACGAAAGTCGTTGCATCTGCTCGAGAAAATCTTTATAAATTTCCTGTTGAATTGGACGGCAACATTGGCAAGATTAAGTTCATGCCTCAATTTCTACCAGCCGATCAGACTCAGCCAATCACCGTAGAAGATGCTTTTGTGCGTAAAGTTTATGGCGACTCAATGATCGTGCTACACGATGGAAGGATTGTTTATGAAACCACGCCAAACAAAGCTTATGACCCAATCGACGGTACGCATATTTTGATGTCGGTAACCAAAAGCCTTACAGGTACGCTGGCAGCCCAACTGGTTCATGAGGGCGTGATTGATGCTTCAAAGCCTGTTACTTACTATGTGCCAGAGCTTGCCAAATCTGCATGGGGCGATGCCACAGTTCGTCAAGTGATGGACATGACGGCTTCTTTGGATTATAGTGAAGATTACGCCGATCCTAATTCGGACATCAATGCGTTTTCTAAATCCATGTTGCCTGTACACCCATCAAATTATAAAGGCCCTAAGAGCATGTATGAGTTTTTGACCACAGTCAAAAAAGACACTCATCCGCATGACACTGGATTTGAATACAAAACTGTCAATACTGATGTCTTGGCGTGGATCATCGCTCGTGCAACTGGCAAAAGTGTGAATGTGCTGTTCTCTGAGCGTTTCTTTAAGCCAATGGGAATGAATGTTGATGCTTACATGCTTGTAGATGGTGCAGGAAGTCCTTTTGCTGGCGGTGGCATGAGCATGAATTTGCGTGATATGGCGATGTTTGGTGAGATGATGCGTAATAATGGTCGTTTCAACGGCAAGCAAATCGTTTCTCCATCGGTGGTCGCAGACATCATGCGTGGTGGTGATCGTGCCAAGTTTGCCACTGGTGGCTATCCAAACCTAAAAGGGTGGAGTTATCGCAACATGTGGTGGGTTACCCATAACGATCATGGTGCCTATATGGCTCGTGGCGTACATGGTCAAGCCATCTATATTGATCCAGCGGCTAAAATGGTAATTGTGCGTTTCTCTTCAAACCCTGTTGCCAGCAATGCCCATAATGACCCATGGTCATTACCTGCCTATCAAGCGGTCGCAGAGTATTTGATGAAGCGATGAGCATGAAAGAATGACGGTTTGGCGATTGGTTGAGTTGATCAGCCAATCGCTTTTTTATTGATTGATGCCTTGGTGGGTTTATCCATGCTTTTTTTTGGATTAAAGGGTTGATTGAATTAGCCCAGTGTGCTAAAAAATACCATCATGATGGGTGAGATGATGTTGGTAATGAATCCAAAACTGATGATGGTTGGAATGATCTTAGTGCCGCCTGCTTGGGTGAGTGTTGGCAGGACAAAATCAAGACTGGTCACGCCACCAAGCCCAATCGCGGCTGACTGTGAGTAGCGCATGACCCACGGAATAAAGATCAGCGCGATGATCTCTCTTGATAAGTCATTCAGCAGAGCGACGCTGCCCCATACCGCACCATAGGCGTCTGTCATCACGGTACCTGATAGAGAATACCAACCAAACCCTGAAGCTAAGGCCAGACCCTTAGTGATGGACACTTCCTCAAAGAGCAGTGCAAATACCACGCCTGAAAGCAGGGTAATCACTATAAATACAGCACTAATCTGAAGTCCGCGCTTGTTTAGCATGGCTTCTTTTAATGTCACACCAGACCCCTTTAGGCTAACTCCCACCAAAAACAATAGCGCCATCAATAACACAGTAGTCGTGTTATGAGGCGGCAGTAGGCTATCCGGTAGAACCTTCGCGATGACAAAACCAATTACCAGACAGCTAATCTGTACAAGGCTACCACGCAAGTTGATTTTAGGTTTGGTGTTATTATGATGATGGGTATGTGTAGAGGGCGGCACAAACTTATCAAAGGCAATCAGAGCGGCTGTTCCTACACCAATGGTCAGAGCAATCAGCGTGCTTAGATATAACGTAATGGCGTCGACTTTTTGGCTTAGATTCTCAACAAGACCCAGCTCGATACCAATCACAATCAAAATCAAAAAAACCAGGTAATTCAAGGCGCGCTCGGCAACACTCGCCCAATTTGCGTAGCTAGGTAGTGCAAAGCCGATGAACATGGGTGTTAATATGAGTAATAAGGTGATCAGTCCATTCATCTTAGTAACTTATGCCGTGTCGTATCGAGAGTTGTTTTTTGGTTTTGTTATTTTAAATAGCCAAAAAATAAAAATCTGCCAAAAACCATGATTTACTGACGAAAAAATTCAAATAAAGCAGTTATTTGGCGTTAAATTTTGTTAAAATAAGCAAACTTAACGGATGTCTTGCGACAGGCCATTAAGCCATGCGTATTATGCCATTTTAACATCAACCCGCTCTTAACGCCACCATTAGATTATGAACACCCATAATATCACTCGGTTTTTTGAAAATATCATGCGCGACTTATACCAAAGCGTGTATTTATTTTTGGGTGGTTCGCTTGATGATCAGACCTTAAACTGGGCGGATCGCGGTCTTGCATTTGCAGCGACCATGATTAAGATTGTCATTCTGCTTGCGATTATCGGATTTATCTATTGGTTTTTGGTGTATTGCGTTAAGCATGCGCGTGCTTTTTTACACTTATCTCAGCGTCAAGTGCGCGTGATGCGTGCCGTGCTGCGTTACACGTGGTTTGTTGCCAGTCTTATTGCGATCATGATGCAGATTGGCTTTCATACAGATACAGTGAAGGCGACAGCGAAGGCGGCAGGCTGGGCGGGCTTCTATTATGTGTTGTGGACGATGTCGGGCAAGATGCTCAGCAGCGTTCTAAAGCATTATGAATTAAACGCATCCATCGAGCAGCTGCTAAAGAACATGGTTCTTGTCATCATCCTAGTGCTGACGACAGCGAGCGTACTTGCTCAGTTTGGCTTTGACATCGTGTCGTTGGTGGCGGGTCTTGGTATTGTGGGTTTGGCTGTGGGTTTTGCCGCCCAAAGTACGCTTGCTAACTTCATTGCGGGCATTACCATCTTGATTGAGCAGTCATTTCAGGTGGGTGACTGGATTCGCTTGGGTGACAAAGAAGGACGCGTGGTGAAGATTTCGCTACGAGCGACGCAGATTCTTGATCGTGATAATATCATTATTATCATTCCAAATGCTACCGTGGCATCGTCTGAGGTGGTTAATCTTACCTCTAAGAAGATGATTCGTTTTGATGTCAAAGCGCGTATTGCCTTGGAGGCGGATATAAGTCAAGCTCGAAGCATCATCGTTAAGACGCTTGCCAAAGACGAAGTAGTGTTAAAGCATCCTGCACCAATGGCAACCGTGGCGGAAGTCGGCGAATCTGGCGTGTATTTCATCGTGCGATTCTGGGTGGCACCATTATCCGTGGCACGCATCCCGATCATCAAAGAAAACATCAACGAGAAAATCAAACGCGCCCTAGATGAAGCAGGGATTAAAGCGCCTTATCCGCACATGCGCCTGATCGTCGATGATCATAATATCTTGCACATCCCCACCACTCAGGTGGAGGTAGCAGAGCACATCGAAGAAGATCTAGAATCTGCTGCTCGCAAAAACTAACTGCTATCTAATAATCAAGTAAAAATACATTCAAAATATGCTATAATAGGCGGTTTATTTGCCTTGCGTATTTTTGAGAAAATTATGAGTAGTCACACCCCTGTTCTGATTAATCCTTTTGAGAAGTTCGATGTTAATGATTTTGAGCTGATCATCACTTGTGCTGACGGGCTTGAAAATGCGCTATTAATCGAGCTTGATAGCTTTGGCTTGGCGGGTGAGATTCTGCGCGCAGGGCGTATTCGTGTGCAAGTGAGCCTTGCCAACTTCTACCACATCTGTCTGTACAGCCGTGTGGCGAGCCGTGTGCTGCTGCCGATCGGCGAATATCATTTCAAACAAAAGCAAGCAACCACTAACCAAATCTCAAAAGACGCCAAAGGGCGCACCGTTACCCGCACACTAGACACTCAGATTATCGATGAAGATGTGCCTGAGGCGCTTTATAAGTTCGCTGCGCGATACGACTGGGCGAAGGTTTTTGGTCTGGATGATACGTTCGCCATTCGCCTATCTACGGATAAGCGCCTAACCGTAAATCAGCAGTTCGCCACGCTACGCATTAAGGATGCCATTGCGGATAATTTTAATAAGCAATTTGGTGAGCGTCCTGACGTCTCCAAGACGCCAGATTTTCATATCTTTGCGGCGGCGAATAATAAGTTCGCTGAGCTCTTTTTGGATTTATCAGGCACCAGTCTGCATCGCCGCGGCTACCGCGTGGTTAATACCGCTGCACCCTTAAAAGAGAACTTGGCTGCAGCGTTATTATATGAATCGAATTGGCATACTGGCAAGCATGACGCGCTGATCGATCCGATGTGTGGGTCGGGTACTTTCATTACAGAAGCATTGCTCATGCGTGCCGACTATCCTGTGGGGCTTGATAAGACAACAGCGGAGTTTGGTTTTTATCATTGGGCGTATCATGATGATGTGCTTTGGCAGGAGGCTGTGAGCCGTGCCAGTGAAAGATTCCACGCCAATCTAGATAAGCTTGCCCAAAACCCACCCACCGTCATCGCATTGGATGCAGATGCCAATGCGACTCATGCCTGTCATCAGAACTTATTGGCATCGGGTCTAGCGCCCATCATCAGCCACATCACCCTGCAACAAAAGGCGGTATCAGGGCTAAAAGACACATTGTCAAAAATCCGTGCTGACCATCCGCTAATCATCACAAACCCGCCTTATGGTGAGCGTCTGGGCGAAAGTGATTTTATTAAGCCGCTGTATCATGGGCTTGGCTTGTCGGTGGTGGACGGGCTGATGCAGGCAGACGTGACCCGTGCTGACATGGCAGTGCTGGGCAGTCATGTAGAGCATGTCGATACGCTACCGATCATCGACCCTAAGACACTGCGCTGTCATAATGGCGCGCTGACGGTGTATTTCCGTCATGGGGCGCTTGATTTGTCCAAAAAAGACAGCTTAATTGAGAGTTTCGTTAAGCGCGAAATTAGTAATGAAGAATCGCAAGAATTCATCAACCGCTTCCAAAAGAACTTGGCGCATCTAAAGAAGCTTGCTAAGACTGATGACGTCACCAATCTGCGTGTTTATGATGCTGATCTGCCGAATTATAATGTCGCGATTGACCTGTATGATGATAAGGTGCATGTGCAAGAATACGCACCACCTAAGCAAATTCCTGCCGATGTCGCGAAGGCTCGATTCAATCTGGTGTTAAATGGGGTGCGCGAAGTGCTGGGCGTGTTCCGTGAAGATGTGTTTATTAAGACACGCGCCAGACAATCGGGCAATGAGCAATACACCAAAAATCCCAATGCGGACACCAAGCGCAAAAAAATGTACGTCGCGCGTGAGCATGGGGCGTACCTGTATGTGAATTTCACCGATTATCTAGATACGGGGCTGTTCATTGACCATCGAAACATGCGTCAAATCGTCGCTAACGCCAGCCGTGCCAAGCGTGTGTTAAACCTATTCGCCTATACATGTACAGCAAGTGTACACGCCGCAATGGCGGGCGCGCGATCGGTCACGAGCGTGGATTTGTCCGCCAACTACCTAGATTGGGGTAAGCAGAATTTCGCCCTAAATGGCCTAGTGCTGGATGCTGAATATGAAAGCGGGCAAAAGTATCAGTTCATCGCATCTGATGTCTTTGAATGGATCAAAGAGCACACCGAGCAGTACGATGTGATATTCATCGATCCACCGACTTTCTCAAACTCCAAGAAATTCAAAGGCACCTTCGATGTTCAAAGGGATCATGTTGCCCTGATTAATCGTGCGATGAACCGCCTGTCTGCTGATGGCGTGCTGTATTTTAGCAACAACTACACGCGTTTTGAATTGGATGAGAGCCTAAACGCTCGCTATGACGTGGTGTGTATCACGGATAAGACCATCGGGTTTGACTTCAATCCGAAAAAACCCATCCATCAAAGCTATCAAATCCGCCACAAAAATGGCAAAAAAACCATCAGTCAGCCATCTGATCAATTCGATGCTAAAGCTCAGATCGCAGATGATGAAGCTTATCATGCAAGACGCCACACACAAAAAGACGAGTTCAAAAAGAATCGATTCAAAGATGATTCTAAAGACTTCAAAAAATCTGGCGCCAAACGCGATGACTTTAAAAGACGTGATAAAAAATCAGATGATTTTAAAGGTGGCTTTAGAACGAATGCTAAAGAAAGTTTTGGTAGCACAAAAGACTTTAAAAGAGATCATCGCGACAGAGATTTTAATGGTCAAACTAATACGCCAAAATCAGACAAGCCAAAAGTTCGCTATGAAAAGATTGACGGTAAATTGGTTGCCGTGCCAATCGAAACCGCGCAGACTGACAAACCTAAAAAATATACGGTAAAACCGAAATCTTGATGTTTATTTTAAGATCAATGATGTTTAAAGAAATTTGAGAAACAGCCATGACCGACAGCCAAACCTTAAACGATGACATTTTAAATCAAGAAATCCTAAACGATGTAGACAGTCATTCTGAAATCGTTCACGCCTTATCTACCGATAGCGAGCGAGAGACGGACACGGACGGTGATGATGAACATGACTTTGATGACGGTATTAAATCCGCGCGCTTTAAAAAATTACAAAAGAAACTGCGTAAAGAAGTATCATGGGCGATTCGGGATTTTAACATGATTGAAGACGGGGATGTCGTCATGGTGTGTATCTCGGGCGGTAAGGACAGCTTTACGTTGCTTGATATATTGCTGTTTTTAAAACGTATTGCTCCGATTAACTTTGATGTTGTGGCGGTCAATCTTGACCAAAAACAGCCCAATTTCCCAGAGCACGTCCTGCCCCAATACCTATCCAAACAAGGCATTCCGCATTATATCCTAGAAAAGGATACTTATAGCATTGTAAAATCGGTTGTGCCAGAGGGTAAAACTTACTGCTCGGCTTGCTCTCGCCTAAGACGTGGCTCGCTGTACGGTTTTGCCAAGCAGATTGGGGCGACTAAGATTGCTCTGGGTCATCATCGTGATGATATTTTGGCGACTTTCTTTTTGAATTTGTTTCATGGCGGAAGTCTAAAAGCCATGCCCCCTAAGCTATTATCCGATGATAAGCAAAATGTGCTAATCCGTCCGCTTGCCTATGTTGCTGAAAAGGACATTATTAAATACGCCAATTATAAGCAGTTTCCCATTATCCCTTGTGGGCTGTGTGGCTCGCAAGAAAACCTGCAACGGGCGATGATCAATGACATGCTTCGGGAGTGGGATAATGCCCACCCAAAACGCCTAGCCAGTATGTTTAAAGCCTTGCAAAATGTCGCCCCAAGCCAGCTTGCTGACCGTGAACTGTTTGATTTTGAAAGTCTTAAAACCGAGCGGACGGACGATGAGAGGCTGTTTGAAGGGGATAATATCCAAGTCGGCGTGAGCGAAAAACTTGCCGATATTGGCTTGCCGACCGCCCCACAAGTGCAAACCTTTAACCCAAAATTTAGCAACAAAATCCCAACGATCAATCCTGTACTGGATTAATAAAAAAGCCCTAAATTTAGGGCTTTTTCATCGGGTATAAGTACTCAATGTGAAAGGTTGATTTTGTAGAGATTTTTTAAAAACCACATAAGCGCCATGTCATAACCCATGTCACCAAGTCCGCAGATGACGCCGACCGCCTTATCCGAAAAATACGAATGTGAGCGAAACGGTTCACGAGCGTGCACGTTGGACAGATGCACTTCAATAAAAGGCTTATTGATGGCTGATAGCGCATCTCGAATGGCGACTGAGGTATGAGTGAGTGCTGCAGGATTGATGATAACAGCATCAATGGGCGATTCACAAAGCAGACCCAGATTGCCAACAGCATCAACGATGTCGCCCTCGTGGTTCGATTGTAGGCTGATGAGTTCAATGCCGTGCGATTTGGCTGTCTTGGTGAGTCGCTCTATGATGTCATTTAAAGTGGTCGTGCCGTAGATCTCAGGTTCGCGCTTGCCCAATAGGTGCAAGTTGGGACCGTTGATGAGAAGAATCTTCTTGGATGGGGTGATTTGTTCCATATTGATTGCTTGATTTGATGAATTTGCTTTATTTTATCAGATTTGTGAGTATTTTGGGTGTATTGACGATATTGATGGAAAATTTCAGTCATTATTCCACAAAAACACTTGTATTCTTGGTTTATCATTGATATGATAATTTACAGCAGTTATTCGCAGATGTGGTTTTTTGTAATTGTCTAGCAAAGCGTGTGATTGTATTAGCCATGACAGTGAATGGGTGTTTTTAAGGTGTGGGTGTTTGCCCGACTTGCTCAACTTGCTTGCTTAGGCTTTGGCGTAACAAGCGTTATCGATAGGAATGAAATATGTCAGTTCGTGAACAAGGTACTGTAAAGTGGTTTAATGATTCCAAAGGCTTTGGTTTCATTCAACGTGCTACAGGTGAGGATGTTTTTGTGCATTTCCGCGCGATTCTTGGCGAGGGCTATCGCTCTTTAAAAGAAGGTCAGGCTGTGGAATTTGTCGTGACTGAGGGTGATAAAGGATTGCAAGCTGAAGAAGTAAGCAAGCTGTAACGCTTTTTTTGACCCGTAAAAGTCCGCTATTTTGGCGGGCTTTTTGTTGCTTTGAGCACTCCGAATTGCTTAGATAATTTTGCAAATCATTTGCATAAATTGATACAATATGCTATTGTGGTGGCATTTTTATGTGACAATTTAGGAGTAATCAGATGAAGTTTGCACAAAAATTAGCAATCGGCGCATTGGCAGTGACAATGAGTGCATCAGCCATGGCTGCTGACAACAAAGGCGCAGATGCACTAACCAACGCAGAAGAAGGTGCACTAAACATCTGTGATGTCGTGTCTGAGGGTATATTCAACATCTCTGCCATGCATCAATCAAACATCTCAGAAGCCGAAGCCAAAAAAACCATGGACGAAGTCGCTGCTGATTTGATTAAGCAGCATGGCAATGATGAAGTAACCGCATTCGTCAAAGAATTCTGGCAAGACAGCTTATCAACCATCATCTATAAGCAGCCAATCCAAACCGCTGATGACAAAAAACGCGAAATCGTTCAAGCCAATGCCATAGAATCAGGCCTTGCTTGTCTGGGTATTTTGCTTGGCGAGAAAGAAGCTGAGCAAGCACTCAAGAAAATACAGCCCGGCCAAAAATAACTAAGGATATCAATTTGAGCCATCAAGCCAATAAAGACACAACTACTCCATCAGGTTTTGTAAAATTTCATGATTTGCCATTGTCTGAGACGACATTAAAGGCGATTCGTGCGCTGAATTTTGAGAATCTGACACCCATTCAGTCTCAGATTCTACCGCATACGCTTGCCAATCAAGATGCCATTGGTCAGGCTCAGACTGGCACTGGCAAGACAGGGGCGTTCTTGATTACTATTATTGAGTCGTTGTTAAAGCGTCCTTTTGGCGAGGATGAGCGAAGATTCTTAGGTGAGCCGCGTGCGCTTATTCTGGCGCCAACGCGTGAATTGGCGCAGCAAATCTATGCTGACTGCCGAGAGCTGACCAGATTTAGCGACCTTTATAATCTGTGTATTACAGGTGGTGCCGATTTTGACAAACAAGCCAAGCAGCTTGAGTGTCGCCCACTTGATATTCTGATTGGTACACCGGGTCGTATTATTGATTGGGTGCAAAAAGGCGTTCTATTCTTGGATCGGGTTGAGGTATTTGTACTTGATGAGGCTGATCGCATGCTTGACATGGGATTCATCCCTGATATTAAGCGCATTGTGCGACACATGCCTGCCAATACCCATCGCCAAAGCCTGCTATTCTCAGCGACATTCAATACTGATGTGATGAATTTGGCGTATCGCTGGCTTAATAATCCTGCTTTTGTGGAGATTGCACCTGAGAGTAAAACCAATAAAGCCATTGATCAGCAGTTTTATCTGCTGACTGAACGTGAAAAGATGTCGGCACTAAGAGAGATTCTCTCAGGTAGTGATGTCAAAAAAACCATCGTCTTCGCCAATCGTAAAGATCAGGTAAAGCGTCTGTATGACAATCTGCGCCGTCAATTTGAAGTTACCATGCTCTCAGGCGATGTCGCCCAGCAAAAACGAGAAAGATATCTACAGCGCTTTAAAGAGGGCGAAGTAAATATTCTGGTCGCGACAGACGTGGCAGGGCGTGGCATTCACGTTGATGATGTGACCCATGTGGTTAATTATACCTTGCCTGATATGCCTGACGACTATGTACATCGTATCGGTCGTACAGGGCGCGCAGGGCACACTGGTGTGTCTATCAGCTTTGTTAGCGAGAATGATGCTTTTAACCTGCCTGCGCTCGAAGATCACGTCGGGATTAAATTTAAACTAAATCAGTTTGATTTTAAGCCTGCCGATGTTGTTGATAATCCTAAGAGTGATGATTGATGAATCCTCTTTTGGAGCTGCTGCCCGAACGTATTCCTTTGTCATTATACATTCACATCCCGTGGTGTGTGAAGAAATGTCCGTATTGTGATTTTAATTCACATGCGCTACCCGATTCACCTGATGATGCTGTGCTGACTGCGCCATTCTCTGACTATGTGGATGCGATGATTTTGGATGCGCGTTCTCAGCTGTCTTTTGTGCAAGGGCGTCAGATTCATTCGGTGTTCATCGGTGGCGGTACGCCGTCACTATTGCCCGTTCATGAATTTGCAAGATTATTCGATGCGCTGCGTGCGATGTACGACTTTGCAGATGATTGTGAGATTACACTTGAGGTTAATCCAGGTACGGTAGAGCATGCGCCTTTTGAGGAGTATCTGGCGCTTGGGATTAATCGACTGTCCATTGGTGTGCAGACCTTTAATGAAGAGGCGCTGGGAGTACTTATGCGCATTCATAATCCCAACCAAGCCATCAATGCCATTCGCAATGCCAAGCAAGCAGGATTTCGCCGTATTAATGTAGATCTGATGCATGGGCTGCCGAATCAGACGGCAGACTTTGCGGTTCATGACCTACAAACAGCCATAGACGCTGGCGCAACGCACATCTCATGGTATCAGCTGACCATTGAACCTAATACGGCCTTTTATCGTGCACCTCCTGATCTGCCCGAAGAGGATGTGTTGGAGTCAATCGAAGAATCAGGGCGTGCGTTACTGACTGAGCATGGCTTTGATAATTATGAAGTGTCAGCATGGACAGGCAAGGATGATACACCATGCAAGCACAATATTAATTATTGGCAGTTTGGGGATTATCTAGCCATCGGTGCAGGCGCGCACGGTAAAGTTACATTGCATGGACATCCTGAGCATGATGATGGCATTTATCGCTTTCATAAATCGCGCCTACCCAAGGACTATATGCATGCCGAATCATCAGCGCCCAAGATGGTAAATTTTGAAAAAATCAACGAAGAAAATCTGCCATTTGAATTTATGATGAATGCACTAAGATTGCGCCATGGTGCTAGCACGCAGATGTTTGAGGAGCGTACGGGGCTGTTTGTCAGTACGATTGATAATGAGCTTTTGCCATTACAGCACGAGGGCTTTATGGTGCATGACGCTAACCTACTAAGCCCAACAGCCATGGGCTTTAGATATGTGAATCATTTGGTGCGTTTATTTTTATGATGTTTTGGCAATGAACTAATCGTTAATTTTTGATTGATTTACGCCAAAAATAAAATGCCGAAACTTGATTAATTTCAGCATTTTATTGATAATTTCAAAAGAAATTAGATTTTGTTTTGAACTTTTTGTGCGCCGTCAGTTACTGCGTCGCCAGCTTTTGATACGTCTTTGCCAAGACCTTTAACGGTGTTGCAACCAGTTAGAACAAAAGCAGCAGCAACAGCAGCGATGATTAGTTTTTTCATGGGAATTTCCTTAAAAAATTGGGGTTGGAATAAGTTCTTTTTTAATGAACTTAAACTTATATTAGCGAAATTTTGAACAACTTTGTGTAATTGTATGTAACTTTAAGTTATTAAATGTCAACTTAAAAGTTTATTAATCCAAGACCATGACCACTATCCATATTGTATTATTTTCACCCAAGATTCCAAATAACACCGGCAATATCATCCGTCTGTGTGCAAATACAGGTGCAAAGCTGCATTTGGTACGACCTTTGGCGTTTGAACTTGATGATACCAAGCTAAAACGAGCAGGGCTGGATTATCACGAATACGCCCAAATGCGGGTGTATGAGAACTGGAGAGAATGCCGAGATGCGCTGAGGGCTCAGGGTATTCATAAGATGGTTGCGATGACGACGAAGTTTAGCCATTCTTTCTATGAATATGATTTTAACCATGTTGATGGCGGTGATGTTGCGCTTGTATTTGGTTCTGAGACGGACGGTCTGCCTCAGGATGTGCGTGATGACATCGGTTCGGATAATTGGCTAAGGCTGCCGATGCTGCCAGAGTCTCGCAGCCTTAACCTTGCCAATTCGGTGTCTATCTGCCTGTATGAGATATGGCGACAGCTTGACTTTACGGGAGATGTTGGCGAGAGTGTGGGTTATCATCGACTATCGTCTCGTCCTGAGGATTGATCGGTTTTAATATTAAAGGCGATGTTTTGTGCATCGCCTTTTTGTTTAGGGTTATTTAGCTTTAGGTTTTATAGGCAATTCGGTGGCTTGGGCAGTCCTGCGATGCGATTCACGTGACGTGCCACTAGGCCTGTGTTAAATAATGCTTGTAATTTGGCATTATTAATCTCATCATCGGGTAGGGTAGATGATAAATGCTTGATAAGTGGGCGTGTGGCGGGACTGTGATGATATTTATCAAAAAAAGCCCGCACTTGCATTAAGATTCGATAGTGAACATCGGTAAGCTCGACATCCAGCGCATCCGCCAAAGTCTGTGCGACACTTAGCGTCCATTGTGTGTGGTCTTGGAGGTGTCCATCAGCATCTAATACTAAGTCTGTCATTAAAACTCCAATATGCTGTCAAATAAAGACAAATCAACTTGCGCACTTTCTGTCTGTGTAAGCATGTCCTTGATAGCATCATCGAATTGATTAACATCAAACGTCGTCCAAGCCTTGGGCAGGTCGTACAGTTCAAGCGATTGAACCATGCCATAGAGGCGCGATTCCTTATCTGCTAAGATAACATTAGACTTGTCCGCAAAATAAAACTGCACCTCGTGATCGAAGCTTGCTAGGGTAAAACCTAACGCGATCGCTTCATAAGTGATTAGCTCACTGTCTGATTTTATATTGATTAAGAATCTCATGCCAATCTCTCACTAAAACTGAATCACGGTGGCGCCGTCATCAATCCGTAATGCCAACTCTGATAGCCCAACCAGGCGAAAGGGCGCGCGTAGATTATCGCCATTAAGACCGTGTCGATTGGCGTTATCGACATCAGTAATACCGCGCGCCAATGCCGTGCTGACACAGACGGGTAGGTCTAGATTGTGCTGCTTTGAAAGTTTCACCCATTCATCGCTAATGCTGGGCACATCGGCGGTTTGCCAAAGTAGGCGGCTGGCTGTATATGCGCCATCACCATAAAAAAATACGCTAAGCATCTCGCCAGCTGTTAAGCGTTCTTGGGCGGTGTGTAGTGCCTGTTTGCTCTGGTTGCTGTGAGGGCTTGAAGTGATGAGTAATAAAGTTGCCATAAATCAAAAAATCACCAAATTTATGCTTATTATAGCCTAATTTTTGGTGTAAAATGGCAAAAATTGAGCGGCTTTTTAAAATTTATCCATCATGATGACATCTGTATTCACACCCAATCAAACCGAGCTTGAGATTCTAAGTCTTGCCAGTCCTTTTGCTTACTCAGTGTACGATAAAAAAATTGACGAGGCACAAGCATTCTTGGGGGAGTTTGGCTTTGAGCGTGCGTTGACCCGAGGTGATTTTGATGTGCTGATTGGGCGTTTTGCAGCGCATTCCGATGAAAACGCTGTCATGACAGGGTTTAGACAGCTTCGTAATCTACTCATGCTAAAATGGGTCTGGCAGGATGCGCTGGGCGTGATAGAGCTTGAAAAGTTGATGGGTGAGCTCTCAGAATTTACCAACGCCTGCATCTGCCATGCCAAAAACCACGTCTATGATAGGTTGGTTGAGAGATATGGCGTGCCGATGACGGTGGTCGAGGGGCGAAAACAGGTAGATGAATTCGCCGTGATCGCCATGGGTAAGTTGGGTGCGATGGAGCTGAATTTATCCAGTGATATTGATTTGATCTTTATTCATAAGGGTGTGGGCGAGACTGACACGAGCGAACACGGCAGAAAAAGCATCGACAATCAAAAATTCATGACCAATCTGGGTCGTGGCATCATCCGTCTGCTCGATGAGGTGACGGCAGATGGCTTTGTGTTTCGAGTGGACATGCGACTGCGCCCGTGGGGTGATGGTTCGCCGCTTGTGATGACGACGGCCGCACTTAAGAAGTATTTTGGTCAGCATGGACGTACTTGGGAGAGATTTGCTTGGCTAAAAGCACGAGTAGTGAATGAGGTTTCTGAGCCGTTCTTGACCCAAATACTCAATCTGCGCAAGAACTTCGTCTATCGTTATTATATTGACTACAGTGCGTTCGGTGCGCTGCGTGAGATGAAGTCGATGATCGTCAGCCAGCAGACGCAGCGTCAGGATCTAGATAATGTCAAGCTGGGTGTTGGTGGTATTCGTGACATTGAATTTATCGTGCAGGCATTCGCACTGATATATGGTGGCCATCAGGCGGCGCTCGGAGAGAATTTATCCTGTCTTGCTGCCATCGGTGTGCTTGATGAGTTTGATTATCTGTCCCGCGCTGAGGCGGATGAGTTGGCGTCAGCTTATCGATTCTTAAGACGGCTAGAGCACGCCATCCAAGCACGCCACGACAAACAAACTCAAAAACTTCCTGACGACCTCGATGAATTAACTGCCATCGCTCAGATTATGGGGTTTGATGGTGTTGATGATTTTCGGCAGGTGCTTGACACGCATCGGCAAAAGGTGTCTGTGCCTTTTGAGCGCATGGTGACGGATCGTCAAAGTCCTACCCAGGAGCTCAGTGACACTAAGGATGCTTGGCAAGAAATCAAAGACGTGCTAAGTGATGAAAGCGTACAAGCGCTTGATGAATTCATGTCATCAAAGTTGGTGCAGGGTCTGGATGATGAACCAAAATCCCGCCTAGAATCTGCCTATCCCATCATATTACACGCGCTATTAGAGCACGCCAAAAAAGATGGTGTAGAGCGTGCAGACATGGCAGTATCAAGGTTGGTGAGCTTGCTTGAGGCGATATGTCGCCGCTCGATTTATCTTGTGATGATCGCTGAGAACCCAAATGCCACCATTGCGCTCATCCCGATGTTGTCAGCAAGTCCATGGATCGCCAAAGAGCTGGCTTTATACCCCATGCTGCTGGATAACTTTTTACAAAAGCGCTATTTGCATTTGCCCGATAAAGCAGAACTTGCCGACATTCTGCGTCAAAGCTTGCTTCGGGTGGAGCGTTTTGATGATGAAAGTTATTTGGCAAATATTCGATTATTTAAAAAGACTCAAGTTTTGGCTGTGGCGACTGCCGATGTGTTGGGGCTGCGTCATATCATGAAAGTTTCTGACAGCTTAACGTTCATCGCTGAGGTGGTGGTGGAGTCAGCACTGTATCGTGCCTTTGATGAATTGGTGTGTAAGCACGGCTATCCAATGCTACAAAATGGCGAGAGAGCAAGTCATGCGCACATTGGCTTTGCAATCATTGGCTATGGCAAGCTTGGTGGCATTGAGATGTCTTACGCCTCCGATTTGGATGTGGTGTTCTTACATGAGATCGATGAAAAGGCAGACACGGATGGTGAGCGTGCGGTGAGCGGCATGAAATTCGCCTCTCGCCTGATCCAAAAGATTCTCACCTATCTGACCACACAGACCCGCGATGGTCGCGCTTATGAGATTGACATGAGGCTTCGACCTTCGGGTAATGCTGGCGTGATGGTGGTCTCTTCGCATGCGTTCGAGATGTATCAGCATGACAAGGCGTGGGCATGGGAACATCAAGCGTTGGTGCGGGCGCGTGCCATCGCTGGGGATGTGCGCGTGATGGCAAGCTTTGATAAGATTCGCACTGACATTCTAACCAAGCCTTATGATAAGGCGAAAGTGCGTACGGATGTCATCGAGATGCGCCAAAAGATGCAAACCCATCTGGGCAATAAAGACAGTGGGAGGGCGGAGTATCAATTCCATCTAAAACAGGACTTTGGCGGTCTGGTGGATATTGAGTTCTTGGCGCAGTATGTGGTGCTTGCCTTTGCTCATGATTACCCGAACCTGGCCATATGGTCGGATAATGTTCGTATCTTTGAGGAAGTAGCGAAAACTGGGCTGTGGAGCGTGGAGCGCTGCGAGAAATTAATCCAAAGCTATCTAAATCTACGCAAAAAAACCCATGAACTTGCTCTGATGGAGCAAAAAATCATCGTCCAAGACGACACTTGGCAGGAGACTCGTGAGTTTGTCCGCGGGGTTTGGGATGGGGTGTTAGGTTAGGTTAGTCCATGACTTCATTATTAAATATTTGTTTGGCAAAATTTTGCCATGAAATGGGCTGATAATGTTGTTTTATGTGCTGCTCTTTTTGGGTGATGTAATCGGGATTATTGATTAAAAACAAGAACTTATCACACCAAGCATTGACATCATGCGGACTGACATAGTCAATAAAATCACCACCTGCTTCTGGCAGGGCACCTGCATTTGATGCTAAACAGTATTTGCCCATAGAGAGGGATTCTGCCACAGGTAAGCCATAACCTTCGATAAATGAAGGATATAGCGTAAACCAACAATGTTTAAATAAAGTGATGAGTTGGTGGTCAGTAATGTTATTTAGCATGACAATCTTGTCTTTAATGCGTTCATCGGTGGTTAGGTTATGTAATAGTTCATCAACTTTCCAGCCTTGCCTGCCAACAAAATAAACTTTTGGCAAATGGTCAATGCCTTTTTCTAATAATTGAAGATACATCTCATAAATCAAGGCATGGTTTTTACGAATCTCAATGGTGGAAACAAACAGCAAATAAGGTTCATGGATTAAAGATTGTATAAAAGTATCATCACTACCACTATCTGCTTTGGTATGCAAATCACAACCCAAGGTTAAAACCTGCATGGGGACAAGTGGTAGGTTATTTTTTTAATAATAATCTATAAGTTCATGTTTGGTAAAGTTAGAATTGCAATAGAAAATATCCACCACTTTGGCAGCTTCTTTTATGTACTCAAAAAATAATTGAGTATTGGCATTAAAAAAATATTGGGGATAATTAATGGGAATTAAATCATGGCACAAAACTTTTAAAGTAATATCCTTTCTTTTTTTGACGAATGCAAAAGAACGCATTTCAAGATGACCAAGTTTTTGCCCAACACCGATAATCGTGTCATTATCATTAAAGCAATGATTAACAATACCAAATAAAAATTTGATTTTATTAATTCTTTTTAAAACACTTCTTTTAAATTTCTCAGGAAACTTAGGCTTGGTTGTCTGTGGATAATTGCCATTTTTTAAGTTTTGTAATGTTTGGCGTAATTTTTCATTTTCAATAATCACAAAACCCATGCGGTCATCAAATGTACAAAAGCCGATGGTTTTTCCTTGTTGTTGCAATTGGTAAGCGTACAGGCATAACTCGTATTCGGTGCGAGCAATGCCAGAGAATTTGGTTTCAAATAAAATATTTGAGATGTTAATCCAAATCATAATGACTCTCTTGGGTGGAGAAAATTATTCTTTAAATTTGCCCATGGATTTTAGGGTGTTTTTAAAGAGTCTGGCGAAAACGATGTATGTGCTGGATAAAAAATTAAGCCAAGTGCCTTGATTCACCACATAGCCTTTGTGACTTGCATAATGCCCTTTTAGGACTTTTGTGTGAGCGGTATTAGACTCTAAGGCGCTATAAACAAAGCCGATGTCTTTATCAAATCTTTCAAAGCGAATGGAGTGTAAATGTTTTATTTCGTGAATGGCTTTGGTGTATGCAAGGGGACCTGTAACGAACAATACGCCACGCTTGCCATAACTATGCACACCATAGTGCCATGCTCGGTAATTTAAAATGTTATCCACGACTGAATCTAATATATGTTTCATGACGGGTGAATGTTTTTCACAGATGATAAACCATTGTTGGTATTCGCCATCTTTGATGCCAAGCTCTTCGGTAAGATATAAAAATTTACCCGTGCCTTCGTCTTTTTGCCCTGCTTCATTTTGCCATTGGGTAACAATAAAGTTATCATCGGGCTTGATGACTTCACTTAATGGATGGATGCAAGTGCTTTTGATGTCAAGATATACACCGCCTTCATGGTAGAGTACCAAATAGCGGAATAAATCGGCTTTGGCTGCTCCATAGACAGGATTGATGCGATGATAAGCATCCAAAATCCGACCATCGTCATGTACCTTGATGTATGCCAATACAGCAGCATCATCATAAAAACGGTATTCCCAATCAGGATTTTTATCCTTAAGTTCGGCAACAATCGGAGCAATGGGTGTTGGCAGCGTTTGGGTTTTATAGGTTTGATGAATGATTTTAGGAATTGCCATTGCCAGTCCTACCATAAATGTCATCAAAACGAACGATGTCATCTTCGCCCAAGTAGTCGCCAGATTGCACTTCGATAATCTCCAGTGGAATCTTACCAGGGTTCTCCAAAGAATGGGTTTCACCAAGGGGGATATATACCGACTCGTTTTTTGCTAATAAAAAACTCTTATCTGCTTTATGGATTTTTGCGGTGCCATTTACCACAATCCAATGTTCAGAGCGGTGATGGTGCATTTGCAAAGACAGCTTTTGGCCGGGATTGACAACGATGTGCTTGACTTGATAGCCTGTATCCTTGGCAAGGCTGTCATAATGACCCCAAGGGCGATACGCTTCTCGATGAATGTCGTGTTCGTATCGGTCGTTGTTCTTGATTTTTTGAACAATGTGCTTTATGTCTTGGGCGTGGTCTTTATTTGCAACCAAAATGGCATCTTTGGTTTCAACCACGACCAAATTCTCCACCCCCACCAAAGTGATTAGGCGATTTTCACTATGAGCATAGTTATTATGACTGTTGTGGGTGATGACATCGCCAATTAAGATATTGTTTTCTTGGTCTTTGGTTTGGATGTCCCATAATGCCGACCAAGAACCAACATCGCTCCAGCCTGCATTTAAAGCAACAACCACTGCATTGTTGGTGTTCTCCATGACGGCATAATCAATAGAGTCAGAGCGACAGCTTTCAAAAATGGCTTTATCAATGCGAATAAAATCCAAGTCTTTCTGGGTGTTTAGCATGGCTTTTTGGCATACGTCTGCAATATCAGGCGCATGAGTGGCCAGCTCCTTTAGATACTGACTTGCCTTAAACATGAACATCCCACTATTCCACAAAAAATCTCCGCTTTTCAGGTAGTTTTGGGCGGTAGCGTAATCGGGCTTTTCTACAAAGGTGTCAATATGGTGCCCGTGTAATAAGGCTTTGCCTTGTTTGATGTAGCCGTAACCTGTCTCGGGATGTGTGGGCGTGATGCCAAAAGTGACCATGTTGTCTTGCAGGGCAAGCTCATGGGCGTTGATGATACTTTCGGTAAATGCTTTTTCATCATTGATGACATGGTCAGCAGGCAACACAAGCATGACGGCATCGTCATTTTTCTTTAGGTGATATGCCACCAAAGCAGTTGCAGGGGCGGTATTTTTGCCAACAGGTTCAAGAATAATGGTTGGATGAACACCAATCTTACGCACTTGTTCTGCTACTAAAAAACGATGTTCTTCATTGCAGATTAATATGGGTTCAGCACAATTTAATTCTTTTAAACGCAGAACGGTTTTTTGCAGTAGAGTGTGTTCATCCAGCCCCAAAGTAAGAAATTGTTTTGGGTATTTAGTTCTTGACAAGGGCCATAGCCGAGTACCGCTACCGCCAGCCATGATGACAGGAATGATGTTGGTGGAATGCATAATGATGTTCCTATTTTATTTATTCTTGTTAGACCGATTCATCTGCCACAGCATGATGTATTTATCGAACGTATAGCCCAAAGACGCTGCCGCCAAGATATAGCCATACGCTCCGCCCATAAAGTCTGCACGGATAATGTACTCACGCACAAACGAAAACCACGAGCGAGCGAGCAGTCCTGCCATGCTTACCGTTTTGCCTTTTGTGTATTTTTCTTTTGCCCAATCAAAGCTGTATCGGATGTTTTTTACCAAAAAATGGTGTAGATTGTCGTTGGTAATGTGGGGCAAATAGCCCTTTAGTACCACGCTTGGCACGCCTTGTTGGTCAAGTGATTCATGGACTTCTAAATCCGAATATTTAAAATGCGTGCGAGTATAGAGCCGAGCAAGCTTGTCGGTGTACCATGAGCGTGGCTGAACCTCCACACCACAAAAGGTATTGACCCGAGCAATGGCAAAGACCTTATCCGTCTGTACAGGCTGTCTTAACACGTCGGCGATAGACAGCCTTAATTCTTGGTCAAGGCGTTCGTCCGCATCCAGCACCAATACATAATCGCTCGTGGCGTAGGACTGAGCAAGTTGGCGTTGTTTACCAAAGCCTTGCCAGTCGGTATTGAGGTACCATTTTGCCCCAAAAGATTCAGCAATCTTGCGAGTATCATCGGTGCTACCGCTATCTAGGATAATGATTTCATCTACCAAATCATGCACGGTATCAAGGCACGCTTTTAGGTGCTTAGATTCGTTTTTGCAAATCATGACAAGCGACAGCGTACTTTTTTTTTCGGTTAAGTCAATAGGCGTAAGAGTTTTGGTAAATTCTACTGATTTTAAAAACGCTTGTTCGGCTTGGTTGTGGGTCAAATCGTACAAAATGGCATATTTATTAAAGGTGTATTGGGCAAACATGAGCGAGTAAATCAGCCCATATCTGCCCTGCAAAAAACGACCGTCCACAAAATACTGCTTAAAAAACGCCCAAAATGGGTTTAAAATCACCTTGCTAAATTTGCCTTTTTTGCCCTGTCTGTGCCTATCGTCCGCCCATGCTTTGGCGTATTCTAGGCGTTTGGTGAGCCAAAATAGGGGTGTGTCTGCCGTATGATGTCTCATAAAGCCGTCAAGTGTGGCAGTACTTGCCCCATTTAGCACGACCGATTCATGCACTAAGTTATCGTCATAATTGTGTTTTTTGGGATACAGTCGCCAATGAGCCTTGACCGCCCATAGCCTGTTGTCAATCTCATATCCAAAAATACAGTCTATGCGTTTGATACCATATACCGTATCAGCAGGGGGATTTTTGATGACCGCCAAAACGCTCTGTTTTAGCTCATCGGTTATCTCTTCATCAGCATCCAATGCCAGTATCCACTCGCCTGTGGCATAAGATTGGGCAATTTGTCGCTGCCTGCCAAAGCCTTGCCAGTCGGTATTGACGTGCCATTTTGCCCCATATTGTTCGGCAATTTCAAGGCTGTTGTCGGTGCTGCCGCTATCTAAGATGATAATCTCGTCCGCCAAGCCGTCTAGGGCAGGCAAGCTGATTGCCAAATTTTTGGCTTCATTTTTGACAATCATGACGACCGATAGGGGGTATTGATTTTGCATGGGTGATTACTGTGGATAAATTCTGGATATTATACTTATTAATTTGCATAATTTTAAGTGGTTAATGATATATTTTTTCATTAACATTTTAGGTGGCAACCCGAGTAAAAACCTCTCTTAACTCAAAACTGGTATGAAGCTGACTGACCCCATCAATTTTGCTCAGCCTATGGAGTAAAAACTCTTCATAATGACTCATATCACGCACCACCACCTTTAATAGATAATCTTCCGACCGTCCTGTAACAAGGCTACATGACACCACTTCATCAAAGGTTTTGATGTGATTTTCAAATTCGCCAAAGCGTTCGGCGGTGTGTATATCCATACTGACCGCCACAAAGACGGACAATGTATTGCCAAGCGAGCGAGCGGACGTGTGGGCGTGATAACCTGTGATAACACCCATGTCTTCAAGCCGTTTAATCCTGCGAATGACAGGTGTGGCGGTCAGATTGACCTGCTCACAGATGTCGGCAACAGCAAGGCGAGCGTTGTCCGTGAGTAGTTTTAGGATTTTATGGTCAATGGGGTCTAGATTAATGGCACTCATTATGGAAATTCATCAAAATTTGGCGGATTTTACCATAAATTTATCATTTTTTGGTAAATATGGCTAAGATATGCCAAAAACTTTTGTAAAATTGGTAAAAATTAGTGCAAAATTTTGGTATGATAATACAATGATTTATTAAGGTTTCCCGTTTGTCCTGAGTTTATCGAAGGGTAGGAAAACCCTTGTGGTTCGACAAGATCACCACGAACGGTTTTAATTTAAAAAATATAGCGAGCCTAGACATGACAACACCCAAAATCACCCCAAAAAATCCTGCGTTTGATTTTACCAAATACCGCCCCTTTGAATTTGCCCCAAACCTGCCCGACCGCACTTGGTGCGACAGACGCATAGAAAAAGCCCCAATTTGGGCGAGCGTGGATTTGCGAGACGGCAACCAAGCCTTGATTGACCCCATGACCATTGAGCAAAAATTACGCTTTTTTAAGTTGCTCGTGGCGGTTGGGTTTAAAGAGATTGAGATTGGTTTTCCGTCTGCTGCCCAAGTAGAATTTGATTTTACACGCTTACTTATTGAAGGAAACCATGTGCCTGATGATGTTACTTTGCAGGTGCTTGTACAGGCTCGTGAGCATTTGATTGAGCGTACCTTTGAGAGCCTAAAAGGGGCAAAACGTGCCATTGTTCACGTTTATAACAGCACGTCAAGGGTGCAACGTGATAAGGTCTATCAGCTTGACAAGGACGGTATTAAGGCGATTGCGGTGGGTGGAGCGACTTTGCTAAGAGACATTGCGGGGCGTTATCCTGAGACCGAGTGGATTTTTCAGTACAGCCCTGAGAGTTTTAGTCAGACCGAGACCGATTTTGCCGTAGAAGTGTGCCAAGCGGTGTGCGATGTGTGGCGACCCCAAGACGGTCAAAAAGTGATTTTGAACCTACCTGCAACGGTAGAAGCGTCCACGCCCAATCTATATGCCGACCAGATTGAGTATTTTTGTCGTCATTTACCAAGCCGTAAAGACGTGATTGTGAGTCTGCATGCGCACAATGACCGTGGCTGTGGGGTGGCGGCAAGTGAGCTTGGCGTGATGGCAGGGGCTGACCGTGTGGAAGGCACATTGTTGGGTAATGGCGAGCGTACGGGCAACATGGATATTTTGACCATGGCGATGAACCTGTACACACAAGGGGTGGACCCTGAGCTTGACTTGTCGCAGGTGAGCGAGATTGTGCAAGTGACGACCGATTGCACCAATCTGCCTGTACACCCACGCCATGCCTATGTCGGTGAGCTTGTGTTTACCGCATTTAGCGGTTCGCACCAAGATGCCATTAAAAAGTCGCTTGACTATAACGAAAAACACCCCGAAACCGAACAGCATTGGGACGTGGCATACTTACCGATTGACCCTGTGCATATCGGACGCAGTTATCAAGACGTGGTGCGTATCAATAGCCAGTCGGGTAAGGGCGGGGCGGCGTATATCTTACAGCGTCATTATGGCTTTGATTTGCCACGTTGGACGCAGATTGATTTTGCTAAAGTGGTGCAGAACCAAGCCGAGAGTTTGGCTCGTGAGCTAAAAACAGATGAGCTCCTTGACATCTTTACCAAGACTTATTTGACCCAAGAGATCTTTAAATTAAGCGATTATCAGATTAACAACAAGGGCGGAGATGTGTCATTTAACGGGCAAATCGCCACGCCAACCGATGTGCTAGAAATCATCGGGCAGGGCAATGGGGCATTGTCGGCATTCATTGGCGGTCTTGTTAAGGCGACAGGTAAGGATATCCACGTTACCAATTACTCCGAACACGCCATTAACGTCAAGGCGACCGAGAGCCTACTTGATGACGAGTTTGGCGACAACCAAACCAACTCAGCGGCGGCATCATACGTTCAGTTAAATATTGACGGCAAAGTGTATTCGGGCATTGGCGTGTGTAGCAGTACCGTATCGTCGATGTTAAAAGGCGTGTTGTCAGCTTTAGCCCAAACTTGGTAAGAAAAGCAAATAAAATAAAATAGCGCAATCTGTGATTGGATTGCGCTATTTTTTGTGATGAAATTTAACAATTTGATAATTTTGACACTGGTGAATTGCGATTCACACCAAAGGGTAAACAATGATCCATTTTAATCTAGCAAAGACAATCGATAACGCCACCGACTTATCCTTGATGGGGAAGATGGCGAACCGCCACGGACTTATCGCAGGTGCGACTGGTACGGGTAAGACCATCTCGCTTCGTAAGATGGCAGAGGAATTTAGCCGAGCGGGAGTGCCTGCATTCTTGGCGGACGTGAAGGGTGATTTATCAGACATTGTCAAGGCAGGCGAGTCAACTGGTAAGGTTGGTGAGCGTATGGCACAGTTCGGTTTGGATGAGAATTACCTGTCTGGCTTTCCTGTGCGATTTTGGGATGTATTTGGTCAGACAGGTATTCCTGCGCGTGTGACGGTTAGCCAAATGGGTGCGATGCTACTAGCAAGATTGATGAATTTGAATGATACTCAAGAAGGGCTTTTGAATGTTGTATTTAAAGTCGCTGATGATAATGGCTGGCACATCCTAGACCTAAAAGACCTGCGTGCGATGCTGACTCACATCTTGGATAATGCCAAAGAATACCGCACCAAATATGGTAACATCTCACCTGCCAGCGTAGGGGCAATTCAGCGTCAGCTACTACAGTTTGAAAGTGAAGGTGCGGATACTTTCTTTGGCGAGCTTGCCCTAAACCTTCAAGATTGGGTGCAAACCAATGACGGCAAAGGTATCATTAACATCCTAAATTCCGAGAAGCTCATGCGTGTGCCACGCTTGTATAGTGCGTTTTTACTTTGGTTCTTGGCGGAGATTTTTGTGACTTTGCCTGAGGTGGGCGACCTTGATAAGCCAAAATTTGTATTATTCATTGATGAGACGCATTTGTTGTTTGATAATTCACCAAAAGCACTGGTGGAGCAGATTGAGCAGGTGGTGCGACTCATCCGTTCAAAAGGTGTAGGTGTGTACTTCGTCACCCAAAATCCATTGGATTTGCCTGATAGCATCCTGGGTCAATTGGGCAATCGCATCCAGCACGCCTTACGCGCGTTCACACCACGCGATCAAAAAGCCGTCAAGGCGGCGGCTTTAACTTTGGTTAGTCTTTCGCCTAGAAAGAGCGACGCCATCAAGATGATCGCAGCACCTGCCGCATAAGTTAAAAATGCCACTAAGGAAATCGATGCTTCGCTGAACGCCCAAGTCTCAAAGAAATATAAACAAAATATCCCAAAAAAGAATAACAGGGCATAATGATGCCAGTATCGTGAGAGTGTGCGGCATTCGATACGCAGCTTGGGCTTTGATAGACAATAGATAGCAATGATGATAAAGGCGATGAAGCATTTATAAAAGGCGAGAACGCTGGGCATCAGTCCTGCCTGAAGTCCAAGACGCGTAAATACCCCAATCGTACCATTTAGCATCGCTGCTATGAGTGCCAGATATTCAGCGCGCATGGGCGTGATTTTGAGGTTCATCGATCAATCGTATTGATTACCAACGCGTGCTATCAGCACTCATGAACTCTGCAGCACTGTCTAGTAATTTTGCCATCTCGTTATGCTTGATGGGGTGTAGTGGTACGTGTACAAGCCAATCGTTACCGTCTTTTTTTAGGTGCCATGCGATGATGGCATGGGTATTTTTGTCAAGTGATGCCAATTCAAACTCATGTGCCAATACGCCATCGTTATCTCTTAAGATGCCCAACCCTTTAGTAGCGCGTGTCAGACAGTGACGATGATGGCTGGCGATGACGATGAGAATGTGATGGGTTTTCTTGTCCAGTTTATCTAGATGTAGGTCGATTTTTTCTTGATTGATGAATTTATCTTCGAAGCTGGTTGCGCCCGTGAGTGCATCGCCGCCATGACGCACACTGTTATTGTCTGTGCGAATGTTACCGTAATAAACGCGTTGTAATTCACTGCCGCTTTGATCCAGCAGTACGCACGCCATGTCAATATCCATGGGTGTTGGCTTCTTATTCATCTTAGGTAGACAAGACAGAAGTGCCTGAATGCCTTCTTTGTTGATTTCTGTAGCTTCATAGCGCACAGCAGGCGTGATGATTTGCCCACTAAGTCCTAATTCGCTTAGTGTCTTGGGTTCAAAAAAAGCTCTTAATGGTTTATCAATCGGTGATTGCGACATGGTTTTCCCCTTTAATTTTTTGCTATTGTAACAAATTTTCTATAAAAAACCTAATGTATCAACACAAGAATGTTGATATCATCTAACCAAAATTTGCCAAAATAGATGGCTTGGCACTAAAGTCAACTACCGACCAATAACAAAAACTAACACACTTGTTTGCTCAATGATGCTATCATCGTAGAAAATCAGAACTTATTTTTAATTATTGTTAAATAAATCTACCAGTTTTGGATAAAGTTTTTAAAGTTGAATATCATGACAAAAACAATCATTCAAGCCTTAATGCTATGTACGCCATTGGCGTTATTGGGCTGTCAGCACAATAATGATGTGGCGACACCCAATCGCGATCCGACCGCCATCACCAAGTCTTTGGCGGATGAGCTGTACGATTATGATTGGCGGCTTGTTGCGTCTGATGATGCTCGATTTAATCAGTTCATTGAGGCACGCTCGGTGTATTTGACGGCGGCTGAGGATCGATTAAGCTTTGGCGTGGGGTGCAATGTGCATTCGGCTGGCTTTACGCTTGTCAAGGATGTCTTGACCATCAGTGACGGTGTTGCTGCGACTAGCAAAGCGTGCGACCCCAGTGCTCATGAGGCTGAACGAGCGTTGGTAGCGTCATTTAACAATGCCAAATTGACGCTAAAAGTTCAAAATGATCGTCAGGCTGTTCTGACGCACACGCACCAAGATAAAAGCTGGACATGGCAAGGAGTTAAAAAACCTGACGTGCTGTACGGTGAGCCGGTGGCGTTATACTGGGAGATTGAGCCTGAGCCGATATTGTGTGCCAATAATGCTCCAAACTGCCTTAAGGTGCGCAATGTACGCTATGATGAGCAAGGCATTAAGATGGGTGCGGGTGCTTGGCGTGAGTTTGATGATGTGATTGAAGGCTATCATCATGAGGCTGGTGTGAGTAAAATCATCCGTCTAAAAGCCTATACAGACAAATCCACAGGCGAAACTTTCTATGTCTATGACGGCACGGTAGAATATGGATTGGCTGATCGTTGATGATGACACACTATAAATAAAGCACCGTGATATGGGTGCTTTATTTATATCTGATGAGAATTTAACACAGTCAAATCAAATCATCAGCGTAAGTTCAAGAAATCTTCTTCGGACAGTCGCCAGCGGCCTTTCTTCTTTGAGCTACTGCGACCTGCCAATGCCGTATTGCCCAGAAGCTTATGCATGGAATGGCTTGAATGCGCATGGCAAATGGCGCACGCCAAACCATCGGCGGCATCCGCTTGCGGCACGACCTCTAATGACAAAATGCGGCACACCATGGCACAGACTTGTTCCTTGTCGGCGGCGCCATAGCCGCAGACGGCTTGTTTGATTTGGCGGGCGGTGTATTCTGACACCATCAGATCAAGCGCGGTTAAGGCAGCGATGGCAGCGCCGCGAGCTTGCCCCAGTTTTAGCGCAGAATCAGGGTTACTTGCCATGAATACTTGTTCGATGGCGGCGTGCATGGGCTGATCGCTGTATTTTTGATAGTGCTTGACGATGCGCGACACCCCAGAGAATATCTGTCCTATGCGTGTCGGCATGTCGCTGCCATCGGTGCGAATCGTCCCTGCATCTAAGAAGGTAAGCTTGTCCGCTTGGGTGCTGATGATGCCATAGCCCGTCATGCGTGAGCCAGGATCGATGCCGATGATAAGTGTCATAAATTCGCCAAAAGTGTCAAAACTGAATAATTGTGCTAAAATCTAAAATGCTGGGCTTGAATTTTTTATATTTGCCCAAATTTTTGAATGCACCAAGAGGTTGCCATAGTATAGCGCATTTTTGGTTGTTTTTGAATTTATTCACTGTTCAGGTTTTTTAAGGAAAATATATGGGTGCTGTTGTTGGCATTGCTTTGGTTTGGTTTGTCATTGAGATGCTGCTTTGGTATCTTGTTGCGCAGTTTGTGAGTGGCTGGTGGGTGTTCTTTTGGTTCATCGTCGCTGCTGTCATCGGTCTGATGCTGATTAAAAATGCCGCCGCCACGCTTAACCCAATGGCGCAGCAGCTAAAACAAATGCAAAGCGGCGTTATCCCCAACCCTGCCAATCAGCCCGCTGAATCTACCGTTGCTAAGTCAGTTGCGACAGGGATTGCAGGTCTACTATTGTTACTACCAGGCTTATTGAGTGATGTGGGTGCGGCATTGTTGCTATTGCCATTCGTGCAGCGCAAACTTACCAGCGCCGCCAAGAATTACGCCCTAAAAAACCAAGACAAGATGATGCAGATGATGTCTCGTCAGATGGGTGGTCAAAGCCCGTTTGGCATGGGTGGCACTGTTAATCCGAATAACCCATTCGGACAAGGCAATCCGTTCGGTCAAGGTGGCGGCTTTAGTGGTTTTAGCAAAGGCGGTTTTAATCAAGGTACGACCGTGGATGGAGAGGCTAAACCCGTCCAAAAAGACATTAAGCGATTGCCATCTGCCAATGATGAATGATTAAAATCTACCTAACCTGTCCAGTGTGGCGGGTTTTTTATTGCGTACTGTGATTGTTTTGGTTAATATAAAGATTTTATGAAGTGGATAAGTGATGATGAGAAAGGCTATTTTGCTTGGTGGAATATTGATGCTGGCTGGGGCCGTTCACGCCAAAGAGCTGCCCGAAGGATTTAATGAGCTTATACGCACCGATGAAGGCTGTTATCTTAACAACTCATTCCCAAAGCCAAAAGAAACTGCCTCATGGACAGGCGGCTGTGTTGATGGTTGGGCTGACGGATTTGGGGTGATGCGCTGGTATAGTGATGGCGTGCTAACTGAGACCTATGTCGGTGAATACAAGAAAGGCAGGATCAATGGCGTGGGGCAGTACACATGGCGAGATGGTGGCATTCAAACAGGTGTCTGGGTGGATGATGTCATGCAAGGATTGGGCGAGGCTATCGCGGGCAAGGGGCGGTATCGTGGCGATGTCTATATTGGTAATTTCAAAGATGGCATGATGCATGGACGAGGTAAGTATCATTTTCACATGCATAATGAAGATTTTCAAAAACTATCAGGCGGCAGGGCGGTTGATTTGATTGATATTTCGGTTCGCAGCGGGAAATATTGGGTTCTTGATGTTATTCATGATCATAATGACGTGGTAGCAGTGTGCGGCATACATGAGCATGAAGACTGTGAGTAACCAATCCGCGACGTGACACGGATTTGGTGTAAGGTGCTGATTTAACCTGCAAATTGCGCTTGGCACAGCTTGATGAATTCGTGCCCGAATTTACGAATCTCGCTGTCGTCACGCACCGCAATCCAACTCGTGAATCGCCCAAAATGCGTGATGGGGATCGCCACAAGGTCTGGATAATGCTTGGGCTCGTAAGCCATCTCAGCGATGATGCCAATGCCAAGACCTGATGATACATAGGTGCTAATCACATCGGAGTCAAGCGCCGCTAGGACGATGTCTGGGGTCAGCCCTTTTTTGGTGAATGCCTTGTCAATCGCACCGCGACCAGTAAAACCGCCATGATATGTCACAATCGGATAGCTCGCCAAAGTAGGCAGATCCACACCATCAATCACGCCTGCCAGCTCCGCCAGTTCGTGATCCTTAGGCACGATGACCACATGCGACCAATCATAATAGCGGTGGCAGCGCAGAATGTCATTATTGAGCAGGCTCTCGGTAGCGATGCCAATATCGGCCTGTCCGCGAATCACCATCTGCGCGATGGTCTCTGGGTCGGCTTGTTGAAGTACCAGATTGACTTTGGAGAATTTCTCGCGGAACGCCTTGATGATGCTAGGCAGAACGTAGCGCGCCTGAGTGTGCGTGGTGGCGACCGTCAGTGTACCTGCCGCGGCATCATTAAAATCAAGACTTAGATTCTCAATCGTACGAATCTCAGCAAATATCGCTTCAATGTGCGGCAATAATGCCTTACCAATGGGTGTCAGCCCTGTCAGTCGTTTACCTTGACGTGTGAAGACGTCTGATTTTAGCTGGTTCTCTAGAGCGGCGATTTGTTTGGATAGGCTCGATTGGCTGGTGTGTAGCAGTTCGGCAGCTTGACTAAGGTTATAGCCATTGACCACGGTGTGCCAGACGGTTTCGAGTTGTTTTAGCTGGATTTGTAGGTGACGCTGATTGATGACGATGTCAATTGCCATGAGAATGCTCGATTGTAAACCAAAAGACCAAAAATGTTCGTAAGAAATAAAGCTGCCGATGAGTGGCTTTAACTCTGCCATTATAAAAATACTGACATAAAAACAAACCGCTAAGACAGTAAAAGTATATTCCAAAATTGAATATACTGCAAAAGTTTATTCTAAATAATGACTTAATTAACAATAAACTTTGCAAAAAAAGCATTTTTATCTTAATATTGCACCATTTATCTTAATTTTAAGATTTATATTATTATCAAAAGAGATGGTTCATGACTGACTTGGTTCGCTCGACTTCGTCGTTCGCCGCCTTTAAAGAGGCGTATTTTAACCCGCAGGCGCTTGCCATGCTGTTCTTGGGCTTCGCTGCTGGTGTGCCGATTCTACTGATTTTTAGTAGCTTGGGGCTTTGGCTGCGTGAGGCGGGCATTGATCGCAGTACGGTGACGATGTTTAGCTGGGCGGCTTTGGGTTATTCGTTCAAATTCATCTGGTCGCCTTTGGTGGATGTACTGCCTGTACCTGTGCTTAATAAATGGCTTGGTCAGCGTCGCGCTTGGCTATTATTGACACAGATGGGCATCATCGGTGCGATCGTGCTCATGGCGAGCGTTGATCCAGCAGAGTCTAGGCTATCCATCATGGCGCTGGGTGCGGTGCTGCTTGGCTTCTCGGCGGCGACACAGGATATTGTGATTGATGCGTATCGTATCGAATCAGCACCCAGTCAGATGCAGACCGCGCTGTCAGCGACTTATGTCGGTGGCTATCGTATCGGTATGATTGTCTCTGGTGCAGGCGCACTTTATTTGGCGGATTTTTTTGGTTCGAGCGAGGCGGCTTACAGCTATGCAGCATGGCAAAAAACCTATCTCATCATGGCGGCGGTCATGCTCATCGCTGTGGCAACGACCTTATTCATTCGTGAGCCAAAATACACCGCCAAAAAAGAACACATGAATTCAACTCCGGATAATCTGCGCTTGCTTGTTGTCTTTGCGGTATCGGTGATTGGATTTATCTTCACCTATGTACAGGTGGGCAGTGTGCTACCTAAGACGGATAGCGTGGGTCTAGGTTTCTTGTATGGTGTGGTGCGATTCATATCAAGTGGCATCGTGATGGGTTTGATTGGCTATGCGCTGGTACAGGTTGGCTTGGTGGCTAAGTCTGTCGCGGCGCGTGCATGGGTGATGCCGATCAGAGATTTCTTTGAGCGTTATGGCAAAAAGGCGCTGTTGGTGCTTGCGCTCATCGGGCTATATCGTATCTCGGACATCGTCGCTGGTAACATCTCTAATATCTTCTATCAAGACCTGGGATTCACCAAGACACAGATCGCCAAAGCGGTGAAAGTCGTTGGCGTGATTGCAGCCATTGGTGGGGGCTTTGTGGGCGGCTGGATCGCCCAAAAAACTGGCGTCATGCGTGCGATGATGATTGGCGCACTGCTTGCCTGTGCGACGAATTTGCTATTTATCTTGTTATTCTATACGCCGACATCGTTCATGATGTATATGGCGGTCATCACGGATAACTTGGCAGCAGGACTGGCAAGTGCGGTATTTATTGCGTTCTTGTCAGCTTTAACTTCCATTCGCTTTACGGCGGTTCAGTACGCACTGTTCTCATCACTGATGACGCTGTCGCCAAAGATTCTAGGCGGCTATTCAGGGGCGATCGTGGATGCGACGAACTATCCAGTATTCTTTGCCATTACTTTTGTGATTGGTATCCCGATTCTGTTATTGGTGTATTTGGTGAATAAGTACATCACCATCGAAGAGCCTGTTATCAAGAAATAGATTCATACTAAAAATCATATGTTAAATCAATCCATCAAAACCATCAAGCAACAATGTCGCACCATGAGCAGTGAGGCATTGCCTTATCAGTGGCTCGAAGGATGGCTCATGTCTGTGCTAGATAAAGACAAGCTGTTTTTAATAATGCATGATGATTATATGCTGACTGCGGATGAATACGACAGATTCATGCAAGGCGTGGCGCGAATGAGATCAGGCGAGCCGTTGGCATATCTGGTGGGTGAGCAGGATTTTTTTGGGCGTACGTTTAAGGTGAATCCCAGTACGCTGATTCCTAGACCTGACACCGAAAGGCTCATTGAAGCTGTACTTGATTGGCTAAGCGCCCAAACCATAGATTCGCCCAGTATCTTGGATCTGGGTACTGGTTCAGGGTGTATCGCGATCACGCTCGCTAAAGAATTACCAACCTCGGACGTACTGGCAGTGGATATGTCGGTAGATGCGCTTGCGGTAGCGACACAGAATGGGCAGAGATTGGCTGCGGATAATTGTCGTTTTGTGCAGTCGAATTGGTTCGGTGCGGTACAGGGTGAATTTGATACAATTGTATCTAATCCGCCATATATTGATAAAGCTGATAAGCATCTAAACGCGCTTCATCATGAGCCAATGACGGCGCTCGTGGCGGATGATCTGGGGTTGTCTGACATTATGATGATCATTGGTGGTTCGGTAGAGTATCTAAAATTAGGTGGTCTTCTTGCCATCGAACATGGTTATGATCAGGGGCAAAGTGTGCGTGAATTGTTCATACGCCAAGGCTTTGATGATGTGCAGACCATCAAAGATTATGGTGGTAACGATCGGCTAACGATGGGGGTATGGCATGGCTGACCAAAATACACAAGCAAACACTGAGCTGACAGACAGCGAACTCATGCGCTACTCTCGGCAAATTCTACTAAATGATTGGGACATGGATGCGCAAATCCGCCTAAAAAATAGCACCGTTCTGATCGTGGGTGCGGGCGGTCTTGGCTGTCCTGTATCTCAAATATTGGCGCGTGCTGGGGTGGGCAGGCTGCACCTGATCGACCATGATGTGGTGGATGATAGCAATCTACAGCGCCAAACATTATTCACCAAAGAAGACATTGGGCGATCCAAAGCCGAAACCGCCTGCCATAAGCTACGTGAACAAAACGAGCTCATCAGCATTGATTATACGTATGTCAAGCTGAATGATGAAAATATCAGTGGCCATCTCGAGCAGGTATCGCCTGATTTGGTGATTGATTGCACGGATAATTTTGCCATCAGGGATCTATTAAATCACGCCTGCCGTCAGCGTGGACTGCCCTTATTGTCCAATTCAGCGATCGCAGAGACGGGGCAGATTGCGCTATTTACCAAGGAAACCGGCTGCTATCAATGCCTGTTCGGTGCCGAGAGAGGTGATGAACTCAACTGCGCGACATCTGGTGTTCTGGGGAGTACGGTATCCATCATCGGCTCGATGAGTGCTCAGATGGCACTGGATTTTTTGGGACGTGGAAATAATCCGATCGCTCATGAACTGCTGCTGTGGCAGGGGCGCAGCATGAGCCTGCGCAAGATGAGATTTGCCAAAGATGAGACTTGTGCCATCTGCTCTGCTACCAATGTTATCTAAACTAAAATTATCAATAAAGACCATGCTAAAAAAATCACCACTATCCTTAGTCAAATCCTCTGTCAGTACATCGCTCAATGTCCTTGGGCGCATCCAAAAAACCGCAAGCGTGGCAGGGTTGTCAGCGCTTAGGGTGGCTCAAGGCGAAAAGATGGATGCACAGCTACTCAAAGAATCATTTGAGCAGATGGGCGTGACTTACATCAAGCTTGGGCAATTCATCGCAAGTACACCGTCTATTTTTCCCAGAGAGTATGTACTTGCCTTTCAAGACTGCCTAGATCAGACCACGCCTGTGCCGTTCGATGAGATTTTGGCGGTGCTGCGCGAAGAACTTGTGACTGATGAGCGTGGTCTGGGTGATATTTTTAATTATATTGACCCAAAGCCCATCGCGTCGGCAAGCATTGCACAGGTGCATAAGGCGGTACTGAGTGACGGCAGGCAGGTTGCCCTAAAGGTGCAAAAACCTAAAGTCGCTGCGATCATTCATACGGACCTGACTGTATTGCACAGCAGTTTTTGGGTGGTGGAGAAGATCATACCGTCGATGCGTGCGGCGAATCTTGCACCCATCCTGGATGAGATGCGTGCGCGCATGCTGATGGAGACGGATTTTTTGGCGGAGAGTCGCCATATTGAACGCTTCAAAGATTATCTAAAGAAAATTGGCAATACTAAAGTTACCGCACCTACCGTGCATAAAGAGTTAACTACCAGGCGTGTATTAACGATGGATCTGTTGGTGGGCAAATCCTTGGTGGATGAGAGCTTAGGACTTACCAATAATACCGAACACGCCAAGCAGGTGATGAGTGATGTGCTAGACACCTGGTTCTTGTCATTGATGATGACGAGCGAATTCCATGCCGACCTGCACGCGGGTAATCTGATGATGCTTGAGGACGGTCGGATTGCGTTTTTGGATTTTGGTTTGGTGGGACAGATTGAGCCTAAGAGTCTGCAGGCGTGCTTTATGTTGGTGCAGAGCCTTCAGGTGAGCGACTATCTGGGCATGGCTCAGGCGATGGTAGATATCGGCATGACAGGCAACAAAGTGGACGTGAATCGACTCGGTGAGGATCTGCATCGGATGCTAGGTAAGGTCGGTAAAGACAATCAACCAGAGAGTCTAAATGTAATGATGCTGGAACTAGCCGAGATTGGCAAACGTCACGACATTCATTTTCCTAGAGATTTTGCGTTACTGCTTAAGCAGCTGTTGTATTTTGATCGCTTTATGGTGACACTTGCGCCTGATATGGAGTTATTTGAGGGTGAGCGTCTAAAGATTGTTGGTGATGGTTAAGTGAGCTTCACTAAGGTGCTTACCATCGAGAATTTAACCAATAATAAAGCGTTTAATTTTCACATAACACAACAGAAACCGGCGATATCTTTCGCAGTTTCTGCTGTGTTTTAATTTATCAGTCTAATTTTTCTAGGTGCTCAAGTAGTATTGTGCTGAGTTTATCGCTTAAATCTTGGCGCAGTCCCATGTTGTCCTCATAGCGACCATCTAGGCTGGAATAGTGCGGATTGGCGCGCGCTTTTTTTAGGGGGCTTGGCAGTTTATCGGTTTGCCATGGTAGGGTGTTGTCAGGGTTATCCGTTGCGATGGCATTTAGACTGGCATGCCCGCGGTGTCGTAGCGCATGATGTAAATTCTGCGCGCGTGTGGCAAGTAGCGTGAGCGTGGCAGCATCGATGGTCAGTGTCTGAATGCCCATTGCCTTATCCTTGATGGCGCCCGTATTCGGCAGAAGTCCGCCAATCACGCCGCCCAGCGCTGTACCCAGCCCCAGACTCGCTCCTAATGTGGCCACGTCAATACCCGCGCCTACGATCATGCCCGTCACGCTGCCGCCAGCCGTGCGAATCCCATAACGCGTCAATAGATCGGTGTCAAATACGTCCTGTTCTCGACCTTTAATCTCAATATCCACCTCGTCAACGGCGGCGTTATAGAATTGATATAGGTGCAATAATTTGCCCTGCATGATGTCCTCAGACTGGCGCACCGCTGTCTGCATGGCGCTTAAGGTTGGCGCAGGATCTTCATCTTCATCGATTTTTTTACTAAAGCTTGCAACATTCACTAGGAAGTCAGCGATGATGGCAGAGCCTGACTCGGCCATGTCCTGCCAACTGTCTCGTCTGTTGTTTTGTAGGCTAGTGAATGCGTCATCGTGCGTGCTTAGAGTGGCAAGGTTCTGCCAAAGATGCATCTCGCCATCAAAGTCAAACGCCACAGTATCAAAGGCATTTACCACGTGAAGTGCGCGCCGAGACAGCATGTCGCGCCAGGTTGCCATGTTTTCTTCATTGCCTTTAATGAAGTTAAACACAGGCAGGACAGGCGTGCCGCTGCTGGCGAGAATGGCAAGTTCGTCTTTATATTTTGATAGTACAGGTTCGCGAGCATCGATGACATAGATGGCGATATCAGCATCGATGAGGCTGCGGATGACCTTGGTTTCTTGGCTAAAATCATCGCCAAGTCTGGGGTCGTCATTGTCCACCGCTGCTAAGAATCCTTGAAGTCTCTCAATGCCGTCGGTGCGCCCATCGGTATGTTCTTGGATAAAATCCATCACACCTGTCGCATCCTCCAAGCCTGGGGTATCATGCAGCGTGATCAGTGGCTGACCATGAGCGTCCATGATCTGCACTGCAGCGACATGACGTGTGGTGGCAGATTCGTTCTTAACCTCGCCAAATTGTGCATCGCGAAGTAGGGTACGCATGAGAGAGGTTTTGCCGACATTGGTATGTCCGATGACGGTGATGCTGGCTGTGTTCTTAGTGGTGGTCATGATGTGATGATTTTTAGGGTTTTGATTATTATAAGTGCATCAACAGCGAAATAAAAGCTAAAAATACGACGAGCTCATTTAGGCTGATTAAAATTAAGTCTAAATATGTGTTTGGGATGAGCTGTGCGGTCGATTTGGCAGTCAATGCATTGGTTTTTGTAAAATTTATGTTACAATGATGGCACTTTATTTTAAGCCTAAGATTATCTCATGAACGATACGAAACTTAATATAAATCCACCACAGAGATCCGCTCAGCAGGCTTTGCTGTTGCAAGGTCTAACCACGCCTTATTATCTCTTAGATGAACAAAAAATCACCCAGAACCTTGCCATCATAGACCGCCTGTGCCAACTGTCGGGCGCTAAGGCTTTGCTTGCACTGAAGTGCTTTGCGACTTGGGGTGTGTTCGAGGCGATGCGTCCTTATCTGCATGGTACGACATCTTCATCGCTCTTTGAGGTGAGATTGGGTGCTGAGAAGTTCGGCGGCGAGACGCATGCTTATAGCGTTGCGTACAGTCATGGCGAGATTGATGAAGTGCTCGACCATGCTGATAAGATTATCTTTAATTCTATTAGCCAGCTTCACGCCTTTAAAGACAAAGCTATTGCCAAAGGCGTGCCTGTCGGACTAAGACTTAATCCCAATACGAGTAATTCTGCGTTTATTTTGGCGGATCCAGCACGTCCTTTTAGTCGCCTTGGTGAGCACGATGCCACAAAGGCGATGGCGGTGGCTGATGACATCACAGGCGTGATGCTGCATTATAATTGTGAGAATGAGAGCTTTGAGGCGTTTAGCGCAAGCTTAGATGACATCGAACACAAATTCGGTGAGCTGTTTTATCATCTTGATTGGGTGAGCTTGGGCGGCGGTATTCATTTTATCGCAGAAGATTATCCGCTTGAGAAATTGGCGCAGCGGTTAAAGGATTTCTCCCAAAAATACAATGTCCAAATCTATCTAGAGCCAGGCGAGGCATGCGTGCATGATGGTGCGGTGCTTGTATCTAGCGTGCTCGATGTCATGGAAAATGGCAAATCGCTCGCCGTCGTAGATGCCGCCACAGAAAGCCACATGCTAGATTTACTTATCTATGGGCAGTCGGCCAATCTGCAATCCATCAATGGCAAGGATATTAACCTAGCGCCACACACAAGTGATGACAGCACCATCATCTATGGTAAGACCTGTCTGGCAGGCGATATTTTTGGTGAATATCGCTTGGCTGAGCCACTAAAAGTGGGCGATCAGGTGGCATTTGGTAACGCGGCTGCCTACACGATGGTAAAAAAGAACTGGTTCAATGGCGTGGACATGCCATCCATCATCATTAAGAAACTAGATGGTACGATTGCGATTCAGCGCTGTTTTGATTATGAAGATTACAAAAACAGCTTGTCTTAATACGTGTGATTTAAATAGCCAATCTGATTAAACGACATAAGAGCTGTGTGATGGCTCACAAAAGGAGAGAAAATGTCTAAACCCAACATTTTAATTCTAGGCGCAGGCGGTGTGGCGCAGGTGGTCGCGCACAAGGTGGCAGAGTATCGTGAGTATTTTGGCGATATTCACCTTGCCAGTCGCAGCATTCATAAATGCACCGCCATCACTGATGATGTGGCGACTAAGCGGGGAGTATCCATACACACTCATGCGATAGATGCATTGGATACGGAGGTATTGATAGAATTCATGCGCTCGATAGATGCTAATATCGTGATTAATGTTGGTTCGACATTCATTAATCAAAGTGTGCTAAAGGCCTGTATTGCGGTGGGCGCAGACTACCTAGATACCGCGATTCACGAAGATCCTGCCAAAATCTGTGAGACGCCGCCGTGGTACGAGAATTATGAATGGAAGCATAAAGACGCCTGTGAGCAAGCGGGCATCACCGCCATCTTGGGTGTTGGATTCGACCCTGGCGTAGTGAATAGCTACGCGCGCCTTGGGGTTGATTATTTTGATAAAGGAACAACGACCGATATTGACATCATCGACATCAATGCTGGTAACCACGGCAGATATTTTGCGACGAATTTCGACCCTGAGATTAACTTTAGAGAATTTACAGGCAGGGTTTATACTTGGCAGAATAATGCTTGGCAGACCAATCAGATGTTTGAGGTCAAGCGCACCGATGATCTGCCTGTGGTCGGCATCCAGAACAGTTATCTAACGGGTCATGATGAGATTCACTCATTGCATAAGAACCTAGACGTGCCGAACATTCGTTTTTGGATGGGATTTAGCGATCATTATATCAATGTCTTTACCGTGTTAAAGAATCTAGGCTTGCTGTCAGAGCAGCCTGTTACGACAGCAGAGGGCTTAGAAGTTATCCCACTAAAAGTCGTCAAGGCAGTACTGCCAGACCCAAGCTCACTTGCGCCAAATTACACTGGCAAAACCTGCATCGGCAATAAGATGCGTGGCAAAAAAGACGGCGTGGAAAGTGAGATTTTTATCTATAACGTTGTCGATCATCAAGAGGCCTATGCGGAGGTTGGTAGTCAGGGCATCTCGTACACCGCAGGTGTGCCGCCAGTTGCAGCTGCCATTTTGATTGCCAAAGGCGTATGGCGCACACGCAAAATGGTCAATGTCGAAGAGCTTGATCCACGTCCATTTATTAATCTTTTGAATACCATGGGGCTGGTGACGCGCATTGTCGATGATGGCGGTGATCGCTTACTTGAATTTGATGGGGTGTGATGGGCGCGGGAAAATCGTTTCATAAAAAGGTGCTTTATGTTAGAATAAAAAGTTATCCTAATAAATAATACATTATCATGCGTATCCGTAAACTTTTCAAATTTGAAAACGCCCACATCGTCCGCAACTGCACGTCCGACCGTTGCAGTCGCTCCATTCATGGGCATAGCTATCAGGTCGAACTTATCCTAGAAGCCCATGCCCTTGATAACGGGCAAATGGTCTATGATTTTGGGCTATTAAAGTCGCACATTAAGGACTTGATTGACAGTTTTGATCACGCAATTACCTTTTGGGATAAGGACGATGGCGATTATATCCGTGCGTGCAAGGACTTTTCGGCTCGTTGGATAAGCCTGCCTGTGTCGCCGTCTGCCGAGCAGTTTAGCCGTGTGATTTTTTATTGGGCGGACAAAGTCATGCAAAACACCACCACTCAAAATGGCGAAACAGACGTATCAGTCTATTCGGTCATCGTCCACGAGACCGCCACAGGGTACGCCCAGTGCTTTCGTGAAGATGTTGAAAGCGAACGCATGGGCAAATTGTCGCTTGATATGTTTGAATTTAGCGAGCAAGTCAAAGCCGAGTGGGGCGATAGTGAGCTGTTTGATAAGCTAAAACGTGGCGAGAAATTTGTCAATCCAAAGCCGTTAAGACAGGTTGAAGTATGACAATCATCTTAAAAGACGAAACCGACACCCAGCGCCTTGCCAACGCCCTTGCCAAAACCAACCCCGCAGGCAGTTTGTGGCTATCGGGCGATTTGGGGGTGGGCAAGACGACCTTTACCCGTTATCTTTTGCGTGAATTGGGACATACAGGGGCGGTAAAAAGCCCAACTTATACCTTAGTTGAGCCGTACAATATCAAGGGTAAGCCTGTGTACCATGCCGACCTATATCGGCTAAATGACCCAGAAGAGCTGGATTTTATTGGTTTTTTTGAATATTTTGACGAGACAGATTCGCTGATTATCATTGAATGGGCAAGCCGTGCCGAGACTGTCTTGCCAAAGCCTGATATAACGATAAACATCACAAGAAAAGCCGATGAAAGGCGGGTGGTAGAGATTACTGGGGTGGATTTGGATTTGTCATGAATTTACATTATAAATCCCTGCCTGATAACACTGTCCTATCGCTTATCGCTCCAACGGCAAGCGGTAAGACTGATTTGGCGTGCCGTCTGTATGAGACAGGGCGGTTTGAGCTGATTTCAGTGGACAGCGCGTTGATTTATCAGGACATGAACATCGGCACGGCAAAACCGACCGATGACGAGCTTGCTCGTTTTCCGCATCATCTCGTTAATATCATCAAGCCCACCGAAACTTATAATGTCGCAACTTTTGTGGCGGACGTGGAGCGACTGATTACAGGCATTCACGCACGGGGTAAGATTCCGCTACTTGTGGGTGGTACGATGATGTATTATATGGCACTCTTGGACGGCTTGTCCACCGTGCCTGACACCGACCCTGCCATTCGTGGGCAGGTCATGGCGTGGCTGTCTGACAAAGGCATTGGCGAGCTGTACGTCTATCTACAAACGCACGACCCCAAGATTTGTGAACGTCTAAAAATCTCTGACACCCAGCGTATCACAAGGGCGGTGGAAGTGCATATGCAGACAGGCACGCCCATGAGCGCATGGCAAGATACGCCCAAAGTCGCCCCTTGCCATAATCCACGTCAGCATTGGCTGACCCTATCGGTTGAGCCTGAGCGTGCGTGGTTACATGAGCGTATCGCCAAACGCCTTGATATTATGTGGGAGCAGGGCTTGGTGGATGAAGTGATTTATCTTTTGCAAAGATACCCCGATTTAACGCCTGACATGCCGTCCATGCGGTGCGTGGGCTATCGGCAGGTATTGGAATTTTTGGCGAAAATCAATCACAAAGCCATGCAAGTGAACCCTGCAATGGCAGAGCTTAGCGACAAAGTGCGTTCCAAGATGCCTGATGAAGATAGGTTGTTTTTTGATCAAGGGGTGAATTTGGATGAGTGTTCACCTTTTTTGATTAATAAATCGACAGATTTGACAATAAATTTACAAAAACAACAGCCAAATCTCTTACAAATGGCTTGTCAAGATATGAAAAATAAGGCATTATATGCAACAAGACAGTTAGCAAAACGCCAATCAACTTGGCAGCGTAGCCTTGCTCGTCTGAATGGTTCATCGCATGATGCGGTGATTGTACCATTTTCTAGCATACAACAAGTAGAAAAGCAGTTATTATAAAATCCAATCCTGCTTACGCATTGCATATTTGCATTATTTACTTTCGTTCGGAGAATTTTTATGTCAAAAGGGCAAAGTTTACAAGATCCATTTTTGAATGCGCTGCGCAAAGATCGCATTCCTGTGTCGATTTTTTTGGTTAATGGCATAAAGCTACAAGGACAAATTGAGTCTTTTGACCAATATGTAGTACTTCTAAAAAACACCGTCAGTCAAATGGTTTATAAGCATGCCATCTCGACGGTGGTGCCAACGCGTAACCCGCGTACAGACGGCGCACCTGCTTCTGGCTCACCGACAGGATACCCAAATGCCCCAATCGGTGTGATGTCATCGAGCAGCTATCAATCGGGCTCTATGTCTGGTGGCATGAATCCAGGTTTTGACCGTGGTATGAATCAGGGCTTTGAGCGTCAAGGTGGCTTTAACAATCGTCCTGCTGGTGGTTTTACACGCACGCCGCCCGCTGATGGTTTTGGCTCTCGCGGTGGATTTGATCGCGGCGGCTATCCACAAGGCGGCGGCATGAATCAAGGCTTTGACCGCGGTATGAATAATACAGGTTTTGATCGCAGCTTCGATAGAGCGGCATTTGATGAGCGCGGCTTTGATGGTAAAAACTTTGACAAGAAAGAAAACCGCAATCTAGATCGCGGTGGATTCAATGATAAAGGATTTGATGCCAAATTTGGCAACGAAGGTGACGACAAATTCAATGGCTAAATGATAATTCACAAAAACCGCATGGCAAATCATGCGGTTTTTTTTGTTTTTTCCATACTGGTCTTTGTGATAAAATAGCTGATTTTTTTATTGTTGGTTGATTATGAATTTTGAAAATATCAAGCAAGCATGGTTTTCGAATGTGCGAGGCGATGTGCTATCTGGCTTGGTGGTGGCGCTTGCACTCATTCCAGAGGCGATCGCCTTTTCGATCATTGCAGGCGTTGATCCTAAAGTTGGGCTTTATGCGTCGTTTTGTATTGCGGTGGTGATTAGTTTTGTTGGTGGTCGTCCTGCCATGATATCGGCAGCGACGGGCGCGATGGCACTTGTCATGGCAAGTCTAGTGCGATATCATGGTTTGCAATATTTATTGGCAGCGACATTACTAACCGGTGTGATTCAGCTCGTTGCGGGATTTTTCAAGGTGGGATATTTGATGAAGTTCGTCGCCCGAGCTGTAGTGGTGGGCTTTGTGAATGCTTTGGCGATTTTGATTTTTATGGCGCAGTTGCCTGAGTTTGTGGATGTCACTTGGCATACTTATGCGCTTGTCGCAGCAGGCCTTGGTATTATTTATCTGTTCTCATACCTACCTAAGATTGGCAAGATTATCCCATCACCTCTGGTAACGATCGTGACTTTGACGGCTGTTACGGCAATATTGGGTATTGATGTGCGAACAGTTGGTGACATGGGCGCGCTGCCTGATACATTGCCTGTGTTTTTGCTGCCTGACATTCCATTGAATCTTGAGACGCTTTTGATTATCTTACCTTATTCTGTGAGTCTGGCGGCGGTGGGCTTGCTTGAGTCTTTGATGACGGCGACCATCGTTGATGAGATGACTGAGACGGACAGTGATAAGAATCGCGAAAGCAAAGGTCAGGGCATTGCGAATATTGTCAGTGGTCTGTTTGGTGGTATGGCGGGCTGTGCGATGATTGGGCAGTCGGTGATTAATGTTAAATCAGGCGGTCGCACGCGCCTATCGACATTGCTGGCGGGTATAATTCTACTGATTATGGTGGTGTTTTTGAGTGATTTGATTTCAATCATCCCCATGCCTGCGCTTGTCGCTGTGATGATTATGGTGGCGATCGGTACGTTTAACTGGCAATCCATCAAGGAGCTAAAGACGCATCCGCTTGGGTTTAATGTGGTGATGCTGGCAACAGTTGCGATCGTTGTATATACGCATAATTTGGCGCTGGGTGTGGGCGCTGGTGTGCTGCTGTCTGCATTGTTCTTTGCCAATAAGATTGGTAGATTCATGACGGTGCAAAGCCTGCCGACAGGTCGTGATGACAGTTTGGCTTATGGCGTCCTTGGGCAAGTGTTTTTTGCGTCTGCGGATCGCTTTATGGATCAATTTGAATTCCACCCACAAGTTAGGTCAGTCAGCATCGATGTCAGTCATGCGCACTTTTGGGACGTGACGGCGATATCAGCACTTGATAAAGTGGTGTTAAAATATCGTAAAATGGGTGCAGATGTGGAAGTATTCGGGCTAAATGAAGCCAGTCAGACGTTGGTTGATAAATTTGGTCAGCATGATAAGACCGAAGACGTGGATGTGATCTTTAAGCACTAAACATCTAATTATTTAAAACCATCTTGTCGGATGGTTTTTTTATTTAAAGTGGCCATTCGATGGGCAGCTACTTTAACAGCCAGACGCCAACGCGTTTGTGCCAAGATGCAGCGGGGTCTTTATGGTAGGTTGTTTAAGATATGCTCATCAGCAGCCTGCGCCATCTCTGGGCTGTTGATGATGCCCATCTCGTTATTATGAATGGCGGAACGTGGGTCTAGATTGTACGAACCCACGAACATATATCGACCATCAACGGTAAAAGTTTTGGCGTGAAGGCTTGAGCCACTACCGCCACGATAGATACTTGCCAGACCTTGTTTTTTCTTTTGGGTGATGGGTGCGGCATCGGGCTTTAGTTCAAATAGCTTGATATCTGCCTTTAGTAGCGGTTTTCGGTATTTGGCGTAGCCACTATGCACAGCAGCGACATCATTCGCCGCCAGTGAATTGGTGAGAATATGAATGGATGTGCCTGATTTTGCAATATCGACAGGCAGCTTTTGACCGTATTTGGTCGGGACGAAATAATGCAATAAACAGTACGCCGCATAATAGATAGGCAATGATCATGATGGTCCGCCAAAAGGTTACTAGGATTATAAAATAATCGCAAATTTTTTAAAAGTGAATTTAAGATACATACATCAAAATACGCCAAATCCTTGGTATGTGCTCTATGTAACGCTTGTGTTGATTTTACGCAACTTTTGGTTTTTTACTTGATTTTGTCATACTAAACCCTTATATTACAATGAACAGTTAAACACTGTTGTAACATCATTCATCATTAATTTATAAGGAATACCGTTATGGCATTTGTATTACCAGAATTAGGCTATGCATACGACGCTCTAGAGCCACATTTCGATAAAGAAACCATGGAAATCCACCACAGCAAACACCACCAAGCTTATGTAAATAACGCCAATGCTGCGCTAGAAGGCACTGAGTGGGCGGATAAATCTGCTGAAGAAGTAATCGCAAATCTTGACAGGATTCCTGCTGACAAGCAAACCGCAGTCCGCAACAACGCAGGCGGTCATGCGAACCACAGCCTATTTTGGACCATCTTAAAAACTGGCACAGAGCTTAGCGGTTCACTAAAAGAAGCCATCGAGCGTGATTTTGGTTCTGTAGATGCGTTCAAAGAAGAATTCGAAAAAGCAGCGCAAACTCGCTTCGGTTCAGGCTGGGCATGGTTGGTTAAGCAGGGTGATAAGCTGGCTGTTGTCTCTACTGCTAACCAAGATAGTCCATTGATGGGCAAATCAGTAGCAGGCTGCGAAGGTCAACCGATCATCGGTCTTGACGTTTGGGAGCATGCTTACTACCTAAAATACCAAAACAAACGCCCAGACTACATTAAGGCATTCTGGAACGTGGTAAACTGGGATGAAGCACAAAAACGCTTTGAGGCGCTATAATCATTAAGTTGATTCCAAATAAAAAAACGGCTAGTAAATCTGGCCGTTTTTTGTATTTGATGAATTATTCATTGTCCGATAAAGGGGTTTGAAGTCGTGGACGATTTGGGCTGATTTTATTCAGCAGGATTTCACTGATGGGCAGAACCTCATCACAGATCATGCCTGCGATCATCTCGCCGCATAGTGGCGCGAAAGTAAAACCCTTTGATCCCATGCCATACATCGAATAGACGCCACCTTCAACCTGTCCGACGATGGGGTGGTAGTCAGGTGTTTGCGCGCGAATGCTGGCACGCCCAGATAGGCGATCAGGAGATGGATTTAGATGCTTAGAAATCGTTGGCAGTCCTTGGGAGAATTTATCAATATTAAATTGGTGTTCTTCATTATTAACGTCCGTATCTGTACAATTACGCACAAAGCTGGCGCCCATCAAGAAATAATTCTCATCATCATTGAATTTGGCGCAGTAGCCATCGTATTTGATCGGCTGATTTGGCAGCTTGGAGTTAGTATCATCATCAATGGCTAGCCATGAGACTTGACCGCGAATTTTACGTGGGTTAAACAGCTTGTCATGCAGTAGATGGCTTTCATAACCTGATGCGATGATGACGCCATCGGCAAAATGAGTATTGTCGCTTGCGTTCAATATCACGTCGCTATCGGCATCAGCTATCTTTGTGATTATCTCTTGTTTAAATGAGATGAGCGGATGGGATAGGATGGCTGTAGCAAGGTTCTTGGGGTGGATGAGACCTGCCTTTGGCACGAGGGTATGGATTTTCTGATTTGGATAGACTGATGTGATCTCATGGATGAGCTCGTCAGGGTAAGGACTGATCAGCGCTTGTAGCTTGTCCGTGCTTTTTTGGGTGGGTAATAAAAAATCCATCACGCCCGACTGCACGAAGACATCGCCATGTTTATTTAATGCTTGATAAAACCGCTCGGCATATAAGAATGAAACCGTGGATAGATGCTCCTTGGCGTGTTCGATGAGTGAGAGCTTGGGGGCGAACAGCGCTCTGGGATTTGCCGATGCACCTGTTGGTGGTGTGTTCTTATCAAAAATAGTCACCTGAATACCGCGTCTGGCAAGTGCCAAAGCGGCACACAGCCCTGATACACCTGCGCCAATGATGGCGATGTGATTGTGAATCTGCTTAGGTTTACCGTCTTGACAGGATAATTTACCTGTCAGCATTTCGCGCTTACGACCAAATCCTTGGCGCTTAGTCACCTCAAAGCCGGCAGCTTGCAACCCACGTCTGACAAAGCCTGCTGCGGTGAATGTCGCGAGCGTCGCACCTGAATTAGACAGCTGACTGATGGCGCTAAACAGCTCATCTGACCATAGGTCACTATTCTTGCTGGGAGCAAAGCCATCTAAGAACCACGCATCAACCATCAAGGTAGGCTTATTCTGTACACATCGAGATTGAATTAAGTGGTCAAAGCTCTCTTGGGCATCACCTAGCCACAGATCAAGAGTAATGTCATCTTGAATGTGAATGCGATGACAGCCTGGCAGGGGTAGCGGGTATTGATGGATGAACTGATCGATGAAGTGTTGAATTTGTTTATCATCTTGCCATGCTAAAAGAGCGGTGCGCAGATCATCTTGGCTTAGGGGGAACTTTTCAGTACTAATGAAATGCAGTCTGGCACTGGCATTTAGTTGTTGATTTTGTTTTAAGGTTGTCCAGAATTTGCACAATGCCAAGAAGTTTAGCCCTGTGCCAAATCCAGTCTCGGCGACGACAAAGGTCTGTCTGTCGCCAAGGTTGGCCAGTCTATCGGTAAGGTCATTGCCTTCGATGAATACATAATGACTTTCGTGTATTCCACCTGCATGCGAAAAATACACGTCATCAAATGCGTGCGAGACTGGCACGGTGTTGCCCAGATGGTCAGTTTGCCATGTGATGTCGGCAACACTCAGCGTGTTAGTCATTGCTGTCTTTGGGCAGTGCTTGGATGAAAGGCTTAACATCGACGTGGCTGTAGACGCCACTGTGTAGGTATGGTTCATCGCCCGCCCATGTGCGCGCTTGTTCGATGTCGTCAAAATGCGCGATGATCAGGCTGCCACTCATGGCAGGTTCACCGTGATTGATGGGTGTAGGACCTGCGATAACGAGGCGGTTTTGAGCGTGTAGGGCGGTCAGTCGCTCTAAGTGAGCAGGGCGAATCTCGGCACGCTTGGCGGTGCTGTCGGCGACGTCATGACCGATGATGGCGAATAATGGCATGGTGTATTCCTTGTGTGATTGATGTTGTGATAAAAGTTATTATTTAGTAGGTGCTTCTTCAAATTTAAAATGCTTACGCAGCACGACAAACATACCCACCATAAAGCTCATCATGACAATAATATCACCAAAAGCGGTAAATTCACCCCAGTATTCGCCGTTCATGAATACAAAGGCAAAAAAGGCGTGTAGGCTTGCCATAAGCGTGAATAGCCCAACCCATGCCCAGTTCAATTTCATCCAGCCCTGAGCGGTTAAATTTAATACAGGGTCTAGCAGCTTACGAATGATTGGCTGGCGTGCTTTATTAAATAATGGCGAGATGGCAAGACCTAGGGCGAAGGCAAGATTAATCAATATCGCCTTTAAGCGGATGTAATAATCGTCACTAAGCGCAAGGGTTAGCCCACCAAAGACGACAGTCATCAGCAGAACGAACCATTGTTGTTTTTCTAGGCGGAATTTTTGACTAAAAAACAAATAACCATAAATGATAGTCGTCGCAAGTATGAGCCCAAGTGTACCTACCAAGATGTGATTATTATCCACACCGCCAGACAGCCCAAAGATTGACAACAGGGGATGGTTGGCGTCTGTCTTATCCGTGTTCTTATAAAGAACATAAAAGATGATGAGCGGTAGGAAGTCGAGTAGGGATTTCATGAGTTTAACTGTTTTATTTAAACGTCATATTTTACATGGTTTTGGCCGAAAAATCAGCCTTTAGTTGCTAGTTTTGCCGTAATTAAACCATCGAATCTAAAATAACAAATAAGCCCAAATCAATTGGGCTTATTTTATCGTTCATTAGCTTCTTAGTGTCTTATCGTTCGCATCAACGACCACACTCGGCTTTAAAGGCATAAGTGGGGCGACTAGGGCGACTTTTAGGACTTCGTCAATGGTCTCAACCGCTTGAATGGTTAAGCCTTCTTTGACGTTGTCAGGAATGTCGGCAAGGTCAGGTTCGTTGGACTTGGGGATAAGCACGTGCTTGATACCGCCACGATGTGCGGCAAGTAGTTTTTCTTTTAGACCGCCAATTTTTAGCACCTTACCACGCAAGGTAACCTCACCCGTCATGGCGATGTCGGCACGAATGGCAATGCCTGTAAAGGCGGACACCAAAGCGGTGGTCAGAGCGATACCTGCGGACGGACCGTCTTTTGGCGTGGCACCTTCGGGCATATGCACATGAATGTCGGTGTCTTTGAATTTGTGATAGCTGATACCAAAGCGTTCGCCCCCTGCTCGCACCACGCTCATGGCGGCACGGATAGACTCTTTCATGACATCGCCAAGCGACCCTGTAAAGACAAGCTCGCCCTTGCCCTGCATGGTGGCGGTCTCAATGGTGAGTAGCTCACCGCCCACCGAAGTCCACGCAAGCCCTGTAATCCGCCCGATTTCAGGTTCTTTTTCGGCAAGTCCAAAGTCAAAGGGTTTAACGCCCAGATAGTCAGCGATGTTATCGTCCGTTACCGACAACGGCTCAATTTTCGTGCCTTTTTTGGGTTTAATGCCATAAGTCTCAACTTGCGAACGCACCGCTTTACGGCTGATTTTGTTAATCTCACGCTCCAAGTTACGTACGCCTGCTTCACGGGTATAGTGGCGGATAATGCTAAGAATGGCATCATCGGTAATGTCCAACTCATCTTTACTAAGCCCGTTTTGTTCTAGGGCTTTGGGGGTGAGATAGTTGTGAGCGATGTTCATTTTTTCGTCTTCGGTGTACCCTGGCAGACGAATAACTTCCATGCGGTCAAGCAGGGCAGGCGGTATGTTCATGCTGTTGGCAGTACAGATAAACATCACCTCCGACAAATCCAAATCTAAGTCAAGATAATGGTCATTAAAGCTGTTGTTTTGAGACGGATCAAGCACTTCTAGCAGGGCAGACGCAGGGTCGCCACGGTAGTCCTGTGCCATTTTGTCAATCTCATCAAGCAAAAACAGCGGATTTTTGACTTCTACTTTTGCCAAAGACTGCACGATTTTGCCGGGCATGGCTCCGATATAGGTGCGTCTATGCCCACGAATCTCAGCTTCATCACGCACACCGCCCAACGCCATACGCACAAACTTACGCCCTGTGGCACGAGCGATACTCTCGCCAAGCGACGTTTTACCAACCCCCGGCGGGCCTACTAGGCATAGGATAGGACCACGCAGTTTTTTGACGCGAGATTGTACCGCTAGGTACTCAACAATGCGGTCTTTAACATCATCTAGCCCATAGTGGTCTTTATCAAGAATATCTTTAGCTTTATTTAGGTCAATGGATACCTTGCTTGCTTTTTTCCATGGGGTGTCAAGTATCCACTCCACATAGCCGCGCACGACAGATGCCTCAGACGAGCTTGGGGGCATTTGCTTTAACTTTTTAAATTCGGTTTCGGCTTTTTTGCGGACATCATCAGGTAGGTCGGCTTCTTTTAGGCGTTTTTCAAGTTCGCCATCTTCTTCGTCGGCACCATCATTTAGGTCAGAAAGCTCATTTTTGATGGCTTTCATTTTTTCGTTCAAGAAGTACTCGCGCTGATTATTTTCCATCTGTTTGCGTACAGTGTCTTGAAGCTCGTGCTCTAAGGTGCGCTCTGCTTTATTACTGGTGAAATATTCAGTCAGCGCGGTGTAGTACGCCATCATATCATCGCGCTCTAGGATGTTTTGTTTGTCCTCGAGCTTCATGGAGATGCGTGTGGCGATAAAATAAGTCAGCTCAAGAAAATCATCAATGCGACTGGCAACACGAATAATCTCACGCGCATTACGCAATGAGGTCTCAGCATAATCGGCAAAGAAATCAAGCAATACAGCACGATGCGCATCGCTCTCGTCATCACTCATCGGGCTCTTGACAGGCGCTTCATGGAAGCGAGCGATGAATGTATCGGCATCGATGTCGTCGATTTTGGCGCGGTATAGACCTTCAATGAGGACTTTTAGGCAGCCATCATCATTGTCGTGTGGCATGGTGCTAATCACACGGCAAACTGTGCCGTACTCGTACAAGTTATCAATGTCCACCTCTTCGCTCAGAGAGTCTTTTTGAGAGACGACAAAAATCTTCTCGTCGTATTCATCTTGGGCAGTCTTAATGGCGGCCAGTGACTGCTCACGACCGACGAACAGGGCGATCTGCATGTGCGGATAGACCACGACATCGCGCACCGCCAATAATGGCAAAGTGTTTTCGTTTTCGTTGTCAGAAGTTAGGACTTCATCAGTCATGAAGTTCTCCTTAATATCGTTAGTTATCGTGCTTTGGTTTATGGTGGCGATATTTTAAAAATGCAAGCAAGTTGGTTAATTTTTACTAAAATGAAATCAAAAACTTCTCAGATTTATTGAGTTATCATGAGTTATATTTTTGCTATTTTGTTAGTTTTTGTAATTTGTCTAGACCAATATAATTGATAACTTATTGATTTTTTATTATTTTTTAATTAATTTAAAAAATCAAAAATCCGCTATAATTAACGACTTTTCTTATTAGGAGTTAATCATGAATGCAGTATTGATTGCTGTTATTGTCATGGTCGGTCTGTCATTGGCACGCGTGCATGTCGTGCTAAGCTTAATCATCGGTGCGCTCATTGGTGGTTTGATGGCAGGGCTTGGGGTGGCAGACAGCTTAAACGCCTTCCAAGAAGGCATCAAAAATGGCGCGCAAATCGCGCTTTCCTATGCGATCTTAGGTGCGTTCGCGATGGCAATCGCTCATTCAGGCGCACCAAAGTTGCTTGCGGACAGTCTGACTGCACGCCTAAATGGTGCTGGCACAACTGGTGCGGTGAAGTGGGCGTTATTTGGGATTATCCTTGTGATGGCGGTGTTTAGTCAGAACTTGATTCCTATTCACATTGCTTTTATTCCGCTGATTGTGCCGCCGCTGCTGTTGCTATTTAATGGCTTGCAGGTGGACAGACGATTGGCGGCGTGTATCATCACCTTTGGTCTGGTGAACACTTATATGTTCATCCCTTATGGTTTTGGTGATATCTTCTTGAACCAAATTATCCTAAAAAATGTCGGCGATGCAGGCATGGATACCACAGGCGTATCGATCATGCAGATCATGATGATTCCTGCTTTAGGTATGCTACTGGGTCTGCTGACGGCCATCTTTATTAGCTATCGTAAGCCAAGGGTTTATAAAAACATCCAAGTTCAAACCAGTCAAGAGCATGATAACACAGCATCTGATAAGCCAAGCACTTACCGTGCGGTGGTGGCGCTGATTGCCATTGTGATCGCGTTCGTGGCGCATCTATATACAGACTCGCTGCTAATTGGTTCGATGGCAGGCTTTGCGGTGTTCATGGCATCTGGTGTGGTCAAATGGCGTGAAGCAGATGGCGTGTTTAATGACGGCATCAAGATGATGGCAATGATTGGCTTTATCATGATTAGCGCGCAAGGCTTCGCCGAAGTGATGAAGGCGACAGGGCAGATCGATGCATTGGTGGCAGGTGCGATGGACATCTTTGGTGGCAACAAAGGTGTGGCAGCGCTGGTGATGCTGATCATTGGTCTTGTTGTGACTTTGGGGATTGGCTCGTCATTTTCTACTGTGCCGATTCTGGCGGCAATTTATGTGCCATTATGTATGGCGATGGGATTTAGCATACCTGCGACTGTGGCGCTGATTGCGACAGCTGGTGTGCTTGGTGATGCTGGTTCTCCTGCTTCGGATTCAACACTGGGTCCGACCATGGGTCTTAACATCGATGGACAGCACGACCACATCAAAGACACGGTTATCCCGACTTTCGTGCATTATAATATTCCGCTGATCATTTTTGGCTGGATTGCGGCGATGGTATTGTGATACCTTATATTCATAATAAAAAGGCGGATGTCATCATCCGCCTTTTTTGTTTTTATTCTTGGAACAAATGAGATAAATCAGGCTTATCTTGACCCACTGTTACGATGATAAAATCATTGGGCTTGATGGTGCTTTTAAGCGCTTGATTGGCCTCGTCTAATTCTGTGCTTTGGATGCGTTTGATTTCATCGGTTGCATAGCTGTCAGGGAGGTTATGCAAGTTTAGCGTCGTTGCTATACCATGAATGGCGGCATTACTGGCAAAGCTCATTGGATAGCGATGGGTTTGTTGGTTTTTTACCAGATTTAGCTCATCTTCGCCGATGCCTTGGCTGATCGTGTCATTAACTATTTGTAGGGTATCATTGATGGCATTGATAGCTTGATTGCTGGCGGTTGAGAAGCTGATTTGATAACTGCCGGCATTCTTAAGCGATGTGCTTCGACCGTAGATGCCGTAGGTGTAGCCGCGTTTTTCACGAATCTCATCCATCAGACGCGCATTGAAGCTACCGCCTGCTAGGGCATTATTTGCCAGACCAAACTGCGTTTTTTGGATGAATTCTTGCTCATTGGTGGCGAATTTTGGGGCGAGATGTCCGATGATGATGCTCGTCTGGGTGCTGTCATGCGGCACGTGTATGTGAGCTTTGGTCGGATTAGTCGGTGTGGCTATCGCGCTAGATGCTGTGCCATTTGGTAGGCTGCTTGCGATGTCGTTAGCGATCTGGCGCGCACGTTCCTGACTAAGATTGCCAGTGATGGTGATGGTGGCATTTTGACGTACCAAGAACTTATCCATGTAGGTGTTTAGATCATTACGAGTCAGCTGGTCCACGGATTCAATGTCGCCTGTGGTAAGCGTGCCATAGGGATGGTCTTTGAATAGCGCTTGGGTATAAGTACGGTTCGCGATGTAGTTTGGGTTTTGTTCATTTTGTCTAAGGGTGTTTTTTAGGGTTTCTTTATTGCGAGCCAATACCGATTCATCAAAGGCAGGCTCTGTCAACATCTGCTTCATCAGATCAAGGGCGTCATTGAGTGTCTCTTCGTCGGACAGGCTGCGCAGCGATACGCCAAAGCTGTCCTTACCTGCTCCTGCATCTAGCTGTATGCCTAAACTGTCTCTTTTTAATAAGAAGGCTTCTTCATCGAGAGTTTTTGTGCCTTTGGTTAGGAGTGTGGCGGTCATGTTGGCGATGCCTTGTGCGTCTGGGCGAATCTTGCCATCATGAGCTGACCCTGCACGAAATTCGACGCTGATATCCACCATTGGTAAGCTGTCTAATTTTGTAAAAATAACAGGTACATTCCCAGCAGCCTGGAATCGCTCAAAGCTGGGTAGATGAAATTCTGCCTGCTTGATATTTTCTAAGCTATCAAGTTTGGGCAAAGGCTGACTAAAATCAATGGGTGTCGTAGCTGCATGATCGCTTGCGTGGGCAAGACTAGTCATGCTAAGTAATATACCAAAAGTCAGGTATTTGATTTTCATCGTTTTTATCCTTTTTTATTGAGTGGATTGATTATCCGAATCGTTGTCTTTAGGCAGTATGTATAATGTCGTTAGGTTGTCTTTGGTGAGATAATGCTTGGCGACTTCTTGCACCTTTGCGGGGTGAATTTGCTTTAGGTCTTCAGGTAGTCTGTCATAACTGTCCACAGGCAGACCCATGTTGGCAAGCCTCCCGATGATCTGCGCCTGAGCGGTAATGCTGTCTTGGGCGAAAGTCAGCTCAGACAGTAACGATGTGGTGATGCGCGTCATCTGCTGGTCGGTAATCGGTGTGTTCTTGGCGGCATTAATCACATCTAAGATCGCTTGTTCTGCTGTGTGTAGATCGACACCTTGTCTAGGTACGGCCTGAATAAAAAACAGACCATCGCCACGATCAAAGGCATCATAAGAAGCATAAATCTGGCTAAATAGCTGCTTTTCGCGCACCAACACACGCTCAAAATAACTCGACATGTCGCCATCTAGCGCATACTGGAATAAAGACAGGGCGTGTGCTGTTTGTTTATCGCTGGTGGTGATGGATGGCACATTATACGCCATCATGAGTGAGGGTAATTTTACCGCTTGCTCAGTGGTTGCATGGCGATAACCTTGATGGGTGGGCTGCGTGGGCATAACGCGCTCTGGGATGTTGATGGCCTTTTTGTCACCAAAATATTTTTTGGCGTTGTTGATGACTTCATCATAATCGACATCGCCGACGACCACGAGCGTGGCATTATTTGGTGCATAATAGGTGTCGTACCACGCCTGTAGATCTGCCGTGCTAAGATTCTCGATGTCTGCCATGCTACCGATGACGGGGCGGAATTTTGGGCTGTCTGGCTGACTTAGCGCGATAAATTCTTCATAAGCCTTAGATAGAGGGTTATCCTCAGTGCGTTGGCGACGCTCTTCTTTGATGACCTCTTTTTCGATGGCGACTTCGCTGTCTTTTAGGTGTAGATCCTGCATGCGAAATGATTCCATCTGCATGGCGAGCGGATAATAGCTGGCAGGAAATAATTCGTAGTAAGCCGTGTGCGTATCTGAGGTGAAGGCGTTATTTTGACCGCCGAACTCTGAGATGAGGCGGTTAAATTCCGTGCGTTTAAGGTGTGCATTATCTTTGAACATCATGTGTTCTAAGAAATGCGACATACCCCCTTTGCCGATGGGCTCATCATTTGAGCCGACTTTATACCACAGCTGTGTCATGGCGATTGGTGCGCGAGCGTCTTTTTTGATGACGATGTGCAATCCGTTATCTAGGGTGGCTTCGTGATAGTTGGTTTGTTTGACTGGGGTGGTTTGTGAGGCTAACGCGGTGTCGCTTGGTAAGCTTTGGCAGGCGGTGAGCGATAATACACCCACAATCATCGCCATGCTAAGTTTGGTTCTTAAAAACATGATACAACCTTATTGTGTTAAATAAAAAATGTAAGAGTTAAAATCCTGCGCCAGCAACGACACTGACCGTGGGTTTGATGCCGCTATTTTGAAGGGTCTGGCAGGCGCTAAGCTGAGTTAAGCCAATTGCGATAAGGGCGATGGCGATTATTTTGTACAATGATGTCATGGGATGTCCTTGCTAAGTTGGTTGAAATTGCTAAATTTGACCTTATCTAGTGTGCAAAAATAGCATTAAAAACCATCATAAGTCAAATAAATGAGAATGGTTAGCACAAATATTCCTTGTGTGGCATGATTTGATTGGTATGATGCTCGGCGTGGGATGTATTTTTGTGTGATAGACTGATCATCAAAATATCGACAAGACTATGATATAATACAAAACAAAAAGAGGCGGTCATCATGAATGACATAACAAAAAATATACCCAAGAATCAAACAGTAATGCCAAGCGATGATGAGCAGATGCTTGATGAGATTAAGCATGAGGATGATAATTTTGTTCCATTATCAAGCCCGCCAGATTTGACGGATGATGATGAAGATGCTCGTCTTAAGGTTATCAATGAGAGCAACACCAAAAAAGAAATCGTCGTGCCTGTGATGCCATTAGTTTGATGTTGTCTGAGGTTAAGAAAATTTAGTTTGTTGAATGTGAGTGAATAATGAGCGAAAATCAAGGCTGGTTTAGCCGAATGAAACAAGGACTGTCCAAGTCTAGCAAAAACCTAACCGAAGGGCTGATGAATGTTCTGGTTGGGGGCAAAGAGATTGATGACGAGCTGCTGGAGGAAGTCGAGGATCAGCTTTTGGTGGCGGATATTGGCGTTGATGCCACGAATCGCATCATCAAGAGCTTAACCGAGCAGACGGCACGTGGCGATTTGATCTATTCGCATTCATTATATAAAGCCCTAAAAAAAGAGCTGGTCGAGATTCTAGAACCTAAAGTCCATCCTCTACAGATCGACACGTCAAAAAAACCATTCGTCATTCTTATGGTAGGCGTCAATGGCGTGGGTAAGACGACCACCATTGGCAAGCTCGCCAAGCGACTACAAGGCGAGGGTAAGTCGGTGATGCTCGCAGCGGGGGACACTTTTCGCGCTGCTGCAACCGAGCAGCTGCAGATCTGGGGCGAGCGTAATGGCATTCCTGTGGTTGCCCAAGGACATGGTGCTGACAGTGCTTCGGTCATCTTTGATGCCATGCAGTCAGCGCGCGCCAAAGGTATTGATGTGCTGATCGCAGATACAGCAGGACGCCTGCAAAATAAGATACATCTGATGAACGAACTAGAGAAAGTCGTACGCGTCATGAAGAAGGCAGATGAGACGGCGCCGCATGAGACGATGATCGTTCTAGATGCTGGCACAGGTCAAAACGCCATCAACCAAGTTCAGATATTTGGTGAGGCGACGCCATTGTCAGGCATTACCATCACTAAGCTAGACGGCACCGCCAAGGGGGGTGTGGTCTTTAACGTTGCTCAGAATACCGACGTGCCGATTCGCTATATTGGCGTGGGCGAGCGCATTGATGATTTGCAGGCATTTGATCCTAATGATTTTGTCGATGCGCTGTTTGATGAAGAGCAATAACAATCTACGAACCGTCCACCATTTAGGGTAGCTTCTTGTGGGTAGAATTTAGCATGGTTTATCTGACTTATGGACCACCATTTGATTTGCCGATGATGGTACTGTGCGTGCATGAGGGTAGGCTGTGCTCGCTGCATTGGCAAAATGAACCTACTCAGGCGCGATTTAATTTGAGTGCTGAGCCAGTTCATCTGATTTTGCAGGACTTGAATTTCGATGTTGCAGATCATGTACTGGCTCATGAGGTGACAAGGCAGCTTGATGAATACTTTGCGGGCAAAAGGCGAGCGTTCGATGTGCCGCTTGATTTGTCTTGTGGTACGCCTTTTCAGCAGCAGGTGTGGCGAGCACTATGCAGCATTCCTTATGACGAGACCATCAGCTACAAAACTTTGGCGACCATGATTGACAAACCCACCGCCTATCGTGCTTGCGCCAACGCCAATGGTAAAAATCCCATCAGTCTCATCGTTCCGTGTCACCGTGTGATCGCAGCGGATGGCAGTATTGGTGGCTATACCGGAGGCATTGGGATTAAAGAAGTTCTGCTTGGTGTCGAAAAAGGTGAATTAAAATTATGATAAATCATCAAGTTGATGCTCATAGCAACGCCAGAGAATTAAAATACGAACTGATGACAAAAACATTGGCAAAAGCTATCTTAGGTCATGTATCTGTGTTATAATTAAACGATTTTTTTCAATTTTGTATCTTCTTAGGCTTTTTGGGGTTATTTTCATGTCATATGCGTTACTTCGTCCGTTCTTGTTTAACATGGCTCCAGAGCGCGCACATGAATTCACCTTGAACATGCTTGAAAAAGCCAATAATGCTGGATTGCTGGGCTTTGGCTATGCCAAGCAGGCCTTGCCAACCACTTGCATGGGGGTTAATCTGCTTAACCCTGTGGGGTTGGCGGCCGGTCTAGATAAGAACGGCTCACACATCGATGCGCTCAGCGAGCTAGGATTTGGGTTCTTGGAGATTGGCACAGTAACGCCGCGCGCGCAGTCAGGTAACGATAAGCCAAGACTGTTTCGCATCCCGCAGGCGGGCGCGATCATTAACCGCATGGGCTTTAATAATGAAGGCGTCGATCAGATGATCCAAAACATCGAACGCGCCAAATACCAAGGCGTGCTTGGCATTAATATCGGTAAGAATGCCGTTACCCCTGTTGAGAAGGCGCTTGATGATTATGTGTACTGCCTAGAGCGTGTCTATCCTTATGCCAGCTACATCACGATCAATATCTCAAGTCCTAACACTAAGAATCTGCGCAGCCTACAAGGCGGAGACGCGCTGTCAGCACTACTAGATGGCATCAAAAATTGCCACAGCAGACTGGCGAATGACTATGGTTTTTATGTGCCGCTTGCCCTAAAGATCGCACCAGATTTGGATGAGTCTCAAGTCGATGAGATTGCACGCACGGTGATTGAGTTTGATGTTGATGGTCTGATTGCTACCAATACGACACTATCTCGCGTGGGTGTGGAAGATTATCCATATGCTGATGAGACGGGTGGTCTGTCAGGTCGTCCTGTGAGCCACAGCAGCACGCAGATTTTATCGCAATTCCATGATCGCTTAGCGGGCAGGGTGGATCTGATCGGTGTGGGCGGTATTGATGAAGGTGAGCTTGCGGTTAAGAAACTAAAAGCAGGCGCCAAAGCCGTACAGATCTACTCAGGTATGATTTATAAGGGTCCTGCGCTCGTGACAGACTGCGTTCAGGCTATCGCAGGTTACCAAGACGGACAATGACAGCACTTACCGAATCTATGACGCTCATCGATGTTTTTATCGCCTTTATGGTGCTGATGGGCTTGTGGCGTGGCTTTACTGCTGGTTTTGTCAAGACAGCAGCGTCTTTGGTGGCGTGGCTGTCAGCACTTATCATCGCCTCACGCACCGCTAAGGAAGTAGCGCCATTTTTGGCAGGATTTATCGAAAATCCTGTGCTACAGATCGCGGCTGCTTTTTTGTTGGTTGCGCTTGGTGTGGTTGCTGTGGTGTATCTTTTGACATCCATCATCACAGGCGCATTAAAGACCCTAAAGCTGGGCTTTGTGGATCGTCTGCTTGGTGGTGTATTGGGTGCGGCGACAGGCATTCTAAAAGTGCTCATCATTCTAAGTATCGCATCACCGCTATTGATGCATCTGCCTAACTGGCAACAATCAATCTTAGCTCAAAATCTCTTACCACTTGCCCCGATCGCCATGGAGCTATTACAAGAAGCGCTGGGCGGTGCATGGCAACAAATCCAAAATCCCTACCAATCATCTTAATCAATTGGAGTAAATTATGTGTGGCGTAATCGGCGTTGTGGCGCATGAACCGGTAAATCAGATGCTGTATGATGGCTTAACCATGCTGCAGCATCGTGGACAAGATGCGGCGGGGATTGTCACCTTAAAAGACGATCGTCTATACCTACGTAAAGACAATGGCATGGTGCGCGATGTCTTTTTGAATCAGCACATGGTGCGCTTGGTGGGTAATTTTGGTATTGGCCATGTGCGCTACCCAACGGCAGGCACATCAAGTACGGCAGAGGCTCAGCCGTTGTATGTAAACTCGCCTTATGGCATTGCGCTGGCGCATAATGGCAACCTAACCAATGCTGATAAGCTTGCCAAAGAGATCTATGAGAGTGATCATCGTCATCTAAATACCGATTCGGATTCGGAAATTCTTTTGAATGTTTTTGCCAATGAACTCCAAAAATCCACCAAGCCGAACCTTGAGCCTGATGATATTTTCCATGCACTAAAAGCGGTCTATCAGCGCTGTGAAGGTGCGTATGGTGTGGTTGCCATCATCGCAGGTCACGGTCTGCTTGCGTTCCGTGATCCGAATGGTATTCGTCCTCTAGTCTATGGTCGTCGCCTGACAGATCAAGGCGTGGAGTATGTCGTGGCATCTGAATCCGTGGCGATTCAGGCGCTTGGCTTTGAAGTGGTTCGCGATGTGGCGCCAGGCGAAGCGATCTTTATTGACTTACATCACAACCTACACACCAAGCAATGTATTGAAGGCGTTAAGCACACACCTTGTATCTTTGAGTATGTTTACTTTGCCCGCCCTGATTCGATCATTGATAACATCTCAGTGCACAAAGCGCGCATGCGTATGGGTGAGAAGCTTGCCCAAAAAATCGTCCGCGAGTGGGGCGAGGATCACGGCATTGATGTCGTCATCCCTATTCCTGATACGTCTCGTAATTCAGCGCTTGAGCTTGCTATGCATCTGAATGTCAAATATCGTGAGGGCTTCACCAAGAACCGTTATATCGGCCGTACATTCATCATGCCAGGGCAAGGTCAGCGTAAAAAATCCGTCCGTCAAAAGCTAAATGCCGTACCACTTGAATTTAAAAATAAAAACGTTCTACTAGTGGATGATTCTATCGTGCGTGGCACAACTTGTCATGAAATCATTCAAATGGCGCGTGATGCGGGCGCAAAAAATGTATTCTTCGCCTCTGCTGCACCAGAAGTGAAATTCCCGAACGTCTATGGTATTGACATGCCATCTCGTCATGAGTTGATCTCATCAGGCCGCACAGTGGAGGACGTTCGCGAGATTATCGGTGCGGATCGCCTAATTTTCCAAGATTTGGATGATCTGATCGAAGCGGTAAATAATACCAAGTACAGCCGTGTTGATGAGTTTGACTGTTCTGTTTTTGATGGTAATTATGTTGCAGGTGGTATTGATGAAAAATACCTAAATGACCTGCAAGCCAAGCGTAATGACGCCGCCAAAAATACCGTAACCGTCGTGGATACGCCTGTGGACATGACCGGCATCACTGGTGTGTAAGATTAGTGCTAAAAATAAGTCGCCGTGTGGCGGCTTATTTTTTATGGGTTATAAGTACCAAATGACGAAACGTAACTTAAAATTATTCGACTTTTGCGTAATTTTACGTTAAAGTGTTGGCGCATTTATTAATTAGTTGTGAAGATTTTATGAAGCGTATCAATTTGAAACCGGGCCTTGCCCTAACTGTGCTGTCTGCAGCAGTATTAACCGCATGTAATAACACAGCGCCAGTTAAGCAGCCACCCATCAAAATCGTACATGGCACCAGCATTCCACAGCCTGCACCGATGCCCAAGCCTGTGGTGATACCACCGCCACAGCCTGCACCGCAAGTTCAAATGCCAACGGCGCGTTATTATGCTAATTTTGATGAATGGAAGCGTGATTTTATCAATCGCACCATCGCCCAAGGCTATGAGGCGGGCTCAGTTCATCGCCTGATGAGTGGCGCAAGCTTGAATCAAAGAGTAATTGATCTTGATCGTTCTCAGGCCGAATTTACCAAGATGCCTTGGGAATATGTCAATGGCGCAGCATCGTCGAATCGCGTCAATCAAGGACGCGCTAAAATCGGCGAGTATCCAACCACCTTCAATAACACCCAAAATAACTACGGTGTTCCAAAGGAGATCGTCGCAGCGATCTGGGGTATGGAGTCTTCATTTGGTGCAGGCATGGGCAGCATGGATCTGGTCAGCGCCTTATCGACCTTGGCTTATGATGGACGTCGCCGCCAGTTTGCAGAAGATCAGTTGATCGCCATGTTAAAGATGATCAACCGCGGTGATGCATCTATTAGTCAGCTAAAAGGTTCGTGGGCAGGCGGTATGGGTCACACACAATTCATCCCAAGCACTTGGATGAATGAAGGTGTTGATGGTAATAATAACGGTCAAATCAGCCCGTGGAGTATCGGCGATTCACTAAACTCTACTGCAAGCTACCTAAAAAATGCCGGCTGGATCGTGGGTCTGATGCCGTATTATGAAGTAAGGTTGCCTGCTAATTTTGATTATAATTTACTTAAGAACAAACAAAGCCTTGACGCATGGCGACAGCTGGGTCTGACTTCAGCAAGCGGTGAATATTTTGGCGGTCAATATCTGTCAGAGTTGTGGCTGCCCGCAGGTAAAAATGGACCTGCGCTACTACTAACGCCGAACTTCGATGTCATTAAAGTCTATAATAATTCATCAAGCTACGCGCTAGGGGTTTCATTGCTGGCGAAACGCATTGGCGGTGGCGGTGGGTTGGTGGCGTCATGGCCAACTTATGAAGAGCCGCTGTCTCGCACCCAAATCCAAATCCTACAAAGAAACCTAACCGCTCAAGGCTTTGATACTGGCGGTGTTGATGGTGTGGCAGGCTCTAATACGCGCCGCGCTTTTGCCAATTGGCAGTCGGTCAACGGACAAGTTCCTGATGGGTTCATCAGCCAGAACACCGCGCGTAATTTGATCTGGTAAATTAAGCCTATCAATCACTCATAAGAAAAACCATGCTATTTAGCATGGTTTTTCTTTGGTATAAATTAAGCTTGTCTTAGATGATTTGTTAAGGTTTCGCGTGCTTGGATAAATCCGTCAATGCCTTTGATCAATAAAGCATTCAAAGGTTCGTTGTCTTGGATGGTGCGAAATTCTGCTTCGGTCAGTGGTGTTGGCTTTGGCAGGATGTCACCTTGATAATCAAGCACTTTGGAGACAAGAAGGCTACTATTAGCCAGCTCATCAAGCAAGGCGGGCGAGATGGTGAGTAGGTCGCAACCTGCCAAGGCAATCAGCTGATGAATGTTCCTAAAGCTTGCACCCATCACCTCGGTACGATAGCCATGTTTCTTGTAGAATTCGTAGATACTTTTGACCGAGTTAACACCCATGTCGTCTTCGATGGCGACGTCATTGACGCCTTCTTGGGCTTTTTGAAAGTCGGTAATGCGACCCACAAAAGGCGAGATGAGTGTGACATCAGCATCTGCACAAGCGCGTGCCTGAGCTTTAGTGAACAGGAGGGTAAGGTTGCAAGCGATGCCTTGTTTTTCTAGGATTTCGGCGGCTTTGATGCCTTCCCAAGTCGCGGCTATCTTGATTAGGATTTTCGATTTATCAATGCCCAACTCTTCATATAATTTAATGAATTCTAAAGCTTTATCGACAGTGCCTTGGGTGTCAAAGGACAGTCTGGCATCCACTTCGGTGGACACACGACCTTCAACCAACTCACTGATTTTTTTGCCGAGGGCGACCGTTAGATGATCGATGGCGACATCAAAATCTTGCCCTTTGACTTGGTCGATAAGGTCGTCATGCTCACCACTTAATAGGGCGGCGGTGATTAGGCTTGGGTTGGTCGTGGCGTCCTGTGGTCTTAGTCGAGCGACGGCGGACAGATCGCCAGTATCTGCAACGATGGTGGTGTGTTTGGCAAGCTCGGTTAGGCTATTTTGAGTCATAAGTTTTCCTAAATAATCATCAGACAATGGCGTGAAATTAGCATATTTTTGGTGATTTTACCAGTGATTTACTGAAGCTTCATGACAATATCATAAAATGTGACAGTCCAAATAAGAATTTTATAAAAATTATCAAAAAAAGTGCGCGCAAGTCGGTAACAATTGTTCAAAATCATGGTATTATTAACGGTATTTTAGTTATTCGAGCATAAAGGGTTAAATGTATGAGCGATAATCAAGCGACGAACCTAGACACCAACCAAATCAGCGATTTGCGTGGTAAGATTGACAGCATTGATGAACAAATTCAACGACTTATCAACGAGCGAGCAGGCATCGCCCAGCAGGTCGCCATTTCCAAAAAGAACCATGAAGACCACCCCATTTTTTATCGCCCTGAACGTGAAGCCCAAGTGCTAAAAGCGGTCATGGCTCGCAACACAGGCCCGCTATCGGGCGAGAAAATGGCACGCCTATTTCGTGAGATTATGTCGGTGTGTTTGGAGCTTGAAGCTCCGCAAAAGGTCGCTTTTTTGGGGCCTGTTGGCACGTTCACCCACGCCGCCGCCCTAAAACATTTTGGCAAGGCAGCGACAACCGTACCGCTTGCCACGATTACCGATGTGTTTCGTGAAGTGGAGGCAGGCTCTGCCATGTATGGCGTGGTACCTGTGGAGAACTCGTCTGAGGGTGTGGTTAATCATACGCTCGACGCATTTTTGGGGTCAAGCCTAAAAATCATCGGTGAGGTGGAACTGCCCATTCATCATAATTTTTTGGTGGCAGAACATACCAAAGTGGACAGCCTAAGTCGCATTTATTCGCACCAACAGTCGCTTGCCCAGTGCCGTCATTGGCTTGATGTCAATTTCCCCAACGTGGAGCGTGTGGCGGTGTCAAGCAATGGAGAGGCGGCAAAACGCCTACAAAACGAATGGCATTCGGCAGCCATTGCAGGCGATGTGGCAGTGGCAGAATACAGCTTGCACAAATTATACGAAAATATTGAGGACAACCCCAACAACACCACTCGCTTTCTTATCATCGGGCATGAAGCGGTCGCCCCAAGTGGGCAGGACAAAACGTCTATCGTCGTGTCAAGCCCAGACCGTGCGGGGGCGTTGATCGAGCTACTAGAACCCCTCAAAAAACACGGCGTATCCATGACCAGTATTGAAACCCGTCCCGAGCGTCCGAACAAATGGGCGTATGTGTTTTTTATTGACATGACGGGGCATATCGCTGACGACAACGTCAAAAGCGCTATTGAAGACATTGCCAAAATCGCCAAAGACGTGCGAGTATTGGGGTCATATCCAAAGGCGGTCTTGTAATCGCCGAATCATCAATCAGGCTTGATGGAGATTGAGCCTGATAAATTGTAACTTATGAATGAATAAAACATGATTATGTTCCAAAAAGTCGCTATCATCGGGCTTGGAATGATTGGTGCGAGCATCATCAGTGCCATGCGCGATAGAGGGTTGTGCCATCATGTCATCGCTGCCGATCATAATCTTGATGGGCTGGATTTTGCCAAGCGTATCGGTCTGATTGATGAGATCGGGGCGAGTGTGGCAGATGTGTGCCGTGATGATGTTGATTTGTATATCATTGCAGCACCAACCAAGGCAACCACGCAGATCATCAATGAGCTTGCTCATGCTAAGATGGCTGGACTGATCGCTGATGATGCCATCATCACGGATGTGGCAAGCACGAAAGGTAGTATCTACAAAGCAGTATTGGAAGCCTGTGAGAATGTGGGTCAGCCAACGGATTTTTTGAGCCTTGTGTTGTCGCATCCCATCGCAGGTGCGGAGAATTCAGGCGTCACTGCGCGTAACGCCAAATTATTCGTTGGACGACAGTTCATTATCTGTGATGATAATCCACCCACCGCCCAGAACTGCTTTATCCAAAAAATCAAAGCTCTGTGGGAAGCGATTGGGGCGAATGTCATCATCATGACCAGCCAAAGACACGATGAGATCTTGGCTTATACGAGCCACCTACCACATTTATTATCCTTTAATCTGACTCATCAGCTTGCCAGCCACGATGATAATTTGGACATCTTTAGGTATGCAGCGGGCGGTTTTAAGGATTTTAGCCGTATTTCGGCAAGTAGTCCTATCATGTGGCATGATATTTTTATGGATAATAAGGATGCTTTGCTAAAGTCGCTTGATGATTACGAAAAAAACTTGCAGGATTTTCGCAAACTGATCGAGCAGGGCGATTCTGAAACATTGATAGCATGGTTGACCGCCGCTCGCCATGCACGCCGTCACTTTGGCCACATGCTTGCCCAAAGTCAAATCAGCCAAGCAGGTCAAAACAAACATAACGATTCAACCATACAGGAAAATGACATGACAAGCCAGGCTTATCACATTCGCCCAAGTCGCCATATCAACGGAACAATCACGGTTACCGGCGATAAATCCATCTCTCACCGTTCTATCATGCTGGGTTCATTGGCGGATGGGGTGACTCATGTCAGTGGATTCTTAGAGGGTGAAGATGCTTTGGCGACCTTGCAAGCCTTTAAGGATATGGGTGTAAAAATCGAGCGAGATGGTGATAAAGTTACCATCCATGGTGTCGGTGTGGATGGCCTAAATGCGCCGCAAGATGCGTTATACATGGGGAATTCTGGCACAAGTATGCGCCTGCTTGCAGGGATTCTGTCTGCACAGGCTTTTGATAGTGTGATGACAGGTGATGTCAGCCTATCAAAACGTCCGATGGAGCGTGTGGCGACACCCCTAAGAAGCATGGGTGCAGCGATTCAGACCACGGGAGAAAAAGGCACTGCACCAATCTCTATTACTGGTGGTCAAAAGCTGTCTGCCATTGATTATACGCTACCTGTGGCATCTGCTCAGATTAAGTCTTGTCTAATCTTGGCCAGCCTATGGGCAAATGGCACGACCACCATTACAGAGCCAGAAGTCAGTCGTGACCATACAGAGCGCATGCTGAAAGCTTTTGGTTATCCAATCAAAAAAGACGGTAATTCAATTTCCATCACAGGCGGTGGCCGTCTGACAGCGACAGATATTGTCGTGCCTGCTGACATCTCTAGCGCTGCATTCTTTATGGTGCTTGGCGCAATTGGCGGTGGCAATGGTTTGACGATTCGCAAGGTAGGCATGAACCCAACGCGTACGGGCGTAATCGATATTCTACGCCTAATGGGTGCTGATATCACCGTGTCTAATGAGACTGTGGTTGGCGGTGAGCCGATCGCTGATATCACGGTTAAACCATCTGAACTAAAAGGCATTGATATCCCTGAATATCTGGTGCCACTTGCGATTGATGAATTTCCTGTGTTGTTCGTCGCTGCCAGCTGCGCGATCGGTACGACCAAGTTAACAGGAGCTAAAGAACTCCGAGTTAAAGAATCTGATCGCATTCAGGTCATGGCTGATGGTCTAAGCGCTCTAGGTATTGACTGCACCGTACTGGATGATGGCATCATCATACAAGGCAAGGGTGAGCCGATGACTGGTGGCGAGCGCAATACAGTCTTTGGCGGTGGCGAGATCCAAAGTCATCACGATCATCGTATCGCCATGAGTTTTGCGGTGGCAAGCGTACGCGCATCGGACGATATTATCATCCAAGGAACAGAAACAGTAGCGACAAGTTTCCCGAATTTTGCTGAGCTTGCCAATGAAGTGGGTTTAAACATCGCGGTTAGCTAATGGCAAATACAGGCATTCAAGCCACCCCAAAAGGGCTAATGACGGCTCTTTTGGCGTTTTTGATGTGGGGTAATTTTCCCTTTTATTTTAAGCTGTTGGACGGTTATCATGCTGTTGAAGTCATCGTTCATCGGGTGGTGTGGACGTTTGTGGTTTTAAACCTTGTTGTCATCATCGGCAAACGGACGGCTTGGCTTAGCCAAATTCGCCAAAATCCCAAATGGCTAGTCTTGACCTTTGTGTCGGCTCTCTTGATTGGCACAAACTGGCTAACCTATGTGTGGGCGGTGGCAAATGATAGGGTGCTTGAAGCAAGTCTTGGCTATTTTATCAATCCCTTAATGGGCGTGGGGCTGTCGCTTGTCATCTTTAAAGAACGCTTGCGACTTTTATAAAAAATCGCTGTCGCCCTTGCCGTGCTTGCCGTTGGCATTCAGGTGGTGCTGTTTGGCGGTGTTCCGTGGGTAAGCTTACTGCTTGCGCTGTCCTTTGTCTTTTATGGGGTTTTGCAACGCCAAACGCCTTTTAATGCCATTGACGGCTTATTTATTGAGACGGCTTTATTATTGCCTTTATGTCTGATTTGGCTTGTTGGTGCAAGTGTTGTCAGCTCCGATGTGGCATTTTGGCTATCAAGCAGTGTTTGGCTGCTTGCTTTGGCAGGTCCAATTACGCTAATTCCACTGTTATTGTATAATCAATCAACCAAACTCGTGAGTTTTAACACCTTGTCATTTTTGGGTTATTTAACACCCAGTATTGTCTTTATCATTGCGGTGTTTTATTATTATGAGCCGATTGATGTCAAGCGCTTGGCTATCTTTGGTTTGATTTGGCTTGGACTGTTGATATTTAGCGTGGACATGGTTAGATATAGAAAATCTTAAATTAATTAAAGGAAATGTGATGAGCGACATTGTCTTTGTGCAGGGATTAAAAATTGATACAGTGGTTGGTGTGTACGATTGGGAGCAGGCCATTAAGCAAAGCCTAATCATCGACGCCAAAATCAGCTGTGACATCAGCCAAGCGGCTGCCACAGATGACGTCGTGCATGCTGTTAATTATAAAACCGTTTGCGAAGACATCGAGCGCATTTGCCATGAGATGAAGGCAAAGCTATTGGAATCATTGGCGGAGAGTATCTGTCGCCATATCCTAGATCATTACCCTTGTCACAGCATTACACTCACCATCCATAAGCCCAATGCCATCAAGCAAGCCAATAGTGTTGGTGTTAGCATTACGCGTAACAAATAATCACCATGGATAATACTATGGGTGACTTAAGTGATGAATTGATGGTGCGACGCCTTGTGATTGCACTTGGCAGTAATGCTGATAGTGAGCATGCCTTTAGCATCGCCAAAGCTGAGCTTATAAAGCTGGGCAATGTTCGACACTCATCAATGGTCATCGGTCGGGACTTTACAGGCAGAACACAGGCCATCTATTATAACGCTTGCGTGTACCTTAAACTGGATAAGCCTTGCTTGATGAGTGTTATCTATCATAAATTAAAAACCATTGAAAGGCTGTGCGGGCGTACAGATGATCGAAACGCCGTACCCATGGATTTAGATGTCTTGGCGGTGTCTGATGGTCATGGGTGGCGCATTAGCAAAAAAAGACTGCCGTTTAAGGCGCATGAAAGGGCAGGCTTATCAGAAGTGGCGGTTTTTTTATTGGCGTACTAAAAAATTATGAGGCTGTACTAGAATAACTCTCATGTTATACTAGTTTTATGAAGATAACCCATTGTAAACTAAGTAAGAAAGTACAAAAAGACTGCTTGAATTTTTTGTACTTGAAGTTACTGCTCGCTCGGCAGCTGATTTGCTACAAATACACTCAAATTCATCAGCGCTATTCTATCACAAAATCAGACTTGTGATAGAATACCATCTTAATCTTGAGGCTAAAGAATTGTTTGATGGCGAAATAGAGCTTGATGAAAGCTATTTTAGCGGCATTCGCAAAGGCAAGCGTGGTCGTGGAGCTGGTGGTAAAACAGCTGTCTTTAGTCTTTTAAAACGCAGCGGTAAAGTCTTTGTGCTTGTGGTTAAAGACACCAAGACTAACACACTAATGCCCATTATCGTCGGTAAAATCAAACCTGACAGCATTGTCTATACTGATAGCTATAAAAGCTACAATGCGCTTGATGTAAGTGATTTTAAGTATTTTAGAATTAACCATTCCAAAGAATTTGCCAAAGACCACAATCACATCAACGGCATTGAGAATTTCTGGTCACAAGCCAAGCGTGTTTTAAGAAACTACAATGGCATTGACAAAAAACATTTTCACTTGCTTATTAAGGAAGGTGAATTTAGATTTAACTATGGCACACCCTTTAATCAACTTAAAGTGCTGGGAAAATGGTGTGGGGTTTAGGCTAATCTAGTACAGCCCCAAAATTATTTAAGCGCGAAAAAGCGGATAAAAATTTTATCCGCTTTTTGCTTTATTGATAATAATCCGTCCCGTCCGCCTGTGTTTTAAACCGCCGATGAAACCACATCCATTGGGTAAGGTCTTTTTTAATGTTATTTTCTATCATATCATTAATACGCTGTGCGTCCGCCACTTCATCATCGCTAGGATAATTTTCAATGACAGGCGATAGGCTAATATGATAATGCGGACGTTTGCCTTTGGGGATATTATCAGGCGTTTGGCGAATCATGTCAAAGGCAATAAATACAGGCGGATTTTTTTTATTCATGCTGGCAAATCGCCTTTGGGCGGTAATGGTTGCAGACGGCACACCAAAAAATGTCGCCATAACCCCATGCTCTAAGCCAAAATCTTGGTCAGGGCTATACCATATCACTTTGCCGTCTTTAATCCGACTAATGAGTTTTTTCATATCACGGCTGTTGATTTGTTCGTCAAAAATATGACGGCGACCATTATAAATAAACCATTCCAAAAGTGGGTTGTTTTGTTTGCGGTACATACAATCGGCAGGGAAAAACTGCGTACATAACCGCCCACCCAAATCTAATGTGGTAAAATGCCCACCCAATAATATCACAGCTTTATTTTCTTTTTGGGCGGTGATTAAATGCTGCAATCCTGAAATGCTAAATGTGCGTTTAAAGACATTGGGGCGGAACCATGCGTTTAACGTCTCAAAAATACCAATGCCTTGATTGACAAAAACTTGTTTGGCGATTAGCACTTTTTCATCATCAGATTTATCAGGGAACGCCAAAGTCAGATTGGTGAGCGTATCTTTGACCCGTCTTTTTATTAACATATACGCCAATTCGCCAATTTTTCTGCCAAGCCAAAACTGCATACGCAAAGGCAAATAAATAAGCGGTAAAAATATCATTAACGCAAACCAAATTCCCCAATATTTTGGTAATAAAAATTCCCATTGGAATACAGCTTTATCCACCACGTTTGTTTGCTTGTGCGTGGCGGTCAAATCGGGCATTTTTTTAATGTCAATTTGTGGGTTATTTGATTGTGGGGCTTGGTTATCGGTGTGGCAATTACCCCCACAACAGTTTTTGTTGCTCATTGTTTTTTGCCTATGTTTATTTTACCAAATTTTCCAATTCGTCCCAACGCTCCAACTTCTCCATTAAAATCTCATCAATCTCCCCAAGCCGTTCGCTATATTGGGTCGCCAATGCCAAATCGCTAACGAATAGCGAACCGTCCGCCAGTTTGTCATTTAGCTCGCTTTGCTCGTTTTCAAGTTCGGCAATTTCATTGGGCAGGCTTTCTAATTCACGTTGTTCCTTATAGGAGAGTTTGCGTTTTTGCTCAGGCTTGGACGTGTCGGATTTTGGTTTGTCGGCTTTGATTGTTTCTGATTTTTCAACTTTATCTGCTTTGGGCTTGGTTGGTTCACTCCGTGCTTTTTGGGTGAGATAATCTTGATAACCGCCCACATATTCGTCAATCACGCCATGACCGTCCTTGTCCGTGCCAAATACCCACGTTTGTGTTACCACGTTGTCCATAAAGGTGCGGTCGTGGCTGATGAGTAAAATCGTACCGTCAAATCCTGCAACAAACTCTTCCAAAAGCTCCAAAGTTGCCATGTCAAGGTCGTTGGTCGGCTCATCAAGCACCAAGACATTGGCAGGTTTTAGCAAGTTTTTGGCGAGCAATACACGGGCTTTTTCGCCCCCTGATAGAGCCTTGACAGGCGTTCTGGCACGGTTTGGCGTGAACAAGAAGTCCTGTAAATACCCCAAGATGTGCGTGCGTCTTCCGCCCACGTCCACATAGTCTGAGCCTTCGGAGACGTTTTCGGCAACGGATTTATCAAAGTCTAATTGGTCTTTTAATTGGTCAAAAAAGGCGATATTTAGGTTCGTACCAAGCTTGACTGTACCGCTCACTTTGGCAGAGTCATCAAGCCCAAGCACGGTGCGGATTAGGGTCGTTTTGCCCACGCCATTATTGCCGATGATGCCAACTTTATCGCCACGCATGAGCAGGGTTGAGAAGTTTTTGACCAGTATTTTGCCGTCATATTGCAGGCTTAAGTCCTTGACTTCACACACGATTTTTCCTGATTTTTCGGATACGTTTTGGGTGAGTGAGACGCTCCCCACCACATCACGACGCTGCTTTCGCTCTTCACGAAGTGCCTTTAACGCACGCACACGCCCTTCGTTGCGAGTACGCCTTGCCTTAATGCCTTGGCGAATCCAGACTTCTTCTTGGGCAAGTTTTTTGTCAAATTCTTCAAAGGATTTGGCTTCGCTGGCAAGCTCCAATTCCTTTAATTCTTGATAACGAGCATAGCCCTTAACCCCTTGCGTTACGTCATAAGTGGAGAGTTTACCCCTATCCAATTCCACAATGCGAGTGGCAAGATTGTCCACAAATTTGCGGTCGTGCGTGATAAACAGCACGGTTAAATTTTGCCCGAGCAGGTAGTTTTCCAGCCAATCAATACTCTCCACGTCCAAATGGTTGGTCGGCTCATCAAGTAGCAACACATCAGGCTTAACCACCAACGCCCGAGCGAGCAGGACACGGCGTTTTCGTCCGCCTGATAAGTCGGCAAGGCGATCTGTGGGATTTAGCCCCATGTTGTCAAGCAAGGTGCGGGCACCTCGCTCCAATTCCCAGCCGTGCAAAGCATCAATCTCATGTTGCACGTCCGTCATACGCTCGCAGGCGGTCATGTCGCCCGCTGTGCATTTGTCCGATAGGTCGTGGTATTGGCGAAGCAGGGTTGCCACTTTTTCATCGCCATTCATGACAATGTCAAGCAAGGTACCGTCATCGCTTGGTACGTCTTGGGCGAGCATGGCAATCTTAACACCGTCTGCGATGATAATCTCGCCGTCATCAGGGGCTTGCGTGCCGTCAATGAGCTTAAAAAGCGTGGATTTGCCTTCGCCATTTCGTCCGATGAGACACACCCGCTCGCCTTTATCAAGGCTAAAATTGACATGGTCTAAGACAGGAGCAACGCCAAAGGCAAGGGAGATATTTTTTAGATGAATGAGTGCCATAATTTATTTTCAATACGGATTTTCAATGATAAAATAGGTCAATTATAGCAAATTTTACACTTTAGAGGGGAAAATAAAATGAGCGATACTCATGCTGATATTACTGATTTGCAGATCAAAATCGCCTATCTTGAAAATACGGTAGATACGCTAAATGATGTCATCGCCCAACAAGATAAAGCATTAAAAGATTTGCAAGATCAGTTAAAGTTATTGTATAAATTCTTAGAAAGTCGTGATGATGACGGTATTGCTCCGTTTGATTTATTGGCAGACAGACCACCACATTATTAAGAAAATTGCCGATAAATAAAATACAAATTGCAATGAAATTACCTAAGTTTATCCCTTGTATTGCGGTAAAATTTGTTTTAATATGTACAAACGCAAGTTGTTACACTTTATGTCTAGGATGATGTCTTGCGTATCAACGGGTTGGTGAATAAAACCCACAACAAGGACAAACTTGGAGAATGACGATGTCTAAATTTAATTATACAACGCTTGCCGTTGCAATCGCTTCTATTGGGGCGATTGGCTCAGCGCATGCAGCAGGTCTTGATCGCTCGGGTCAGGATGTATCAGCGTTTTTGCAGGACGGTACATATGCTGAGGCAGTCTATACTTATATCGATGCGGATATATCCGGAAAGGATAACAGTGGACGCTCAACGGGGGATGTCGCAGAAGCTTATGATTTCTTCCGTTATGGGGTAAAAACGGACATTAATGACACATTTAGCGTGGGTATTCTCTATGATGAGCCTTTTGGGGCGGCAGTTGATCATTTTGGCAGCAGTAATTTTATTACTGAAGGCGGCGATGCAACTGTAAATGCTCTAACAGGTGGGAGGGCGCCAACTTTGGCGGCCGCTCAAGCAGGCCTTGCCCAAGCACAAGCTGGTATTGCTCAATTGCAAGCCGCCATCGCGCAAACAAAAGCAGCAGGTGGTGATACTACTGCGTTGCAAGGACAGCTTGCATCTGCTGCAGCGACTGTACGTCAGCTGGGCGGGGCAATTAATGCGGCAACCACAGCTGAAGCGCAGAGTGGTCAAGGAACTAATGTAGAAATTCGTACGAATAATATTACCGGTCTTTTGGGTGCAAAATTTGGCACTAATAAAAATTTCCAAATTTATGGCGGTCCTGTTGCACAGCGTTTAAAGGGTGAGGTTCACTTGCGCGGTGTGGCATACCAAGCTGCGACAGGCTATGATGCAAAAATCTCAACTGATACTGCACACGGTTGGGCTGCGGGCGTTGCTTATACTAAGCCAGAAATTGCCTTAAAAGCTGCGCTTACCTATCGTTCGGAGATTGAGCATGAAAGTAGCATCTCTGAAGTAATGCCTGCACTAGGCGCTGCTGGTGTAACCACACGTGATTTTAGTGTAACCCTGCCAGAGTCTTGGAACTTAGACTTCCAAACTGGCATTAATCCAACTACATTACTAACTGCTAAAGTTCGCTATGTACCTTGGTCTGATTTTGATATTCGTCCGCCAACATATGGCGATGCGACCCTTGCCAGCATCGGTAATTCATTACCTATCATTGACTATAGCAAAGATCAATGGTCGGGCGAATTGGGTCTTGCTAAGAAGCTCTCTGATAAAGTGGCGGTATCTGGTAGCGTTGGTTACGACAGTGGCGCGGGCAATCCTGCCAGCAGTTTAGGGCCAATTAAAGGCTATTACAGTGTCGGCTTGGGTGGTCGCTATAACTTTACGCCAGAATGGTCATTCTCTTTGGGCGCTAAATACTTGAAATTTGGCGATGCTACAGCGCAGTTGCCAACTCGTACTACCGTCGGCGAATTTGACGATAATGATGGTTTCATCTTAGGTGCTAAATTGGCTTACCACGCCAAATAATCCGATAGCAATCCCAGATGAACAAGCCAAAGCCGTGCGTTTTGGCTTGTTTTTATTTTCAAAAATATCTAAAATCTGTTATCATAAGCCCAAATTTTTAATCATTCGACCTTATGAAAATCCTACCTGAAAAACAATTTCTTATCGCGCCATCCATTCTGTCTGCTGATTTCGCCAGACTTGGTAAAGATACTGCAGCCGTGCTAGACGCAGGGGCGGATATAGTGCATTTTGATGTCATGGATAATCATTATGTGCCAAATTTGACCTTTGGTGCGATGATTTGTAAAGCCTTAAAAGACTACGGCATCACCGCGCCGATTGATGTGCATCTTATGGTAAAGCCTGTGGATAGAATGATCGAAGAATTTATCAAGGCGGGGGCAGACATCATCACGTTCCACCCAGAAGCAAGCGAGCACATTGATCGCAGTCTACAACTCATCAAAGATGCAGGTGTTAAATGCGGACTTGTTTTCAACCCTGCCACGCCACTGCATTACTTGGATTATACCATCGATAAACTTGATCAGATTCTTATCATGAGTGTCAATCCTGGTTTTGGCGGCCAGAAGTTTATTGATGGCACGCTTGATAAAGTGCGTGCAGTTCGCAAGATGATCGACGAGCGTGGGCTTGACATTCGCCTAGAGATTGATGGTGGTGTCAATCCTGATAATATCCGTGCGATTGCGGATGCAGGCGTGGATATGTTTGTGGCGGGTTCGGCGATTTTTAATAAGCCTGATTATAAAGCTGTCATCGATCAGATGCGTGCAGAACTTGCCTTAGTGCAGACGAAGGTAATCTAATGAGTGATAAACATAATTCAAGCGCTGCCAACATTGCGCCAAAAAGCGTCATCCCCTTGGGTGTGACCATCTCTTTATTTGTCGCATCGCTTGTACTAAGCTTGGCAGGGTATGGCTTTCGTCTGATGGCGGGTGATGATGTGAATGACGTGCTGAGTCATGCGATTAAGGTCGTGCCTTTTTTCTTATTTGTCATGCCGGCTTTGATTTGGCTTGGTAGCGTAGTACTGAACAAAGTAGGTAAAGCTGCCATTCATCCGCGTAATGCGTGGACGTTGGGCTGGCTGTTATCCACGGTATCCATGCTGTCCATCATGGGAGTGTATAGCTAATGTCAGGTCGTCTCATTCCTGATAGAATCGTACCCAAAGACATCCCAAAAGGCTTAATCGCAACCTTGATCATCTTGGTGATGCTGATTGGGCTGTCAGGTTTTCGCTTAGGTCAAGGTAATCGCCTACAAGGTTGGCTGCATGTGCTTGAAAATTGGGTCATCTGTCTGATTCTTATTCCTGCCTTTACTGCCTTGGTCGCGGCACCCATCAAATACCGCGATCGCAGTTTTGACCTTAAGATGGCGTACTATCTTGGTATGTTTGTCTCGTTTTTATTTATGATGGCAAAGCTTCGCTATTGGCGTTAAGACTTGAAAATTTTGTCATTGTCTTTATTATGGTTATAACTGCAAAATTTTGGAGTGGTCGATGTTTGATAAAGCTGATAATGAATTGATTAAGCGTCTAATAGAAGAGGCTGAGGTCATTATTGAAGAAGAAATTCAAAAAAGATTATATCAAGAAAATAACGCTGTTAGCACAAAAAATCAGAAAGAAGTTACCCATACAGATAATTCTGATGATGCTCAGGAGTCTGTACCAAAAAAATCACGAAAAAGAACCAAGAAATCTAACGATGCCTCAAGTGAGTCTGTAGATGGTTTGGCTGCCGAATCAAGCGACCAAGACCCGCCTAAGCGTCGTCGAGGTCGCCCAAGAAAGGTAGTTAAACCAGAAGTCGTCGATGATGAGGCCGATAGCGCAGATGCTAACTTGCCATCATCTACCGCCAACAAAAAACCCATTGCAAAAAGCCTTATCAAAGAGCGAGTTGATGGTGAGATGATGATAAAAGAGGCGATATTAGAATTTGTTGAGCGTGAAGATGGCGTGCTGACCTTGCAGGAAGTGGGTAATGAAGATGAGCCGATGGTAACCATTCATTTCTCAGAGCAAGTGAAGGCAATGATTGGCAAAGATGAGATCCAAAATGTCGGTCAGAACATGATTCATGCCGCCATCGCTACTGTCATGCAGCGCCAAATGGATTCATGGCACGCTCACATCTATGACGAACAGCCGACCCATTATAGTTAATATAAATAAACAAAAAGCCACGGATTGTGGCTTTTTGTTTGAGCGATTCGGTTGGTTAATTGGCCTCAATGAGTCCGTGTCTGATAGCAAGATGCGTGAGCTTAACGTCGCTATTAACACCCAATTTCTCAAAAATACGATAACGATAGGTGTTCACAGTCTTAACGCTAACGAACAGCTGATCGGCAATCTCTTGGGCGCTTTGGCAATTCACAACCATCATCGCAACTTGTTTTTCGCGTTCAGACAGCGCATCAAAAGGTGACTCCGCCTGTTCGCCAAGTACGGTATCTGCCAGCTGTTCGGCGACATCGTGGCTAAAGTACTTACCGCCACCATGCACCTTTTTGATGGCGCGAATCATCTCGTCGAGTGGTGTGCCTTTGGTGATATAGCCATTGACACCTGCCTTTAGTAGCATCGAAGGGTAGGGCTGTGCTGATAAGCTGGACACAGCGAGTACTTTGATGTTCTGATCGATCTGCTTGATGCGGCGAGTTGCCTCAACACCGCCCACATTTGGCATATTAACATCCAATAACACGACATTAGGACGATGGTGGCGCGCAAGTTGAACCGCGGCATCGCCATTGTCAGCTTCGGCGATCACTTTGATCTGAGCATCATCATCAAGCATTCGCGCAATACCCATGCGCACTAAATCGTGATCATCGACTACTAGCACTTTAATCGACATATGTGTTCCTTGGATGTTATTTCATTTTTTGAAAGTTTAGCACAATTTGTAATGATTACAACCAAATATTACAGATTTTAAGATTCATCAATTTTATTGAAAAATACCAAATTATTACCAGAAAATTACCCATTATAATTACTTACAATATTATTAATCTTTTGGGATGTTTTTATGGGTTTTCGTGAAAAATATACGCTTTTGTCACACATCGGACAATTTGATGTGTTAGAATAAAGACGTCAAAAATTGTCTTTATTTTGGGTGGATTGCATAGACAATCTAATAAATAACCAAGGGTGTCGCTTGTGCTTTTCTAAGATGTTTCATCATAAATCACAAAAGTGCGGCAAATCAATAGGCGAGTGGTCGCCCATAGTTAAGGATTTATCATGAAAAATGCTGAATTAATGAAACGTGCTAGTACTCAGATTGCTGTTTTGGCTTTAATGACCTCAGGTGCTTCAGCGAATGCATTTACTGTAGATAGTAGCAATCAACGCACGGTGACTGTCACTCGTGCCACACCTTCAGTAACAACCACTGTGACGCGCGCTGTGCCTACGCCACCACCTAGTAATACGGTCAAAACTACCAAAACCATCACGCCAGCAACAGCTCCTACTGTTAGTTATCGTTCACAGCCAACCCAGACGACATATAACGCACCAACATACACCGCACCTGCTATTCCTGTGACGCCAGCTACTATCATAAATACAGTTAATGCTAACAATTACAATGCACCTGTGTTTGACCAGCTTGCTATTAGCACCAATTCATCAGCAGTGGCGGTACTTGACCTACAGTCAGGCGATCTGATTTATTCTAAGAACATCGATGCAACCCGATCTATCGCCTCTGTGACTAAAGTAATGACTGCAATGGTCATCTTGGATGCTGGGCTTGACATGCGTGAAGACATCACCATTATTCCATCAGACCTGGTGGGTGCCAAAAAAGCAAGTACGAACCTGCGGGCAGGCGACCGCCTAAGCCGTTCAGAGTTCACCTTAATGATGCTGATGAAATCAGAAAACCCAGCTGCTAAAGCGCTTGCTCGTACTTATCCAGGTGGCTACAATGCATTCATCCGTGCGATGAATGATAAGGCTGCCAGCCTAGGCATGTATCAGACTAGCTTCTCTGATTCATCAGGCTTGGACCCGCGCAACGTCGCTTCTGCCAATGACCTTGTGAAGATGATGAAAGCGGTTAGTGAAGAGGGTCGCTATCAGCTGATCCGCAATTTCTCAACTGCGCCTAGTTATGATTTTTACATTACTAACTTTAACAGCGGTAACAGGACATACAAAGCCAACAATACCAGCCGTCTGGTACGCTCAGGTGGTCATCCTATTGGTGTGTCTAAGACTGGCTTCATCCGTGAGGCGGGTTACTGCGTGGTGATGGAGACGCATGTGAACAACAAGCCGGCGGTTATTGTTCTACTTGGTGCTAACGCCTCTCAGTCTCGCTGGAATGACGCAGAGAACATCTTGACTGAGCTTGCTTATCGTCGTTAATAGCTGATGATTTGAGCATGAATATTAAGCCTAGATTTATAGATCTGGGCTTTTTTGTGTTGGTAATTTACGTTATAATGATGTGATTTTTTATGATTAAAATGCCTTATGTCAAGCCCAAAACTCTACCTACTCACCAATGATGATGAGATTACAACACTCATAGATAAATTAGAACGCGCATTAGACACAGGCGTGGTATCGCTACTGCAGATCCGCCGAAAGGCAACGCTTAAACAATATGACTTGGCGACAGTTTACCAAGAAGCTGAGCTTTTGGTCAGCCTTGCGGATAAATATGATGCCGATGTGGTGATAAATGATGATTTGGAGCTGGCATCGCATTTTTGTACGGGACTGCATCTGGGGCAGCGAGACGGCAGTGTGGCGGTGGCACGAGAGATTTTAGGCGATGATGTGGTGATTGGTCGCACTTGCCATTCGGACATCGCATTATTCAAGCAGGCCAAAAAAGAAGGTGCAACCTATGGGGCGATGGGCACCGTGTTTGCTTCTTTCACCAAGCCAAAAGCAGGGTTGGTATCCATTCCGACACTTCAAAAAACCGCTAATCTAGGCTTGCCATTATGCGTAATAGGTGGCATCGCACTTGATAACGCCTATCAGCTTAGAGATGGGTTGGCAGGCACGCCACTAGAATACATCGCAGTGACGGCAGACATCATGTCACACAGTAGTGATACCATCGCCGCCAAATGCCGAGCATGGCAACTAAAATTGCAAAATTGGTAACCTATATTATCATGACAGACATTCATATTCACACGCCTAGTTTTACAGCCAACCTCCACACCCACTTTACTGCCCAAGCGGACGCAAGTTTTGCCTTGTGGCTTGCCACTCTTGCCAAAGACAGCACGGATTTGACCTTAGTCATTTGCCAATCCCAAAGCGAATTACAACGCCTTGCCGATGAGCTGCATTTTTTTGGCATATCCGCCCATGTGTTTGCCGATTATGAGACGCTTGTTTATGACAATCTGTCGGTACACCAAGACATCATCTCCGAGCGGATTGACCTTTTGACGCATATGCCGACAAGGGGCGTGCTACTGGTGAGCGTGCAGACACTCATGCAAAAAATCACACCGCCAAGCTATCCTTTGGGGCGGTTTTTTGATCTGAATGTAGGCGATACCTTTGATATAGAGCATGAGCGTGAACGCCTTGCCAAGGCGGGCTACAAGGCGGTGGATAACGTCTATATGGCGGGCGAATTTGCCGTGCGTGGAAGTATTGTGGATATTTTTGCGGTGGGGCAAGCCTTGCCGTTTCGTTTGGAATTATTTGATGATGAGATAGAAACGATTAAATTTTTTAATCCTGATACTCAGCGAACTGTTACCGATGAAGAGCTTGATAAGCTCAAAAAAGACGGCGTATTTGACGACAAAACCGCCCCAATATCGCCCAAAGTGGCAAGTTTTCGTCTACTGCCTGCCCGTGAATTTGACTTAGACGACAAAGAGACGTTCCGCCAAAATTTTGCCAGCCTTTTTCCCAATGCGTCCGCTCGCAAAGTGGAATTTTATAATGACGTTATGAATGGCATACAGCCGTCTGGGGTGGAGTATTACGCACCGCTATTTTTTGATTTGCATGAATGGCAGGCGGCAGGCACGCTGTTTCATTATTTGCCCAAAAATACGCTGGTTGTCTGTGATGACAATTTGTCCGCTCATCATCACAACTTTTGGGAGCAGGTAAACGCACGCTATCATTCTCGGGCGTTTGATAAGGACGTGCCAATCCTGCCCCCTGATTATTTGTATTTGCCAAGCAATGAATTTTTTCAAGCCTTAAAAGTGTATCCAAGGGCAGTATTTGGCAATAAAGAAAATTCACTTTCCTTATTTCGCCAATTTACCGCCCACACCGTCCCCAATTTGCCAATCAATCATCAAAAAGACGAACCCTTGGGCGAGTTTTTGGACTTTGTGGGGGCGTGTGATGAGCCGATTTTATTGGTGTGTGAAAGTGCAGGTCGCCGTGAGATTATTTTAGAATTATTAAAAGGCAAACTTGACAGCGACACGGTGGCGGATTTTGGTGAGTTTTTGGCAAATTTGGATAAATTTAACCAAAAAATTGCCTTAACTGTTGCCCCGATAGAGCGTGGATTATGGCTAAAAAATAAGCAAAATCAAGGCTTTTGTGTCATTAGCGAAACCCAAATTTTTGGGCGAGTGGTCGCTACTACCAAACGCAAACGCCAAAATGCCTTATCGCAAGCCTTTTTGATAAAGTCGGTAAGCGAGATGACCGAGGGGTCGCTTGTCGTGCATTTGTCTTATGGCATTGGGCGGTATCAGGGGCTTGTCGTGCTTGACGTGGGTGAGGGCGAGCAGGAATTTATCCATATCAAATATGCCGATGATGCCAATGTTTATGTGCCGATTACCAATCTTGCTTTAATTGGGCGGTATAGCGGTACCGATAGCGAGGCGGTGCAGTTGTCAAAACTTGGCTCGGGCAAGTGGGACAAAGCACGCCAAAAGACCTTGACCGACATTTATGACGTGGCGGCGGAGCTGTTGAATGTGCAGGCTCGCCGTAACGCCAAGCAGGGCATTAGTTTTGACATTGACATGGCAAGTTATGAGCTGTTTGCCAGTGGGTTTGCCTATGACGAAACGCCTGACCAGCAAAGTGCCATTGAAGCGGTGATGTTTGACATGAAACAGACTAAGCCCATGGATAGGCTTATCTGTGGTGATGTGGGTTTTGGCAAGACGGAGGTCGCCATGCGGTCAGCATTCATTGCGGTGCAGGCAGGTTATCAGGTGGCGGTGCTTGTGCCAACTACGCTACTGGCGGGGCAACACGAGGACAGTTTTAAGGACAGATTTGCCGATTGGGCGATTAAGATTGAAAGTCTGTCTCGTTTTGTCGGTAAAAAAGCCCAAGATAAAGTGCTTGCTGACCTAGCAGACGGTAAGGTGGATATTGTCATCGGTACGCACCGAATTTTGCAAGATGATGTTAAATTTAAAAATCTAGGCTTGATGATAATTGACGAAGAGCATCGTTTTGGCGTACGCCATAAAGAAAAAATCAAAGCCATACAAGCGGACGTGGACACGATCACGATGACCGCCACGCCCATTCCACGCACGCTGAACATGGCTTTGTCTGGTATGCAGGACATTTCTATCATTGCCACACCGCCAGCCAGAAGGCTTGCCATTAAAACTTTTGTCGCTGAAAAAAACGAGCAGACAACCAAAGATGCGATTTTGCGTGAGATTTTGCGTGGGGGTCAGGTGTATTATTTGCACAATGACGTGGCGAGCATTGACACGGCGGCAGAGAACTTGTCCGAGCTTATCCCTGAGGTGCGTGTGGGCGTGGCTCATGGGCAAATGGCGGAAAAAGAACTCCACGATGTCATGAGTGATTTTTATCACAAAAAAACGAACGTGCTTGTTGCCAGTACCATTATTGAGACAGGCATTGACGTGCCAAATGCCAATACGATTATCATCAACCGAGCCGATAAGTTTGGACTTGCCCAGTTGCACCAACTGCGTGGGCGAGTGGGGCGATCTCATCATCAGGCGTATTGTTATTTGTTTGTGCCGTCCATTAAGGGGCTGACGACTGATGCCAAAAAACGCCTTGATGCCATTAGCCGAGCCAATACGCTTGGGGCAGGGTTTATGCTGGCGAGCGAAGATTTGGAGATTCGTGGGGCGGGCGAGATTTTGGGCAAGGAGCAGTCGGGCAATATGCAGACCATTGGTTTTGGGCTGTATATGGATATGCTAGAACGTGCCACAAAGGCGATAAAATCGGGCAACACGCCAAGTCTAGCGACCCCGCTTGATTTGGTGAGTGATATTAACATTCATGCGTCCGCCTTGATACCGAGCGATTATTTGGCGGACGTGCATGAGAGGCTTTTGTGCTATAAGCGTATCGCCAATGCCGAGACGGTGGACGAGCTAAATGAGATGCGTGCCGAGATGATAGACCGTTTTGGGGCGATGCCAACCGCCCTTGCCAATTTGTTTTTGGTACACAAAATGCGAGTGCAAAGCATACCACTTGGCATTAGCAAAATTGACGTAACTGCTCATGGGCTTAGTATGGAGTTTAAGGCGGACACGCCTGTGGACGGTTTGGCGATTATCAAGCTCATTCAGTCTAATGACGGCTATCGTATGAACGGGGCGACAGGGCTAAAATACACCTTTAAAGACGAAAAAGACGTGGTGGGGCGAACCAATGCGGTGTTTGAGCTATTAAGTTATCTGAGTGGTAATTCATCAAAAGATAAAAGCTAGCTTGCTATAAATACTCAACACACCCCAAATTTTATGTTACAATAGCACAATTTATAAGATTTGATTAATTAAAAGAGAAAAGTAATGTTTCAACTACATCCAACATTAGCCAAAGATACGTTTTTGGTGGGGGATTTTCCATTATCTACCGTTCGTTTGATGAACGATTGCCAATTTCCTTGGCTGATTCTTGTGCCACGCGTGTCGGGCGTTAAAGAAATCTACGAGCTATCACCTGCTGATCAAGTGCAGTTTTTGCGTGAGTCAAGCTGGGTATCTAGCCAAATGGCTAAAATCTTTGGCGCGGATAAGATGAACGTGGCAGCATTGGGCAACCAAGTACCACAGCTGCATTTTCACCACATCGTCCGCTACCAAAATGACAGTCGCTGGCCGAACCCCGTATGGGGCGTGCCTGCGATTCCTTATACCAAAGAAGTTTTACAGCACATGCAGCAGACCTTGATGATGGCACTGCGCGGACATCATGAAATGCCCTTTGACTGGAAGATGAGTGTTTAAGGTTTAAGCTGTTGATTGGTCTTAAATTATTTTAAAAGTATGTTGTACATACTACTAAATATATTGCCATTAAAGCCCCGTTACTCAAGCGGGGCCTTTAACTGCTCTAATCTTTATTGCTTATTACTCATGTGATTTGATTGAATTGCTCTGTCTTATAAGCATTAAAAATCCCCAATCATTCGGTTGGGGATTTTTATGTGGGTGATTATTCGTTGTAGGCTAAGCTAATTTGTTCTTCTTGCTTAGGCTGGTTCTTTTGAACAGGTTTTACAGTAACTTTAACCAGACCTTGAGACAGTGGCGCAAGCTGAGAAAAGCCATTTTTGGTGAGGTCGATGCGACCTGCTTTGCCGATGCGGTCATTAACCTTGCAGATGATGGAGTTGCCATTTTTTTGGTTGGTTACTTCCACATAAGTGCCAAGTTTGTATTGGTTCGATGCGCAGGTCATGCCTCGGTTGCTGAACGTTTCGCCGTTGGCGGTTTTGCGACCGTTGAACTTGTCTGCATAATAAGATGCAGTCGTTGATTGAGCATGAGCGGCTTGTGTGGCAAGCATGATTGCTAAAAAAGCACCAAAATAATTTCGCATAAATACCTTGTTGGTTAAAATGGACGCTTATTATACTGTATTTGCAAGCGATATGCAACAGCTTTACTTTGTCTTTACAAAATGATAACTTTTAGATGGATTGGACTAAAGTAATAATTATTTTGTGAAAGCTAAGTCTGCGCCTAGCAAATTATTGGTGTATTTGTTGCAGGGTAGCAGTGAATTGTTTATAATAATTCGCGCAAAAATATGGTAATTTTAGGTGAAAATCCTAAGTCAATATAACTTAACAAGGTGGATAGACATGACAGTTTTATCAATGAAGGATGTGGATTTATCAGGTAAGCGTGTACTGATTCGTGAGGATTTGAACGTGCCAATTAAAGATGGTGTGATTACCAGTGATGTACGCTTGCAGGCGGCATTGCCCACCCTAAAAGATGCGCTTAATCAAGGTGCGGCGGTTATTGTCTGTTCACATCTAGGTCGTCCTACTGAGGGTGAACCTGAAGAGAAATATTCGCTAGCACCTGTGGCGGACTACCTTGCCAAGGCGTTGGGCTGCCCTGTGAACTTCTCAAAAGATTATCTAAGCTTAGGCGTCGATGCTAAGGCGGGTGAGATTACTTTGCTTGAGAATGTTCGTTTTAACGCAGGCGAGAAAAAGAACAGCGAATCGCTGTCACAGCAGTACGCCGATCTGTGTGATGTGTTTGTGATGGATGCATTTGGCACCGCCCACCGTGCCCAAGCCTCAACCGAGGGCGTGATTCGCGCAGCGGCAGCGGCAGGTAAGCCTGTGTGCGCAGGCAATCTACTATCAGAAGAGTTGTCGGCATTGTCTCGTGCGCTGGATAAGCCTGACGCGCCTGTGCTTGCCATTGTTGGTGGCTCAAAAGTCTCAACCAAGCTGGATGTTCTATTAAGTCTGGCTGACATCTGTGACAGCATCGTCGTGGGCGGTGGTATTGCCAATACTTTCTTGGCAGCGACAGGCGTGAACGTGGGTGCGTCTTTATATGAGGCGGATCTGATTGATACTGCCAAGACCATCATGACGAAGACGAACATTCTATTGCCAACCGACGTCGTGGTTGCTAAGAAGTCTCAGATTGATTTTGAAGATTTTTTAGGTTCTTTAGAAAAGGCGGATGCAATCACCAAGTCTGTCAATGATATCGCTGATGATGAGATGATCCTAGATGTAGCAGAAAATAGTGCCAACGCCATTGCAGATGCCATCAAGGGTGCTAAGACTATTTTATGGAATGGGCCAGTGGGTGTCTTTGAGGTTGACAAATTCGGTAAAGGCACGCAAATTCTGTCATTAGCAGTAAAAGATAGTGCAGGCTTTAGTATTGCAGGCGGTGGTGACACATTGGCCGCGATTGATAAATATGGCGTGGCAGATGATGTCAGCTATCTATCAACAGGTGGCGGTGCGTTCCTAGAATTCGTCGAGGGTAAGGTATTGCCTGCCATTAAGGCTCTAGATGAGGCGAATGCTTAATCATCTAAGCGAACCTTTGTTATTTACCAACGAATTGTTATTTTTTGTTGCGTTTGTCAGATTTAGCCTTGTAAATTTTATTTGACAAGGCTAAACTAACGACATTATTTTTAGTAATGTGCTCATTTAGAAGCTTAAAAGCAAGTCGTGATTAAATTGACTGTTCATTTTTGAATGATGCTATAAACTATCTAAATAACCATGCACAAAAACCAATAACTAACTAAAGAGAATTCTTATGAAAAAATTACTTGTCGTTATTGCTGTTATCGGCACATTTGCTTTGGCAGCTTGCAGTCAAAACACTAAAGACAAAGCTGCAGAGACAGCTGATGCTGCCAAAACTGACATCGCAGCGAACACCGCTGCAGTAGCTAAAGAAGCAGAAGCTGCCGCACAGAATGTAGCAGAAGCTGCTAAGTCTGGCGTAAAAACTGCTGCTGATAAGACTTCTGAAGCAGCCAAAGAAGTTGGTGCTATGGCGGATGCTGTGACCAATGTTGATAGTGCAGAAGCAAAAGTTCCAGAAGATCAAAAGTACTGATCTGATGAATAAAAAAGCTCAACTTGATTGGGCTTTTTTTATTGCAAGTTATAAAATTTCCAAAAAATCAACTAGGCGATAATATGATAATTTGTTATAATGCATCCTGTTGAAATTTTGGTATTTTTAGTTAGATTCTAGAAGATTTATCGCATTAGGAGATAATAATGGCACTAGTATCATTGCGCCAACTACTTGATCATGCAGGCGAGCACGCTTATGGATTGCCTGCCTTTAACGTGAATAACTTAGAGCAAATGCGTGCCATCATGATGGCAGCAGACAAGACCGATTCACCAGTTATCGTACAAGCATCAGCAGGTGCTCGTAAATATGCGGGCGCGCCATTCTTGCGCCACCTTATCCTATCTGCAGTTGAAGAATGGCCACACATCCCTGTAGTAATGCACCAAGACCACGGTACCAGCCCAGCCGTTTGCCAGCGTTCTATCCAGCTTGGCTTTAGCTCGGTGATGATGGATGGCTCACTGCGTGAAGATGGTAAGACGCCTGCTGACTATGACTATAATGTGAGCGTGACTCGTGAAGTGGTTAAAATGGCGCACGCGTGCGGCGTATCGGTAGAGGGTGAGATCGGCTGCCTAGGCAGTCTTGAGACTGGTATGGCCGGCGAAGAAGATGGTGTGGGCGCAGAAGGTGTTCTTGATCACAGCCAGCTATTGACTTCTGTTGAAGAAGCACGTCAGTTCGTTGCTGATACGAATGTCGATGCGTTGGCGATTGCGGTAGGTACTTCACACGGTGCTTATAAATTTACTCGTCCACCGACAGGCGATATCCTAGCGATCGACCGCATCAAAGAGATTCATGAGGCACTGCCAAATACGCACCTTGTAATGCACGGCTCAAGCTCAGTACCACAAGAGTGGCTACAGATCATCAATGAGAACGGTGGTAACATCGGTGAGACTTATGGTGTGCCAGTTGAGCAGTTGGTAGATGCCATTAAGCACGGTGTGCGTAAGATTAATATCGATACCGACCTACGTCTAGCCAGCACGGGTGCAATTCGTAAATTCCTAAACGACCATCCTGCTGAATTCGATCCTCGTAAATACCTAGCAGCATCAATAAAGGCGATGGAGGAGATTTGTGTGGCGCGCTATGAAGCATTCGGTGCAGCGGGTAATGCCAGCAAGATTCGCCCAATTTCTCTTGAAAAAATGGTTGAATATTATCAATAATTTCAACTCATCGAATAAGGGCGTAATGATTTGCGCCCTTATTTTATTGATATTAGGACTATAATATGATTGGATTAATCAAAGGTGAAGTATGCTATCTAAATGCACCCTTAGTGTGTGTGATGACTCAAAGTGGTGTGGGTTATGAGATTGAATTGCCCATCCCTGCATTCTGCCAACTTAGCCTAAATGAGCCGGTCAGCATCTATACGCATCTGCATGTTCGCGAAGATGCGCAGCTACTGTATGGCTTTGGCACAAAAGAAGATCGCGATGTCTTTAGAAAGCTCATCAAGATTAACGGTGTTGGTGCGAAGATGGCACTTGCGATGTTATCGACATTATCAGCAGGTGAATTAAAGCGCGCTGTTGAGCACGAGGACGATTCGGCACTTGTGCGCATTCCAGGCATCGGCAAAAAGACCGCTCAGCGTCTGATCATCGAGCTAAAAGGCAAACTGCTAGAATTCGGCTCAGACATCAGCGAGCTTAGTGGACAGGGTGAGTTCTTTGATGTAAGCCTGCAGGCGGATAATCAAATGCAGATCATCGCAGAGGTTGAAAGCGCCTTAATCGGGCTGGGCTATAAAGAAAAAGAAGCTCAAAACGCCATCAAGCAAGCTCAGCTTGGTCTGGATGATGTAAATATCTCAAGTCTGCTAAAAGCATCATTAAAACAGCTATCAGGCTTTTAATCATTGGCGTAATAATTGTTTATTAACAAAAAGACAGAATAAGATATTCTGTCTTTTTGCATTTAGTCGCTGATGGATAGCAGATCTAAGAGTGCCTGTGTGCTGGCGGAGCGCGTAAGATTCGGGTTGGTAACCAGACCTAGATGACGCTGTAGCTCAAAATCTTCAGCCATGTCAATTTTGACTAGTTCGTGATTAATCAAGGTCTCTGGCAGTACAGACCAACCAAGCCCGATAGAGACCAACATTCGAATCGATTCGAGCGGGTTTGTGCTCATTGTCGCGTAGGGGCGTAGATTGTGGCGGTTAAATTCTGATAGGGTAATCTGACTGGTAAAGGTATTCACCGCGGGCAGAATGGCGGGGTGGTGCGCTAATTGTAGTAGCGTGACGTCGCTTTTTTGGGCGAGTGGGCTTAGTGTGCCAGTCACGAAATACAGAGGGTCTGACCATAATGTATGGTAATTCAAACGCAGGTCATAAGTAGGCGGCAGGGTCAAGAATGCCAAGCCGACTTCACCTTCAAGTACCGCTTTATGCGCTTCTTCAGAATCCATGAATTTCACTTCTAGCTGTACCGCAGGATAGGTCTGAATGAATTGCTTCAATACGGGCGCTAGGTGATGCAGCCCGATATGATGGCTGGTGCCGATGACCAGTCTGCCGCTGGCGGTTTCTTTTGAGTGTTGAAGACTGGCGCGGCAAGACTCATAATCTTCAAGCCATCTTTTGGCGTAGGGCAATAGATCGTGTGCAGCAGGAGTGGCGATGATGCCGCGTCCGACGGTGTCAAACAGCGTCACGCCAAATTCACTCTCAAGATTCTTGATGCGCTTACTGACGGCAGGCTGGGTGATAAAAAGCTTCTCGGCAGCGCCAGAGATACTGCCGGTCTGCATGACGGTGACGAAGGTGATTAGGTTTATGGTGTTCATAATAATAAGTATCAAATAAATTTGGTTTATTTTAATAAAAAAAGTTTGTAAATAAATAAAAAAATTGATTTTTTATTAAATTTACGTAAATTTTTATCAAAGAATGCGCGATGTTGTATAAGATTCATCGACTGTCACCAAGACCACCAAAAGCTGCCTGAATAATGATATGATGATGGCATCTTATGTAATTGGATAGTGCGATGAAAAGACACCCACATTTACAGCCATTATCTCGCGAGCATCACCCTGGGCTGTTGATTAGTAATAAGGCGATGCAGGCGAACGAAGCAGATTATATGATACATTGGTAGGCGTTGATAAATTGTCTGACCATACAGATCCCAATGCACTTTAATGTTGAGAAGACGTATATTGCTGATGTCATACTCGCCAAGTTCAATGAAGACGAAGCGAAGATGCTCGCTACAGAGATGCTAAAGCAGCACGATGATATTGAAGCCTTGATGGGTATAAAGCAGCCCGGCGTATCTGATGTGCAGGCGCTGGCTTGGGCATTGTATGATCATATCCGCTTTGAGGAGCGTGAAGTGTTTGCAAAGGCGCAGACGGTATTAAGCGAAGCTGAATTAAAGGTGATCTATGATGCGTCTGATGATCGCGTCAAAAGATATGCCAAGAATCGCTAATTTATTAAAATTAAGCTAATAGAATGACTCTTATATATTCCAATAAATTAATTAAAATATAAAAATTATAAATTATTTTTATAAAAAAATATGTGATATAATCACATAAAACCAAATAAATGCCCAGATCATAGGAGTATGATATGGCAGGCAAAACCCTTTACGATAAACTTTGGGACGACCATTTGGTCAAACAACGTGATGACGGTTCATCACTTATCTATATTGACCGCCAACTGTTACATGAAGTAACGTCTCCCCAAGCCTTTGAAGGCTTAGAGCTTAATAACCGTAAGCCGTGGCGACTGTCGGCAAATATCGCAACGCCCGACCACAACGTTCCTACATCTAGCAGAGAGCGTGAACAGGGCATTGCAGGGATTGCTGATGACACCTCTCGCATTCAGGTTAAGACCCTTGATGACAACTGCAAGTCGTTTAATGTCGTACAATTTGGCATCAATGACGTACGCCAAGGCATTGTTCATGTAGTTGGGCCTGAGCAGGGTTTGACCCTACCAGGGATGACGGTGGTGTGTGGGGATAGCCATACCGCCACGCATGGGGCGTTGGGCTGTTTGGCTCACGGTATCGGCACAAGTGAAGTGGAGCACGTTCTTGCCACGCAGTGCCTTGTGCAAAAGAAAATGAAAAATATGCTGGTGAGAGTGGACGGTAAATTGGGCAAAGGCGTTACGCCAAAAGACGTTGTACTTGCTATCATCGGTAAAATCGGCACGGCAGGTGGGACAGGACACGCCATTGAATTTGGTGGACAGGTGTTCCGTGATATGTCCATTGAAGGGCGTATGACCGTGTGTAATATGGCGATTGAAGGCGGTGCTAGAGTCGGTCTTGTGGCGGTGGATGATAAGACGATTGACTATGTCAAAGGTCGCCCCTATGCCCCAACAGGCGATGATTGGGAGCGTGCGGTTGCTTATTGGAACACTTTGCATTCTGATGATGACGCTCATTTTGATACGGTGATTGTGCTAAATGGCGATGAGATTGAGCCACAGGTGTCGTGGGGTACGTCCCCCGAAATGGTCATTCCTATTAGCCAGAACGTGCCAACCCTAGCCGGTGCCAAAGATGACGTACAGCGTAGTGACTGGACTCGTGCCTATCAGTATATGGGCTTGACGGCAGGGCAACCGCTATCCGACATTCAGCTTGACCGAGTGTTTATCGGCTCTTGCACCAACTCACGCATTGAAGATATTCGTGCGGCGGCAGAAGTCGTTAAAGGTCGCAAGGTCGCCCCAAGTATCAAGCAAGCGATGATTGTGGCAGGTTCGGGTTTGGTTAAAGAGCAAGCCGAGCAAGAAGGGCTTGATAAAATCTTTACCGAAGCAGGCTTTGAATGGCGTGAACCGGGCTGTTCTATGTGCCTTGCGATGAATGCTGATAAATTGCAATCAGGCGAGCATTGTGCCAGTACAAGTAACCGTAACTTTGAAGGTCGTCAAGGCAATGGCGGTCGCACGCACCTTGTCAGTCCTGCTATGGCAGCAGCGGCGGCAATCGCAGGGTATTTTGTGGACGTGCGGACGTTTTGAGATAAGGAATAAAAGATGAAAAAATACACCACCGAAATCGGCATTGTTGCTCCGTTAGACCGTGCCAATGTGGACACCGATTTGATTATCCCCAAGCAGTTTCTAAAATCCATTAAACGCACAGGCTTTGGCGATAATTTATTTGACGAGTTGCGTTATTTGGACGAAGGCTTTTTGGGGCAGGACATTGCCAAACGCCCAAAAAACCCCGATTTTGTGCTAAACCAAGAGCGTTATCAAGGGGCAACGATTTTGCTTGCCCGTGCTAATTTTGGTTGTGGGTCTAGCCGTGAGCACGCCCCTTGGGCATTAAATGAATACGGTTTTCGTACTGTGATTGCTCCAAGTTTTGCCGATATTTTTTATAATAACTGCTTTAAAAATGGTATGCTCCCTGTGATTTTATCAGAGAGAGACATTGATGAATTATTTAAAGAGTGTTTTGATAATGCAGGCTATCAATTAACCGTGGATTTGGCAAATCAAAAGGTGATTAGCCCAAGCGATAAAGAATATGCTTTTGAAGTGGACGCATTTCGTAAGCATTGCTTATTAAATGGCTTAGATGATATTGGTTTGACCTTGCAAAATGCTGATGATATTAAGGCCTTTGAAGAAAAAGCCCGTGCGGATAGACCTTGGGTGTTTAGGGAATTAACGGCTTGATTTTTTATAATTTGATAGTTGGTGATAAATGTAGGAGTGAATTGCAATTCGCCTAAAATGATAATGTTATATAGGTCAAATATAATTTGCCCCTACCAATATTTTTAAAACATCATTTATTTATCATATTTTTAGTCTTGAATAAGTACAAAAAGGAAACCCCATGACAAAACACATTGCCATTTTAGAAGGCGACGGTATCGGTCCTGAAATCATCGCCCAAGCCGTGAAGGTACTCGACAAACTTATCGCTGACGGTTTGGACGTAAGCTATGAATACGCCTATTTGGGCGGTTCGGCATATGACAAATACGGCTCGCCATATCCTAGCCAGACCCAAGCCATTTGCCAAAAGGCGGATGCGGTGCTATTAGGTGCGGTTGGCTCGCCACAGTATGACAACCTTGACCGTCCACTGCGTCCTGAGCGCGGGCTATTGGCAATTCGTAAAGATTTAAATTTATTTGCCAACCTGCGTCCTGCCATTTTGTATAAAGAACTTGCCAATGCGTCCACTTTAAAGCCCGAAGTTGTATCGGGATTGGATATTTTAATCGTACGAGAATTAACAGGCGATATTTATTTTGGCGAGCCTCGTGGGATTATTACCAACGACAAAGGCGAGCGTGAGGGCTTTAACACCATGCGCTACAGCGAAAGCGAGATTCGCCGTATCGCTCATGTGTCGTTCCAATCCGCCCAAAAACGTGGCAAAAAGCTGTGTAGCGTGGATAAGGCGAATGTGTTAGAGACGACCGAGCTGTGGAAAGAGATTCTCAACGATGTTGCCAAAGAGTATCCTGACGTTGAATTGTCGCATATGTATGTGGATAATTGCGCCATGCAACTGGTTAAAGCTCCCAAGCAGTTTGATGTGATTACCACAGGCAATATTTTTGGTGATATTTTGTCCGACCAAGCGTCCATGCTCACAGGCTCTATCGGTATGCTACCATCAGCGAGTCTAAACGAGACAGGCAAAGGGCTGTATGAGCCGTCTCATGGCTCTGCCCCTGACATTGCAGGGCAGGATAGGGCGAATCCATTGGCGACCATTTTGTCACTTGCGATGCTTGTGCGTTATAGTCTAAATGATGAAAATCGTGCGGTTCAGATAGAGCAGGCGGTACAAAAAGTGCTAGAACAAGGCTATCGCACGGCGGATATTTATGAAGACGGCACGACATTGGTTGGCTGTACAGAGATGGGCGATAGAGTCATTACTGCGTTATAATAATGATGATGCCAATAGCAGGGTTTGGCAATACATCAAATCCTGCTTTTTTTATGATAAATTCATATTTGTAAATTGTTATCATTATGTTATAATAATGTTTTACAGTTTGTGGAATATTTAAAAAAAATTGGCTTGATATTCTTTATAAAATCCAATATAATACGCCATTGATAATTATTATCGTTCGTATTATAGCTTATCACTCGACAGCATAGGTGTAGCAGGCAGTCATCATCATGAATAATGTGAATTCTACTTCGAATAATGGCATCAAAGCCATGGCGGTTGGTGTGGCGATTGCGCTGCATGGTTTGGCAGGGTTGGGCTTGGCGCACATGCAGATGCCGGAGCTTAAGCCGCTAAAGATCACACCGCCCATCAAGATAGAAATCATTGAACCCATCAAAGAGCCTGAAATCGTTGAAATAAAAATCAACAATCTAGAATCGCCTGAACCACCCAAGCCGATCATGGCGCCAAAAATTGAAAAAAATCCGGATCCACGTCCTGCGCCTGCGCCTACAAAGCCAAAAGTAGCAGAAACAAAGCCTGTCAAGCCCCAACCGGTGAAGCCCGCCCAAACCCCTAAGGTGACTGAACCAGAGGTTGAAAAACCACAAGTAACACAGCCCTCAGTAGATCAGGCGCAACTCATCGCTGCACAGCAACGCGCACAAGAGCAGGCAAGATGGGAGGCTCAGCAACGTGCTGAAGCTGATAGATTAGCTCGTGAAAAAGCAGCTGCCGAAGCTCGTGCAAGGGCAGATGCAGAGGCCAAAGCTAAAGCCGAAGCTGACGCTAAAGCAAGAGCAAGAGCCGAAGCTGCTGCCAAAGCTGCCGCCGCAGCCGCAAAAAATAGCACTGATGCAGGTAGTGGCAAAGGTCATAACTCAGGCGACAGCATAGGACCTGTGTCTTTAAGTGCTGCCGAAGTCGATGCAAGCTGGAGAAGAAAGCCAAACTTAGCTCAACTATGCTCTCCTAGACTAACAGGTAAAACGGTGAATGTCACTGTTAAGCTAACGATTGATGAAAAAGGCTCTATCCAAAATGCTAGCGTTACCCAGTCATCAGGCGACAAATCCTTTGATAGAGATGTTGCCAGAGCTTATAAAAGTGGCAGGTTAAAGCCTTTTATTAGAAATGGTCAGGCGGTTAAAGGCTTTGCAAACGTACCAACAGCCATTACTATCCCTAGTGGTGCTTGTTAATTTAAATTATTAGTTTGATATTATAAACTTTACCTTTTGTGAGGAATTGTTATGGATTTTGCATTTTATTGGGGTCATACAGACGCCGTTAGTAAAACCCTATTCTTTATTCTATTTGCTTTATCTATCATCTCGTGGGTAGTTGGCATCATTCGTGTGGCACAGTCGTGCAAATTAGCAGGCAGCATCGGCGATAGCCTAAAGCAGTCAATCTCCAGTTCAGCTACTGATCTAGACGGGCTTGATTTCGGCCAAAAGAAAATGGTCGTTGAGCAAAAGCTGCTTCAAAACGTCGCTCGCTATCGCTACGAGATGGAAAAAGGTCTGCCAATCTTAGGCACGACAGCATCGATTGCGCCATTCATTGGCCTGTTCGGTACGGTTTGGGGTATTTTCCATGCCTTGCACAGCATCTCTAAGAGCGGTCAGGCTGGTCTGGCACAGGTGGCAGGCCCTGTGGGTGAGGCGCTCATCATGACTGGCTTAGGTCTGGCGGTGGCGATTCCTGCGGTGGTGTTTTATAACATAGCGACACGCATGAACAAGCGCGCCATTCATGTTGCGAATGATGCAGCGCACCAGATTTTAGCTCAGACGGCGCGATAAGGAGTCTGTTATGGCGTTTGAATTAGGCGATCAGGACAATGGCGGCATGAATGAGATGAACCTCATTCCGCTCATTGACATCATGCTTGTGTTGATGATTATCTTCTTAGTCACGGCAACCGTGCTAAATCCTACCGTACCGCTCGATCTGCCAAAGACCAGCGCAAGTGTGAATGAGCAGCCGCCAGAAGTGCTACAAGTTAGCATCGACAGCCAAGGCGACATCTACTGGGACAGCCAAAAAATCAGCCTAGAAGAACTACAAAAACGCTTCGCTGATGAAGCCGCCAAAGGCAATGACCCACAGGTGCATCTGCGTGCTGATCGTGAAGGTAAATACGACATGGTCGCACAAGTTTTGGCGACAGCGAGCACGGCAGGATTGTCTAAGATTGCTTTTGTAAATGAGTGATTCATGAGTAATCGATGATGAATGTATAATAAAAAGCCTTGTGTGATACAAGGCTTTTTTTATTATAGATGATTTATTCATCGATGATGGCAATGCCCATCTTACCAAGCTTTTGATGCCATGCTTGGGCGTGGTTATTCTGAGCATTATCAGCATTGATAATTTGTGCTACCAACCCAGCCGTCGCCAAGCCAGATACCTTACGCATGACGCCACGATCGGGCAGGATGTGTGCATCGATGAGAAGGTAAATGAGCGCATCAGATGCTTTGGCGGTACTGATGGCTTTATCAATGCTACTCTTATCGTCAACTACACCAAATTCATGGCAGATATTGATCGATGGATAGGTGATGGGTGTGTCATTCGGGCGCTCTAGGATGACGCTAATGAATGATTTGTCACTGATGTCCATCGCAGGGGGTGTGATGATGGCACTGCTTGGCGTGTAGTCATCAGGGTCGATGACGCGCTGACTAAATGCATTTAATAAAGTAGCGTAGTAAGGCTTTTTTTGATCGATTTGAAAATCGTGGCGTGACTTGATAAGGCAGGTCACGTACGCGATGAATCTTGGTAGAATGCCATATAATGCGATGCTTAGCATGACCAGCCAGGCAAATTTGGCATTCTGTTCGCTTGATGGTGCGCTCATGTTTGGCAAGTCAAAGCCAAGCAAATTCGGTAGTACCCCAAAGATCTGCATCATCTGCACAAAATGAGCATCGGTAAGCAGTGTTGACTCCCAAGTAAAATCGTAACGACGAAATAAGAATAAGCATAACAATGCCACACTGGCGCCAGTCAGTGATGACAGCCATGCACCATGCAGCAGCGCACCAAGATACCAGCGGCGCACAGGGCGATGGATGTCAATCTGTAACTCTAAGGCGTGCTGCATGGGTGGATTATCACCTGCATCGATGATCTTATACAGTAGCGGCTTTTCGATGGTAAGCCGTGACAAAACCCCACCCAAAAATGACAAGTCATCACGACGAATCAGCCCGATAACCCACCATAGCAGCGATAGGCTGTGCCAACCCAGTAGCGCGAGCAGCACATAGAAGAAGTTGATGATCTGAGTGCCAAGTAAGCCCATCACACCAACAAAACCCATCAAAAAACAAATGATATAAACCAACCGTCCATAGCCTTTGATGTAGAATTTGGCTTGGTCTAGGGCGGACTCTATCTTGCCATTACTGTCAATCTTATGCGCGCGGATGAATAGCTTATCCAGCGGCGAGGCAGATTCGGACTTGACAGCTTCGGTGATGGTCTTTGGGTGCTGTGCGAAGATATAGTGGCTTTCTTCTAATCTTCGTACAAGATCGGTATGTTCGTGGGTGTGTCTGATGGTCATGATCAGCTCGACTCTAGGGATTGTAGTTCTTGATGAAGTTGTGCTAACTTTGTACGTATTGTATCATCATCTCGAACGGACAGCTGTTTGGTGAGTTTTTTTATTTGGGTGCGAAGCTTCGCTGCGGCGATGGTGTTTTTTGCGGTGTTGGCATTGATGGACTGTGTGGTCTGGGTAGATTCGCTGATGACGTTTGCCATCGCTGATTCCACGGTACTAACCACAGGCTTGGTGCCTTGCTTGATGCTGCGTTCGACGCGGTTTAAATGATGGTGATAGCGGCGGCGCAGATTTGACTGCTCATCGATGCGCTGCTCATCGCTCAGTATTCGGGGGTATTCCACCAGTTCGATGCAGTCCACAGGGCAAGGGGTTAGACACAGCTCGCAGCCTGTGCATAGATCGGTGATGATGCTGTGCATGTGCTTGGCGGTGCCGATGATGGCATCGACAGGGCAGGCGGGTATGCATTTGGTGCAGCCGATGCAGTCAGGTTCGTTGATGATGGCGCGTACTTCGATAGGGCGCTGAGTTTGTTTGTCGGTGCGCCATTTGCTGGGCGTGGCTGCACTACTGACAACACCTAGAATGTCTGCGATGCGATCGGTGACATCTTGCCCACCTGGTACGCACAGATTTGGTGCTTCGCCATTCATCACGATGCCATGAGCATAAGGCAGACAGCCATCATGATGACCGCACAGACCGCACTGAGTCTGTGGCAATACAGCATCGATCTGCACGATGGCGATGCGTTTGTCATCTGGTATGTCATCTAGCCTAAGCGGGCTAAACAGGACGGGCAAATCTTCTAATCGGGTAAATGTGATGGTCATGGCTGGCAAGCGCTGGCTGTTCATTAATCTAATTGGTGGTTAAGTGGGCAGATGAATGACGCTTTGGATAAGCGTGTGTGCGATCGTGCCTACTTTTGGCGTTAGGGGTAGATTATCTACATCAAAAAATCTAGCATCTTTAATCTCATCTGCCTGAGGGTAGATCTCACCACCGGCATAATCAGCGATAAACCCAAGCATTAGGTTCGTCGGATATGGCCATGGCTGGCTGCTGTGGTAGCGTAAGTTGGAGACTGACAGACCGACCTCCTCCATAACCTCGCGATAAACGGCACTCTCTATCGACTCGCCTGCCTCTACGAATCCTGCGATGAGTCCATACATGCCAGTATCACCATGTCTGTGATGCAGTGCAAGCAGGATCTGGCGCTTAGCGGTTGTTGGGTGAATGCGTGTGATGGCGGTGATGATGCACGGCTGTACACGTGGATAGACGCGGTGACGGCATCTTTGGCACATCATGGCGTGTTCGCTCTGATGACGATGTGTGCGACCACCACAGCGCGAACAGAATTGATGATCTTGCTGCCATAATATCAGTTGAATCGCTCGGCTAATGGTGTGTGCTAAGGCGTCATCTAGCGTGTTCACGGCATTTCTATAACTTAAGAATGCCAAAGATTTGTGCGTGCTGGTGTCGTATTTATCACCATAGGCGTGAATAAGTTTTGTCTTGATGGCAGCGTCTTTTGAGATGGCGAAGGTGTTAGATGGCGTAACTTGAGAAGCGTGTCCGTTATGCACTTCACCAAAGCCAAGCAAGACCGCTTCGCCAAGCGAGACCGCTTCATCTAGCATCACCCCTTGAATCGTGATGGGCAAGCCATCTTCATCGCACAGGACACTGTCCTTATCTATGATCAGATATTCTACATGATTCATCATGACAGCACCGTCGCACGCCAAGTGCTGTCTGCATCCATGTCACCAGCAGAAGTGCATATCAAACCCGCCAAATCAGACAAATCCTGAAAGCCCGTCGCGCTTGACTTGGCATCTGCATGATCGTCGCCGTATTCCATCTTTATCGCCATCTGCCCGCCTGTCATCGCAAGATAGACTTCAGCCAGAATCTCGGAGTCAAGTAAAGCTCCGTGGAATGTACGATCTTGATTGCCAACATCTAAGCGACGAACCAGAGCGTCAAGTGAGTTTTTTTGGCCAGGATAGAGTTCCTTGGCGATGGCAAGTGAGTCGGTGGTTTGGATGCGATCTAGAAAGTCGGTCAGACCAACTTTATCAAATTCCATCTTCAAGAATCGCATATCGAACGCGGCATTATGTGCGATGACCTCGCTACCTATCATAAAATCATAAATCTGCTGCGCAACATCGGCAAACTTCGGTTTATCTAGTAAGAATTCATTTGAGATGCCGTGAACGCGGATAACTTCATCATCCATCTCTCTTTCAGGATTGATGTAGACGTGTAGCTTGTTACCGGTGAATTTACGATCGACTATCTCAACGATACCCACCTCTACGATGCGGTCGCCACCTTGATCCTCAAAACCAGTGGTCTCCGTGTCCATGATGAGCTGGCGAGCGCGTGAACCATAATTATTCGGCGATGGTAGAATCGCCCAAAAGTCGCCATTAGCGCGCTGAGTATTACCATCGTAATCGGGATTTTGGTTGTTGTCAGGGCTTATCTTAAAAGTGTGGTCATTCATGACTGTGGCTTGTTTTGGATTATTGGTATTATTTGGTTCGCTTTGGTTGGATGTATCAGCATCAGGTGGGTGGTCGGGATTGTCAGAACTGATGTATTCTTCACCTGCACCGATGACGCCTTGATTGGCCAGTTGGTCTGCCATCTCATTGCCTTCGTGTCCTGCGTGCCCCTTGATCCATTGCCAATCGATCATGCGACCTTGGGTCAGTGCATCGAGATCCTGCCACAGTTCAACGTTTAGAACGGGTTTTTTGTCGGCTTTGCGCCAGCCGTTCTTTTTCCAGTTGTGTATCCATTGGGTGATGCCGTCTTTAACGTAGCCTGAATCTGTCCATATCTGTATGGGCGTGTCGGTAGGGGTGTGCTTTAGAGCGGTGATTGCGCCTAATAGCTCCATGCGGTTGTTGGTGGTGTCAGCTTCCCCGCCCCAGAGGTTATGGATGTCGCCATTAGGGTGGATGATGTGCGCGCCAAATCCGCCCGCCGATGCGCCTTGTTTGCCATTGCCTTTACAGGCACCGTCAGTGTAGGCGATGATATAGTTATTCATGATAAAACTGTGATTTAAATAATATGGATAAACCGAACATTATAAATCATCGCTTGGCTTTTGTCATTTTAGATCATTAATTTAAACATTATTGATACAAGTGGCATATTTTAAGGAAGTTCATCAAATCAGGCAGTGCATTCGTGGTAGCGGGTGAGTGCTTTGGGATTAATTTAGCAGTGGGTAATTCATGAATTTATCGGATAGATTTGCTATAATAATTGAATATTTTTTTGTTAAAAGCGATGACCATGAGCGATTTATCCCACCGTTTTAACCGCCTGTTTCGCACAGATGCGATCAGCCCACCTAAGAATGTCGAGCCGTTAGATGTGTCGAATGCGCCATTATATTTGGAAATTGGTGCTGGCAAGGGCAAGCACGCCTTATTATTCGCCAAGCAGAGTCCTGATAGGCATTTGATCGCGATTGAGCGCACCAGCGAGAAATTCGAAGCATTCGATAAGCTTGCTAAGGCGGAGAACCTGCCTAATCTCAACGCCGTCCATGCTGACGCCATCGCTTACACCGCGCATCACATCGCCCCAAACTCGCTTGATGGCGCATTCATTCTATACCCCAATCCTGAGCCAGCCAACAAGAATCAGCGTTGGCTGAACATGCCGTTTTTTGAATTTTTGGTGTCGCGACTAAAGCCAGGTGCGACCATCATCCTTGCCAGCAACATCGGCGAGTACATTGATGAGGCGCAGCATCTGCTTGATGAGGTATGGTTATTGCCTTATGAGCGATTCGAGATTGATGCAGAATCGGCACGTACGCATTTTGAGATTAAATATCTGGCGCGCGGAGAGAAGTGCCAAGAGCTCATCATTCTAAAGCCGAACTATTACCAAACTCGATTCGATCAGATTGATGACCCAAAAGAATAATTCTGCCCCAGCCGTCGCCATCATAGGCGCAGGCGCATCGGGTCTAATGGCGGCGGAAGTGCTGTCAGCGCGCGGTATTGAGGTTCATGTATTTGAGCAGATGCCCACTGCAGGACGCAAAATTTTGATGGCGGGTAAGACAGGGCTGAACATTTCGCATAGTGAGCCTTTGGATGACTTTGTGATACGTTACACACCAAGCGATGTGATGGCGAAGTTTGTCCGAGATTTTCATGCTGAGGACATACGCACGTGGATGAATGGACTTGGTATCGATAGCTATGTCGGCTCTAGCGGACGCATATTTCCTGTGCAGATGAAGGCGTCTGACCTGCTGCGTGCGTGGCTATCTAGGCTGAGCGAGCAAGGGGTGCAATTTCATTATCGTCATGCCTGTATGGGTGTGCAGGATAATTTGGTAAATTTTATAAAAAAAGATAAGCGTGGGGATGAGCTTGATCGCTTTGAGCGTCGGTTTGATGCGATTGTCTTGGCGTGTGGTGGTGGATCTTATGCGCGCCTTGGTAGTGATGGTGCTTGGCAAGCTTGGTTCAGTGATGATGAATTAACACCGCTGTATGCCAGTAATGCTGGTGTGGTGCGTTCGTGGTCGCCATTCATGAATGATGTCTTTGGACAGGCATTAAAGCGCATCACCATCACAGCAGGCGACGAATCTGCACATGGTGATGTGGTGATTAGTCATTATGGCATGGAGAGTGGGCTGATTTATAAGTTAAATCATGCCATGCGTACGATGCTTAACGAGTCGGGGCGTATTCGATTGCAGATTGACCTGATGCCAGACAAGTCCATTGACGACATCGCAAAAGCACTTAACAAATCAAAAAAACAATCACTGAATAACAGCCTACGCAAAGCAGGGCTGGATGCCACAAAAATAGCCTCATTAAGAGAATGTACACATAAGACCGACTGGTCGGATTTATCAAAAATGGCAGCATTTGTTAAGAATTTGCCTGTTGATTTTGATGGGTTTCGACCGATGGATGAGGCGATCAGCACGGGCGGTGGCGTAAGGCTGTCCGTGGTAAATGATCAATTGCAATCACGTCGTAACCCTCATCTATTCATCGCAGGCGAGATGTTGGACTGGGATGCGCCAACTGGTGGCTATCTGCTGACCGCTTGCCTTGCAATGGGACGTATGGTGGGGCAGAGCGTTGCTGATTTTATCCAAAATTGACAACCGTTGGGCTTGAGCGGCTAAGATGGCTGATGTTGGCATGTGCATCGGTTAAGTTTATCATCAAAACCACCCATTAAAGCCTTAAAATCTGCTACAATAGCAATCAATTTTTATCATATTTATTTACTAACTTTGGGGATTGTTATGACTCGTTTTGCTAATTTTTGTGCTGGCCCTGCATCAATGCCGACCGCTGTCTTAGAAAAGGCCCAAAATGAGATGCTTGATTGGCGTGGCACAGGCGCGTCTGTCATGGAAATCAGCCATCGCAGCGCTGACTACATTGAGATCGCCAGTAAGGCAGAGGCCGATCTGCGTAAGCTGATGAACATCAGTGATGATTATGCGGTACTGTTTTTGCAAGGTGGTGCTGCATTGCAGTTCTCGGCGATTCCTTTGAATCTACTCAATGGCGGAACAGCCGATTATCTAAATACAGGCGCATGGTCAAAAAAGGCTTACAAAGAAGCCAAGCGTTATGAAAACTTAGGTTTGGGCAAGGTTAACCTAGTCGCTACCGGTAATGGCGCTGATGTACCAACTCAAGACTCTTGGCAGCTGACGGATGGTGCGGCATATTTTCATTATTGCCCAAATGAGACCATCCACGGCGTACAGATCTTTGAGACGCCAAAAGTCAATGCGCCAATCGTGGCTGACATGTCATCTTGCATCCTGTCCGAGCCGATTAATGTGAATGATTTTGGTATGATTTATGCAGGTGCACAAAAGAACATCGGACCTGCCGGATTGACTTTGGTGATTATCCGCAAGGATCTGCTAGAGCAAGCGTCGTCTTGGTGTCCGAACATCATGAATTATAAAAATCAATTCGACAATGACAGCATGCTAAACACACCATCGACCTATGCATGGTATCTGTCAGGATTGGTGTTTGAGTGGCTATTGGATAATGGTGGTGTTGAGGCGATTGCTAAGATTAACCGAGCCAAAGCACAGACGCTATACCGCGCCATCGATGAGAGTGATTTTTATCGCAATAAGGTCAACCCAAAACACCGCTCCATCATGAATGTGCCATTCCAATTGGCGGACACTAAGTTGGATAAGCTATTCTTAGAAGAAAGTAAAAAAGCAGGTCTATTAAACTTAAAAGGTCACCGTGCCGTCGGTGGTATGCGAGCGAGTATCTATAACGCCATCACGCTTGAGCAAGTAGAATCCTTGGTTGATTTTATGAAAGCTTTCGAGCAAAAACACGGCTAATGTGGCGGTCACATGGAGAAACCACGGCAGGACGCAGGCTCTTGTGCGTGGTTTTTCTATCTCATCGGCGTATCAATATAAAACAACAAGGATAAGATCATGCTAAATATTCATGCGTTAAAAGCATTTAATGATAATTATATCTGGTTGCTGGTCAAGGGCGATCAAGCCATCATCATCGATGCAGGCGATGCACAGCCAGTCTTGGATTATCTAGCAGATAATGCGCTTAAACCCATTGCTATGATCATCACACACCATCACGATGATCACACAGGCGGCGTGGCGAAAATTAAAAATACCTATCCTGGAATTCAGATCATTGCCCACAGCACCCATGGAGTTAATGCCACCCAATGTGTGGATGAGGGTGATGAGTTTGAATTGCTGGGCGTTGTATTTAAGGTATGGCGAACAGCAGGGCATACAGACACCCATTTATCCTATCTGTGCGACATGGGCGATAGGAAGCATGTATTCTGTGGTGATACGCTGTTTAGCGGTGGCTGCGGGCGCGTGTTCACAGGAACGATGGGCGAGCTTTTTGATAGCATGATGCGATTTAATGGTTTGGCGGATGACACGCTATTTTATCCTGCGCATGAATACACATTGTCCAACCTTAAATTTGGTCATACAGTTTGTGCTGATGATTATAAAACGGCAATTGAAAATGCCATCGCTGAGACTAAAGTCAAGCTCACTCGTGGCGAGATTTCATTGCCTACTACGCTGGGTAATGAAAGACAAATCAATGTGTTCTTGCAAGTGCATCACGAGCAGATGATAGATACTATCAAGGATAAATACCCACTTGCTGATGAATTGCCACTGAGTGTATTCACCGCGCTACGCGAACTAAAGAATAACTTCTAAGATTTTTGCACTCATGAGTATTGTTTCTTTGGTGGCGTTGGCACTTGGTATGTCGATGGATGCCTTTGCCACCGCCATCGCCAAAGGGGCGACCTACCAGAACCCTAGCCTTACCAGAGCATTGAAGGCGGGTGTGTTGTTTGGGGTGATCGAAGGGGTTGCACCCATCATTGGCTGGCTGCTTGGAGAGGCGGCGCAAGGCTGGCTGTCTCATGTGGATCATTGGGTGGCTTTTGCGCTGCTTGGCTTTTTGGCGTTTAAATTCATGCGCGATGCACTCAAAGGCGATGTGCAGATCAAAGATGATCAGCAAAACATGGCAAAAAGTGGCTTTGGACTCATGTTAATCACCGCAGTGGCAACGAGCATTGATTCACTGGTCGTGGGTGTGTCACTTGCCTTTTTGGAGGTGAATATCTGGCTGGCTGCCGCCCTAATTGGCTTGGCGACGATGATTATGGTTACACTTGGGCTGTATCTGGGTAACCGACTGGGGCGTCGTTTTGGTAGGGTTGCCATGTTCGTTGGTGGGGTGGTGTTGCTCATGATCGGCACGATGATTCTAGTCAGTCATCTGATGAGCGCGAGCTGACGTGATTTGTCTAGACGAGCGGCATAGAAAAAACATCAAAAATATGCTATCATTAATTGTTATAATCATTCAAAGAGCAACATGCGACACATCCCAAAAACCCCACAAGAAGCCCGCCACGCCCCAAGAAAACGCTTTGGGCAGAACTTCCTTCATGACACCAGCGTGATTCGTCAGATCGTTGATAGCATTCGCTTATCACGTGGCGATAACTTGCTTGAGATTGGGCCTGGACTTGGTGCATTGACTGAGCCGCTCTTGTCTGAGGTTGATGGCATGACTGTGGTGGAGCTTGATCGCGATTTGGCAAGTTCATTAAAAATCAACATCGGCGCGAACAGCCATGAAGATTTCACCATCATTAATGACAATGCTATGCACGTAGATTATCGCGAACTTGCGCACAAAGTGGGTAAGGGTGCATTTAGAGTGGTGGGCAATCTGCCTTATAATATCTCAACGCCCATTCTGTTTCGCTTGTTGGAATTTAGCGATGTTATCACCGACATGCATTTTATGCTACAAAAAGAAGTCGTTGATCGGATCACCGCTGAGCCGAACACCAAGGCGTACGGGCGACTGTCCGTCATCATGCAGTACTATTGCATGGCAGATTATCTCTTGACAGTGCCAAAAGGCGCATTCAACCCACCACCAAAAGTCACCTCTGCAGTGTTTCGTCTAACCCCATTTAAACAAAAACCCATCACCGCCCAAGACGAAGCGTTATTTGCGACCATCGTTCGTGAGACGTTCAACCATCGCCGCAAGACCTTGCGCGCGATATTCAAGACCGTGAGCCTATTACCAAAACTACAAGAACAAGACTTTGAATCTGTCGGCATCGATCCTCAGGCACGTCCAGAGTCGCTATCAGTGGCAGATTTTGTTCGCCTGTCTGACCTAGCGGCTCAAAAGCAAGTTAATTAATAAAAACCTATGAAAGACCAACAACTTATCAACAGAGCCTATCGCCATGAATACGTGATTGGCGATTTGCAGGGGTGTTTTTTTGCATTTAATCGTCTGCTTGAGATCTTAGATTTTGATGAGACACAAGACAAAATCTGGCTGGCAGGTGACATTGTGGCACGCGGTGAGGATTCTTTGGCAACCTTACGAGAGGTTAAGAGACTATCGGATATCGGCGCGCTGACCACAGTATTAGGCAATCATGACATCACGCTCGTCGCGGTATGGCGTGGTATCATGCCGCCTAAGCCAAAGGATAAAACCTTGCCCATCTTTGCTGCGCCAGATTGTGACGAGCTGTTAAATTGGTTACGCAAGCAGCCGCTGTTAGTGTTCCCTGATGACAAGACAGTGCTGGCCCATGCAGGCATCCCGCCCAATTGGTCAATCGATGATGCTGATCGCCATGCCAGAGAATTGCAAAAGGCATTAAGCGGTGATCTTGATGATCTGGACGAGCTACTGCCAAAGCTATACAGTAAGAAATCTGAAGGCTGGTCGGATGAGCTGCGCGGTGCCAAGCGGATGCGTGCGATAGCCAACTACCTCACCAGAATGCGACTGTGCGATGAGAATGGCGTCTTGGAATTTAGCTTTAAAGAAGGGCTATTAGATGAGATGCCCAAAGGATTTCGTCCTTGGTTCATGTGGGATGTGGCGCGGGAAAGACGCATTTTGTTTGGTCATTGGGCAGCATTAAAGGCGCAGATCGCCAGCGCAAACGTTCGTGCGCTAGATGGCGGCTGTGTGTGGGGTGGTGAGCTGGTGGCTTACCGTCTAAGCGATGGCGCAGTGATTCGATTTGGCGATGATGATTGAGACAGTCTCACCAAAACATAAAAGCCCTAACAGAAGTTAGGGCTTTTATTATTCACTAGCAATTAAGCGTCTTTAAGTGCTTTGATTGCTTTGTTTAGGCGACTCTTATGACGAGCAGCTTTATTCTTGTGGATGATGCCTTTGTCAGCCATACGGTCGATTACTGGAACAGCTTTCTTGTAAGCTTCAGTAGCCGATTCGTATGATTTTGCTTCGATGGCTGCATTCACGCGCTTGATGAAAGTACGCACCATAGAGCGTTGAGACGCTAAGTGTTGGCGACGTTTAGTGTTTTGACGAGCGCGTTTGCGAGCTTGTGCTGAGTTTGCCATGGTTTATCCTTGGATAAAAAATTGTTAATGTTAAATTCAAAAATGCTAAGCGAGATAATTCTGGCAGCCACCGAATTATCAATTTTGGTATTCATGACCAAAAATAGACACGTTGCCTAACATATAAAGCACCATTTTATCAAAATATCTAAAAATACTCAATAAAAATCGACACTTATCTGAGGATTGGCGTATTTTACGGTATTTTTGGGGTATTTGGCAAGCCCTTGACGTAACACAGTGAGAAATTTGAAGCAAAATTATGGTAAAATAGCCTGATTTTAGAATGTTTTTTGATTTATGAAAAGAAAAGCAATTATCATCGGTGGTTCGGGGCGTGTAGGACAGGCGTTGGTGCGCGAGCTTTCTGCATTATATGACACACTCATTATCATCACACGCACACAGCCACGAAGCATCAGTGAGAACATGCACGTGTATCATGTGAATAACTTTGATGCGTTGGAAGATACCATTGCTTCGATGCCCATCGGCGCTGATACGGATGCTTTTAGTTGTCTGGGCGCTGCCAAAAAAGACACCGCCAGCCAAGATGAATTTTATCAGGTTAATGTGCTGTTTAATATCGCCTTTGCCAAAGCTTGCCGTGATAAGGGCGTATCTCGATTCTTTTATTTGTCAAAAGCAGGTGTGGAGAGTGCAGGTAAAGACGCTGAGCTCATCGCCAAGGCGGATGTTGAGTATTATCTAAAAACCCTAAAATTCGATGATGTGACGGTGTTTAGATTGCATAAATTAAGCCCCGCCAAAGAGAAGCTTTCTTTAAAAACAGCCGGTAAGCTGAGCCTTAATCTTGCCAAAAATACCATCGGTGCCATCATACCTTTTGATAAAACGAAAATGCTTATGCCAAAACGTGTGGCGGCTGCCATGTCGCTGGCTGCTTATCGGCTGAATCTACGGAGTAAATACCGCACGAATGAAGAGAATTTTCACGTGATTTCTCATGATAAGATGTGCGCCATGACCGAAAAACAAACACATCATTAAGTGTGGTTGGTATTGCTCCCAATTTTCCATCTTAATGCCCAAAAAAGCCCTGCTAATGCGGGCTTTTTGTGTTATTTTTTATAGTTTTATGGTAAAATAGACGTTTGATTTTAAAGAGAAAAAAGGGTTCTTTATGACCGATAGCGTAACCCCCGTTGGGATTGTTGATGAATTAAAGCAGTCCTACCTTGACTATGCGATGAGCGTCATCGTCTCTCGTGCCTTGCCTGATGTGCGAGACGGCTTAAAGCCTGTTCACCGCCGTGTGATGTACGCCATGCACGAGCTGTCCAATGATTATAACAAACCCTACAAAAAATCTGCCCGTGTCGTGGGCGATGTTATCGGTAAATATCACCCCCACGGCGACACTGCCGTGTATGATGCCATTGTGCGTCTTGCCCAGCCGTTTTCTATGCGGTATATGATGGTGGACGGACAAGGTAACTTCGGTTCGGTGGACGGCGACCCGCCTGCCGCCATGCGTTATACCGAAGTGCGTATGCAAAAACTCACGCATCAAATGCTTGCCGACCTTGACAAAGACACGGTGGACTGGGAGGATAACTATGACGGCTCCGAAAAAATGCCGTCTGTGCTACCTGCCCGTGTGCCAAACCTGCTTGTCAATGGAGCAACGGGCATTGCGGTGGGTATGGCGACCAACATGGCACCGCATAACCTAACCGAAGTTGTGAACGCTTGTCTTGCCTATGCCGACAATCCACAGATTGATGGCGATGAGCTGGCAAGCCACATCAGCGGACCTGATTTCCCCACAGGTGGTATCATCTATGGGCGAAGTGGCATTTTTGACGCTTATCGCACAGGTAAGGGGCGACTGCACATTCGTGGGCGTTATGTTATTGAAAATATGGAAGGGGCAAGTAAAGACCGTGAACGCATTGTCTTTACTGAGATTCCTTATCAAGTCAATAAAGCCAAACTCATTGAGCAAATCGCCCAACTTGTCAATGACAAAAAATTAGACGGTATCACAGGCGTGCGTGATGAGTCTGACAAAGAGGGTATGCGGATTGCCATTGACCTAAGACGTGGCGAAAATGCCGAAGTGGTGGTAAATAATCTATTTTTGCAAACACCCTTAGAGTCCAGTTTTAGTATTAACATGGTTGCTCTTGACAACGGACAGCCACGCCTTATGACCTTGCATGACTTGATTGCCAGCTTTATCCGTCATCGTCAAGAAGTCGTTACACGCCGTACCATTTTTGAGCTGAATAAAGCCAAAGCTCGTGGACATTTGCTAGAGGGTTTGACCATTGCCCTTGCTAACATTGATGACATCATTGAGACCATTAAAAAGTCCGCCAACCGTGCCGAGGCTCGTGAGAACCTGCTTGGGCGTATCTGGCAGGCGGGCAATGTGGTTGTCATGCTAAAAAATGCAGGGGCAACGTCTATCCGCCCCGACATTATAGAGGGCGAGGATTTAAACGCCCCGTTTGGGCTTATCAATGACGACAAAGAATACCGCCTATCACCCGACCAAGTAAACGCCATTTTGGATATGCAGTTGCATCGCTTGACAGGTTTGGAGCAGGATAAATTGTCCAAAGAATACCAAGAGATTTTGGGCGAGATTGCACGCTTACAGATGATTTTGGCGGATTTTGATAAGCTCATGGGCGTGATTAAGGCGGAGCTTATCCAGATTCGTGATGATTTTGGCGATGAGCGTAAGACCGATATTGTGGACGCACGAGCTGATTTTAGCCGCGAAGATTTAATCCCAGAGCAGACGGTGGTCATGACCGTGTCGCATACAGGCTATGCCAAAACCCAAGCGGTGAGCGACTACCAAGCCCAAAAACGTGGCGGAAAAGGCAAATCAGCGACCGCCATGAAAGAAGATGACGTGATTGAGCATTTATTAGTTACCAGTACGCATGCCCATATTTTGTGCTTTACCAATACAGGGCGAGTGTTTGGCTTGCGTGGCTTTGAAGTGCCGATTGCGTCTCGTGGCTCAAAGGGCAGACCGCTTGTCAATCTTATCAACATTGACCCAAGCGAGAGCGTAACCGCCATTTTGCCCGTGGAGAGTCTGGCTGATGACGGTAAATTTGTGTTTTTTGCCACGGCAAGCGGTACGGTCAAGCGTGTGGCATTGTCGCAATTTGCCAATTTGCGTGCCAACGGACTAAGAGCCATTGACCTTGTGGATGGCGATACCTTGATTGGCGTGGCGATTACGGACGGTGAGCAACAGATTATGCTGTTCTCCAACGAAGGCAAAGCCATTCGATTTAAAGAATCCGCCATTCGTGCCATGGGACGTACTGCCAAGGGCGTGCGTGGTATCCGTGTCAATCTGCTCGCCAGTCTCGGCTTGGACGATGATGAGCCGACCGATGATGATACCGATGATAGTGATAATGACAGCGTAGTGTCGGTCAGTCGCGTGGTGTCGCTCGTGGTTGCCCCACAGGCAGGCGAGATTTTGACAGCGTGCGAAAACGGCTACGGCAAACGCACTCCGATTGACGACTATCCGACCAAAGGACGTGGCGGTCAAGGCGTGATTGCCATTAAGACGTCAGAGCGTAACGGTCAGCTTGTCAAAGCGGTGGCGGTAACAGGCGATGAAGACGTGATTTTAATCTCCGATAAAGGCACGCTTGTCCGCACACCTGTCGCTCAAATTGCAACCGCAGGACGTAACGCCCAAGGGGTCAAGCTCATTCGCATTGGCGAGAGCGAAACGCTGGTGGGGCTTGCCTGTGTGGAACATGAAGAGCCAAGCGATGATGACAGCGAACATGGCGAGGTGATAGAAGCGAGCCAAGATGGCGAATGATAAAAAAGGCGGATTGATGTCCGCCTTTTTGTTTGGGGGTATTATTTTTTTGACTTAACCCACCATCTTATTTTTTAGAAAAAAACAGGATAGTATTTTTTGGTATTTTGTTTTTATAATGACGACAAAATAGCAAACCGTTAAGAGATGACATGAATTTTAGTGATTATATTGTTTATGTAGATGAAAGTGGCGACCATAATTTGGATAACATCAATTCAAAATACCCTATTTTTGTTTTGGCATTTTGTATTTTTAATAAAAGATATTATAACAATCATACTGTTAAAGAGATTCAAAACCTAAAATTTAATTATTTTGGGCATGACATGATTATTTTACATGAGCGAGACATTCTAAAACGTAAGGGGGTGTTTAATCAGCCCAATGAGACACACCAAGCATTTTTAAATGATATTAGTGAATTGATGAAAAATAATAAATTTGTTGTCATCGCTTGCGTTATTCGCAAAGATGAACTGCCCAAAGCCGATACTGCGGACAATCCTTATCATTTGGCAATGTCAATGGGGCTTGAACGCTTGAATGATTTTTTGGATGAAAAAAGACAGCAAGATAACCAAACTTTTGTGGTATTTGAGCAACGTGGATTGAATGAAGATAAATTGTTAAAAGCTGAATTTGAGCGTGTTTGCCAAGATAAATGCTATCCATTTCAACTGATTTTGGCATCAAAATATGCCAATTCATCGGGTATGCAACTGGCGGATTTAATCGCACGACCCATTGGTAACCATGTATTAAGACCTGATCAGACTAACAGAGCCTTTGATATTATTAAACATAAATTTTATTGTAAGCATGGAGCAAGCAATACAGGGCATAATTATGAAGATTTGGGATTGAGAGTTTATCCCTAAAACAAAAGCCCCAAATTTCTTTGGAGCTTTTGCCGACTAGGAATTACGCTTACGCTACCCTGTCCATGGTTATATCTTATCCTTATTTGTGCATAAGGTCAATGAAAATTGCAAAAAAATGTGCATAAAATTGTAAAAATATTTACATAAAATTAAAACGCGCGTTGAACTAGCTTCATAGGGTACGTCCCACGCACCTTTTGAATAAAAAAATCTTATTGGTGCGTATTACGCACCTTGCCACCAATAAGAAATTTAATGCGGTTTTGTGGGAACAAACACAACACCCAAAAAATCATACCTTATCACCAACCAAATTGCAATTTACCCCCACAAATCCACTCAAAAACAAACGCCCAAAACCAAAAAAATCTCAAACCTGAATTTTTTTCAACTTTTTTTAAAAATATATCATTTTTCTTTATCACAAAAATGTGGTTTAATATACACATTCCAAAAACAACCCCGCAAGGTGAAAAAATGACCACACAATTTCAATGCCGAGTGCATGCCCAGCGTTTTGATGAAAACTATGAGCCAGCCAGTAGCACTCGTTTGACCACCAACTTTGCTAACCTAGCTCGTGGCGAAAACCGCAAACAAAACCTACAAAACGCCATTAGAATGATTAACAACCGTTTTAACGATTTGGCGACTTGGGACAACCCAACCAACGACCGCTATTCGGTGCTGATTGACATTGTGTCCATTGACATTGACGTGTCAGGCAAGGGCGAATTTTTCTCAGGATTGGAGTGGCTAAAAACGTCTGTACTTGACCACAAAACAGGCAAAACCATTGATGGTATCATCGGCAACAGCTTTTCATCGTTTGTCCGTGATTATGATTTTAGCGTGCTACTTCGTGAGTACAACAAGGATAAGCCTGAATTTAGTGTGCCAGAAGGCTATGGCGATTTGCATGGCAAATTGTTCAAATTTATGGTTGCGTCCGAAGAGTACAAAGCCCAATCCAAAAAACCGCCTGTACTGTGCCTTAGTGTTGCGACCACTCGCACCTACCACAGAACGACCAATACGCACCCGATTTTGGGCGTGGAATATGTACAAAACGACTATTCATTGACCGATGAATATTTTGCCAAAATGGGCTTAAAAGTGCGTTACTTCATGCCACCAAAATCGGTTGCTCCGTATGCGTTTTATTTTGATGAAAATGCTGATTTGTTGAACGATTACACTAACTTAGAGCTCATCAGCACCATTGCGACCATGGAAGCGTTCCAGCGTATCTATCGCCCAGAGATTTATAGTGCCAATTCGGTGGCGGGGCAAGTGTACAAGGGCAGTCTAACTTATGAAGACTATGCCGTGCCGAAAGTGGATTATGACCGTGTGGAGCGTAACGATTTGGCGGTAAAACAAGGCAAACTTGCCGAAGAGCAATTTATTAAGCCGTATAAAGAGATTTTGGACGCTTGGCTTGCCGAAAAATAAAAGATGAATTTCAATCAACCGATTTAATTGTCGGTTGATTTGAATTTTTTTGGTATAATGCAAATTTTAATTTAGGAAAATACAATGAGCAAAATTTTACTTCCCACTTCCACCGCAGGCAGTCTGCCAAAACCATCTTGGCTTGCCGAACCCGAAAAACTGTGGTCAGAATGGAAATTTGAAGGCGATGAGCTACGCCAAGCCAAGCAAGACGCCCTTTTGATATCGCTTGCCGAGCAGTCCAGAGCGGGCATTGACATTGTCAGTGACGGTGAGCAGACTCGTCAGCACTTTGTAACCACGTTTATTGAGCATTTGGACGGTGTGGATTTTAACAAGCGTGAAACCGTCCGCATTCGTAACCGCTACGATGCGTCTGTCCCTAGCGTGGTAGGCGATGTGTCTCGCCCAGAATCAGTGTTTGTGGACGATGCCAAATTTTTGCGTCAGCATACCGACAAGCTCATCAAATGGGCTCTGCCTGGTCCGATGACGATGATTGATACCTTGTATGATGGGCATTATAAGAGCCGTGAGAAGCTCGCGTGGGAATTTGCCAAAATCCTAAATGAAGAAGCAAAAGAGCTAGAAGCGGCAGGCGTGGATATTATTCAGTTTGATGAGCCTGCGTTTAATGTGTTTTTTGATGAACTAAACGATTGGGGCGTGGCAACTTTGGAGCGTGCCATCTCCGGGTTAAAATGCCAAACAGCGGTACATATCTGCTACGGCTATGGCATTAAGGCGAACACCGATTGGAAGCAAACGCTTGGCAACGAATGGCGACAATATGAAGAGAGCTTCCCAAAACTGCAACAATCCAAAATTGACATCATCTCACTAGAATGCCAAAATTCTCGTGTGCCAATGGATTTGATTGAACTGATTCGTGGCAAAAAGGTCATGGTTGGGGCGATTGACGTGGCGACCAATGAGATTGAAACACCTGAGCAAGTGGCGGATACGCTTCGCAAAGCCTTGCAATTTGTGGACGCCGATAAACTCTACCCAAGCACCAACTGCGGTATGGCTCCACTATCTCGTGCGGTTGCTCGTGGTAAGTTGCACGCTCTTAGCGAAGGGGCGAAAATTATCCGTAACGAGTTGACAGGTAAATAATCAGCCAAATCGAATGAATGTTGGGTTTTCTGTATGAAAATCCAACATTTGTATTTATAAAATAATTTAAGAAAATAACAATGGTATCAGTAACAGATTTTAAAGACGCAATGGCAAAACTCACTACCGCTGTTCATGTGATAACGACAGACGGTGTGGCAGGGCAACATGGTTTTACGGCATCGGCAGTATGTAGCGTGACCGACACGCCCCCAACCTTGCTTGTGTGTATGAATACAAACATCGGATTTTATGACAATTTTGTCAAAAATGGCGTGCTTATGGTCAATACCTTGACCGCTGAGCAGTCGCACTTATCTAATGCGTTCGCATCACGGCTAAATTCTGATGAGCGTTTTGAACACGGCACTTGGGAGAGACTTGCCACAGGTTCGCCAATGCTAACTGATGCCTTGATGAGCTTTGATTGCAAGATTGGCGAGATTAAAGAAGTTGGCACACATGGGGTCTTTATCTGTGAGATTATCGCCATTCGTCAAGGCGACAGCGATAAGGCATTGACCTATTTTAACCGTAATTATCACAAAACCGATGAAGGCACGGCATTGGCATAAGATGACTGGGCGAAAAGCATAAAGCATGACGTGAGTTGTAATCTTTTTGTTTTGGTGGGCTGATAAATTTATCGCAAAAGCTAACATTTTTTAATAATCGGCATTATAATAATCCAATCTCCACAACAGGAAATCCTATGCTAACTCTTCATCATCTCAATCAATCTCGCTCATTTCGCATCTTGTGGCTGTTGTGTGAACTAAACACCTTATACGGCACGCACTTTAAAGTCATCAAACACAACCGTACAAAAAGCCACCTTGCTCCAAAAGAGCTAACCGACATTCACCCCATGGGCAAAGCTCCGATTTTGGTAGATGAAACTCATGGGCGGACGCTTGCCGAGTCAGGCTTTATTATTGAATATCTGCTACGATACTATGATACGGACGGCAAATTATCGCCCACCGATGAGACGTGGGAAGATTATGCGTTTTGGTTACATTTTGCTGAAAGCTCCATGATGCCACCGCTTGTCATGCGACTAATTATGTCAAAAGTCGCCACCAAATCGCCCTTATTGGTGCGTCCAATTGCCAAAAAGATTGCCGATAAGGTGGAGGGTTTGGTGATTAATGATAATGTCGCCCAAAGTTTCGGGTTATTAAATGCCCATCTATCGGATAAAGACTGGATAGCAGGTGACTTTACAGGAGCGGACGTACAGGCGTATTTTGCGGTCAAGGCATTACAAAGCCGTGGCGGACTTGGCAGTTGGGATAATTTAAAGGCGTGGCTTATCCGCTGTGAAAATCGTACTGCTTATAAGCAAGCGGTGGAGCAGGGTGGTAAAATTTTTGAATAATGGATTGATGATGAATCAGCCTAATAAACCAGAAATCATGAATAATATTGGCATTAAGATATTGGTTGCGGCGCTTTGTGCTATTAGCTTCGTGGCAGGCATGTATGCCCATAAGTCACGTCAGATTAACGCTTGTCAAGCGATCGGTGGCGAACTGACAGAGCATGGCAGTGCGGTGTTATGTCATATGAGTGAGCATCAGAAGTGATGCATGATGGCGTGGTAGATTAGCCATCTTTAATAGCCATCTGATTGGGCTACTGTTATGAATTTAGGGATTTGGAGAGTAAGCTTTTTTGGTTGCTATCCCATTGTCTGAGTGCGTGTAGGCGCCGCTTATGAATCTCTGATAAGATGATGTGCTTGCTTTGTTCTTGTTGTTTTTTGAAATGATATTGTAGAACTTGGCTTAGTAGTTCATTGAAGAATAATGAAATATTCTGAGGTTCGTGCCCATCAATCTGCAAGAAGAACTCTCGCCAATGACTGACCAAGACGTCATGTAAGGCATGGTTTGGTAGGCTTGCCATGATAAAATGCGCTTGCTCATCGATGGTATGCCGATCGTTGGTCTGAATTAGTGGAGTGATTAAGCCATCTTTGCCGAGTTGGATTAGGCGAATGATGGTCTGAGTTAGTTCAAATAGCGCAGCATCACCGATCGACTGCCAAGTTGGCAATGCAGGCAGATGCAAATTATGTGCTTCAAGTTTATCTACGAAATCCACATGTACATCCACCACGCCCGAATCGGTCAAAATATCGCCCAATAAATCATGCTCCAATAAATGCGGTGCGTACAGAAAGCACAAGTACAATAAAATATTGCGATTGACACTTGCTTCGTAATTGGCCTTATCGATGATATAACGCTGACCACGCTCATCTTTTGCGCCCAGACGGCGATAGATGTCGTTATTTAGCCACCATTTAAAACTAGAGCCTTTGGGGAATTTTGCGGTGAGCTCTTTTAGGTTTGCCATGGCTGCCGCCTTGTTCTCAGGCAGGTGAACATCATAGCGTGAGCTTAACACGTCAAACACGTATTCTGATGTACTGAGCGCACCTTCAATTTGCGCTCGCATCGCATCTGTGCCATGCGCTTTGATATAAGTATCAGGGTCATGGTTGTTGGGTAGGGTTAGAAATTTTAGCTGTTTGCCATCGGGCAGTACGGGGGCAGCGACTTCCAGAGTTCGCCAAGCGGCACGCTGTCCTGCGCCATCGCCATCGAAGCACAGTGTGAGCGTGTCATTGTATTTTAGCAGATTGGCGATTTGTCCTTCATTCGCAGCAGTACCCATCGGTGCGACCGCGCCGTAGATGCCCGCTTGATACAGCGCGATGACATCCATGTAGCCTTCTACCATCAGATAGTCATTGGCACGCGCCTGCCGCGATTCATACAGGCCGTACAGGATATGCTGCTTGGCGAATACGGGGGATTCTGACGAATTGATGTATTTTGGCATCTCATCGCCAAGTGCGCGACCGGCAAAACCAACCACGCGGCCTTGCTTGTCCTTGATAGGGAAAATGACGCGATCACGCAACAGATCAAAGTCGCGACCCTTCTGAGAAGTGCGCACCAAGCCTAGTAGCTTTAGCCCCTCGATGTCCTGCGGGAAAGCCTCTTCAAGATGTTGCCAACCTGGTGGCGCATAACCCAATTCAAAAGTATCAATCGTCTGTGTGCTAAGACCGCGCAAACTAAAATATGCCAGTGCTGACTGGCTGTTCTTTAGATGGTATTTATAAAATTCACAAATATGACGTAGCAATGTATATAGATCGCCTTGCTCATTGGTAACTTCAGGTTGTGGCGATGGGTAATCCTCATAATGATCGCCATACACATCATCATAAAACACATCTTCGCGTACGATTGCAGATTGTTTTGGGTGCTGCTGATTAAAATCAACAGTGTTGGTGTCAGACTTGATGTTTTGAGAGGGTGCAGACTGTGCTGCTTGCTTTGCCTTTGGGGTGTTTGGTTTTGTGGTGTTGGGTTTTTGAATGTTGGTTTTTTTGTATTTGATGGATTTTTCAAAGGCATCGTCTTTGGGCAGCTCAATGCCTGTTTGCTCAGACAGGGCTTTTAACGCCTCGCCAAAACTCATCCGTTCTAACTCTCTTAGAAAGGTAATCGCATTGCCTTTTGAACCACAGCCAAAACAGTGATAAACATTCTTCTCAGGATCGACATAAAAAGAGGGGGTTTTTTCACCATGAAACGGACAGCATCCCTTAAATTCGCGACCAGCAGGCTTTAGTATCGTGTGGCGACGAATCATGCCGACCAGATCGGCTTGACTGTTTAGCTGTTCAATAATGGATTCAGGAACACGAGGCATGATTGGCTACTAATAAAAAGACGATAATCCCACAAATGTTTAATTTATGGGATTTTGGGTTAGATTGCAAGAAGTATTTGTCTATCTATGACAAATATTAACGTGGCACCTCATTGGCTTGACCCGCTTCAGCTTCTTGAGCTGGTAGACCCAACCCGATGCGTGGACGATGCGTCTTTTGGGTTAGAGTTACTTCTTCTTGCTGCTACTGAGTGGCGACAGGCAGTGATAGGTTTCGACCTTGGCGGATGATCTGTTCGCGCGTTTTGCCTGCATAGTTGCTAGAAGCTGGCTCAAACTTATCCTTAGTACGACCGAACTTACCAAAGCTTAACGTCGATAATGTGCGCTTACCCCAAGATGTCGCGCCTTGGTTTGGTAGGCGAACTTCGCCGTTGTTGGCTAGATGTTGCGGGTAGTTGATTTGTAGTAGGGTTTTGTATTGATTGGCGGTATCGGTCATGCCTAGCTTATCATAGCTATACGCCAACACAGCAACTGCCTCAGGGGTAGCGGTTGATTGTGGGTAGTATTGGAATACCCATTTGGCGCGGTTGGCAGCAGCCAGATACGCTTCACGCTTAATGTACCAACGTGCTGCTGTCATCTCATGCTCAGCAAAGTCGTTATAAATCGCCGTCATGCGCTGCGCTGCATCTGGTGCGTATTGGCTGTTAGGGAAGTTATTAACCAATGTCTGAAAATCATTGAATGCCAGACGCAACCAAGAGGTATCACGCTGTGATTGATCTAGCTTGAATAGGCGTGATGCCTTAGGTGAGCCGCCCATGTTGGTAACGCCTTGTACATACAGTACGTAATCAAGGTGGCGACTGGTTGGATACGCGCGGATAAATTCTGCGGTGCTTTGAGTGACCGCTTCAAAATCATTAGCTTGGTACTGAGCATAGATCAGATCAAGCAGAGCGTCTTGAGAATATTGACCTGTTGGGTAGAATGTTCGTACATTCGTTAATGCGGTGATCGCCTCGCGATAACGCTGTTTAGCAAGTGCATTTTGAGCATCGGTATAGTAGCCGCTTTCTGGTTTTTCAGCGGTGCTGATAACTTCTTCTTTTTTGCCAGTTATGCCTTTTAGGGTATTACAGCCAGTCAGGGCAACACTGCCTGCGATGACAGCCGTGATGACTTTTAGTTGTAATGATGTCTTCATATCGTCCTCGTATGATGCTTAATGCAAATGCAAACTTTTTAATAAAAATAAACGTTCGTTAGTTTACCACAATTTTAAACCAAAAAAAGACTTATTGTATTTTTTGATGATTATGACAAGAAAAAAAAGCACAAATGTGATAAAGTGATAAGCCATTTTATCTTCTTATTTATAAAGCAGTATCAAAAGTAACAAAATGACAACGCACAGCACCGAACAAGACATAATGCTTGACAGTCACATTGATGGCGAATTTGATGAAGAATTAAACACCTCTGCCAAAAATACCGTAAATCTCACCCATCGGGTCACGGATGATGAAGTGGGTTTTCGCCTTGATAAATTAGCATCGATGGTGCTTGAGGATTTCTCTCGAGTGCAGCTACAGGGATTTATCGAAGATGGTACGCTTACGGTTAATGGCGCAGCCCAAAAACCAAAATATCGCGTGAAGTTAAACGATGAGATTCATCTGTGTGCTGTCATCGAGAATCATTCTGAAGATCTGCCGGAGAATATTGACATCAATATCATCTATGAGGATGATGACGTTGTGGTTATTAATAAGCCAGCGGGCATGGTGGTGCATCCAGGGGCAGGCAATCGGACAGGTACCTTGGTGAATGCACTGCTTTATCATTATCCTGATAGTGCACATCTACCACGTGCAGGATTGGTGCATCGCATCGATAAAGAGACAACTGGGCTCTTGGTCGTGGCACGCACTAAGGCAGCGCAGATGAATCTGATCGAACAACTAAAGGACAAAAGCGTGTATCGCCATTATCAGTGTATCTGCCAAGGTGTGCCTAGCGATATCTTGAGGCATTCGGTGATTGATCTGCCCATCGCGCGCCATCCGACTCAGCGCACCAAGATGGCGGTGCGTGATGGCGGTAGAAATGCCGTAACTTACATCATGAAAGCCACTCCCATCCATGAACGTTATAGTCTGCTTGATGTGAGACTTGAGACAGGGCGTACGCATCAGATTCGTGTGCATTTGTCGCATTTGGGCTTTGCGCTGGTGGGAGATCCTGTGTATGGTGTGCCCATCAAGTCTGGCTTGGATAGGATTCATCTAGAAGCCTTAAAATCTTTTAATCGTCAGGCTTTGCATGCTTATAAATTGGGTTTCATTCACCCAGTAACGAGCGAACAGATGGCATTTCATGCGCCATTGCCTGATGACATGCAGGCACTGATTGATGTGATTAGTGAGGATTAAGATGGGCGATAAATTAATGATTCTACATCGCACGCCGCGCGTATTAGTTGCTCAGACGACGGCGGGTGATTTTGATAAATTTGGATGTGACCTATATGGGCAATTCAATGTAGGATTGCATGTTGGCGATAGTCCTGCCAATGCCCTGCAAAACCGCGCGAAATTACTAAAAATGCTAAACGAGCTTGGTCAGGTGAATGCCATTCACTGGCTTGATCAGGTGCATAGTGACAACGTTGTGGATGTTGATCAGTCATCATCTATGAATGCACATACGGCAGATGCGCTCATAACGAAGTGCAGAGGGCAAGCGCTTGCCATCATGACGGCCGACTGTGTGCCTGTGGCGATCTTTGATGATGCGAATGCTGATGCGAGTGTTGCATGTATCCATGCAGGTTGGCAGGGACTTACCAATGGCATCATTGCCAAGGCCTTATCAAAAATGCGTGCATCGAATACATCTGCCAGCCATCATGCGGTCATCGGTGCGCACATCAGTCAGTCTGCTTATGAGATCACCAGAGAGCTGGCTGATAAGATTGTCAATTTGGTGTGTGCCAGTGATTTGGTGGGTATGGATGGCGATGAGCTGTATCAAGCCATCATTGCAGACAGTCAAGATAATGATAAATGCCTGATAAATCTAGATAAATTAACCAGATTACAACTAGAAAATCTCGGCGTGCAGGTCATGAATCAATCATCGCTGTGCACTTATACAGACCCAAGGTTTTATTCTTATCGTGCGCAAACACACGCCAACAAGAGCACAACTGGCCGTATGGTGGCTATCGTTGTCAAGTTATGATTGGTGTATTGATATTGTAACAACAAAGCAATGCCAATTCATACACCGATATTGACAATCCAAACATCGACACCCAAGAGCAATCGTTTGGCTCTATATGTCTAAAACCAACTTTCTAACAGATAGAACCCTTGTGAATCCGCGAACTTCTTGGTGGCGGATTTGTTCTTTATGGGGGAGTTGGTTGGGGTGAGTATGATGGGGCTGTCTGTTTTGGTAGGTGTGTTGGCATTAAGCGCAGCCTTTTGGGCAGCGTTCGGTGTCAATGTGATGGGCAGAGGACTTCTGGCCACCTGAATGTGCTGGCAGCCCGATAGTGTCACAATGCCCATCAATGATAAAGTTAAAATGCGCTTAGACATCATCGTGCTGACCATGTTGGATCTTTGATGATGCCTGTGGTAGGTAGGATGATTTCACGCCCTGTATTTAGCTGCTTGATGATGAGCTTGCTGTCGTTGCCTATATGAGTACTATAGACGATGCTTGTGCCATTAGGTGAGAAGCTTGCCATGCCTTCGGTGCCGATTTTTGCGATGGTTTTTGGGTTGGTGCCGTTAACATTTGCAACGATCAGATTGCTGCCTTGAGTGTAGGCTAGGCGTGTGCCATCATGGCTGACTCTAGGGCTGCCGCCTGCAGTGATGCGAATTGGGGTGTTGTTATTTAGGCGGTAGATGCTTTGGCTGCGAGTGCCATTATCAGCGGTGAAGATGATTTGACCGTTAGGCAGATACGATGGCGAATTCTCGGCACCGTCTAGCTGAGTGATGGTGCTGAGTCGATTGGCAAGCAAGTCAAGTCGATAAATATTCGGGTTGTTGTTATCATGGCTGCCTGAGAATAGCAGAGCGTTGCCATCTGCTGAAAAGGCTGGCGAGAGATTACTGCCCTTAAATGGCGTGACGAGTGTTTTTTGATCGCTGCTTAACTCTTGAATATAGATAAGCGGTAGTTCATCTTGGCGCAGTATGGTATAGGCAAGCTTAGTGCCATCTGGTGAGAATACGGGTGTTAATATGGATCCATTGACATTCTCGATGTTCTTAACGTTCTGCGTGGCGACATCCATGACTTTAAGCGTAGAGATTTTTTGATTGGCCTTGTCGGTCTCTTCGACATAAGCAATCTTACCAACTAAGTCATTCGTCGTACCTGTGATGGCAGCATAGATCTTATTACTGATGGCTACCGCGGCGGCTTGTAGTTCTTGACTGCTGGTACCAAAGATGTGTGTTTGCCGCGCGCCGATGAGCTTAGGGGAGCTTAGATCGACAATATCAAAATTGGTTGCAGTCTTGTCGCCTAGGATGATATGGCTGCTACCGATAACCACATATCGATATCCGGTGTTGCGCCACGCATGAATGTTATTGATGACATCTTCGGCGTTCTGCGGGTGGTTGGGTAGGTTGTTGTCGCTGCTTTTTAATTTGGTGTTATTAAGATGTGTTAATGTCAAGTCGCTTAGGGTTTGATTGCCCAGAAATGGCACGATTGCCACTTGGTTTGGGTTTGTGTTGCCTGCCTTTGTGACTTGTAGTACCAGATCTTCAGCATGTGCAGCTGGTGTGACTGACATGGCTAAGGCTACTGATAGGGATATCGAGCTTAGTGATCGTGAGATGAATTTTGTGTGCATATAATATCCTATTATTGAGTGCTGTTGAATTCAATGGTCAGGGAATTTTTAAGTCCTGCCATCTCGCTAATTGGTGAGCTGTCATAGATGGCCGCCGTAGCACTCGAGGCAAGCTCCTGATCGCCATTGCCAACACGAACGCCCGTGACATTACCTGCATCATCAAGCTGCATCGTGACCATGAGTTTCTTACCGCCTGTGTCATTATATTTTTCCCATGCCATGATGATGCGCGCTGTGGCAGCACTTGCGGCTTGTTTTAGGTCGGCGCTGGGCGTGGTCTTCTGCGTAGTGCTTTCTTGGACAGTTGGTGTATCGATGGATGCCGATCCTTGTGTATCATAAGTCATTATGGCTTCATCAATGGGCGGATGCTCGATGTGTTCATACTCATATACAGGCGGATGACTTGGCTGCTGAATGTCTCGGATGGGTTGCCATTTCGGCTTGCTGGGTGTGCTTGATCTGAATATCGGTTGAAATTCTGCTTGGTCGCCTACATTATGATGAATGGTTTTTTGAACTATTGTTCTACTTAACGAACGAATGCGCTTGGCATCTGCTTGGGATAGGGTTTGAGTCTCTAGAACATTGACCTTAGGCGGATGGACAGGCTTTACCGATAGCATCGGCAAGATTGCAAGCAAATGCACCAATATCGTCACTAAGATGGCAATTAAAATGGTGGATTTTGTGATTCTTGCAGGCTGAATATTGACTGGCTGTTGATCGGAAGTAGCGCTACTCATGGGGCTTATAGATGGGCTAAAACTTGGATCATTTTATCATAGTTTTGGGTGCTTGCCTATTTGTGGATATTATCGACTGCATTCACTAAGAACAAAATTGCACCCTTGCCAAAAGTCCATTACAATATTACCAAATCTGATAAAGGTTGCCTGTCAATTGATTTGTATGTTGATATGGGCAGCTTTGAAATATTATAAATCGACATCTCGGTCAATGATAAATGAGCCAAACATCAATATTATATAATCTAAACAGAAGCTAAATTTTTAACTTAAATACATCACCAAATAATATAGAACAACGATGAATAATTTACCCATATTAGCCAAAGATCAATACTATCTAAGCAGACTTGCCAGAGAAATAAAGCACGCCCACGCCGAAGACAAAACAAAAAAACAAGTACGGTTCGATGAGATCGCACAGCGCTCACGCAAGATCGTGCAGGCGCGCATCGATAATATTCCTGCCAATCTGACCGAGCTTTTGAATCAAGATCTGCCGGTAACCAAAGAGGCGGACACACTCATTCAAGCCATTAAAGATCACCAAGTCATCATCGTCGCAGGCGAGACAGGTTCGGGCAAGACAACTCAGCTGCCCAAACTTGCCATGCTGGCTGGTCGCGGCATCACAGGGCAAATCGGACATACGCAGCCAAGACGTCTGGCGGCGCGTTCGGTGGCAGGGCGTATCAGTGAGGAGCTGGGCGAGAGTCTGGGCAAGACAGTGAGCTTTAAGGTGAGGTTCACCGAAGAGGGCGGTCAGCACAGTATCGTTAAGCTGATGACGGATGGTATTTTGCTCGCTGAGCTTGGCTCGGACAGGTTCTTAACGCGTTATGATACCATCATCATCGATGAGGCGCATGAACGCAGTCTTAACATCGATTTTATTTTGGGTTATCTAAAGAGTCTGCTGCCAAAGCGCCCAGACCTAAAAGTCATCATCACGTCTGCCACTCTAGATACGCAGCGATTTGCTGATTATTTTGCCAAGGATGGTAAGCCTGCGCCTGTATTTAGCGTCGAGGGGCGCAGTTACCCTGTGGAGGTGCGTTATCGTCCTTTGACCGATCAGATCATAGCCAGCCATGACGATGATGCCTTTGATGAGGCTGAGGATAATCTGCCCAGAGCGTTGACAGCTGCAGTCGCTGAATGCTTAGATGATGCTGCCAAAAAAGGTCATCCGCATCAGGCGGATATCCTAATTTTTGCCAGTACAGAAGCCCAGATTCGAGAGCTTCAAGACATCTTGACCACGTATGCGCCACTGCACACCGAAGTATTGCCGCTCTTTGCTCGTCAGAGTTTTGCTGAGCAACAGAGAATCTTTGCGCCATCGGGTAAGGGTCGGCGCATCATCATTGCCACCAACGTCGCAGAGACTGCCTTGACTGTGCCGAACATTCGCTACGTCATTGATTTGGGTTTTGCGCGTATCAGCCGTTATAACTACCGTTCACGCATCCAAAGACTGCCCATTGAAGCCATTAGTCAGGCAGCGGCCAATCAGCGTAAAGGTCGCTGCGGTCGTATCGGTGATGGTGTGTGCATCCGCTTGTATTCTGAAGAGGATTTTAATGCGCGCCCTAAGTTTACTGAGCCTGAGATTCTACGCACCAATTTGGCAAGTGTGATTTTGCAGATGGCGCGGTTGAACTTGGGCGATGTGGCTGAATTTGATTTCATTACCCCACCAGATTTTCGTTTGGTGAATGATGGCAAGAAGCTACTGCTTGAACTCGGGGCGATCCATGATGCGCCAACCAAAACCGCCATCAAAAAACGCAAAAATACCCCAAGTAGCCTAACCAAAATCGGTCAGCTGATGGCGAAGATGCCGATCGATCCGCGCCTTGCTAGAATGCTAGTCGCAGGTGATCATTTTGACTGCTTGGCGGACATGCTTATCATCGTATCTGCGCTGGCGGTACAGGACGTGCGTGAGCGCCCGATGAATAAACAAGCCCAAGCCGACCAAAAACATGCCTTATTCCGCCGTGATAATTCTGACTTTTTGTTTTATTTAGAGCTGTATCAGGCGTTGTTTGGATTGCATGAGACTAATGATAACCAGCTGCTTAGTAGCAATGCAAGGCGAAATTTTGCCAAAAAGCATTATCTTAGCTTTACACGCATCCGTGAATGGCAAAAAACCCATGAACAGCTATCTGCGATGATGGCAGAATTGGGCTTTGAAATCAAAAAGCCCGCAGATCAAGATTCTAAAGATACACCAAAAATCGACACAAAAAAAGGCACACGTCTATCATTAAATAAAAGAGGCATCAAAAAGACCAAGGGTGTCAGCCTAAATGCGCTAAAATCTATCAGTGCCAATGGTGTGCCTGATAAAGCCGCGATTCAATACGCCAATATCCACCGCGCATTATTAACCGCGCTTTTGTCCTTTGTGGCGCATAAGACTGACACGCTGGGTGAATATCTCATGGCGCGCAGCCAAAAGGCGCGAATCTTTCCTGCCAGCACCCTGCACAAAAAAGGCGTCGATTGGCTCATGGCGTTCGAGGTGGTGGAGACCTCTCAGGTGTACATGCGCTGCAATGCCAAGATTGAACCTGAGTGGATTGTCTCAGCGGCGGCAGATCTTTTAAAATACCATTACTTTGAACCGCATTGGTCAAAAAAGACAGGGCGGGTGCGTGCCTATATGCAGATCAGCTTGTTTGGGCTGATTGTTGTTGCCAAAGAGCTGACCAACTACGAGCCTGTGGACATTGAGCACGCCAGAGAGATCTTTATCCGAGATGCGTTGGTGGGGGATAATTATGGTTTTAATGCCAAATTCCTAACGCATAACACCGCCAAAATCAAAGACGTGGAGCGCATCGAAGACAAGCTTCGTCGCCGAGATCTGTTGGTGGATGAAGAGCGGCTTTATCAATTTTATCATCAGCAAATCCCTAACCATATCGCCAGTCGTAAGGCGTTTGAAGAATTTTATCATGAAAAAGCGAGCGACAATCCTAACTTCTTGTTCTTTGAAGATGATGATGTGCTCAATGAAAACATCAACGCCAATCAGGACTTTCCTGAGACATGGCAGCTGGGCGGGGTTAAGTTACCTCTGTCTTATGTCTTTGACCCAAGTTCAGACGATGATGGCGTGACTGTGCGCGTGCCGATCAAGGCGTTATCTCAGATTGACCCGGTGGCGCTCCTGTGGGGGGTTGCAGGTTGGCGCTATGAATTGGTGCTTCAGCTATTAAAAACGTTGCCCAAAGAGCTGCGCCGTCAAATCGTTCCAATTCCAGATACAACGGACAAGATTTTTGATAGATTAAATGCCGATAGCGGCGTAGGGCTACTAAGTCAGCTGTCTGATAACCTACTGCGTCTAGGCGTGCGTGTCAGCCCCGATGATTTTGATCTTACCAAAGTAGATAACTATCTAAGACCGCTCATCTGCGTGGTGGATGATAAGAATCACATCATTGAAAAAAGCCGAGACTTAGAGCGATTAAAATCGCGCCACACCACGACCATTCGCCAAGAAGTGATGGTCGAAGAAGGCTTGCACCATGCATTCCCTGAGCATTTTAATTTTGTGCGTAATAAACACACTTCTGGTGTGGTCATGCAAGAATTCTCTGCATTAAAGGCGGACAAGGTGGGCACGGCGGTGTCGATTGTCCAATTTACCGAACTAAAATCCGCCCTTAGCACGCATAAGCAGGGCGTGCTGGCGCTCATCAAATCAAAGCTTAGTGCCAAACAAAAGCAGCTCACCAGTCAGGTGGATAAGACATTTAAATTGGCGTTCGCACCACTTGGCGACCTTGAGAAGCTAAAAGCCATCGTTGTTGATGCAACATTGCAGGCGTGTTTTTATGATCATGCGCCAAGATTCATCGACAGCTCCAGCGAGGATGCTCGTCAGCACATTGGTGCGCTTATTGATGATGAAACGTCTTGGTTGGTTGAGCATTTGCCTTTTGATGCTGATGAGTTTAACGTGACCCGAGATAAGATTTTGAGTGAATTTCTCTTAACGGGTCAAGGCGTCCTAAAAATTCTAAAAGACATCTACACCGCTTGGCAGACGGCGCGCGGTAAGCTGCTCATGCTAGATAATGAGATTTTTGGTGAGAGCATTGAGGATGTTGAGGATCAATTGGATGATTTGGCGTTGTCTGACTTTGTATATCGGACGGATGTCATGCGCTGGCGAGAATATCCGCGTTATTTGCAGGCACTAAACACCCGATTGGACCGCTTGACTCACAACTTAGATGCTGATCTTGATGGGGTGTATCTGCTTGATGTACACATGGAGCGACTCGCCAATCGTGCGCATGATCCTAAGATCGCCGAATATCGCTGGCTCATTGAAGAATATCGCATCAACCTATTCGCTCAGCCCATGAAGACAAAATCACCTGTATCCACTAAGCGGCTTGAGAAACTGTGGGCAAACTTAAACACAAAATAAGTCGTTTATAGCCATTTAAAAAACCCTTAAATTAGTGAAAAAATGTTCACTAATTTAAGGGAAGTTGTGATAAAATTTTACAACTGGTTACATCTTTTGTGATAAACTAAAGACAGTTTATTATATTAATAGTGAATAATACTAAGGATTATTTATGCCAATTTATCTTACCGCAACAGGGCTGCACACCCCAAAAGACAAAATCACCAACGAAGAGCTCGTGGCGAGTTTTAACACCTATGTGGATAATTATAACCGTGATAATGCTGCTGCGATCGAAGCAGGCGAGAAAGTCGCGTTGCAGCATTCTACCGCTGAATTCATTGAAAAAGCATCAGGCATTAAGTCTCGCTATGTCATCGACAAAAAAGGCATTTTAGATCCTGAAATCATGGCGCCAGTTTTCCCTGCGCGCAAGTTGGGCGAAGAGCTGTCCATCATGGCGGAGATGGGTGTTGATGCACTCCAAAAAGCCCTAGATGCTGCAGGACTTAAAGGCGAAGATTTAGATGGCATCATCTGCGCCTGTTCTAACTTTCAGCGCGTGTATCCAGCCATCGCCATCGAGATTCAAAACGCCATCGGCATGAAAGGTGGCTTTGCCTTTGACACCAATGTGGCGTGTAGTGCGGCGACTTTTGGTATTGCTCAGGCTACTGGCATGATTAAGGCCGGTCTTGGTAAGTGTGTGGCGGTGGTGAACGTTGAGATTACCTCAGCTCATCTAAATTGGCGTAATCGTGACAGCCATTTCATCTTTGGTGACATCGCGGCAGCCACCATCGTCGAAGAGCTAGGCACACCAAAAGGCTATGAAGTACTCGACTGCAAGCTCTACACGCAGTTCTCAGCCAATATCAAAAACGAATACGGATTCATGGACAGAAGTGAATATCTGGCAGCAGGTCAAGACATTCATGCTGACATCAAAGAGCCTGTGACAGATAAGTTATTCTTACAAGAAGGGCGTAAAGTATTCCGCGAGGTCTGCCCAAAAGTATCTGAAATCATCAGCACCCATTTGGCAGAAAATAACATTGATAATCAGCAAGTTAAGCGCCTATGGCTACATCAGGCCAATATCAACATGATCGATCTAATCCTGCGTACTGTGATGGGCAAAGAGGCGGATAAAGCCATTGCGCCGATCGCCATTACCGAATATGGCAATACCAGTTCGGCAAGCCCAATGATCGCTTTCCATGAGCATCAAGATGGCATTGAAAGTGGCGATCTTGGGGTGATTTGCTCATTTGGCGCAGGTTATTCGATCGGTTCTGTCATCGTGAAGAAAGTTTAATCATTGAAAAACACCTCAACTGGCTTGAGGTGTTTTTTTGTTCTTTATAATTTATTTAACATAATCCAAATGGCAGACCCAAAGGCTAAAAAAATAAAATCGTACCTTTAAGTCAGAACTTTACTAAGTTTAACCGCAAGCCTTATGGTGAATTTGGATGACAATATTTTGTTGTCTGGCTTAGCATCTGTTATAATGCATGTTTTATTTAGATATTGATATGATGAATCCTCAAGCCTACCAAGCCCAGTTGTCCGCTAAGATTGACCGCATTCAATCGCAGTTTGCGCAGTTTAACCCCCCAACCCTAGAGATCTATGAATCGCTTGTCAGTCATTTTCGTCAGCGTGCTGAATTTAGAATTTGGCACACCGAAGATGATTTGTTCTATGCGATGTTCGAGCGCAATGATTCGGGTAATAAAAGCGTCGCACGCGTGGATGAATTTCCCATAGCGAGCAGGGCGATTAATGAGCTGATGCCGATTTTACTTAATCATCTTAAAGCTGATCCGCTGCTGTCAGAGCGATTATTTGAAGTGCATTTTTTAAATACCTTGCATGGACAAATGCTGGTTACGCTCATCTATCACAAGAAGCTGAACGAACAATGGCAAGCTTTGGCAAGCGATTTGACCGATAAATTAAACATCAAGCTCATCGGGCGTAGCCGCGGACAAAAATTAGTATTGTCCGATGATTTCGTCGTCGAGAAGATGACGGTGAGCATTAAGGGGCGAGACGAGGACTTTTATTATCAACAGATTGAAGGTGGGTTTAGTCAGCCTAATGCTTATGTGTGCCGCCACATGCTAAATTTTGCTTGCGATGTAGCGGACAAAATCAGCCAAAATGACCAGAGAGATCTGCTGGAGTTGTACTGTGGTAATGGCAATTTTACCCTGCCATTGTCTAAATATTTTAATCGAGTGCTTGCCACTGAGCTGGCAAAATCGTCGGTAAACTCAGCCAAATGGGCGATTGACCATAACGACATTCAGAACATTGCCATCGCACGTCTGTCTGCCGAAGAGTTCAGTCAGGCGCATAATGGCGAACGTGAATTTAGACGATTGACCGAGAGCGATATCGATATCAAATCTTACGATTTTAATGCTGTATTTGTTGATCCGCCGCGCGCAGGAATTGATGATGAGACGTTAAAGATTTTGGCGAATTTTGAGAATATTATTTATATCTCGTGCAATCCTGATACACTATTCGATAATTTGCAGATGCTATATCACACGCATGAAATTAAGCGTTTTGCGTTATTTGATCAATTTCCCTACACGCATCACATCGAAAGCGGTGTTTGGCTTGTCAAGAGATAATCAGCATTCTAGCGCCGTCTTTAGCGCGATACCAATGTCTTGTCTGGCAAGCCATCGCTTATAATCAGGCGGTATGTCTTTGAATTCTTTGCCTTTGTGCTTGCCAAATGGCATGGTCTTAGGCAGGCAATTCAAGAACAGCGTCTCAAAGTCATCCGCTTTAATGCGCTCATTCAATGCCATCAGCACCTTATGGGTAAACAGCACATCAAAATACGCCCCATGCGCGTGCATCTTATAAGTCTGCCTATCATCTGGATAAAAGTGCGTCAGTAGCGCGCCAAGGCTAAACTTGGGCAACTCATCAAAAAATTTCCGCGCCAGTATGCAGGTACAAATCGGCTTGATATTTGATATATCAACGCCTGCATTTTTGAGAACACTAAGATCATAACTGATGTGATGACCGATGAGATAGGTGGTCTGTGGCATGACAAAACTGGTGTGGGGTGGGCATTCTGCAACGTCTTCATCATAGATGCCAGTGACTTTGCTGGCGCCGTATTCGATGGGTTTTTGAGGGTTGAACCGAGCGTTAAAATGCTGACCTGTCGGCATAAGAAGGTTGTCAATCTCAAGCCATGCGATTTCGGTGGCATGAGGGTCTTTGGTGCCTGTGGTCTCGGTGTCTAAAATCAGCGCATGGGAAGAAGTATTCATCTGGTAGGTTTAAATTTTAAAAAAGATTGGGTGGATTATACCAAAAATTTAATGCAAAAACCGTCAAAATATGGCAAAATAACCCGTTTAAAATTAGCTTATAAATACCATGAAAGAGAGCCTACGCCACCGCCTAGACCAAATGGCGGACAGATTTGAAGAAGTGACCGCCTTATTGTCTGACCCTGACACGATCAGCGACAGTAAGAAGTTCCGTGCTTTGTCGGTTGAGCATAGCGATTTGTCCGAGCTTGTGGACGCTTGGGGAAAGTTTTGCCAGGCTGAAGAAGACCTAGCAACTGCTAATGAAATGCTGTCCGACCCTGACATGAAAGAGATGGCAGAAGAAGAGATTGATGCTGCCAAAGCTGAGATTGAGCGTCTGGGCGATGTGCTAAATGTCCTAATGCTGCCCAAGGATCCCAACGACAAGGCGACCGCCTTTTTGGAGATTCGAGCAGGGACAGGGGGTGATGAAGCGGCGATATTTAGTGGCGATTTGTTCCGTATGTACCAAAAATATGCCCAAAGTCAAGGTTGGCAGGTGGAAGTCTTATCTGCTAACGAAGGCGAGCATGGTGGCTATAAGGAAATCATCACCCGAGTGTCGGGCGTGGGCGTGTATGGACGGCTTAAATTTGAAAGTGGGGCTCATCGGGTTCAGCGTGTACCAGCCACCGAGTCACAGGGACGTGTACATACGTCCGCTTGTACGGTTGCGATTATGCCTGAGATTGAGCTTGATGATACGGTTGAGATTAATCCTGCTGACCTACGCATTGACACCTATCGCTCAAGCGGGGCTGGCGGTCAGCACGTCAATACCACTGATTCTGCCGTGCGAATCACTCACATTCCCACAGGCGTGGTTGCCGAATGCCAACAAGAACGCTCACAGCACGCCAACAAAGACAAGGCGATGAAAATGCTTGTCGCCAAAATCCAACAAGCCAAAGTCCAAGCCCAGCTTGATGCCACAAGCGACATGAGACGAAATTTGGTGGGTTCAGGCGACCGCTCCGAGCGTATCCGCACCTATAATTTCCCGCAAGGACGCATGACCGACCACCGCATCAATCTGACGCTTTATAAGTTAGATGCCATTATGGAGGGCGATTTGGGGGAATTATTGGATGCACTCTTGCGTGAACACCAAGCTGACCTAATGGCTAGCGTTGGTGGTGAATAACTAAGAGTGTACAGCATGAAAGGTTTTATTCCTGCCAAATTTACGCCAATTGTCTTTGCGTTCATATGTCTGGCATCATGGCATTCTTGATGTCGGCGGTGTCGGCTGTGGTGAATACTGGCTTTGGTGGTAAGTATTTTACACGTGTGATTGGCGCGTATTTGATTGCCTTTCCCCATTGCTTTTGTTTGTGTGGCGATACTAAGACCAGTTGTGATGAAATTGGTGGATTTAACCATCAAAAAATCGTGAGACCAATATAATGAGATTGAAACTTGTGATGATATTGGCGTTTTCCATATTAGGCTGTGCCCACTCACCCAATATAGAAAATGAGAAAATCACACCCAAAGAAGTAAAATTTCAATCCAAAAACGCAAGCCCTGCCGAGATTGACGAATGTCAAAAACAAGGTGGCAAGGTGAAGAAGGTGGGTATGCTACAATTTGATAAATGCATCATCACTTATCCCGATGCAGGTGAAATGTGCACCAAAGGCGATGATTGCCAAAGTGGGAGATGTGAGCCAAAATCGAATAATGGGCTCAAGCTAACCAAGGCAATCATAGGCGTATGTAAAGTGGATAACAATCCGTTTGGCTGTCGCAGCTTTATCGAGAGCGGGCAGGTGCTGACACTGTGTGTGGATTAAATCTCTTGATCGTGCTAGGCTGATTGATTGGGATTTAAAGCGTTGGCTTGGAAGTAAATCAGTATCAGAAGCAATAGTTAACCAAATTTAAAATTTAATGTAATGTTCTAAGGCGTAATTATGTCAAATAACCAACCTCAAACCGAACTTATCGACACCAACGAACTCATTCGCCAACGTCTTGAAAAGCTAGATATATTAAAACAAAAGGCAAGCGAGCAAGGCAAAACCGCTTATCCAAACACCTTTAAACCTGCCGACTATTGTGCCGATTTGCAAGACAAATTTGCCAATGTCGATAAAGCAACCTTAGAAGCGGACGCAGAAGCGGGCAATAAGACTTGTGCCAAAGTCGCTGGGCGTGTCATGCTAAACCGTGGCTCGTTTATCGTGATTAGCGACATGACAGGGCGTATTCAGTTGTATGTGGATAGAAAAGGGCTACCTGCCGAGACCTTGGAGCTGATTAAATCCTTAGATTTGGGCGATATTGTCGGAGCGAGCGGTTATATTGGGCGTTCGGGCAAGGGTGATTTATACATTCATCTAGAAGATTTTGAACTTTTAACCAAGTCGTTACGCCCCTTACCTGACAAATTTCACGGCTTAACCGACACCGAGGTTAAATATCGTCAGCGTTATTTAGATTTAATGGTAAACGAAGACACCCGAAAAACCTTTGAAATCCGTGCCAAAGTTGTGGCGGGCATTCGGGCGTTTTTGGTGGGCGAGCGTTTTATGGAAGTAGAAACGCCGATGATGCACGTTATCCCTGGCGGTGCGTCTGCTCGTCCGTTTGTAACGCACCACAATGCCCTTGATATGGAGCTGTTTTTGCGTATCGCGCCTGAGCTGTACCTAAAACGCCTTGTTGTCGGTGGATTTGACCGTGTGTTTGAGATTAACCGCAACTTTCGTAACGAAGGCGTATCCACTCGCCACAACCCTGAATTTACGATGATTGAGTTTTATCAAGCCTATGCTGATTATAAGGATTTGATGAGCTTAACTGAGCGTATGCTTGAAAAATTAGCAACTGATATTTTGGGTACGACCGATCTGCCTTATGGCGATGAAGTGTTCAGCTTTAAAGGCCCATTCAAAAAAATCACGATGTTTGATGCGATTTTGGAACATAACCCAACCTTTACCGCCGACAATGTCAATGACCGTGAATTTTTAGCGAATTTTGTCAAAAATGAATTAAAAGAAGAAGTTAAGCCGTCTTTTGGTTTGGGTAAATTACAGACGATTGTCTTTGAAGAGACGGTAGAAACCAAACTTCGCCAGCCGACTTTTATCACCGAATACCCTGCCGAAACGTCGCCACTGGCCCGCCGTAATGATAACAATCCACACGTTACCGACCGTTTTGAGATGTTTATCGGTGGGCGTGAGCTTGCCAATGGGTTTAGTGAGCTCAACGACCCCATTGACCAAGCCGAGCGTTTCCGCCAGCAAGTTGCTGAAAAAGATGCAGGCGATGACGAAGCGATGCACTATGATGCCGACTTTATCGAAGCCTTAGAATACGGCTTACCGCCAACCGCAGGGCAGGGCATTGGTATTGACCGTCTGGTGATGCTCTTTGCCAATGCACCAAGCATTCGTGATGTGATTTTATTTCCGCACATGAGACACAAAGGTTAATCTAGTAATTAAAAAAGCAGGTGGTATACCTGCTTTTTTATTGGATTTTTATTGGTTGTTTTTGTTTGTTGAATATCGGTTTTGGGTTTAGAGCAGTTGTTTTTTAGTGTATAATTGCCTAATACTTTATTACTAAAACCGTCATGTCTGATTATCAAGTCTTAGCACGCAAATACCGCCCCAAAAATTTTAGTGAATTATTGGGGCAAACCCACGTCTCCCAAGCCCTATCGCACGCCATTGATACAGGGCGATTGCACCATGCTTATCTGTTTACAGGTACTCGTGGCGTGGGTAAGACGACCATTGCACGGATTTTGGCAAAGTGCCTAAACTGCGAAACAGGCATCACCAGCACGCCCTGCGGTGTGTGTGACACCTGCGTGAGCGTAGATAATGGGCGGTTTATTGACCTGATTGAGATTGACGCGGCAAGTCGCACCAAGGTAGAAGACACTCGGGATCTGTTAGAGAATGTCCCTTACGCTCCCACCCAAGGTCGGTACAAGGTGTATCTCATTGACGAGGTGCATATGCTCTCCACACACTCGTTTAATGCTCTGTTAAAAACACTAGAAGAACCCCCTGAGCATGTCAAATTTATCCTAGCGACCACCGACCCCCAAAAGCTCCCTATTACGATCATATCGCGTTGTCTACAGTTCGTGCTTCGTCCGATGTCGCAAGAGCTTTTGCATGAGCATCTAAGTAAAATACTTCAAAATGAAAACATCAGCTATAGTTATAATGCTGTTTGGCAGTTGGCACAATCCGCCAAAGGCTCGGTGCGTGACGCACTGTCATTAACTGACCAAGCCATTGCTTTTGGCGGTGGCAGCCTGAATGACGAGACTGTGGTCAGTATGCTGGGGCTTGTGGATGGGCTAGATGTGCTTAACCTGATACGGGATATTTATCTGGATAATCGAAGTAGCGTGGCAAATCATATCTCAAGACTACGCACTCAGATGGTGGATGCGGTCGCGGTACTTGATAGACTGGTTGATAGCCTGCATGAACTTGCCATGATGCAGTTCTTGCCGGTGCCACTTGATAAGAATGATACACAAAAACAAGCCTTCACCCAGCTATCTGCGCAGATACCTGCTGATGTGTTGCAGCTGTATTATGAGATCGCCATCAAATCGCGTGACAGCGTGCGCCTGGCGACCACACCGATGCAGGCACTTGAGATGGGAATTTTGCGATTGCTTGCGTTTCGTCCGCTTTTGACGAATGAAGTATTAAACATTGAGGGCGCACCAGTAGTTGGCTCTGACATTAAAGATGTAGAATCGCCTGATGGTAATCAATCTCACAATGATCATTCTTCTACAGGTGTCACTCATGGTGATGATACGAATGGTGAAAATCTATTACAGACTGATGATCTTAAGATTGATAACGAGATTAATGCAGTAGCCCATGACAATGACCTGTCATTAGATGAACTTCATCAAGAAGAATCAATTGAACTAAACTTGCATGATCCAGCTTCTAAAAAGCTGACTTATGATGATAAACAAAGCGATGCTAAGACAGTTGAGGCTGAACCATCCGCTGAATTTGCCTCTAATGATACGATTGGATACAAAGAACCATCAGATGATGTTGGTGGTCATATCGTCAACGATCAAATCGACATCCAAGAGAAGACGGCTTTAGAGTCATCACCTGCAAATCCTATTGAGACCAATGATGCAATCAATCAACAAGATGAGCTGATTTCTCAAACGCTTTTAACTGACAACCAAACAAACTTAGCCACTAACCCAAAGCGAGCCTTAAAAGCCAAACTGATCGCACCTCAGGTTGAGCTATCAGGCGAGTGGACGGCACAAAAATGGGATTATTGGCTGGCATTGGCGCGTCAAGAGCATCTGTTCAACAATGACGAGTTGGCGCTCTTGCACAGCAGTCGCATGGTGGGGGAAATAGATGGCAAAAGCACGCTGCATGTGGACAGCCATAACTCGCAGGTGGACGTTAGCTTTAACTCTGCCAAAGCCAAAATCACCGAGCGACTACCGAACATGCAGCTTCAAGACGACTTGCCATTGTTGGATATTGCAGAAAAAGCAGACATTCCGTACCAATTACAAAAAAAGCGCGATGCTCAGGTGATGATAGATGCTCAAAATCAAATCATCCAAAGTCCTGTGGTACAGACCTTATGGCAGCAAGGATTCATTGATGACCACGGAGAAGATACGCGCATCCTATCAGGAACGAAATTAACCTTAGATGATTAATATTTAATATATTTAAATTATTGATTTTAATAAATAATTATAAAAAAATTGACGGCTGTTTGACCTAATACGTGAAAATTATTACTAAATCCTTACAAAATACGTGGATTTGTTTCGATTTATGCAAAAAATATGTATAAATTGTTTACTAATTGCACATAATCTCTGTTATAATATACATTTGACTGGTTTGTGTAACGGGGAAATTAAGGTAAGCGTATAGAGATTTTGGCAGATAACCAAAACAGCATCATAAAAGCCAGCCTGCCCTGATGGATTTGGAATAACTTTGAAGGTCGAGTATGTTAGATAATTTGCGTGGTATGGCAGTTTTTGCCAGCGTGGTGCGGCATGGGTCTTTTAGTGGTGCTGCCAAAGAATTGGGTATTACAACAAGTGCTGTCAGTCAGCAGATCCGCTCTCTTGAATTGGATTTGGGCGTGGCGCTACTACATCGCTCAACGCGAAAACTAAGCTTGAGCGAAGCAGGTGAAAGCCTTTATACCGCTGCCTTGCAGATGGTAAAAGCGGTTGAGCAAGGGCGCGACAGCGTTAGTCAATTAAAGGATGAGATTGCAGGCAGTCTTCGTATCGCAACATCGCCAGAGATTGCGCGCGAATATCTGATTTCTGCGCTGAGTACGTGGCTTGACGAGCATGAGAACCTGTCTTTGAATTTGATCGCACGCGGCGAAGAGCTTGACATGATTGAAGATCGCATTGATTTGGCGGTTGTGTTAGAAGAAAATCCGCAAGGTGTAACACTGACTAAAGTCAAGCAGTTGTTGCTTGCATCGCCAAGCTATCTAGATGTGCATGATGCCATCGGCGCACCAAAAGACCTGTCATCACACGTCTTCATCACCCATGGCGACAAACAAAACGAAAATCTAGAATTTCAAAAAGGCGAGGATAAATTTAGCATCCGTGTCTCGTCACGCTTGATGAGCAACAATCAAGCCATCGCGCTTGATTTGGCAGCAGCGGGTTATGGCATCGTTAAGTCAAGCGAATTGAATGCTAAGGCACTCATCGAGTCGGGTAAATTGGTGCCAGTGCTTGCTGATTATCAGCTGCCAACACTGACCTTAGGCGCATCTACTGTCGCCAAAGAGCAGATGCCCACCAAAGCAAAAAAATGCCTCGAAATGCTCATTGCTTATTTTGACAAATAAATCTAAAAAGACCTTGATTGCCTAAGGTCTTTTTTGTTGCTAATAACTGTGAAATTTTTATCTCAATCGTTTAAAAAATTGTCGCATTTACGTCATATTTTAGTATAATTGAGTATCATTTTTGATGAAGATTAGGGAATAACGATGAAAATAAGCCAATCAAGTGGTCGATTTAAGACTTTATTGAAGCCTTGCGTGCTATTGGTAGGTGCAGCGATGCTGGTCGCTTGTCAAAATACCAGTACGTTCAGCGATTCAAATGCCGCCAATATGGCACAAGCCAATTTGGCGAGCAGTCATGCTGCTGATGCCCGTGCATTATTTAGTGATCAGGTATCATCGCCCATCGTGCGTAACAAGGCAATGCTGACCGAAGCACTGGCGGCGCATTTATCATCAGAAAGACATACGTTAGGCACGTATCACTATAAGGCAGTAAGCATCGGCAACCCTGATGGTGTCGATGCTTCGGCAGATACTTTGCTCGCCAGCGCGATTAAGACCTACGAACACAAGACCAATCAGGACATTCAAGGCTACGAGCCAGATTATTATCGCTCAAGCACGGATTATATTTACGCTGATAGTGATAGCATGGATGATAGCTTGTCCGAGCTGCCTTATCTGCGCTATGATGATGAGCAGCTGGGTCGCACACCTGATAGCACCGTAACACGAGGCGAAGGTTTGGTGTTTGAAGGCGATTATCATACCAAGCGTAGTCTGGCGAACAGTGCGATTAGCGGGTTCCATAGCTGCATTGCCTTAGCTTCATATGAAATTGATGATTTGGTACGAGATGAGCCAAATATTAGCATAAGCAAGCAAGCGGTAAAAGGCCAACTAAAAGCCATCAGTGATTGTCAAAAAGTATTTAACCAGTCCGTTGAAGATGAGAAGTTGTTATCAGGCTCTGGTTATATCAGTTCCGATGTGGCGCATTTCCGTGGCTGCGCGCTGAATTTCGACAAAGGCGTTCGCCAAGTTCTTGCACCAAATCGCCAAACCAAATCTTACGATGACGACAGCTATGCTTATTATAATTTGGTGTACATGGATTATTTTGTGTGCAATGAAGTGGATAATTTTAATCGCGCGCTTGAGCCATGGGATTATCTGAATCAGACTTCTGAACAAGATTTGAAATTAATCGCTGCTCGAAAAGAGTGCGCATTGACACATCAGGCAGGAGTGCAAAAGCTATTCGCGCGTGGTAAATCATACGATAAAAACAAAGAAGAGTTCGCTGATAATTACATCAGCTATATCAATTGTGTTGATGGCTCCATTAAGGATAATACCGATAAGGATTACAACCCTGAGCCGATTAATGAGCTATCAGAAGTATCTGTCCGCACGTCAGAGCAGTATTCAGCCGTGCATGGTTATGGCAGCTATGATGATTACGAACCACAATCTCGCATCTCATCATGGTTCGATGCCTATAAGAGTATGAAAGCTGCACAACAAGAAGGAAGAAAACCTCGCCTGCCGGCGGGTCAGATGCCGAACATTTTTGGTAGTGTATTAGGCAGCATGCTAAATCATATGAAAGTATCACCTGAGCAGGTGCTCGCTCAGAATCTGTATCGTTATAATAACACAGCGCTGACCATACTTAGTCACCATCGTCCGCAGCAGCGCCAAAGCAAGATGCTGTATTCGATGGATTACTACTCTCCCACCGCCGAGCAGTCGATTCAGTTGCCTGTTCTGTTAGACTTCGAACATTCAAAAGCCAAGGCAGATGTCGCTGCACTATTGCCGGTCATCGCCATGCTCACCCCAAAACATGCACCCTTACCCAATGAACTGCCTGATCAAGAGATAACCTTTACACTACCAAATGATCTGCATAATCAACTGCCGATGACGGTGATCTATGATGCGACCCAAAAAGGCGTTCTAAATGCCTTTAATGAGCTTGATGGCGATCAATTTACCGCTATTGACATCAGCGATGATAAATTTGCCAAAGATATTGGAGCGAGTCGCGCTATTAAGGTGAATTTTGACGCGTATGGAACGGGTCAGTTCATGGGTGTAATCATCAAGCACATTGGCAAAGCCTTAAAATCATACGTTGATGCACATCCTGAAGTGTACGAACAGGGCGACAAAGGCGATAACATCAAGCGCGCCATTGACGACTTGGCGATCATCAATGACGGCTATCACACGCGTGATCTGGGCGGTCTGATGCAGATCATTGAAGGTGTTTTACCCGTGGACTTTCATCAGGCGAATTATTTTTACCTGAATCGCCAAGGCAAAATCGTTGGCATGCAAGTGATTGGTAGATTTGATGATGCGATGCAGCAGATTCGCGTTGAGACTGTGGGTCAGGTGCGTTATTCTAACATGCCATTTGAGCATCCATTGAATGACAAATTTGCGAATAGCTTTAGCACAGCAGAAGAATTTGATGGTACGGTTTGGCTGTCAGACATCAGTCAAGAAGCCAAACTTAAAAAACAGGCATTAGAAGAGCGACTGTCTTATGAAGAATCATATGATGAGTACGGCGATGATGATCTTTATGATGATGAAGGCGCAACCAACGCAGCTCAAGCAGCTACTGCCGCTGCGCAATATAGCCAAGACTAAATAATAAGGACATATGATGACTTTAATGAAATTTACACCCTTTGCGATCGCTGTGTCGCTTGCCTTATCAGCTTGCACCACAACAGGACAAAGTGCGCTAACCCCTGAAGAATCCAAAATGCCCACCGCGCCAGATGCCAAATCAGCATTAAGACAAGCAATTCAATCTCAGCTGCGCTCATCTTTTGATTATCAAACGACGGTCTACGCCTCCAATCATATTCGCCGTGATGCATTGGCGAATGCCACGCCTGAGCAGCTATCTGCCGCTGACAACATGATGAGAGTGTGCGAAAATGAACACGAAGAAGCGTACATTGCGCTATTAAAATCAGAACCGTCTGACGATTTAGATGATCAAAAACAAGCCATTAAAAAGCGCTATCTATCATGTGTAAGTGATCAATATGGCGTGGATGCTTACGAGAGCTTTGATTTTGAAGAGTTTTATCAACAGTCTAAAGACTTAACTCCTGAAGAGATGAGAGAGGTACTTACCACTGCCATCTCTGCTCATGCAGAAAGCCAAAAGCTAAAATTCCAAGAAGTCAATTCTGCTAAGCATGACGGCAATCACACCGCACTTGATGTCAAGAAAGCCAAGCTGTTGAACGAATATCTCATCAAGCCCACCAAGGCTACGATTGTGGGGCGCTATCAGCCGCTATCTGGCATAATCACTGCTTTGCCAAGTGTTGAATATCATTCTAAGAATCTCAATATCGCCATGAATCAGCCGATTTACGTTGATCTAAAAGCAGGAATCATTTACCTGTGGGCGGACAATTTCGCGTTGGCGAACAGTAATCTGGCTGACAAGAATCTTGGCGATAAATGGCATAATAAATGGCTTGCCATCCCGCTAAATGACGGTAGCCTGCCTGAGGGCTTTGCCAAAGAATTCATCCGCGCCTACCTTAACGCCAAGAAAGAAAGCTTCCAAAGCCTAGATGATGCATCCATCAAGCAAGTCTCTGCGCAGGCGCTATACGACTTGCCGTTCTTTGAAGAGAATGTCAATGACACAGTGAAATCTCGCATCAACGACAGTACGCGCATCATTCAAAATGCACCAACTGCCAAGGCACGAGCCTATAGCCGCTATATCTTCGCTGACACATTGTATAATGATATCACTGCCAAATACCCGCAGCTTCAGAATGAACCGACTTATCATGAGTACGACTTGATTGATGGTGAAAGCAGCATCAATGTGAGCGCACCCATCGGTCAGAGCCAGGATGAAACAGACACTACTGATAAGCTAAAATTCAGCAGCGAAAAATTCATGGGCTTGCTACTAAGCATTCTAAGAGTTCAAATTGACGGCTATTATGACAATCTAAATCAGTCAGGGTCAGCAGCTGAAGAAAGCGAGGTGTCTTCATATGCGCCCGTTTGGCATTACGGCATCAAATCAGGTCAGATCAACTGGATACATTATCGTCATTATCTGACTAAGCAAATCAAACAAGGTCAGCTCGCTAAAGATGTGATCTCTGCCAAAGAGCCGATGTTTGTGGATGTATTTACGACCATCAATCCTAAGGCCAGCCATGACTTTGATCGTCTGCCAAGTCATCTGCGTGTGCCAAATGCTCAAAATAGCGTAAACGTGTTTGAGTATGGTAACGAATTCATTGAACGCCTAAAGTCCAGCGATGATAAATATCGCCAAATCATGCTACAGTTGCTAATGGGGGCAGAAGATGCGCAGGAAGATCATTAATCGACGCAGACAACGACCACATCCCGCCAAGCTAAGAGCTACTCGCTTGGCAAGGCGTAATATTCGCCAGCAACATCTTATAGCGAAAAGACGTCAGCTCTGGCGCTTTATCTTTATCAAAAAAGTGGTTTTGATCGAAGGTTAATTCGTTGTAACTTGACAAATAAATAAGGGTGCCGGTCGCACCCTTATTTGATTATTTGCTGTCTTGTGGCTTTAGCAGATGATTTTCTAGATAATGAATGTTTTGTGCTTCATTAACAAAATTCTCATCTTGAAGAATAACATCGCGATGTAGTGGAATGTTGGTCTTGATGCCTTCGATGATCAGCTCATCCAATGCGTGCAATGTCTTTGCAACGGCTTGACTGCGTGTTTGCGCATGGCAGATCAGCTTACCAATCATTGAGTCATAGTAGCTAGGGATGTTATACCCTTGATACAGATGACTATCAAAGCGTACGCCAGAACCGCTTGGTGCGAACAGATTTTCGATCTTGCCAGGGCAGGGCATGAAAGTCTTAGGATCTTCCGCATTGATACGGCATTCGATAGCATGACCGCGGATGGTGATCTCGTCTTGATGATAAGACAGTCCATAACCTGCGGCGATTTTTAATTGCTCAACGATGATGTCAATGCCTGTAATCATCTCAGTAACAGGGTGTTCTACCTGAACACGTGTATTCATCTCAATAAAGAAGAATTGACCGTCTTCATATAGAAACTCAAAGGTGCCCGCACCGCGATACTTAATCTGCTCACAAGCGCGCACGCACGCATCTAGAATTGGCTGTCTGATGTCATCAGGTATGCCAGGTGCTGGCGCTTCTTCTAGCACTTTTTGGTGGCGCCGCTGTAGCGAGCAGTCACGATCGAACAGGTGTAGGGCATTACCATTGCCATCGCCAAGTACCTGAACCTCGACATGGCGAGGGTTCTTTAAGAATCGCTCCATATATACGGTATCATCACCAAAGGCGCTTTCAGCCTCTGCCTTGGCAGCTTGTACTTGGTTGATGAGTTCTTCGAAGCGTTCTACCACACGCATGCCACGACCACCACCGCCAGCTGCTGCTTTTACGATCAGCGGAAAGCCGATGTTCTTAGCCTGCTCTTCGGCGTTGTGTAGAGTGATTGCGCCAACAGAGCCTGGCACAGTCGGCACGCCCGCTTTTTTCATGGCGTTAATGGCTGATACTTTGTTACCCATTAGGCGAATGTGATCAGCATGAGGACCCACGAAGGTCAGGCCCGCTTCTTCTACTTTCTCAGCAAAGTCAGCATTCTCCGACAAAAAACCATAACCAGGGTGAATCGCATCCGCGCCAGTCACTTCAGCAGCTGATAGGATGGCATTCACGTCAAGATAACTTTGAGAAGAAGGGGCGTTACCGATGCATACCGCTTCATCTACGAATCGCAGGTGCATGAGATCTTTATCGGCTGTCGAGTACACGCCCACAGTAGAGATGCCCAGCTGCTTACAGGCACGTACGATGCGCAGGGCGATCTCACCACGGTTTGCAATCAATAGTTTTTTAATCATGATTCACCTACGCTTTGTAGCGGATGACAGGCTGACCGAATTGTACCACGTCGGCATTATTTACCAGAATCTCTTCGATGATGCCGCTTTGGGTGGCTTCTAATGGGTTCATGATTTTCATCGCTTCGATGATACCTAGCTGGTCGCCTGCCTGGACTTTCTGACCGACTTTAACGAACGGAGGATCATTTGGGCTGGGTGCTGAATAGAATACACCCACCATTGGCGAGGTTTCAACTTTGCCGCTCGGTGCCTTTGGTGCGGTGGCCGCTGAAGGTACAGCAGGTGCGGCTGTGGTTGCGACAGGTGCGGCGATGGTCTGTACAGCGACGTTACGGGTTAGATTCACGTAGTTATCATCATGACCGTATTCAAGATTGACCAGATCTTTTTCTTCCATTAAATCAATGAGTTCACGAATTTTTTTGATGTCCATAGCCATCACCTTTTAACAATGGGTTGAAATTAAAAAGTTAAATAACACCGTTTATTGTAACAAATTTTTTCAAAAACGCCTAGCGTAAAACTGGGAGTGCGTCATTTAACTTGCTAAAAATTGTTCAAAATGCGCCAACAAACACGCAAAAAAACAGATTGAATATAGTGTACATTCGTTTTATTTTATTGCAAGTGTTTTTTGTATGAATTTTGATGATTTCATCAAAAAATGCTCAATTTTTAGCAAATATTTCATCAAGAATTACCAAGTTGGAATGTCTTGTTCGCCCAGCCAACTTGGGCGTACCCATTTGGGCGCATCTTTAAATTCAAAGTTTGCCATTTGCTTTAATAATTCTGCAGGATCATCAGATACACAGATCAGATCCATGTTCGACTGCGGCATGAAGCCTTCATCTGCGCATCGCTGCAGTGTCTCTAAGAACGGTGTAAAAAATCCTTTGGTGTTAAGAATGCCGATTGGTTTGGCGTGCTGACGTAGCTGTAGCAATGACAGCACTTCATAAAGCTCCTCCAAGGTGCCAATACCACCTGCCATGGCGATGAATCCATCAGCAAGCTCAATCATCTTGTATTTTCTGGTTGCCATGTCAGGTGTCTCGATTAATTGGGTTAATCCTAGATGAGCAACTTCTTTTTGCTTTAAGAATGTAGGAATCACGCCCGTCACTGTTCCGCCATGCGCTAGGGTAGCATCTGCAATGGTGCCCATCAGACCTACTTTACCACCGCCGTAGATGAGGTGCATGCCTTGGAAGGCCAGAGTTTTGCCCATCTGCTTGGCCGCTTCGTAATAATCGGGTGTCGTCCCGAAGTTTGAACCGCAGTAGATGGCGATGTTTTTTAGAGTGTTCATATAGCCTCCTATGATTAAGATGGTTTTTTAAATTAAGAACGATTGAGCCAGCGCCACGGCTGTACCGTGCCAAGCCCCATGCCAATGAGACCGAGCACCATGACCGTGCTAAGTGGTTCACCCAGCAGTGGTACAGCGAGCAGGGCAGACATAAAGGGCGCAAGTGACGATAGCCCGCCCGCCTGAAAAGCACCCAATCGCGCGACCGCCATGGCATAAGTAACTGTGGCAACAATCATCACCAGTACGCTATGAAAGATGCCTTGTATGCCTAGGTGAATGATGCTTGCGTTCGGCGAAGAAAATCCAATAAAAAATGCATAGATCGGCAAATAAATAATCGCCGACCAAAAGACCGTACTACACATCGCTTGCCATGGAGTTAGTTGCCATTCTCTAAGTAGGACGCTAAAGCCCGCCCAGCAAAAAGCACAAGCCACAAAAATCGCATCACCGGTATTGAAGTGATACGCGCCTGTCATGATCATTGTCGTCATCGCCAATAAAGTCATGATGATGATACCAAGTGCGATTTTGGTGTTGTGATCCGGCTTAACCCGAAAGAATGCCCACAGTAGCAGCGCAGTCGCCACAGGAATCATACCATTTAAGAATACAGCACCGTGAACCACAGGCGCAAGAGCAAAGGCGGTATAAACCAGACAGCTATACCCAGCACCACCCATTAGCGCTAGGACAACAGATCGTCTCGACCATAGGAATTGCCAGTCTTTTTGATGGTGGATGACCGGCAGTAGAATCAATGCAGAAAAGGCAAAGCGCATGGCGATCACATCCCAAGGCGAGATTTGCCATGCCACGGTGACTCGTGATAGCAGGCTAAAACTTCCCCATACACACATGGTAAGTAGCACCAGAAGATAGCCTTGGGTTCTTTGTGATAATTGGTTAAATGAATGGCTTGGGCGAAGCATGATTGTATTAATTTGAATTTTTATTATTTGTTTAAAGTATTATACGCCAAAAAGACAAATCCCCAAATATGGCATTTGGGGATTTTTGATTAGTCTTTGGCATTTTGAAGTTCGGGATCGGCGAATACCACCACCTCTTCTTCAAATTCAGGCTTAACCTGTACGACAAAGTCCTCTCGAGACAAACCCATGCGCAGCGGGATTGAGCTGGCAACATAGATCGAAGAGTAAGTACCTGCAATCGTACCGACAAACTGAGCCAGTGCAAACCAGAACAGACCATCACCACCCAAGAATAAGAGCGCAAGCACCACCACGAAAACGGTTCCTGTGGTCATGAAAGTACGTCTTAGTGTTTCGGTCAGTGACAGGTCAACTACTTGATAAGGCGTCAAACCACGAACACGGCGGAAATTCTCGCGAATGCGGTCATAGACAACGATCGTGTCGTTCACCGAATAACCAATCAACGCAAGAACGGCCGCTAGCACGGTCAAGTCAAATGGCCAACCAAAAATAGCAAACAAGCCACACACCACGATCACGTCATGAAACAGTGCCAGTACCGCACCCAAAGCCAGCTTAAACTGGAATCGGAGCGATACATAGACCATCATGAGCAACAGCGCCAAACCGATGGCAAGTAATGAATTTAGATAAATTTCATTACCTACCTGACTGCCAATGATGTTAATGTTCTCAACACTGGCAGGATTTGATGGTAAGTTTAATGCTGAGGTTAGCGCTTGGCTAAGACCTTCAGGGTCTTGGGTATCCTGAGGTGGTAGGCGAACCAATAGTTCACTACGCGTACCTAGATACTGTACAACAGCATCATTAAAGCCTTGCTGCGATAATGCACTGGCAACTTGTGCCTGCTCAACAGGCTGACCATAAGAGACGTCAGCCGACACACCACCGGTAAAATCAAGACCAAGGTTTAATCCCTTAACTGCGATGGCGACCACACTTGCAATCACCAGTAGCGCTGATAGGATAACCATCGGGATCTCAAGCTTCATGAATGGCAGGATGCGACGGTTGCCAATCAGCTTGGCGCCACCTGCTTTTTCAGCGGCTTCATCAACAGCGATGATGTCTTGATTGGCAAGCGCTTCTTCGTTCGCACGAGCATTACTGCCTTTACCATCGCGGCGTGGACCACGGCGACGACGCGCCTCTTTAGCATTTAGTTCGTCGTGGTTATCGATTGGATTATTATCATTTGTCATCATATACTCCTAACCGATGCTGATTTTTGTCAAGTTTTTACGATAGCCATACCAAATCTGCATGAGTGCACGCGTCACGATGATGGCGGTAAATAAAGACGTGATGATACCAATGGCAAGCGTAATCGCAAAGCCTTTGACAGGGCCTGTACCAACCGCGAACAAGATAAACGCTACCAATAGCGTGGTCATGTTACCATCTAAAATGGAGCTAAACGCACGGTCAAAACCTGCCACGATGGCTGATTTGGCTCTGGCGCCTGCGTCAATCTCTTCACGAATACGCTCAAAGATAAGTACGTTAGCATCGACCGCCATACCCATGGTCAATACGACACCGGCAATACCTGGCAGTGTCAAAGACGAGCCAATGATTGACATGATGGCAGCCAGCATGACAATGTTAAAGGCAAGCGCAATACTGGCAATCACACCACAAGCGCGATAGAAGACGATCATCCACAAGAAGACGAGTAGATAGCCGATTTTTGAGGCGAATAGACCCTTATCGATGTTGTCTTGACCCAATGATGGGCCGATGGTACGCTCTTCAACGAAATACATTGGTGCAGCCAGTGCGCCAGAACGAAGCAGTAGGGCAAGCTCATCAGCCTCGGCAGTAGAGTCCAGACCGGTAATCACAAAAGATGAACCTAGTACAGCATTAATCGTCGCACGGTTAATGACACGTGTCTCAGAATATGGCGTACGAACTTCTGTCGTCTCTCCAGTCTGAGGGTCGGTCTCGTAGCTTACGCGCTGTTTGTTTTCAATGAATAGCACCGCCATTTGTTTGCCTACAGCAGGAGCTGTAGCGTTTTGCATCAGCCTACCACCTTGAGTGTCAAGGTTGATCGATACTTGTGGGCGGCCATTTTCATCCAGACCTGCTTGAGCGCCTTGAACTTTTTCACCAGTAACGATGGGCTGGCGATTCAAAAGTATAGGCGGGCCATTTAAGTCACCAAAAGGATAAGCTTCGGTGCCAGCAGGCGCAATGCCACCGGTAAAGCTATCAGTGTCATCGCTCACCATGCGAAATTCTAGGTTTGCCGTGCGACCAAGTACACGCTTAGCTTCAGCGGTGTCTTGTACACCAGGCAGCTCAACGACGATGCGGTTAGCGCCTTGTGATTGAACCAAAGCTTCAGCGACACCAAGCTCGTTGATACGGTTACGCAGGGTCGTTAAGTTCTGACCCACTGCATATTCATTAATCTCATTAAGACGAGCTTCGGTGTAGCTTAGTTGTAGTGCTGCGCCTTCGGTATCAGCCAAAGGACGCAATGTGAATTCGTTTGCCATCTGGGCTTGTAAGATGCTCTGTGCGCGATCACGAATGTCATTGCCATTGAACACAAGCATCATACCATCTTCGGTAGTACGTAGGCTTTTGATGGCGATCTTGTCGGCGCGTAGGGCGCGTCTTGCGTCTTGGCTTGCGGTTGCTAGGCGTTGCTCTAGGGCTTTTGCCATGTCCACTTCAAGCACGAAGCGCACACCACCACGCAAGTCTAGACCTAGCTTCATCGGTTTTGCGCCGATGTTACGCAGCCATTCTGGGGTGGTTTGGGCAAGGTTTAGAGCGACGACGTAGTTCTCACCCAATTCACGGCGCAGAACTTCTTGAGCTTTTAATTGATCTTCGGCGGTTGATAGACGCACCAAAGCGCTATTATTACTAAAGCTGCCGCCATGATGGCTAAGTCCTGCTTTATCGAGCAGTCCTTGAGATTCGTTTACAACATCTTCTGTTAATTGCACGCCAGCCGATGCACCAGTAATCTGTACCGCAGGCTCATCAGGGTATAAATTAGGCAGGGCATACAAGCCAGAAATGACGAGCACTACAGCGATAAGTATGTATTTCCAAGCAGGGTAATGCATAGGTTTTTCTTATGGTTAAGGCGCAATTTAGCGTTGCGCAAAATTAAAACAATGAAAAAAAACAAAACCTGCCAAAGCAAGTCTTGTTGTTGCTTAGATATTGTCTATTGTACCAGCAGGTAGAACGCTGATGACGCTTGCACGTTGAACTTTAATAGAGTTGGTCGGGTTTAAAGCGATGACCGCATAATCACCCTCGATTTTGGTGATTTTACCCATAAGACCCCCGGCAAATACCACTTCATTACCCGCTGCTAAGCTATCTACCATCGCGCGATGTTGTTTTCTTTGCTTTGATTGTGGGCGAATAATTAGGAAATAAAAAATCGCAAAAATAGCCACCATTGGCAGGATTTGCAATAGGGCGTTTGGTTGTGCTGGGGCAGCAGCTGCGTGTGCGCTGGTGATGAATAATTCCAACATATTATAACTCCTTCAATAAAAAAATGAGTGAATAAAAGGCAAAAATAACGCATATCATATCACAAAAATACCTTATAAAACCATGTAATTTCACGGATAATCTGAATGATAGCAGGTGATTTTTCTTAGAATCAGACCAAGCTTGCCAGAATGTGCGCCAAATCATTTCACGGCATTTAAATTTAAAAATAAGCAAGGTTTTGAATCTTTAAAGGATTTTTATAAAAATACCATATAACAATGCTTGCAGTTGTGGTGATTTTGGCTTAATATTACATTTCCATTTTTATTAATTTCCCTTTATGCCCCGTCACCGATCGCGCTTTATCCCTTATTTTCTTATTTTTAGTCTTTGTTTGCCTTTGGCTGCCCATGCCAATCAAAGTGCACAAGTCGGCACGACCAACATCATTTTGCTTGTGTTTTTTATTTCCTTATCTTTGGTCGCATCATTTATTTGTTCAATTTCAGAAGCCACGCTTTTGACGATGACGCCATCTTATGTTGATACTCTTCGAGAAGAAGATCCAAAAGCTGCAGCGCTCTTGGAGGATGTTAAGGTCAATAACATCGAGAAATCCATCTCATCTATCCTTACATTAAATACCATCGCGCATACTTTGGGTTCGCTTGGTGCTGGTGCGCAGGCGACGATCGTCTTTGGCGATGTGTGGTTTGGTGTGTTTAGTGCGGTGATGACGATTGCGATTTTGATCGGTACAGAGATTATCCCAAAGACGCTAGGCACGACTTACTGGCGACGTTTTGCCATTCCGGTGGCGTATTATGTGCGCGCGATTAATTTTGTATTAATGCCGATCGTGTGGTTCGCAGAGAAAATCTCTAGGTTGGTGACGCGTGGTAATACAGAATCGACTTTTAGCCGTCATGAGTTCATCGCGCTTGCCAATCAGGGTGAGAGCTTGGGGCAAATGAGTGAGCTTGAGACGCGTATTATTAAGAACTCTTTGGCGCTTAGCATGATTAATGTCGAAGACATCGTGACGCCACGTTCTGTGATCGTGGCATTCGATGAGACGATGACGGTCGGTGATATTTTTGCCAATCATCCTAAGCTACCGTTTTCTCGTTTTCCGATTTTTAGTGAAGATTTGGACGATACTACAGGTTTTATTCTAAAGTCTGACCTGCTCATCGCCAAGGCCAACCAAGAAAATCACACGCCGATCAAGCATTTCAAGCGTGATATTAATTTTGTGTTTGCTAAAATGAAGCTGTTCGATCTGCTTGATCTTATGCTAAAAGAACGTGTTCATATCGCGTTGGCTGTGGGTGAATTTGGCGAGGTCAAAGGTCTGGTAAGCCTCGAAGATGTGCTAGAGACGCTATTGGGTCTTGAGATTGTTGATGAATTCGACCGCGTGGATGACATGCAGGCATTGGCACGTCAATTAATGGATCGCCGCATGAATCGCATCGGGGCCAAGCTTGAAGAAGTTGAACCATTGGATGATGATAAATAGAGCAGCACACATTAAGCTCTTAAAAATGCAACAAGTTGTTACAATTAGCCATGATTGATTAAAGGTAATTTGCTATCTTTACCTTATCTCGTCACACCGACGATAATAATTCATCTACATGAGGTGCAACATGAGCATCAAGAACGATAAAAAAACTTACCTAAAAACAGGCATGAAAATCGGCGCATTCGCCACTGCGATTGCGGCGGTGACGAAACTACCCATGAATGAAGTTAGCCGTTCTATGGGACTTGGCTTGATGGCAGCATTGGGTGCAGCGACATTAATCAGTGCGCCAGCCCATGCGATCAGCGAATCATCTGTTCAAGCTTATGCTGCTGCCATGAATCAAGCAGCCAATAGCCAAAACATCGGGCAAATCTCACGCCTTATCTCTGATGAAGTCATTATCTCTTTGACTCGTAACGGCAAAACTGCCAACTTAGATAAGAATGGCTATCTACAGCTCCTCCAAAAAAGCTGGGCAAAATCAAACAATTACCGCTATAACATCGGCATCAGTGATGTGGTGATCACAGGTAACCAAGCCCGAGCTCAGGTAGTGACCACAGAGACGTGGACAGAAAATGGCAAGCCTGTTAAGCTTATCACGACATCGAGAGCGACACTGTCAGAATCTGGTTCTAATGCGGTGCTAATACGTTCGGTATCTCAGATAACGATTAACTGATTTTTGGTGTTGTGAGTTGATGATGCTACTGCTCAAAATATAGTTATTTTTTCAGATACTTTACCGTCAGTGGTGTTTTGTAAAATAAGCACGGCTGACGGTATTTTTATGGTAAATTTTTGATTTGATGGTTGATAATGCACAAAAAATCAGGCATTATTAAGCAGTTATTTTCACATTGTAAGGTTTGATGTTTGCTTGGGTTGTACTAAGTGATAATCTACCGATGTTTATATCGCCTGAGTGCTGATTTATGTTATGCTTGGGTGGATAAATTATTTGTAAAATATGGAATTTTATTCATTATTTTTTTATTTTATGTTTTGGTAATTAAGGCTTATCCCATATGTCACATTCATTGTCTACCAACGACCATCCAGACTGCACAAAAAACCAAAAAAATTCACGCACAGTGGGGCTGATGAAGCCATTGACGCTTGCAGTGTCGGCTTATTTTTTGGCAGCATGTAGTAGTACAGGCACCAGCACTAGCACGCCAACCAACAATACTTCACGCACAACCGTAACGCCAACCACACAAAGCCAATCAAGTGGCTATAGCGGCGTGTTGGATGAAGCGATGCTTGATGAATTAGAAGATTTATTGCAAGCCACGGACATGAGCATGGTGCAAGGCGATGCTTTGACGGTTCAACGCTATGGTAACTTATGGGATCGTGTACGCCGTGGCTACAAGATGGGCGACACCTATAATGCTCGTATCGAAGCTCAAAAGTCATGGTTCTATAGCCGTCAAAGCTACCTTGATCGTCTGACTGCGCGTGCATCACGTTATCTGCACCATACAGTGACGGAAGCAGAGCGTCGTGGCATCCCAACTGAGCTTGCATTACTGCCAATCATCGAAAGTTCGTACGATCCATCTGCCACCTCTAATGCGGCGGCGGCAGGTCTGTGGCAGTTCATCCCAAGTACAGGTCGTATTTATGGTCTAAATCAAAGCTCAAGCTACGATGGTCGCCGTGATGTGATCGAGTCGACTCGTGCTGCCTATGATTTCTTGACCAGCCTTTATAATCAATTTGGCTCATGGGAGCTTGCCTTGGCGGCTTATAACGCAGGTCCTGGCAGGGTGTCTCGTGCTATTCGTGCTAACGAAGCGGCGGGCTTGCCAACTGATTATTGGTCATTGAATCTACCTACTGAGACGATGAACTATGTGCCACGCTTTATCGCGGTGTCGCAGATTGTCGCATCGCCATCTAGCTATGGCGTAAACTTGCCTGCCATTGCCAACCATTCGCATTTTAGGACTGTACCTGTGAACTATGGTATTAGCTTACAAGAAATCGCTAACATCACTGGCGTGCCTTTTGATGAATTGCGTCTACTTAACCCGGCGTTAACGAATTTTACGGTCGATAGTGCAGGCCCAAATCGTATCGTAATTCCTGATAGTCTAAATAGTGGTGTTGATGATCAGCTGTCTGCACTGACTGGCTTTGGCTATGGCGGTTCATATTCAGCCACAGCGCCTGCACAGACGACTCAGTACGTTCTACCAAATAAAGGCGCTGCTGTCAATTCAACATCACAGCAAGAGCTGATGCAGTCTAATACCTTGCCGACCACAATTGCGCAGGTGACTGCCAATAACACCATCGTTCAAGAGCCGCCATTGACTCAAGAAGAGCGTGACTTTATCGCTGCACAGATCCAAGCGACGACACCTGAAGCGGTACAAGCGGTAAACCCTAACGACGGCAATATTCAGCTAGACGCACTACAGACAGCTCAGTCTGTATTACAAGCACGTGGCCAGTCCAAGTCACTAAGCTACTCAGCACCTGCCACGACTGTCGCAGTTGCACCACAGCCACAACCTGTTGCATCTGAGCCTGTCATTGAGCCAAGTTATACACCGCCACCTGTGGCAGCTCCGCAGCAGCCACGTCCACAGACGAATGCCAATACATCTCGACCTGCAGAGCGTAAACCTGCAGAGCGTAAACCTGCAGCACGTCCTGAGAGTTATACCGTGCGCTCTGGTGATACATTGACAGGCATCGCTGCAGCGAATAATCTGACAGTAAATCAATTAGCAAGCTATAACAACATCAGTACGAACACCTATGTTCAACGTGGTCAGAAATTGTGGTTAGTACCAGGTAAGGTCAAACCATCACCTAAGCCTGCACAAACAGCCACCAATACAGCCACTAAGACTAATAACACTGCTAATAACACCAAGACAGCAACACACCGCGTACAGGCAGGTGAGAGCCTAACTTCTATCGCACGTAAACACGACATTAGCGTGCATCAGCTGGCTGAGCTAAACGGTCTGTCGCCAACTGATGGTCTATTGATTGGTCAGCAGATTAAGGTACCTGCCGCAAAAGTGACAAATGTCGCGCCTGCCGCCAATACAGCACCGAAGCCTGCCAGTCAGCGTGCAAGTGCTCAGACGGGTGCTTATACTGTTAAGCCAGGCGATACGCTAACAGGCATTGCTAATAGCTTGGGTGTGTCTAATGCGGACATCGCAGCGCTGAATAACTTCCAGCCAAATGCTGGCATGATTGCAGGTCAGGTCATCAAGGTGCCGGTATCAAATGCAACCGTTGCTCGTAAATTAAATAATCAACCGATCAAGTACACCGTCAAATCTGGCGATAGCCTGACATCGGTGGCATCACGTCACGGCATTACCATTAAGGAATTGGCGGATGCGAATGATCTAAATACCAATTCAAACTTACTATTAGGTACGACCATCACCATTCCTGCTGCAGGTTCTGCTAAGCCTGCTCGCAGACAAAGCGCAAACACTAAAGCGACGCCATCACAAGCTACGCCTGCAGGTAACACCATCGCCAATACTGAAAATTACACCGTTCAATCTGGTGAGCACTTAACAGGGTTGGCGACCAGATTTGGTGTGTCTGTCAATGATTTGGCGAAGACAAATAATCTTGCCACTAATGCTCAGTTGCGCCGCGGTCAAGTTATTAAGGTGCCAAAGCTTACCACAACCTATAAGGTAAAATCGGGCGATAATCTGATCTCGCTAGCACGTCGCTACGGCATCAGCACTGAAGAGCTTGCAAAGATGAATAATCTTGCGAATAACGCAAGTCTTCGCATCGGTCAGACGCTAACTGTACCGAACAAATAAACCAAACAAAAAAACCGCACATAGAGTGCGGTTTTTTTATTACTTAAATAAATGCTATATGCTAGAGCCTAAAGTCTTGTCTATTTACAGCCTAATATCATGCAGGATTGTCAATATCTACAAATACCACTTCCACGCCCATCTCCTTAGCGACGACCTCGCCAAGCGCACGAATGCCATCGCGTTCGGTGGCATGATGCCCTGCGGCAAAATAATCTATGCCTAGCTCACGCGCACTATGTGTCGTGCGCTCGGAGATCTCCCCTGAGATGAACGCGTCGCAGCCCATCTTGGCGGCTTGTTCGATCATGTCCTGAGCGCCGCCTGTACATAGTGCGATCTTGGCAAGGTGGGATTTACCACTTGCGATATGTAGTGGGGTGCGACCCAGTTTGGCAGTGATTTTATCAGCAAAATCAGCAGGAGTAATCGGCTCGCATGTAGCGATGTTGCCAATCGGATGCTTCTCATGGGGATATAATGCGCCAGTTACCTCAAGGTCAAGCGCCTTGGCAAGTAGGGCATTATTACCGATAATAGGATGGGCGTCCAAGGGTAAATGATATGCGATGAGCGATATCCCATGCTGCATCAATGTGCGCACACGACGACCTTTCATGCCAACCAAAGGCGCGGGTTCACCTTTCCAAAAATAACCATGATGCACCAAAATCGCTTGTGCATCTTCACGGATGGCTTCATCAATGAGTGCTTGACAGGCGGTCGTTCCAGTGATGACCTTGGTGATGGGGGTTTCGGCATCGACTTGTAGTCCGTTGGGGCAGTAGTCGTTAAATTCATCCGCGCCTAGGTATTCATCACAAAAGGCACTCAGAGCGGTAGCGGTAATGGCGGTCATAATAATTCTACAATAATAAAATAAATTATTTTAACGATTTTTTGTTTATTGTGCAAATGTTGGGTGTTTGTGGTGATTTATAAAATTGCAGCCTCACTCAGTGATTAATCGTATAATTGAGTAATAATTTTATTTAAATTCACTTTATCTTCGCAAAATTATCCCAATATTTATCCATTATAATACCGAAGATTTAATTTGAATAAGGATACTGAATGAACCATCCGCAGCATTCACCACGTCGTGAGAAGGGCGCAAGTATTTGGCTGATTTTGCCATGGCTGATCGCATTAGTGTTGGCAGCTGTTTTATATTGGGCCTTTTTTATGCGTACGCCCCAGCAGGCGATAGCACAGCCGACACATGAGAATCAAGCTTGGACACCCGTAACGGCTGAACCTACCCAAATCTCCAACGCAGCACCCGCCATCAGCTCATATAAAGATGCGGTAAATCGTGCCGCTAAGTCAGTGGTTAATATCTATACAACTCAGACCGTTCGCCATCCTTATATGAATGATCCGGCGTTTAGGGAGTTTTTTGAGCAGTATTATGGTGCTCAGATGCAGCAGGGCGCAAGCTTGGGTTCGGGGGTGATTGTCTCACAGGATGGCTACATCGTCACCAATGCGCATGTCGTCAATCAGGCTGATGACATCATCGTCGCGCTAAACGACGGGCGCAAGACGCGCGCGAAAGTCATTGGCAGTGATGCAGACAGTGATCTGGCCGTGATTAAAGTAGAGCTTGATGATCTAGAACCGCTGGCTTTTCGCAGTTTGCCCATCAGTGTTGGCGATGTGGCACTTGCTATTGGCAATCCTTTTGGTGTTGGTCAGACAGTTACTCAAGGCATCATCTCAGCGACAGGGCGTACAGGACTTGGTATTAGTAGCTTTGAGGATTTTATTCAGACGGATGCAGCGATTAATCCTGGTAATTCAGGCGGAGCGCTCGTTGATTCTGAAGGCGCGCTTGTTGGGATTAATACGGTTATTTATTCGCGTTCTGGTGGGTCGATGGGCATTGGCTTTGCTATTCCAACAAGCATTATTGAGCAGGTCATGAACGCGCTCATCACCAATGGCAAAGTCAGCCGTGGTTGGCTTGGTGTTGGCATTGCCCAGAATCAAGCCAATCCGATCAGCCTAGAATCAAGCCAAGGCGTCTTGGTGACGCAAGTCTGGGAAGGTGCGCCTGCTTATGCTGCAGGACTACAGGCGGGCGATATTATCGTGGAGCTAGATGGCGTTGCGATCAAGGATGCCAATACTCTATCAGGTGTGGTGTCTCGGCACACACCAAATACCACACTAACAGCAAAAATCATTCGTGATGCAGAGCTAATGACGCTTCAAATCACACTTGGAGAACGCCCAAATCTAGACAGATAATCCAAATAATAAACCTGCCACATGAGCAGGTTTATTATTTGTAAAATCAATCAACCAATGATCTTAAAAGACTGCAATAAGAACAGCAGGGTGAATGCTAACAAGAATGCGATACCTGTGATGGCGTACCATTTCATGACCGGTGTTAGTTTGTTTTCGGTTTTGATGAGTGAGTAGTTTAGGTAACCAAAGATAGGCGCGGTAACAAAAGCGCTGATCATGGCGAATTTTAATAATGCGGCCAATTGACCCATAAAGAAGGCAATCAATACATAACCTGCAATCGCGGTGAATGTCGTCCATAGTTTGACATACTTTTCAGACAATAGGGTGTCGCCTGATTTAATCAGTGATAGGCTCTCTGCGTTGGTACGTCCATAACCGTCGATACACGTGATCACCGTGCCAAACATGCACAAAAATGCAATGAAGGTAACAAGCAATCTTGACCATTCGCCGATGGTCTGCGTGTACATCTCGATCAGCTGACCAACATAGGCGCCGCCTTGCATGGCAATCTCTTCGCCTGAGCCATATTGTACGAATACGCCAAGCGCCAAGAAAAATAGCGCCAAAATCGCAGATGTCATATAGCCTACATTAAAGTCAACCATGCCTTGATAGCGGCTGGTGTGATCGGTACGGATTTTCTTGGATGTCCAAACCGATGTGATCGCTGAGAATTCTAGTGGCGCAGGCATCCAGCCCATGAGTGCGATGATAAAGCCAAGCGTTGCCAGATTCCAAGGTGACGCCTCAATAGAATCAGGCTGCATCACAGGAGGCTTGCCCACGGCAACCGCGACTGCGGCGATGGTTGCGACAGTCAGGGCCATGATGATCCACTTGGTGATGTTGTCAAGTACTTTATAGTGACCAGCCACCAACAGCACCCACGACGCAATCATAACCCCCGCCGCAAGTGGTAATGTGCCAAGCTCGAACGGCAATAAATGACCTAAAATCACAGCACACAGCAGGGCGACCGCACCCGTACTGATGATGCCCGACATGATGCACAGAATAAAGAAAATCCACAAGTAAGCACGTGATTTTTTGGCGTAGCCGACAACTAGGCTGTCGCCTGTACTGTAGGCATATTCGGTACCAAAGCGATAAAATGGGTACTTAAATACGTTCGCCAAAATAATCATGATGGCAAGCTGCCAACCATAAAGCGCACCAGCTTGCGTTGATGAAATCAGATGCGAACCACCGATTGCTGCTGACGCCATTAGAATGCCAGGTCCGAACGCACGCCAGTTTAGCGTTTTGCTTGTGCCTATTTGGGATAAATCTCTCATAATCCACCAAATTCCAAAAAATAAAAACAACATGCTAAAACAAAAGCGCAAGAAATACCATCAATTAAATCATGAATTATTGTAATGCCAAATCAGACTAATGGTTTTTAATGAGCAATATAAATCAAGCATGGCGAATATGGATCGTAAGATTGGCGGGTTTATTAATAAAATGAACAGTACAAACTAAGATAAAAATGATTTAACTAAAGGTCGATAAAAGCTTCTATAGCTATTTTTATTATTTAACATAATATACATTATGCGAAGTATAACTAATCGGTTCTGGTAATTTTTGGACATTCGTAATTTTAAATGAATCGCCTGTAAGATCCATTGGTTTGCACGGTTTTTAATATCAGATTTACCCATTTACCAAAAACTACACATCATTTATAGATTTGTTTTATAATAGCTTTGATTTCATTTACTTTATTTGGGAATTAATCATGAAAAAATTCGCCGCGTCAGCTTTTGTTTTGGCTTTTGTAAGCCTTACTGCCCACGCCCAAAGCCTGCCTGTCGATCCAGATGCGCGGCTTAGTCTTGGTGTGAATGTCGGCTACATCGCCAGCGCTTATAAGACTGACAAGACAGTTGGCTTTGCCCCACAAGGTTTTTATGACAATAACCGCTGGTACATTGAAGGCGGAGAATTGGGCTTTTATCCTTATAAAGACAGCAAGCATCATGCGCGCATCGGCGTTGGCTACGATGGGCGTAGCTTTGATCCAGATGATGCTGATGATGAAATTAAAGGCTTGGATGAGCGTAAAGCCTCCATCCTTGCACATGCCAGCTACATGCACATCACGCCAATTGGTGGATTCAAGGCTAAAGTTGCTACCGATGTTGGCGGTCGTCATGATGGTACGGCTGTGACCTTGTCGCACGTTAGCCGCTTTAATGTCGATAAATTCACCATTTATCCATCATTTGGCGCGACATGGCGCGACAAGAACTACAACAACTACTACTATGGCGTGACTGAGCGTGAAAGCGCACGCACTGGCGTACAGGCTTACCAAGCGGATGATGGCATCAGCCCATTCATCTCTGCGATGGTCAATTATGACATGAACGACAATATCGCCCTATTTGCCAATCAGCGCTTTGTATGGCTGTCATCAGCCCAAAAAGACAGCCCAATGACTGAAGGTAGTGTCGAGAGTACAACTCGTCTTGGCGTGAATTATAAGTTCTGATATACCACAAAAATCCGCTCAATGTTGAGCGGATTTTTGTTCAATTAATTGGCTGTAGGGTTAGTTTTTCGGCCTGTTGGACGGCATCACGAGCAGCGATGCGTTTTGCCCATTTTTGGACATTTGGATAATTGTCCACATCCAAGAAAGTCGCCGCATCATAACTGTCCGTCACGTACAATTTACCTAATACCAACCAGCCATACCAAGGATAAATCGCCATATCTGCAACGCTGTACTCGTCAGCTGCGATGTAATCATGATTCGCCAAGTGTTGATTTAGCACATCAAGCTGACGCTTGGTTTCCATTGTGTAGCGGTTGATGGCGTATTCGATTGGTTCTGGCGCATAAGCATAAAAATGCCCAAACCCACCGCCCACAAAAGGCGCAGAACTCATCTGCCACATGAGCCAAGATAATACTTCAGCATTCTTGGCGGCATCTTTTGGTAAAAACTGGTCGTATTTTTGGGCAAGGTATAACAAGATCGCCCCGCTTTCAAAAACACTTACAGAATCATCGCCAGTATGATCGACAAGCGCAGGAATCTTTGAGTTTGGATTGATTTCAACGAAGTCTGAACCAAACTGATCGCCCGTCATGATATCAATCTTATAAGCATCAAAATCAAGCAAACCTTGAGCCTTTAATTCCTCTAGAATGATGTTTACCTTAACGCCATTTGGGGTGTTTAGGCTGTATAGCTGATACGGCTTATCGCCGCTTGGTAATGTCTGTTCATGTCGTGCGCCGGCGGTTGGTCGGTTCGTGCCGCCAAATTTACCGCCCATATTAATGGCATTAATACCCCAAACTTTTGGGGGTATGTAGGTTGTCATGACAACTCCTAAGATTGATATATTGATGAATTTATCGTAATTACCATATAATTATATATTAATTACTTTGTGTAGCTTGATTTATTTTAAACGCTTGCAAACACCGCCATAGCCATCTTCAAAATAAAAACGTTGCGTGTCTTTATCATCGAATGCCACATAATGCCAATCGTTTTCTTGAAAGCCCTCAACAATGTATTCTTGATATTCGGCGGTTTTGCTGTCATCTACTCTAACGAGCCCACCTGGCAAGAAGTAATACTGCTCATAATAATCCAAGCTGTTCAAGCCATCCATATGTAGCTTATCACCCTCTAGGCGCCAGTTGTAATGTGTCTCGATAAATTCTAATGTGGGGCTAGATGGGCCTTGATATATTATCTCATTATATTCATCGGCCGTGCCATCAGCATGGTAACGTATCAGACGTTTGTTCTTTTCGCCTTGATAATCGGTCTGGCATAACCAATCACCAACCACATCGGCACGTGTAAAGCTCATCGCATGACTTGGCAGTGCCAAAGCCATCAAGATGGCACTTATTAATAATACTCTCACTGATACTCCTTGTTCGTATGTGTCATCATCGTTCATGGGTGAATTAAAGTACGCGCTTGCAATAACCCTGTTCTACAGGCAAAAAATCTTCCTCTACAGATGTGTAGATATAGGTGTTCTTGTCAATAAATTTAATCTTTGATGACAGATCGTCAACCATAGATTTCTCTAATTCGGCGCGATTGATAACGGTGTTAAATATCATAAAACCATATTTTGATATGCCTGTACTTTCTTCGTCATAGTTTGGCATGTCCACTTCATAATAACTGATAACAGCATCATAAAAGCTCATGACATCACCATCGAGCGCCCACTTAGAGATGAGTTTTGTCTTGTTGATTTGATGATATTCAGACGCCTCATCATCAAAATACATCACGGAGTTTTCGCTATGTGTTCCATCCGCTCGATTCTCAATGACGGATTCGGCACGAAACTGCAATTCTGGATCATGATCATAACATTGCCATTTGCCGATTAAGTCATCCTTAGTAAAGGGAATGTCTGCAAAAGCTATATTGCTGATGCAAGTCGAAGTAATAACAGCTAACGTCAATGATTTGAAAAATAACTTCATGCACAAATCCAAGCAAAAAATTTAGTATAGCCAAACAATGCCTATTTTACAATCATCCATACACAAAAAAGGCGGTATGATACCACCTTTTTTGTTTGTTTTTATTAAAGTAAGATTTTACGCGGGTCAGCCAACAGCTTAGCAATATAGCGAGTGAACACCGCCGCATCCGCTCCGTTAATCGTACGGTGGTCGTACGATAGAGACAACGGTAGCATGAGACGTGGCTCAAACTCTTTGCCGTTCCAGCGTGGCTGATAAGTAGATTCAGAGATCCCCAAAATCGCCACTTGCGGATGGTTGACAAGTGGTGTGAAATAAGTACCGCCCATGTTGCCTTGGCTTGAAATGGTGAATGACGCACCTTGCAATTCTTTGGCGGACAGTTTCTTATCACGGGCTTTTTTGGCAAGCTCACCAATTTCAATGGCAAGCTGGCGAATGCCTTTGGCTTGGGCATCACGAATCACAGGCACAATCAAGCCATCATCAGTCGCCACTGCAATACCCATGTTCACCGATTTACGGATAATCATTTGGGTGTTGTCGTCTGAGACATGGCTGTTGAATTTAGGGTGCTGGGTCAGAGCATACGCCACCGCCTTAACGATAAACGCCAAAATGGTCAAGCCTACGCCTTGAGCCTTGAACTCGGCTTTTAGCTCGTTACGCATGGCTTCGGTATCGGTAATGTCCGCCAAATCAAACTGCGTAACCTGTGGCAAAAGCGTGTTTAGGTTAAGCTGTGGGATAGAGACTTTTTGTAGGCGCGTTAGATCAACCGTCTCAATCTCACCCCAGATTTCTTTATTGCTCATGTCAGGCAGTGGTGGCAAGCTGATCGCTGAACCGCTTGCAGCAGGTGCTGCTTTTGATGAAGCTTGCGCACCCGTCATCACCGACTTGACATAGCCGAATAGGTCTTCTTTTAGGATGCGACCGTGGGCAGCTGTACCTTTGACGGTGCTGATGTCCACGCCCAGTTCACGCGCAAGCTTACGTACCGCAGGCCCTGCGTGAGCGTCTTTGGCTCGTGCGTTAACTTCTACTTCTGGCAGTTTGGCGCTGCTTGATGATACAGGTTTTGGCGACTCATCTTGAGCAGATGCTTTTGGCGCTTCTTGTTTTGGTGTATCTTTTGGCGCAGCTTCTGCTTTGGATGCTGGCGCCGCCCCTTCTGCCTTGATGACAACAAAGGCTTGACCATTAGATACACTATCACCAGCATTGACTAAGATCGACTCGACCACACCACTGACAGGTGCTGGCACTTCAACCGATGCTTTGTCAGATTCTACCAACAGCAGTGGCTGATTCTCTTCTACTTGATCGCCAACGCTCACCATAATCTCAGCGATCTCAGCACTATCAACACCTAGATCAGGTAGATTATGGGTCTGGCTACCACCAGCAGGTGCAGACTGAACTGATTCGGCAGGCTTAGCCTCTTCTTGAGCAGGGGCTGGTGCTTCTGATGTCTTCGCTGATTCGTCATTTGGGCTTTCAGAAGCTGCCGCGCCATCCGAAGCTTCAACGCTAAGTAAGACGCTGCCTTCGCTAACGCTGTCGCCAACATTAATGGCAATGCTGGTTACCTTGCCAGAGACAGGCGACGGTACTTCTACCGACGCTTTGTCTGATTCTACTAGGATAATGTTGTCATTTTCGTTGATGATGTCGCCAACTTTAACCAAAATTTCGGCGACTTCAGCACTATCTACACCCAAATCAGGGGCTTTAATTTCCATTGATCGTCTCCTTATTTAGGTTCTGCGATATTGTTGTCATTTAGGATCGGTGCATCTGCCTTATCTTCGGCACGCCCTTCGCTGCTGATGGCGTCATCAGAATCTTCCACAAAATCTGGAACTGGCGTTGGGTTTTCGTTCACGGCAGCGGCAGGCGCATCCGGGAAATAATCATAATGCGGCTGTGGCTGCCATGCAGGTGCTTGATCCACATCGATCTCAAAGCTATTGATTGCATCTTGAACCAAACGAACATCGATCTCGCCTTCGTCAGCCAACTTCTTCAGTGTCGCCACGACAATGTGTTCAGCATTAACATGGAAGAAGTTGCGCAGCTGCTCACGGCTGTCAGAACGACCAAAGCCATCCGTGCCCAAAGTGGTGTATGGGCGACTGTCAGGTAGCCAGCCACGGATTTGCTCTGAGTAGTTACGCATGTAGTCAGTTGCCGCAACCACGATGCCTTGATGCGAAGCAAGCTGTGAAGTTACCCATGGGGTCTTAGCTTCTTGGGTTGGGTGCAGACGATTGTAGTCGTCGCATGCCATGCCATCACGAGTCAGCTCGTTGAAGCTGGTGACACTCCACACGTTTGCCTTGATGCCAAAGTCGTCATTTAGGATGCGAGCTGCTTTTTGAACTTCGCGTAGGATAACACCAGAGCCCAGAAGCTGAACTTGGCTTGAGCCATTGTCTTCTAGCAGGTACATACCGCGTTTGATGCCTTCTTCGACACCTTGTGGCATGGCTTCGTGCTCGTAGTTCTCATTCATCAGTGTGATGTAGTAGTATACGCGCTCACCTTCGCCATACATGCGTTTTAGACCGTCATGCATGATAACGGCAAGCTCATAGCCGAAGCAAGGATCATATGTAACACAGTTAGGTACGGTGCCAAATAGAATGTGGCTGTGACCATCTTGATGTTGTAGGCCTTCACCGTTTAGCGTGGTACGTCCTGCAGTCGCCCCGAACAAGAAGCCTTGTGCTTGCATGTCGCCAGCCGCCCAAGCTAGGTCGCCCACGCGCTGGAAACCGAACATTGAGTAGTAGATGTACATCGGAATCATCGGCAAGGCGTTGGTTGAGTAGCTGGTTGCAAGGCTAATCCAAGAACTCATCGCGCCTGCTTCGTTGATGCCCTCTTCTAGCATGTGACCATCTTTGGCTTCTTTATAACCCATCAGTGCTTCAGCGTCTTCGGCGACGTAGTTTTGACCGACTGATGAATAGATACCAAGCTGGCGGAACATGCCTTCTAGACCGAACGTACGTGCTTCATCTGGTACGATAGGCACGACATATTTGTTCAGTGCTTTGTCTTTTAATAGTGCTGACAATAGACGCACGAATACCATTGTGGTCGATTGTTTTTTGCCTTTTGAGCCTTGCAGTACTTGATCAAAGATAGACAGCTCTGGGATTTGTAATGGTGTGTGACCACTACGACGTGCCGGCAAGTGTCCGCCCAATGCTTGACGACGACCCATTAGGTATTTGTATTCTGCTGAATCTTCTGATGGACGATAAAATGGCAGCGTCTTAAGATCTTCATCGGTAAATGGCAGATCAAAGCGATCGCGGAAGTATTTTAGACCACTTTCGTCAAGTTTTTTGATTTGGTGGGCTTTGTTAACCGCTTGGATTTGGTTTGATAGACCATAGCCTTTGACGGTTTTTACTAGAATAACCGTTGGCTGACCTTTGGTTTTCATAGCTTCAGCATAAGCAGCATAGACTTTTTTCGGGTCGTGACCGCCACGGTTGAGACGCTGAATCTCATCATCAGACAGATCTTTTACCAGTTCTTCAAGCTCTGGGTATTTACCGAAGAATTCTTTGCGGATAAATGCACCATCACGCGCTTCGTACAGCTGATAATCACCATCAACCACTTCTTCCATGCGGTGTTTTAGTACGCCCGTGGTGTCTTTAGCAAGTAGCGGATCCCAATGATCACCCCAGATCACCTTGATCACTCGCCAGCCTGCGCCGCGGAATACAGATTCTAGTTCTTGGATGATTTTGCCGTTACCGCGCACAGGACCGTCTAGACGTTGCAAGTTACAGTTGATGACCCAGATTAGGTTGTCAAGCTTCTCACGACCTGCCATTGAGATTGCGCCCAAGCTTTCAGGTTCGTCCGTCTCGCCGTCGCCTAAGAATGCCCATACTTTGCGGTCTTCGTCTTTGATGAGGCTGCGGTGCGTCAGGTATTTTTGTGCGCGTGCTTGGTAGATGGACATCAATGGACCTAGGCCCATCGATACTGTTGGGAATTGCCAATAGTCAGGCATCAAATATGGATGTGGATAGCTTGATAGACCTTTACCACCCACTTCGCGGCGGAAGTTTTTGAGTTGGTCTTCGCTCAAGCGACCTTCTAGGAATGAACGCGCATACATGCCTGGTGCGCCGTGACCTTGATAATAGATCATGTCGCCGCCAAAGTTCTCATCAGGTGCACGCCAAAAATGGTTAAAACCTGTCTCATACAGTGTCGCAGATGATGCGAAAGTCGCCAGGTGACCACCCAGCTCATCATCATTTTGGTTAGCACGCATCACCATCGCAAGCGCGTTATAACGAATCAATGCGCGCAGCTTACGCTCCATGTGAAGGTCGCCAGGATAGTTCGGCTCGTCTTCAGCAGGAATGGTATTGATATAAGCAGTGTCTAATCGGTTGAACGGCAAGCCTTCTTGTACCGCCATGTTGTATAGTGCTTTTAGTAGAAATTGAGCGCGTTCTTTATCAGCGTTTTTGATAACCGAGGCGAATGCGTCAAGCCACTCTTGGGTTTCGACATGGTCGGCATCTTTATAATAAGTGGTCATAAAGGTATCCTAATAAAAATTTAGCCAAATATTGGCGGTGAATTTAAAATGTGCAATCGTCGTCGCGTTGCCAGTCAAGTAAATTACACGTCTTTTATGGCAAAATGATGAAACTATTAATAGCACACTTTAAAGATCATTTGTATTATAAAGGCTTTTTTCAAAAAAGTTTATCGTTTTTAGAAAATGAAAAAATTATCAACATTTTTTTAAAAAATACTTATTTTAAATCAATTCATTATGGCATATTTTTATATTATAAATAAGAATTATAATTATTTATAGTCATTTTATTGCCATTAAAAGAACCGACAAACCCATATATATGGTCTGTCGGTCATAGATCATTCCCAAATCAATCTTCAGTGGATTGGATTTGGATGTAATTTTGAATGCCGATGTCTTCGATTTTCTCTTGTTGAGTCTCAAGCCAATCTTCGTATTCTTCGTTACCGTCTTTTAGTCTGATCAACAGCTCACGAGAAACGAAATCGCGTTTTTCGGTGCATACGCCGATGGCATCAACAAGCACGTCATGCTTACGTTTCTCTAGACGTAAATCACATGCCAAAATCTCTTCTACGTTCTCGCCGATGAGCAACTTGCCAAGCTCTTGCAAGTTCGGCAGACCTTCTAATAGTAGGATGCGTTCAATAAGCTCATCAGACCATTTCATCTCTTGGATGGACTGCTTATAAAATACGTCGTTTAGCTCTTCAACGCCCCAATTCTTCACAATGCGTGCATGCAAGAAATACTGGTTAATCGCGATGAGCGACTGACCCAGCACGCTGTTAAGTGCGCGGATGACTTCTTTATCACCTTTCATGGTTACTCTCCTAACAAATACCCAAATTAAACAATCTGCAAATTAGTGTGCAGCGCCAACCGTGTCCGGTTTAGCAGTCTGGCTTTGTAGGTAGTTTTGAAGACCCATAAGCTCGATTAGGCGAAGCTGTTTTTCTAGCCAGTGCGCGTGATCTTGTTCGGTATCTTCTAGTTGGCGCACCAACATATCACGAGTGACATAGTCGCGCTCAGCTTCACAGATGGCGATACCTTCTTTTAGATGCTCTTGAACGGTGTATTCTAAGTTGAGATCAGACTGTAGCATGGCAGGCACGTCAGCACCAATGTTAATCTTGCCCACTTGCATGTTAGGTGTGCCGCCTAGCATGATGATGCGATTGATGATAAGACGTGCATGCAGTGTCTCATCTTCCATCTCGTGATAGATGCGATCGTGCAGCTTGCCAAGTTCCCATTCCGCATACATTTGAGAATGGATGAAATACTGATCGCGCGCGCCTAATTCGCCAGCCAATAAAAAGTTTAGATAATCAATGACTTTTTGAGAAGATTTCATCTGTTGCTCCTGTTTGTGTTAAAAATACAAGATGATGGATATAGCTACCCATCAAGTTGAGTACATATTAACATAAATACGACAAATATCACCCTAATAATTGTATAACAAATGAACTGATAACGGAATGCAATCTGCGAATGGCTCTCACATTGAAAACGTATTTAACTGAAGTTTTGACATAAATTTAAGATAAAATCATTCTCAAATAGACATTATAAGTATTTGATTTTACTAATATAAATAAAAGAATAACAACTCACAATAGCAAGCTGTTATCATTTAAGGATAATTTTATTTTATTGATTTAATAATGATTATCGATTATTAGGATTAATCAATAGGAATGATGGTCACGTGGATGCGTCCTGCGCTACTTATAGAAATATTATCGTAACATATTTAACTTTCAATTAACCTGCCATGGCATTAATCACAGGAAAGGCGGCTTGATGTTCGTCGATTAGGTCTTGCACCATAGGCACACAACAGCCGCAGCAAGTACCAACTTGCAATGCATCTTGAAGACCTTGTAGGGTATTAATACCTTGAGTCATGGCGGTGTTGATTTGAGTGTCTTTTACATCGTGGCAGATACATACGTACATGATGGTCTCCTGTGATGGGCGGTGAGACTTAGCCGCCCTTCCCCATGTTGAATGATAAAAATCAAAGTCCGTGATTGATTTGATGAATACTATAACAGGAACAATTCTTGTTTTCAACAGTTTTAAGAATTTTTCTTATTTAATAAAGAAAACAAATAACAATCGCATTAATGATAAATAAAACAAAACATTCCTGACTATTTTAGTCGGAAATAGACGAATATATCAGTATGTAAACAGATTTATTTTATGGCATAATATCGCTGATAATTTGTCTATACCTAAAATCTTAAAAAGGAATTCGCATGATTAGTGTTTTTGATTTATTTAAAATTGGCATAGGCCCTTCAAGCTCGCACACGGTCGGACCTATGGTGGCGGCGAACCGATTTCTACAATTGCTTGGTGACGATGTGCATTTGGTCAATAGCATACGGTTGGATCTGTATGGTTCACTGTCCGCCACGGGCAAGGGACATGCCACAGATACCGCAGCGATGTTAGGATTATTAGGTCATCAGCCGCGCACCATGGACACTACGAAGACGGATGATTATTTAGCGCCCATCATGAATGATGGTGTCTTGCTGCTGGGCGGTGTCAGGCAAATATCGTTTAACTATGACAGTGACATCGTCTGGTATGATGAAGTCACCCTGCCCCATCATCCTAACGGCATGAGCATTAGTGCTTTTTTGGATGATGATAAAATTATCTCGCAGACTTATTACTCTATCGGCGGCGGCTTCGTCGTGGATAAGGATGAGATCATGGCTGATGAGCCCATAGATGAAGACATTAATTTTCCTTATCCTTTTGAAATGGCGTCAGAGCTGTCCGCCATCTGCGAAGCCAAATCTCTAAACATTGCCGAGCTCATGATGCTAAATGAATCAGTAATTCGCCCAGAAGAAGAGATTAAAGACTATCTAACCGAGATATGGGAGGTCATGCAGGCGTGTGTAACCCAAGGCTGTCAAAAAGATGGCATCTTACCCGGTGGGCTTAATGTCAAACGACGCGCCAAGGGTCTATATGATCAATTATCTAAAGAATATGGTCGCTCTTCTGATGGTGGCCTTTTGGCGATGGACTGGGTGGATCTGTATGCCTTGGCGGTCAATGAAGAAAACGCTGCGGGCGGTAAGGTCGTCACAGCGCCGACCAATGGTGCCGCAGGAATCATTCCTGCTGTACTGCACTACTATCGTGGTTTTATCCCGTCGTTCAGCTATCAAGGCGTGCGTGAGTTCTTGTTGGTGGCAGGTGCGATAGGCGCGCTCATCAAACAAAACGCTTCAATCTCAGGTGCAGAAGTCGGCTGTCAAGGCGAAGTTGGTTCTGCCTGTGCCATGGCGGCGGCTGGCTTGGCTCATGTGATGGGCGGGTCAGTTGCGCAGTGCTTGAACGCTGCTGAGATTGGGCTTGAGCATAACTTAGGTCTTACCTGCGACCCGATAGCAGGATTGGTGCAGGTGCCTTGCATCGAGCGCAACGCCATGGCATCGGTTAAGGCGATCAATGCGGCGCGTCTTGCACTTCGAGGCGATGGCTCGCATCATGTGTCACTAGATAAAGCCATACTGACCATGAAGGAGACTGGTCGCGACATGATGGATAAATACAAAGAAACCGCGCGCGGTGGTCTGGCCGTCTATGCTGATAGTCGCATTCCTACTGCCAGCATTGGCATTAATGTGGGCTTTAGTCAATGCTAAAATGTCGATAATACTAATATTTCACCCAAACAAAAAGATCTCTAATTGTAGAGATCTTTTTATGAAAGACAAGCGATTAGTTGGTAATTTCTGGTGTTTTAGAGATTAGCTTGTTCAGTGTCCATACAGGTTTTACATTATCGCCTTCGGTAACGCTTGTTTGCTTAACATCTAGCACATAACGGAAACCTTCTTCGTATTCAAAACCTTCGATTCCACCGCTTAGTACGTTAAAGTTACGATCGATGGTGCGACGATATTGTAGACATTCGCCAGCAACTTTAGTACCAGTTGTGCTGGTTAGTTCGCACACAGCTTTACGTGGTGCGATCTCTACTTGGAAGCTTGGGATTTTAATGATTTTAACTTCCTTGGTCTGACCTTCTAAAGTCATAACACGCGTATCATTTAGGTTGTTTGATGCACAGCCTGTCAGGGCAATAGCAGCAGCGGTCAATGCGATGGCAAATTTTTTCATGATTAATCTCCTTGATTGTGATTTATTGATAAAAATTAATATCAATATAAAGTAGAAAATCTTAATCTTAACTTTGTGTTAATTTAAGCAAAATACTTGCTGATTTCATAATAGCACGCTAATATTGCTATTATGTAACAGATTAACGGTAACATTGTATAATAAATAGGTAATGCACAAATTAGCTGGGAATGCTTTTGCCAATAGATCAAGCATCATATAAGGCGAGGTAGATGCGCTAAGAGATGTGCCAAGCAATGCGGTCACAGAGGCATCTTGTGAGACGAATGGCTCGGTAACGAACTGTAGTTTGGTTTTTTCACCTGGGGCAGTTTTGATGATCTGAACACGCTGACCGCCTTGGGCTTTTGTCCAATCTTCCCATTTGGCTTCTGGGTAGTATTTTTGAAGTTCGGCAAGTTTTTGATTGTCAGACAATGGTACTTGGCTAACTAGGTATTTCACCAAGTCCAAATTCTCAAGGCCTGTAGTTGCCATCGAGATGGTGTTGTCTTTGGTGGCTGATGCCATTAGGTCGGTTTGTGAGCCATTTTTTAGGAACTTATTAGAGTAAGTTGCGAATGGACCAAACAAGACATATTTTTTACCATCAATGTAGCGTGTGTCGATGTGCGGTACGCTCATCGGAGGCGCCCAGCTCGGCACGGCCATAGACTTTGGCAGTACGTGCGTTCACAACTTCGGGGTTGTCGGTCATCAAGAATAGACCACCCACAGGAAAGCCTGCGTAGTATTTGCTCTCAGGTAGATCTGTCATCTGTAGTAGCTTGATGACAGCACTGCCAGCACCGATGGACACATGACGTGTCTTGGTGTGAGTAGTTGTACCGTCTTTTAGGTTCTTAACGCTGATCGTCCACGTGTTATCATCATTACGGCTAATGCCTGTAACTTCTGAATGTGTAGACAGCTTGAAGTTTTGGTTCTTGTTTAGATGGTCGACAAGCTGAGTTGTAATCGCGCCGTAGTTCACGTCAGTACCAATGTCCATGCGCGTGGCAGCTATTTTTTTGTGCTTCATCACGACCTTGGTGATCGGTGGCGCCCATTGACCGATAACTAATTTGTCTTCTTTAAATGCAATTGCCAACAAGATTGCAATCGTAATCAATATTTTTTTATAAAAAATCCAAAGGCGAAATCGCGTTATGTTGTGAAACAAAAAAAGATTTGGGTTGCATTAATTGGTCATAAACCAATTGAAGTAAGCCAAATCCATGCTAAAAATGTGCTATTCTATATGAAATAACCCAAAAAAAATTAATTTTAAAACTTTATATCATTTTAAATTAGCAAAAAATTAACAATTAAATTTAATCATCGTCCTTTTTGCTGTCACCTGGCACGACCGCTTTGACGACTTTGGTGGTGCCTTTAACCACACCTTTGGTCGTTTTGTAGGCGACTTTTATGGGTAAGGTGACAACTTTATGGACGCAGCCTTGTAGGATAAAGGCAGATAGAGCGATGGTTAGTAGGATAGAAATATTTCTCATGATACATCTCAAATGATGGAAAATTGGCGGCATTTTAGTGGTTTGTGATGATTTTTACAAACAGTTTTTAAATTAACTGAGTGACTGCATACAGTTTGGGGCAGTTTTCACCACCCCAATGAAACAATCATGACAATAGGAACTAAAAGATTTAGCTGCGATAATCAGCATTGATACTGACATACTCATGCGACAAATCACAAGTATAAACCGTATCGGTAAAATTACCCTGCCCCAAATCAATGCTGACGGTTATCTCGGGGCGACTCATGACCACTTTTCCCTGCTCTTCGGTATAACCGTCCGCCAGTCCGCCGCGCTGACAAATGGCAATCTCGTCTAGCGACACGCTTACATGGCTTTGGTCAAATGGCACGCCTGCATGACCCACCGCCGCCAAAATCCGCCCCCAGTTCGGGTCGGACGCGAAAAATGCCGTCTTGACAAGGGGTGAGTGAGCCACCGCATAAGCGACTTTGGCACAGTCGTCCGTGGTTTTACCGCCTGTTACCTTGACCGTGATAAATTTAGTCGCCCCTTCACCATCTCGTACGATGAGCTGGGCGATTTTTAACATCACATCTTTAATGGCTTGGTAAATGGCTTGATAATGGGCATGGTTTTCACTGTCTATCAAGTCCCCCACCTTGCCTGTGGCGATGAGTGTACAGCAGTCATTGGTAGATGTATCACCGTCAATGGTAATGCGGTTGAAGGATTGATTGGTCAAATCCACCAAGATTTTCTGTAACAGCTCTGGGCTGATATGAGCGTCTGTCGCCACAAACCCAAGCATGGTCGCCATGTTCGGACGTATCATCCCTGCCCCTTTGCTGATACCCGTTACCGTGTAAGTCATGCCGTCTATCGTGGTCTGCACGCTATGTCCTTTGGGGGTGGTGTCGGTCGTCATGATACTGTGGGCAGAGTTTAGCCAGTTATCGGCTGTCAAATCCGCCAACGCCTTATCCAGCCCTGCAATAATCCGCTCGCTCGGCAAAGTCTCGCCTATCACGCCCGTAGAATACGGTAGCACTTCGCACGCATTCACGCCTGTTTTGTTCGCCAACGCCTGACAAGTCGCCAACGCCCTATCTATGCCGTCCTGCCCTGTGCCTGCATTGGCGTTGCCTGTATTGATAAGTAAATAGCGTGGCGTGTGCGTTTGGATATGTTTACGCACCAATTGCACAGGGGCTGCCACAAAGTAGTTTTGCGTGGCAACGACCGCCACGCTCGCCCCGTCCTCTATCTCAAATACCGTCAAATCACGGCGGTTTGCATAGCGGACACCGGCTTCACAAATGCCGATTTTTACACCATCAATGGGCAATAATCGCACAAGACTGACATTACCGACTGGCATGGGCTTCTCCTTAGATTTTTAAAATAAATAACAATGAATTGTACCAAAGGCTTTCGCATTTTGCGAATGGCAAATTTATGTTTTTGGAGCTATCTGATTTGTGGTCTAAATTTCACCTAGGTAAATATAGGAACATAAATAAAAAGCGACATACAGCCGCTTTTTTTGTGTGTTTGTATTAAAACGACTTTATAAACCGAACTTCGCCCAAATTGGCGCATGGTCAGACGGCTTTTCAAGTCCGCGAATGTCATAACTGATGCCAGCATCCACGCAGTCTGTGATAAGCCCGTCAGTGCACAGGATATGATCAATGCGCAGACCACGCTTTGGCATGTCTTCAAAGCCCTTTGAGCGATAATCAAACCAGCTAAATTGATCGGCATTATCTGGGTTGAATTTACGATAAGTGTCGTGCAGATTGCGACTCATTAGATCACTGTACCATTCGCGCTCTTCTGGTAGGAATGAGCAGGTACCATTTCTAAGCCAGCGCTTAGCATTCGCATCGCCAATACCCACATCATTATCATGCGGAGAGATGTTCATGTCGCCCATGACGATCAGCTCGCGTCCTTGTCCTTTTAGCTCATCGATATAAGTATTCAAATCCGCATAAAAAGCGCGCTTCATCGGGAATTTCGTCTCGTGGCTGCGATTCTCACCTTGGGGAAAATAGCCATTAATTACATCAATCTCACGCCCACCAATGTCAAAGCGTGCATGAATCAGGCGTCTTTGCGCATCTGGATCGCCAAATGGGAAGCCTTTTTGGACGAAGATCGGCGCATTTTTGGATAATATCGCCACGCCGTAATGTGCTTTTTGTCCAAAAAATTCCACATGATAGCCCAAGCTTTGCACATCTGCCAAGGGGAATGCTTTGTCATGCACTTTGGTCTCTTGTAGGCCGATGATGTCAGCGCCCAGCATATCACGCACGGCGATTAGCTGATGAGGTCTGGCGCGAAGTCCGTTAATATTAAAACTTACAAAAGTGGTCATGTTTGGCTCTTTATTGCTTCTTAAATCATGGCATATTGTAACAAATTTTAGTGAAAAAATTTTAAAAATTTATCAAAGTCAGTGTACAATAATTTCAAATTCTAGCAAGGAAACATGAATGAGCGCACCGATTTTTCATGCCAATTATAAGGTTTATATCAACCACACGGATGCAGGTGGTATTGTCTATCATGCCAATCATTTGACCTTTTTTGAAAATTGTCGCAGGGATTGGCTCACATCACTTGGCTTTGACGGCTATTTTTTTGACACAGAGGGTATGGCAACTGGGATGGATGGGCATGATGGCAAGGTGCATTTTGTGGTGAGTCGTGCTGATTTGACGTATAAATTACCGCTGTTAGTTGATGATGTGCTAGTCGTGACTGTCACCGAAGTTATCAAAAAGTCTGCAAGCCTTATTCTAACTCAGCACATCTATCGCAGTGATGATGATTTTAAAAATGGCAAAATCGCAACCATTGGCGTGATTACCCTTGCCTGCGTGATGAACAGTGAGAACGGCATTCGTCCGCATCGCCTGCCTACGGCATTTCGCTGATCACAGTCTGTCTACTTAGTGTTAATCAGCTGTCCTATCATGCCGCTGATTGCACGCTGTTAGATGAGGTGACTTTTGATTTAAATTTTGGTCAAAAAATTTGCCCTAGTCGGTCGCTCTGGCTCTGGTAAATCGGTGTTATTGCAAGCCCTATCCGATTTATTACCTTTGAATGATGCCATTACCAATAGGATTATGTTAAATAAAAATGGGAAATTAACTCCCCTCAGCCAAATCTCCTCGCCCGATTACCGTTCTGCCGTTGCTCTATTTCATCAAACGCCTAGCCTATCGGACGGCACGGTGCTTGATAATCTAACCGCTCCATTTGGTTTTAAATACCACCAAAACAAGACCTTTGATAAAGATTGGCATTTACAAAAACTTACCATACTTGGCAAACATGACAATTTTATCAATCAATCCATGAGCTGTCAGGGGGTGAACGCCAAATCGTGAGCTTTTTGCGGACGTTGCAATTTAATCCAACGATTGCCCTATTTGATGAGACCACGTCCGCCCTTGATGATAAAACGGCAAATTTGCTCATTAGGCTCGTGCTAGATTGGCATGATGACCATAAAGCCTTGATTTGGGTTACGCACACACCAAGCGAACAACAAGCGTTGGGGGCAAATTTGTGGCGTATGGAGAATGGGGTGTTGGCGATGTAAATTGGCAATAACAAGATTATTAAACGTAGATTTGGGCGAATGTGATTCGCCCAAATCTACACACCATAAAATATTAATTTAAATCAATAACTTATTCATTATGGCAATCACACTTACCCTGACCGACATCGCCCTAGCCAGCACCCTACTGCTTATCACGATAGGCGTGTCGGCATACCTGCGACTTGGCTTAGTCGGCACGCTCATCATGGCAGGGGTACGGACGGTCGTGCAGTTGTCTATGATTGGGCTGATTTTGGCGTGGGTGTTCGCTCGGGAGAGTGAGTGGCAGGTGCTTGCGATTTTGACCGTGATGACACTAATTGCCAGCGTCTCGGCAAAAGGTCGGGTCAAACGCCCCTACAAGGGCTTACTGTCTGATAGTATCACCTCGCTGTCGGTTGCCACAGGTGTGGTTACGCTGATTGCCATGACGCTCATTTTAAAGGTGTCGCCTTGGTACCACCCCCAGTACATCATACCGATTTTGGGGCTGATTTTGGGCAATTCTTTGACCGCCATATCCTTGACCACCAACGAACTTGTGAACGCCATGCACGACAAGCAAGCCCTTATCAAATCTCACCTATCGCTGTCGGCTACCCCCTTTGAAGCGGTGCATGGGCTGGTCAAATCGGCGGTGCTAAATGGCTTGACCCCAACCGTCAATTCCATGCTCGTGGTCGGACTGGTGAGCCTGCCAGGGATGATGACAGGGCAAATACTGGCAGGGGCTGAACCCACGCAGGCGGTACGCTATCAGATTGTTACCATGTTTTTTATCTGTGCAGGCAGTACGCTGTCGTGTACACTGTCGGCGGTGCTGGTGGTTCGGCGGTTTTTTGATGAACGTGGGCGGTTTGTGTTGAATACAAAAACAGCTCCATGATAGAAGCTGTTTTAATTTAAGCAAGATTACAAAAACTTCGTAATCAGTCGCAGTGGCAAATACTTCATGCCTAGCCCAATCGGTAGCCACGGCCACGCAGGGACATAGGCTTCATCGACTTTGGCTTCAATGGCTTTGACGATCACGTCCGCTCCTTCGTCTTCTTCGACTTCAAAAGGCAGGTATTTTGCCCCGATATTTAGGTCGGTACGCACATAGCCAGGGTAGATGGTGGACACCGTAATCGGTAGTTTTTCGCTAATGGTGTCGGCTCGTATCCCCTCGGCAAGAGCTGCCAAACCTGCCTTAGCGGCGGCGTAAGTGGTCAAATGACGTGGCAGACCACGCACTGCAGACATGCTAGATATGACCACCAAATGACCGCTGTTTTGACGGCGGAAAATCTGCATGGCGGATTCACATTGAGCAAGGGCGGAGATAAAGTTCGTCTCGGCAGTCGCACGATTAATGGCAAACCGCCCATGCCCAATGACACGGCTGTCGCCCACGCCTGCGTTTACGATGATTTTATCAAGTATGCCGCCATCATTTTCGATGTCTTTGACAAATTCTTCAAACACGTTAAAAATATCATCATAGACTGTTACATCAAGTGTGCGCACATAGACCTTGATGCCAAATTCTTTTTCAAGCTCGGCTTTTAAGGCTTCTAGTCGGTCAAGGCGTCTGGCACAAATCGCCAAATCATAACCCAAAAAGGCAAATTTACGAGCCATCATTGCCCCAAGCCCCGAGCTTGCCCCTGTAATCAGTACGGTTTTGCCTTGACCGATACCACGAATATCATTCAAATCTTTAATTTTATTAAACTTATTAGCAATCACTCGCCCGAATTTATCGGCTTTGGCAAATACTTCTTCTAATTTTTTCATAATAAATCCAAAAAATAATGAAATAAAAATAGCGAATCAAATAAGCTCGCTATTTTAACGTATTTTTAATAAAATTCCCAATAGTTTAATGTGTACAATCAATCACATACACAGCGCTTATGGACGGTTTAGCTTACTGATTAGCTTGGCTGCTGATTCACCCGCACCATCTATCAAGGCATCAATTGATGAGCTCATTTGTTCGGTCAATCCCAACTTTTCTGCCAATGTAGGCTTACTTCGTAATTGTAATGCATATACATTGTGATTATCCATAAGATTAAGGACATAGGCATCAGAAGTACCCACTTCATCCACAAGGTTCAACGCAAGTGCATCTTCACCGAACCAAAATTCACCTGTAGCGATCTTATCGACATCAAGGCTTGGACGATGTTTTTTGACGAATGCTTTAAATAACTCGTGGATTCGGTTGATTTCCTCTTGATATTTGGCGCGATCTTCGTCAGTGTTCTCGCCAAATACTGTCACGGTACGTTTATACTCGCCTGCTGTGAACATCTCATAGCCGATATTGTGTTTTTTCATCAGTTCATGAAAATTGGGTAGCTGGCTTACCACACCTACCGAGCCGATGATGCCAAAGTCAGAGACAATGATTTTATCTGCGACACAGGCCATCATGTAGCCACCGCTGGCTGCGATTTTATCCACGCATACTGTCAAGCTTAACCCTGCTGATTTGATGCGATCAAGCTGTGCTGCCGCCAGACCATAAGCATTGACCTGACCGCCGCCACTTTCTAGGCGCAGAACCACTTCATCGCCTGATTTGGCTGTTGTGATGATGGTGCTAATCTCTTCGCGCAGATGCGCAACCGCGCTTGCTTTGATGTCGCCATCAAAATCTATCACGTAAATGGTCTTGGCATCATCTGCGATATCAGATTGATCTGTGCCTTTTTTGCTTGATTTGGCCAATTTGCACAGCTTAGAGAAGCATGACTGCTTGTCTTTTTTGGCTTCTTGGGTTGCCTCGAATTGCTTTTGGCGTTTTTGCTTGACTTTGTTTAGGTGAATGATTTGTAATTCAACGGGTTTTTTTGATGAATGAAATAGCATAAATTTTCCTGTGATTTATAAAAAGCATAATGTGATAAAATGAGTTAAGTTTACATAGGGCTTAATGCGTCATTTTACAGCAACTTATACAAAAAATAACAAACTAAAGCCCGTGCGGTCTAATCATTGGACAGATTCTTTAGGCCGATGCCGCGCAGTCGTCCTCGACCGTCAATATCACGAACGATCAGCGACCAAGAGCGATTTAAGCGCACCTCATCTCCTTTGACGGGTTCTGTCTTAAAGTGCGCCATCATAAACTCTTCGACAGTTTTGTCGCGTGCTTCGCTTAATTTTTCCATCAGTTCATCATCAATGCCTGACAGACCTACCGCATTGGGCGGTAAGGTGAATATGTCAAGTGCTGTCGCCACGGGTGCCATTTTGCTCAGACGATTCTGACTAAGTGCGCGCGTGGCTAGATTATAAAACGGCAGATCCATGATACGTGCATGCGGTGATAGCAGCCAATCCCCGTAGAATTCGCTGTTCTTTTGGTACAGTGTGGCGGAGTTGTTGAAGACTTTGGCGATGTTCGCAGCCCAGCCGCCTGACAGCGCATACCACACGATGTCACCGACTTTTAGAACGGTGTCTTCATCAACGTTAATCAAATGCTCTCCGCGCACCACTGCAAATACAGCAATCTCATGCGAATTGACCTTACTTGAGATGTCTTGGGGGTGACGCCCGATGGCAAAAGCACCAACTTTAACCTCAAATTCATAGAGTGTGATGTTCGCCTGATCGCCCACCCAGATTTCATGTTCCGCCTTAGGCTCGGCATCTGTCGGCACCCACACCTTAAAGACGCGCGACATGAACGGAATGGTCGCGCCTTGTGCTAGTAGCGACAGGATAACGACGCCAAAGGTAATATTAAACGCCAAACTTGCGCCCTGTACGTTGCTCATCACAGGAATGATGGCAAGTGTAATAGGCACCGCACCGCGCAAGCCAACCCATGAGATAAATGCGATTTCTCTTAATCGAAACCCAAAAGGTAAAAGACTCGTACCCACGGCAACAGGACGCGCAACAAACAACAAAAACAAGAAAATAATCAATGAATAATGCCAAACTTTCAGCATCTCAGATGGTGTGACGAGTAGCCCCAATACAACAAACAGTATCGCCTGAGACAGCCAAGCGAAGCTATCCATCACGCGCAGTACATGCTCGGTGGCACGTACTTTGGTATTACCGATGATGATACCGGTCAGATACACCGCCAAAAATCCACTACCACCCAGCAGGTTTGTAGCACCAAACACCGCAAGGCCAGCTGACAGAATCAAAATGGCATACATACCATCTGCTAGATACACCTTTGGCAGCAGCAGAGAGATTGCCCAGCCAGCCGCCAGACCTACCATCAAGCCTACGCCAATCTGTTGAATGAGCATGGTGATCACACTGCCAATGCTCTGACTTTGCGGATCTAGATTCAGCGCGATCATCACCGTTACTAATAGAATCGCTAGGGGGTCGTTCGCGCCTGACTCTAGCTCTAGCGTCGCCTGTACACGGTCATTTAACTTGACCCCGCCATTACGCAGTAGACTAAATACCGCTGCTGCATCGGTACTACCGACAATCGCCGCCATCAAAAGGCCCAATCGCCAATCAATGCCCAAAAGCCAAGTGGCAAATAACCCAAGCGCAAGAACAGTCGCCAATACACCCCAAGTCGCCAAAGTGATAGCGGGTCTTAATCCCACACGAAATGAGTTCAATGATGTTCTAAGACCACCGTCAAGCAAGATACAAGCAAGCGCTGCCTGCCCAACAAAGTTCGCCAATGCATATTCTTGGAACTGAATGCCAAGCACGCCCTCTTCGCCTGCAAGCATCCCCACGCCCAAGAAAAAAAGCAATAAAGGAACTCCTAGACGCGCCGAGAGCGTGCTGGTCATGATGCTAATAAAAAGCAGGGCTGCCCCCACCAGATAAATGATATTTAACGCATCCATTGAGCGTGATTTCCCCCTTGTTTTTGGCGATTGGATCGATGAATTTGCTGTTTTTAAAATAAATTATTAAACAAAAATTAAAACTTTTTAAAAACAGTCAATCGTAACACAATTTTTACCCAAAATTCCATATAAAATTCATTCGTTTAGCGTATTTTTCGATATTTTGATTTTTATATCTTGGGCATTGTTTAGAATATACGGCGTTGCAAGATAATCATAAGCCATAATGAAACACTTGCACAGACGGCAATAAATCGGCATAATGTGGCGTTTTTATTTATTTTTATTGAAAATCTTGGTTTTTAACAAATTTAGATTAACATTTTGGCGTATTTTTGCTAAAATCATGAAATCTATCTTTGTATTTTATTTTTAGATTTTTATAGTTTCGTTTTTAAGGCAATTATTCTATGATGCGCAGTCATTATTGCGGTCTTGTGACCGAAGAACTCATTGATCAAACCATCACCATCGCAGGCTGGGTACATCGTCGTCGTGACCACGGTGGCGTGATTTTCCTAGACATGCGCGACCGTGAAGGCTTATTGCAAGTTGTGATCGATCCAGATACTCCAGAAGCATTTGCAACTGCTGATGCTGCGCGCTCTGAATACCTACTAAAAATCACAGGCCGTGTTCGCCGTCGCTATGAAGGCACCCAAAATGACAGCATGACCAGCGGTCAAGTTGAGCTATTGGGTAAAGAGATTGAGCTGCTTGCTAAGGCAGACACCCCGCCTTTCCCGCTTAATGATGACAGCGTTAACGTCTCAGAAGAGTTGCGCTTAAAATATCGCTTCTTGGACATTCGTCGCCCTGAGATGCTAGATCGCCTGCGTTTCCGTTCAAAAGTCACCAATCTGATTCGCAACTACCTAGATGAGCATGGTTTCTTGGATGTTGAGACACCTATTCTAACTCGTGCCACGCCAGAAGGTGCGCGTGACTATCTGGTACCTAGCCGTGTATCTAATGGCGAGTTCTATGCCCTGCCACAATCACCGCAGCTATTTAAGCAGCTGTTAATGGTGGGCGGTATTGATCGTTACTATCAAATCGCTAAGTGTTTCCGTGATGAAGACCTTCGCGCTGATCGCCAGCCAGAATTTACCCAAATCGACATCGAGACTTCATTCCTAGATGATAACGACATCATGGACTTGATGGAAGGCATGACCGTTAAGCTGTTTGATGAATTGCTTGGTGTGAAATTTGACAAGTTTGAACGCATGCCTTATTCAGTGGCAATGCGTGACTACGCTTCTGACAAGCCGGACCTTCGTATTCCACTTAAACTGGTGGATGTGGCTGACATCATGCAGAATGTTGAATTTAAGGTGTTCTCAACCCCTGCTCAAGACCCCAAAGGTCGTGTTGCTGCATTACGTGTGCCTAATGGCGCAGGAATCAGTCGTAAGCAGATTGATGAATACACCAAATTCGTTGGCATCTATGGCGCCAAAGGTTTGGCATACATTAAAGTAAACGACGTTGACAACATCAATAACGGCGTTGACAAAGAATCTGGCCTACAATCACCAATCATCAAGAACATGACCGATGAAGTACTTGTAGAGCTTATCAAGCGTACAGGCGCTGAATCTGGCGACATCATCTTCTTTGGCGCTGACAAAGCAAAAGTAGTCAATGATGCGATGGGTGCACTGCGTGTTAAGCTTGGTCATGACCTAAATCTATTAACTTCAGAATGGGCGCCGCTGTGGGTGGTTGACTTCCCAATGTTTGAAGAGACTGATGATGGTAAATGGACTTCTGTTCATCATCCATTCACACTACCAAAATCAAGCGTAGAAGATGTTAAAAACAACCCAGGCGAGGCACTGTCTGTCGCCTATGACATGGTACTAAATGGTACCGAAATCGGCGGTGGCTCGCTACGTATCTACACCCTTGAGATGCAAAAAGCCATCTTCGAAGCGCTTGGTATCGGTGAAGAAGAAGCCGAAGAGAAATTCAGCTTCCTGTTAAATGCCCTAAAATATGGTGCGCCACCTCATGGCGGTTTGGCATTCGGTCTTGATCGTCTGATCATGCTGATGACGGGCTCATCATCAATTCGTGATGTGATCGCCTTCCCAAAAACCAAGACCGCAGAATGCCCGTTAACTCAAGCGCCTGCTGCTGTAGATAGCAAGCAGCTTCGTGAACTTGGCATTCGCATCCGGGAAAAAGAAAAATCGGAATAAGGCATCTTTTTTTGATGTACGGTTTAATTAGATTTGTGCCACTACCGCTCATGCGCGTGGTAGCACAAATTGCCGCTTGGATCGCCAAATTGACGAATGCCAGCATCTATCGCAGTATTGATAGAAATCTGATGTTAGTCAATCCCAATATGATAGATGCAGACAGAGCTCAATTAGCGACAGAAGCGCTTCATCATCAGATGATTAGTACTGCTGACAGCTTAAAGAGTTGGGCAATGCCTCCAGAATGGTCTATCAAGCAGATTAAAGCTGTACATAATATTGAGATACTAAAAGAAGGATTATCTCATCCTAAGAGCATGCTTGCCATCGTACCCCACATTGGTACGTGGGAGATGATGAATGCATGGATTAATCAATTTGGCAAGCCTGTCATCATGTACAAGCCAGCCAAATCTGAAGCCATGGATCGATTCATCCTGCAGGGTCGCCAAAGATTGAATGCTACCTTAGTACCGACCGATGGCACGGGTGTTAAGGCGATATTTAAGACTTTAAAAGAAGGTGGCTTTAGCATTGTCCTGCCTGATCATGTCCCTGATCCTTCTGGCGGAGTTATTGTGCCATTTTTTGGGATACCTACATTAACCAGTACCTTAGCTCCAAAGCTTGCCCAAAAGACGCAATGCGCTCTTGTGGGCCTTAGTTGCATTCGCCGTGATGACAATGATGGCTTTGAGATCTTTTGCTATCGCTTAGATGATCCTGATTTATACAACAAAGACATCAAAGCTGCAACTTTGGCATTAAATAACGCCATGCAGCGTATGATCGAGCCGCATTTTAGTCATTATATGTGGGGCTATCGACGGTTTAAATTCACGCCTTTTGGTGAGAATCCTTATCTACTGTCTTTTGATCATCTACATCGCCAAGTAATCACCTATAAGGATGGGCACTCATGAGTGATACCAATTATATCATTTGCATGAAATGGGGCACCAAATACGGCCCAGAGTACGTAAACCGCCTTTATAATATGGTAGCGCGCAATCTCACCTTGCCGTTCACTTTTGTCTGCCTGACGGACGACTCAAGCGGTATCCGTGATGAAGTGGTGTGCTACCCCATCCCCGAGCTAAACCTACCAAGCAACATCCCAGAGCGTGGCTGGAAAAAACTCACCACATTCAAGCCCGATCTGTATGCACTTAAAGGCACGGCATTATTTTTAGATATTGATATCGTCATTGTGGATAATATCGACTGCTTCTTTACGCATCAAGTAGAACATGAGGACAGCGTGATGATTATCAGAGATTGGAAAAAGCCTTGGCGTATGGTGGGTAATAGCTCTGTCTATCGATTTAAGGTTGGTTATAATACCTACCCTAACCTTCTAAGTCATTTCGAACAGAATTTTGAGAAAATCCGCAACGAAGTAAGGCATGAACAAGCCTATCTGTCAAATTATCTGCGTGAGCACCATCATCTTGAATACTGGGATCCAACCTGGTGTGTCAGTTATAAATATCACTGCTTACAGAAGATTCCTCTGGCATACTTTAAACCACCTGTGAAGCCAAAAGACGCCAAGATTGTCATATTCCATGGTGAAATTAACCCACCTGATGCGATCAATGGCGGTGGCGGCAAATGGTATCGCCACGTTCTGCCCAGCCAATGGATTAAGGATGCATGGCAATAATTGTAATTAACTTACCCGTCTTGAAAAGTAAAAAAGCACTCAAATGAGTGCTTTTTTATCGTCATGATTAACGCTTAAACATGTCACCTTGGCGGTTCTTTTTGACGTATTCGATCATGCAGTCGCGAAGTAGCTGGCTTGCGGTACGGTTATTGTCACGCGCTGCCTGCTTAAATTGTTCTACGAGATTTTTATCGACGCGCATGTTAAATGTGGTTTGTTCGTTGTGTGCCATGATGGACCTTATTGGATAAAACAAGAAAATAAAACAGGACGCAATTATAACAAGCTTTGTGTATTTTGCAAGGGTTTTGGGCGTGATTTTGCATAAAATTCGCACATTTTTTGCACATTTTATGTCATCACAAAATCCATGCAATGAAAAAGCCGCTCAATGATGAACGGCTTTTGTTAAGAGTTAATTAAACTCTAAATTGTGGTAAGAACGCATCGATACCAGGGAACATACCCACAGCACCCATCGCCACACACAGAATGATAAACCCAATCAAAGGAATCATCACACGTCCAGAGAAGCCCAGATCGCGGCTACGTTGCTTGTCACCAATTAGACCTAGGTTGTCTAGCAGCATGGTCAAAGACCAACCAAACACAGGGTTAACTAGCGCTGAGGCGAATACGACAATCGCAGCTGATTGCGTGGTTTTACCTTTACGGGTCATCTCCATGCCAGCTTCTAGTAGTGGCACAAATACCGCAACGATAAGTGCTGTACTAAGCACAGGCTGCCATACCGCCAAGTCCATTGGATAGCCCCAAATCGCCGCTACGATACAGAACACTGCTGTCAAGATCGCACCCGCTGGAATAGGACGCTTAGCGATGGCTGCAGGAACAATATAAGTACCCCATGACGAACAGAAGTTCGCACCACCCAGTACTGAGCCTGTAATCTGACGAGCAGAACAGCCGACCATGGTGTCATCGATGTTCATGTAAGTACGCTCAGAGCGTGGTGGATAGCTGATTTTTTGGAATACTTGATGACCCAAGAAGTCAGGCGACCACATAGCAACTGCCAGCACCGCGAATGGGAAAGCAACGATAAATGCTTTTAAATCAGGTAGACCCAGTGTCCAACCAGTATCTTCACCCCACCAATACATTGGGCTTAGCGGCGGCAAACCAGGATCAGTCTTAAATTCAAATGGCGCACCTAAGAAGAATGCCAAAGCGCCTGCCAGTGCACAGCCAATCGGTACGGCAAGCCAACGTTTTTGGAAATGCTCAAGTAAGGCATACATCACAATGGTTGCAATGATGATGATAAAGGCAATGTGCGGTAGTCCAATCTTGTCCGCCCAAGCAATCATGTTCTTGACTTGTCCAATTGTGCCGACAAAACCTAAATAAAGCAATAAGCCCCCTGCCACGCCATTACTTGTCAGGCGTGCCATGAGACTACCGCCTTTAAATAAGGCGAGAATTATCCCAAACACACCCATCAATAGACCAAAAGCAAGCGGGTGACCACCAGCGGCGACAACGATAGGAATCAAAGGAATCAAAGGGCCGTGCGTACCGGGTAGGTTTGCAGTCGGCAAGAGAAAGCCTGATAGGATAAGCACAAAGAATGCTGCGATCAGCATTTCGTAACGTACGTTTTCAAGAACGAAGGCCTCAGATAGACCCAAAGGTGCCGCGAAAGCTGCAGCCATCGCACCAACCATCACGATTTTACCGATGGTGGCCGCCATTGCTGGGATGGCGTCTTCTAGCTCAAAGCGATAATCACGCAAAGGTAAATTTACACGCCAACGTTTTGGCTGCATGATCTGTAGCTCATGCTGCAAATATTCGTCACGTGTGGCAAATTCTGAACTAGGTTTGTGAAGTTCGACGTAGCTTTTGCCGCCTAAATCACTAAGAACGCCGTTACCAGCTACTGAATCATCAATTTTATCAGTCACAATACATACTCCTTACCATTGTGATGATTTGAAACACCCAAAAACCCTGTCCTTCCCATCACCTTGATGCTGGAAAAACACTTTTTGGATGCCGATTATCTTTTTAAAACGAGCATCGATAAGCAGCTGTATGATGAATTTCTAAAAATAACCAAACCTTGGATGACGTCATGATCAAACAAATTGCCATTGAAATTTGTTCATTTTTTGAAATATCTCTAAACACTATTTAAACCGTAAATACAGTGCCATCCATGTCCGCGGATGATTATAGCTTGTCTGATTCGTTATGTCATGCGTTATTTTTAAAATTTCTAAAAATTTAGCCACATATCCGTGATAAATTGCCGCTTTATGATACAATAATTTTCAAATTTTAATATCAAGACCGATCATGAATCACACACAAATGCACCCTTGCCCAACTTGCAAAACCCCAACAAAATGGCAAGACAATCCTACTAAGCCTTTTTGCTCCAAGCGTTGCCAGCTTATAGACTTGGGCGAATGGGCATCTGAGAATTATAAAATCGCAAGTAGCGATACGCCATTTAGCGATGAATTCAACGATCCACAAAGCTCAACCATTGATTAAAATTGTTAGTAAATGTAAATAGGAATTATCATGAGTTACTTAATGCCGACATACGCTCGCCAGTCTGTTAATTTCGTGCGTGGCGAGAACTCTTATTTGTTCGATGATCAGGGCGTGGCGTATTTGGATGCATTGACAGGTATTGCGGTATGTGGACTTGGTCATTGCCATCCCGCCATTAGCCAAGCGATTAAAGAACAGGCGGATACACTGATTCACACCAGTAATTTATTTGGCATTCCTTGGCAGGAAAAAGCAGGCGAAATCCTATGCCAAAAAGCAGGTATGGATGAGGTATTTTTTGGTAATTCGGGTGCCGAGGCCAATGAATGTGCGTTAAAGCTTGCCAGACTCTATGCGCACAACAAAGGCAAACAACGCCCGAAAGTAATCGTGATGGAGCATGCCTTTCATGGTCGCACCCTTCTAACTGTTACCGCTACCGCTAATCCGAAGGCTCGAGAGGGTTTTTATACATTGAATGATGACTTTATTCGTGTGCCATTTGGTGATAGCGATGCTGTGCGCGCATTAAGCGGTGATCAGGACATTTGTGCTGTCTTTGTTGAGCCAATTCAAGGCGAAGGCGGATTGCATACACCGCCTGAGGGTTATTTACAAGCGCTGTCAAAAATCTGCGATGAGAATGATTGGCTATTCATGCTTGATGAAGTGCAGACAGGAAATGGTCGCACAGGCAAGCACTTTGCCTATCAGCACAGCAGCGTCAAGCCCGATGTGCTTACCACCGCCAAAGGTCTGGGTAATGGTTTTCCTGTAGGGGCGTGCATGGTGTCAGGTCGTGCTAAGGGATTGTTTGCGGCTGGCTCGCATGGCTCAACCTATGGTGGCACGCCACTAGGCTCTCGCATCGTTTGTGCTGTGTATGAAGCATTAACTGAAGAAGTTCTGGGTAACGCCGCAAAGCAAGGTCAAGCCATCAAGGATGCCGTCATTGCTCAATATGGCGATAAAGGCATTACCACGCGTGGACTTGGTATGATGATTGGCATTGTCATGCCAGATGGTGTGGATTGCAGTCGTCTGGTGGATATCGCCCGTGATCGCCATCAACTGATCATCAATGTCACCGGCGGTAATGTCATTCGCCTATTGCCGGCGCTTAACATCAGCGTGGACGACACAAATGCTCTTATCGAGAAGCTAACCGCCCTGCTTTATGAAGTTTTGTAAGTCATCATAGCAATAAAAAACGCCTAATTTAGGGTGTTTTTTTGCTTGGGATTCTCGCCATTATATTTATACATTCACAATTTTACTATAATCAAGGGCTTTATATTTATCAAATATTTGCTATTATAGGGCGATTTTTTGTCTTTTGGTGATGGTGAGATCTGTCATGATTAACGCGCTTCATGCGTCTTATACTCGTTTGATTGCGATTGGGCTGTGTGCAGCATTGCTTAGTGCGTGCCAATCTTTGCCGAACGTGGCACACCTTGATAAAAGCCTTGCCATCACTCAAAAATCACAACTCGCCCATGCGCAACAGATTCAGACCCAAAGAGTACCTGTCGCAGTATCTGGGTCAGATTTGCGGCTTGGTGATGTCATTGATGAACAACGCCAAGATAATCCCTATCTATCAGGATATTATCCCATCGCCACTGGTGCTAATGCCTTTGCATCGCGCAGCATCCTATCAGACATGGCAACCAAGACCATCGATATCCAATATTACATCTGGCATAATGATGAAGCTGGACAGATGATGGTTAAAGACCTATGGGAAGCTGCAGAGCGTGGCGTGATGGTGCGCCTTTTGCTCGATGACTTTAACAGCTCGCCTAAGCTTGATGAGCTGTTGCTTGCCTTTGCTAAGCACCCCAACGTTGCGGTGCGCCTTGCCAACCCTATGGTGTATCGCAAGTTTCGCACGGTGAATTACCTAATCAGCCCTACTCGCATCAATCGCCGCATGCACAATAAGAGCATGACCTTTGATAATCAGCTTAGTATCATTGGCGGGCGTAACATTGGCGACGAATACCTAAATAACGCCAAAAATAATAACTTTACTGACATGGATGTTCTACTGATCGGACCTGTGGTGGATGAAATAACCACAAGCTTTGAGGAGTATTGGGCGGCATCATCAAGCTATGACATCGAAACCATCGTCAAACCATCAGGCAAGACCATCACGGATGTGATAGATGCCGCCATCTTACAGAATAATTATACCGCCATGGGTCAGCAAGCTCATGCCCTAAGAACGTATCGCCGTGCTGTGGAGACATCTACGATCAGCGAAGATCTGTTGAATAAGCGTGTGCCATTTCGCTGGGCGAAGATTGAATTCTTGGCAGATGATGCTAGTAAACTTACCAAGACCGCTGATCTGGATACGCATTTGGTGGGTTTATTACAAGAAAGATTGGGCCGACCTAATCAGCGGCTCAGCATCATCTCATCCTACTTTGTACCGACTAGAAATGGTGTTCGTACATTAAAACGCCTTGCCAAAAGCGGCGTAAAAATCAGCATATTAACCAATTCATTCGACGCAACCGACGTCGGCGCGGTGCACGCAGGCTATGGGCATTGGCGTCATGACCTGCTAAGCGCTGGTATTGACCTGTACGAACTTAAATCCACCGCTGTCAATGACAAACAGGACGACAATAAATTTTGGCGCACCAAACAAATCACCACTACCAGCCTTCACGCCAAAGCGTTTGCTGTGGATCATGAGCAAGTTTTTATTGGCTCTTATAACATCGATCCACGTTCTGCCAACTTTAATACCGAGCTTGGCGTGATGATCTACGATGAGCGTCTGGCAGAGCAGTTGCACAATGCCCTGCGCAATCAACGCCTACTCAATCAAGCCTACAAGGTCGTCTTGACCAAACAAAACACCTTAGAATGGCACACGTTAGAGGATGGGGAATACGTCATCCATAAGAGTGAACCGAACATGAACCTAAAAGATCGGGCTGGTGTTGCCATCATGGGAACGATGCCGATTGATTGGTTGTTATAAAAGATTGGCAATATTATTTTGAATCCAGTGGCATCATTTGGTGTAATTAATTGAAATTTTGGTATTATTTTTGTGAAAATTAAGATACAATTTGTATAGATGTTCGCCCAATTGTTCGCTGGGCGCATCCCAAAGATGGTTTTAATTATGCACACTCACACAACTGAACTTCTCACCTTAAAACATTATCACATCATCGGCGTTGCAAGCTTATGCGCAGGCATTGCTTTTTTTGATTTTGCCTTATTTATTTACTTGTCCGATTTATTATCCAAAGTGTTTTTTGATAAGATTTCTGAACTCTGGGTGAGTCAATTGCATCTTTTCACACTGTTCGGTGCAGGTTACCTTGCCAGACCTATTGGTGGGTTCATGCTTGGCAGATTGGGGGACACCCAAGGCAGGCGCTTCGCACTAATTGCAGGACTATTGGGTGCGACCATCTCTACATTTACCATTGCGCTGCTACCCACTTATTCGTATCTTGGGATATTTGCATCGCTTGCGCTTATTACCGCCAGATTCTTTCAAGGGTTTGCGATTGGTAGTATTGTTCCTGCATCATGGGTTTTTACCACAGAACACCTACCTAGCAAGAACCTAGGGCTTGGGTGCGGCATCATTTGCGCAACCTGTATGCTGTTCTTATTAGCACTGATGGGATTGGTGAATTTTGTGGAAAACACCTTAAGCTCCGATCAGATGATGAGCTATGGTTGGCGCATTTTGTTCCTGATTGGCGGTATTATTAGCCTATCAGTGGCCTTATTAGTGCGACAGTTTGATGAGACGCCCATATTCAAGTCACTATCAACGCCTAACAAAGAGCTTGATTCGTGCATCGATGGCATCAGCCTTGAGAATGAACCCATCACGAATAATCAAGCCAGCTCTACAGCCCTTCACAAGCCCACTAAGCTTGAGACCATCAAATCCTTATTCAAATATAACAGCTTTGGGTTTGGTGCTGCGATTTTGGTCTCATGGATCATCGCTAGCTTATCTATCTTCATCCCGATGCTACTTACCCCACTTATTGTCAGTAATTTTCGTATTTCTATGGATGACATTTATTTTGGCAGTGTCATCGGATTGATCTTTATGATGTTTGGCGCGGTATTCTTTGGGTTCTTGGTGGATAGAATAAACGCTGGGCGCGTACTTGTGTTTGGCGGCATGTTTCTTATCAGCCAAGCACTGCTCTTCTTTTATCATCTGCGTGCTGGTGGTGAGTTAATATTGGCATGCTTCGCCTTACTTGGGTTTGCCAGCGGTCTGATTGGCGCTCTTCCTTCAGTGCTGACCAGATTGTTCCCAACCAAGATCCGCCTAACTGGCATTGGCCTGTCTTATAATCTGGTGTATTCCGTGGTGGGTGGTGTTTTGCCATTTGCGCTGGGTTATGCCAGTTTTTATTTTTCGTTCGCCCCTGCCGTATATCTTACGTTGATTGGACTTTTGGCGATATTTATTAGCTTCTTTGTGTATTACATTCCACGCTCGAACAGGGATTTGATTCGTTAGCGTTAATTAGAAATGATACTGCCTGTCAGCTCCATCACCACGCCAACACAGCGGTATTAAAGAAGAGTGACAATACACCATGAAACATCCCAATGCGGCGCAGCTTGCGGCTGGTAAAACAAATATCAGACGCCTGCCCGCTGGCACCGATTCCCAATGAAAAATACATAAGATCCCAATAATCAGGGATATTCTCATACGGAAAATCTAGCGGATAATGCTCGTTATTATTCGCATCATAATAGCCATGCGCATAATAAAGCGCAAATAACGTATGAATGAATAGCCAAGCCATCACCAGTGTGCCAAACGTCACCGCCAAATGAAACATCGAAAGCCACCCTGTCATCTGCGCGGATATTCTCATCTCGTGTACGATGGCGATGATGCTCAACACCGAAGTTAATCAGATCAGCACCAACATGATGGATTTTTTCTAATATTCTGCGTGTGCTCGCTTTTTGATTTTTTCAAGATCGATGATCGCAAACATCCCGAAGGTCAGCAGTAGATAAGTCAATAAAAACGCATCCCAAGTCAAAAGATAAATCATCTCCCACTGAATAGACGGAATGAAACGACGCAAAAATCTTACATCGGAGATCAGCACATAGACCAATGCTGCTGTCATGATTGATATGATCAGATGGGCGCTATTTCTTAACAGCCGCTTTAACTTATCAAATGCGCTGTGTTTCATTTGCTTTTTAAACATTGGGTGATGTGGTTATTAATAAAATATCACATATTATAAAACCCGCCAATGACGGGTTTTTGATGCATGTCTTGACTGATATTAAAACCGTACGGTATCCACGCCTTCATCGCCTGCCTTTAGCATGATGTTCGCTGACTGCGCTGCAAAGATGCCATTACAGACCACGCCAACGATATTATTTAGCGTCTTTTCAAATTCGTCAGGGTTACTGATGTCCAAATCATAAGTGTCCAAAATCACATTACCATAATCGCTAACAAATCCTTCACGATAGACCGGATCACCGCCTAACTTGACCAGCTCTCTGGCAACGTATGATCGCGCCTGTGGCAAGACTTCTACTGCAACTGGGAATTTGCCAAGCTTTTGCACGACCTTGGAATCATCAACCATGCACACAAAAGATTTGGAAGCTGCTGCGACAATTTTTTCGCGTGTAAGCGCACCGCCACCGCCTTTGATCATGTTGCCCTGCGCATCAATCTCATCTGCACCATCGATGTACAGATCAAGCTCACCCACAGTGTTTAGATCAAAAATCTCAATGCCTAAAGCGCGAAGCTTATCTTCGGTGACTTTAGATGATGATACTGCGCCTTTTAGTCGAACATCTGCCAATAACTCAATCAAGCAATTCACCGTGCTGCCCGTGCCAACACCTAAAATCATGCCATCTTCGATGTAGCTTAAGGCGGCTTTGGCAGCAGCTTGTTTTTGGGTGAGTTTTGGATCGACTGTGGTCATGATGCACCTATGGCTAATGTTTATTGAGGGAATATTATTTTACGATAATTACATCAAAAATGATAGCATTCATTAAAATAATTAATAAAATCATATACTTATATGAAATTTAGGCAAAAAAATGACTTCATCAGCACATCTTCGGCACACTTTGTATCTACTACCGTTGCTACCTTCCGGTCCTGGCGGGGTTCATAGTACAAAGTTGCGAAGTTACCGATGAAGCCAAGCCCATATTATACTTAAAAAATCATAATTTGCAAGTATATTTTTACGTTGCGCTGATCAAGGCTGTGTTGGGATGAATTGGGCAATCTGCTTAGCAAGTTCGGGGGCTATAACTTCGGTGCCAAACACACGGCATTCAGCCAGCTCAAAGCCACTAGGCGATAAACCATCTAAAATCGCTGCCATGCGTGCAACGATCGGCATATGACAAACGATGATTACCGTAAGCTCATCGGTCTCCATGCCAAACTTATGACGGATGGCGCAGTCAATATCATCAAGTCCGATGTTTGGATCATCATCCGGCGTGATGCTGCTGATGGTGATAAAGGCAGGATTCTGTTCTGCATCCACCAATGACTCAAGGATAATCGCTGCGGTCTGATTAGCGCGGTTATATGGACTGGCAATGATCGCATTAACGGGCGATTCTTTGCTGTAATTTACCAAAAAATCTGCCGTCTCATGAGCTTGCTGCTTGCCAAAATCTGTCAAATCGCGACCAGCATCATCAGCACAATATGGCCCTGCTTGACCATGCCTTACAAAGATTAGCTTCATGTTGGCTCTCCATCATTGTCATTATCAACCTTAGCGGACTTGGCGTCTTTACTTGCCTTTAGCACTTCATCGAATTCTTCACTAAGGCGCGCGTTACTCTCATCGTGCGGCATGACGAATTCAACATCACTTCTAAATCCAGCCTCCATGAGATTTAAAGCGATACCAAGCGGTGCTTTATCTTCATATAGCACAGCATGCAGCGCATGAGTGATGGGCATGTAGATGCCCAGATCTTTGGCGCGCTCATTGACTTGAAGGATGGTATTTACCCCTTCGGCTGTCTGTCCTAGTTTTTTGATGGCGTTATCAAGGCTGATGCCCTTGCCAAGCATGTTGCCAATGCGATAGTTGCGACTAAGCACGGAATTACAAGTGGCGTACAAATCCCCGACACCTGATAAACCCAAGAAGGTCAAAGGATTGGCACCTACCGCCGCACCAAACCGACTCATCTCCGCCAAGGCGCGCGTCAGTAGCATCGCCTTAGTGTTATCCCCTACATCATAAGCGGCTGCCATGCCCATGGCGATGGCATAGATGTTCTTTAAGGCGCCACCAAGCTCCACCCCTTTGACATCATCAGAGGCAAATACTCTAAAAAATGCACTGTGTAACGCTTCTTGCACTGCCATACGAAGCGCTTCAGAATCACTGGCGATCACGGTGGCAGATGGCATGTTATCCATGATCTCAAGTGCAAGGTTGGGTCCGCTCACCACACCAAAATCCACCTGTGGCAGTACATCAGTGATAATGTCACTCATCATGGCGAAGGTGTATTTCTCCATGCCTTTAGTCAGTGAGATGACTGCCTGATGCGTGATGTATGGCTTGATCTGATGTAGCATCTCTCTAAACGCCGAGCTTGGCACAGCCACAAAGATGATGTCTTTGCCCTCGACCGCTGATTTTAGGTCATGGCTGAATTTAAGATTCTCATCGAGCTTATGATTAGGCAGGTATTTTTTGTTAATGCGAGTTTTTTTCATCGCTTTGACAGTGGCTTTATCGCGCACCCAAAGGGTTGCATCACAGCCATTACGCGCTGCCATGTTTGACATGGCCGTACCAAAGCTGCCACCGCCCAAGAACACCAATCTTAGCGGCGCGCCATCTTGAGTGTTTGATTCATCAATGCCAAGCTTAGAAGGGTTCATTTTTTTCTTTTTTAAGCCTGCAAATTCAGCGATGTTCGAGATGATGGGCGCGTTCTCTATGCCGGAATCTTTGATGGCATGCACCGCTTCATCAATACTACTGCTTGCAGCATCGACAATTTTTTTTACTTTTGAATTGTTAACCGCTTTGGGTAATTTCATGGCAAGCCCTTTGATGGTTGTTATGATCCATTAATATGATAAACGTGAATTAATCGCGAAAGCTCACAAAGTCATTGATGTCAATGCTCTCACGCACAGGCATCTGTACATCGCTTGAGCCAACATAAACAAACCCACAAATCGTGTCTTTATCCGCCACATTAAAATGCGCTTTTACTAATGGTTCATTACAAAGTGGCCCTGTACGCCACACCGTGTGATAGCCCAATGATTCTAGTGCAAGCAGTAGGTTCTGAATGGCGGCACCTGCACTCAATAACTGCTCAAATGGTGGGACTTTTTTGTGTTCTTTGATGTCAGTCGCCACCGTGATAATCATTGGCGCGCGCATTGGCATGTTTAGTAGCTTTTGGCGTGCGGTGTCATCAAGGGCATCAGCTGGCGCGTTTACTTCTTCTGCTTGTAATAACACTCTGCCAAACTCAATCAAAGCCTGTCCAGTAAGCACGGTAAATTTCCAAGGCTTTAGCTGCTTATGATCAGGCGCAGCAAAAGCAGCTTGCAATGCGGCAGCAAGCTCGTCATCGTTTGGTACGGGTAGAACAAGCTTACCGATGCTGCGACGCTGATGTATGGTAGTTAATACAGTGTTGTTCTGGTTATCCATGGCAATCCTCATCATCCTTCTACTCGATGCTCTTCAGCAAGATAATCCTCAGACTGCATCTCAAGCAGGCGAGAACGCGTACGCTCAATCTCAAAGGCAAGCTTCTCACCTTGATACAGCTCCAATATCGACTGTTCGGCACGCACCAGCAGCTTCACACGGCGATCATAGAACTCATCGACCAAGTAAATAAAGCGGCGCACAGGATCCATCAAAGTATCGTTCAATGCAGGCACGTTATCGACCATCACTGTATCAAAATCATTGGCAATCTCAATAAAATCTGCCGCTGAACGTGGTTGCATACATAGGGCGCGAAAATCAGTAAGCAGCATGGTCTCTGTACGTTTGATGATGGCAATCTCACGACCTGCGATGGTGATTGGCGCATCTGTCACCGTCTGCCCTGCCGCCAAAGTATCAAACCGCTCTGACAGCCAGCCTTTGGTATCGTCTGACAGAGGATGAGTGTATAGCTTGGCTTGTTTTAATAAACGTAAGCGGTAATCAATACCAATATCAATGTTCATCACGGCGGTGTTTTTTTCGACCTGCTCGATGGCTGGCAAGAATCGATTACGATGAATGCCGTTCTTATACAGGCCTGCCGGCTCAATGTTCGATGTCGCAACTAGGGTAATGCCACGCCCGAACAGCATGGTAAATAGATCACCCAAGATCATCGCATCAGACACATTCGATACAAAAAACTCATCAAAACAAATAACGATCGCCTCTTCGTGGATGATGTCGGCAACTTTTTGAAGCGGATCAGATTGACCTTGAAGCTTGACCAGCTCGGACTGTACACGCTGCATAAAGTGGTGAAAATGCATGCGCATCTTACGCTTGATGGGCAGGCTCTCATAGAACATGTCCATCATCCACGTTTTGCCACGACCAACCCCGCCCCACATGTAGAGACCTTTTGGTGGTGTTGGTTTTGATTTGAACAGACTGGCAAAAAATCCTTGCTTGTTATTCTCATCTGCACGCACAATTTCGTGATGCAGATTGTCAAGATAAGTCATCGCCTGTAGCTGTACCTGATCTTCACTAAAATTCCCTGTTGCAAGTGCCGCGCGATAACGCTCTAACGGAGTCTGAATTGTCATAATTATCCTTAAATCTTGGTATGTGCCGCTAAGGCATTCTTTAGATCAGTAAGCTTACCATGAAAAAGATGCCCAACGTCTGGCATCACAGTGCTATCAAATCCTCGTTCGTTGGCAAATTGCTGCAGCAGACTAGGCGCAACCAACCCATCCTTATCGCCATAGATGACAAAAGTATTATTGGCTTCGATGGACAACTGACTGGCATCGTTACGAACGATGGAAGGTGCGATCAACGCTAGATTATCAAGCTTAACATCATCAAATACTGATGATTTATGAATCAGATCCGCCATGCGACATGCCACAAAGCCACCAAAGCTAAACCCGCCCATCCACAATCGTCTGGCCCCAGTCTTCGTCAATGCCCAAGCCAACACCGTCTGCGCATCGACAAACTCGCCATCGCCATACTCTGAAACGCCAGTCGAGCGCCCCACCCCACGATAGTTAAAACGCACCACATCCATGCCCGCATCACGGCAGAACCTGTACATGGTACTTACCACTTTATTATTCATCGTACCGCCATCTAATGGGTTGGGATGACAAATAAGCGCAAGCATGTCAGAAGGCTGTCTGTCCCCATCCTGCCAAATCGCATCGACTTCGAGTACGCCATGGGGTGCATTTATAAGCGTGATTTCGTTTTTCATGATAAAAATTTACTTAAATTTTGCATTATAACACAATTTTTTGATAAATGAGTTGTGTAGATTCTATGCATTTTTTGATAAATACCGCAATGATTGCTAAGGCTGGGTAATCTTATTCACAAATTTATTACAAGGTCTGCCATGAATATTAAGTATAATCGAGCCAATCTCATGGTATTTGAGATTACTCCATGATTACCCATAAGGAAAACCCATGAAAAAATTAGCTCTTATCGGATCAGCAGCTGTATTATTAAGTGCTTGTGCCAGCACCCAAAGCACATCGCCGGTCATCGCCCGTGGAGACGCGACTTTCGAGACGACAGGACTTGGCAAAACCAAACTCATTGCCCAAGAAAACGCCCTAAACGCCGCCAAAAAGCAATGTGGCATGCGCACCCCTGTTATCGTTAAAGACAGCACCACCTATAATGGCGTCATGGATGAGCGCACGGGCCGTGTCATCGAACAAGGCATCAACGTGGTTGGTGCGATTTTTGGTACTGCGACACCTAGGCTTAGCCGCGATGATGATTATGAGTACAACATCAGCTTTAAATGCCAATGAGCCCAAACCAATCTAAGCCAACTATAAAACAGCGTGATTAAACTCTAATGCAAATCACCGCACAAAAAAACGCAAGCTTTTATCTTGCGTTTTTTAATTTAGTCGAGATGCATTGCGATCAAAGATTCTGTATTTGCGTAATCCAACAAATTGATGACTTATTTATCATGCTGTCTTTGGTGAGTCTTGACTTGCCAAAATATCACTTAAATTGACTTCAAGCCACTCCACCAAGTCCGCCACTTTGTCGCTTGCTTGTTTACCCCAGTCGGTCAAGGTATATTCCACATGGGGCGGAACGGTGTCAAAGGGCTTGCGAATGAGCATACCGTCTGATTCTAGCTGTTTTAGGGTCTTGGACAGCGTACGCTCGGACACACCTTCTGTCTCACGGCGTATCTCGCTAAATCGTTTGGTGCCTGATTGCAATACAACCAGCACCAAAATTCCCCAACGGCTCGTTAGGTGGTTTAAAATCGCACGGCTTGGGCAATCTTTGGCAAGAACTTTGCCTCAGTCGTCATCGTGGTGTTGCATGGTTTTACCTTTTATTAAATTAAACATTCTGGTTTGAAAGCTTAAAAATCTTGTTTTTTATCATTTTTCAACCCCTCCAAAAATATTGCACAATTGTCTTTTTGGCTTTCGTGCATATATATTTCTGAAATGTTTTTATGACAAAAGTGACGACAATTGAAGAATAATATAATATTAGACTCTTCTTTATCATCCAGATTTGTAATAATTTTTCTGCTTTGAGTAATTATATAGGATTTACATGGACTGACATTAAAAATAATCGTTATAAAACTTTAAGGTTTGCCAAAATAAACTGGAATATTTGATATTATTAGTGCGGGTTCGTTAAATTTATACTCTTTAATAAAAATTTCCCTTTCTTTATATTTTTTAATAATCTAATTTGACCAAGATTTCTGATTTTGTAAGCTAATTTTATATAAAAAAGCAAATAGATTCTTATGTTTTTTATTTTTTCTAAATCCTCTTCGCAAAATCCAATCTCTTTGATGGCAAGTCCAACCATAGTAACTAAACTGCTTAAATATCCTTGTTCAAATTCAAAAAAATCATCCTTATCAATATCATCTTCTAATTGATTAAAAATTTCATTCTTTAAAAATAATTCATCTTGATATGATTTTAGTTTCTTAATTTCTATTGGGTTTTTAAATGCAATAATAAAATAAACTGTATAATTTTTATTTTTTCATTTCTTGTAAGGCTTTCAAGTGGATAATCTCTCGCTTTATTAATTAAAGGACTAAACTGGCTATCAATAAAAGGTGTGATGAATACACTTTCAATTTCGCTATCAAATTTATATAAGTTATTTTGATTTGCTAAATTTTTTGGGACAACTAAATCAAATCTATCGCCTTGCTTGCGAAAGCAACAAATTCTACCTTCTTGATTTTGCCAATTTCTTAAATGAAATTGTGGTATAAAATGATGTTTGACAGGATTTGACATAAAAATTTTCCAAGATTAAGGGTTTGGTAAAATTCCAAATCAATGGTCTAATGAAAGCTTACTAAAAATAAGTACATACCGTTTAAAACTACCTTGTCATACACAACTTACCAAATTTTTGCACTCCTTTCCCATACTCACAAATAAGTAAGTACTACCCATAAACAATCATTTACCCTATAGTGCACGGTTTTACATTGACTTGGAAAATCATGTCATCGCCCAAAAATTCAGAGTTGTTTTTACTGTTATTACTTGGTGTTTTATCCGACTTTGATTCTTTTTGGTGGATTTGTATTTGCCAAGCCTACCACAACTTGCCGACTTTTTTGCCACGTCCACGTCCATGACACAATTAACACTCACCACTGCCATGCTTGGGTTGGCTGTCGGTCAGCTGTTTTTGATAGGGCTGGTGTTGCCTGCCATATCGTCATTTGCAATGAATAGCGAAAGGCAAAATGCAGGGTCGGCGTCGGCCTTGCTTGGCTTTGCTCCGTTTTTCTTGGGGGGGCGGTGGTGTCGCCCTTGGTGGGCATGATATTTTTGTGGCAACTGCGGTAGTGATGAGTGTGTGCGGTGCTGGCATTGGGCGTGTATTGGGGGATAAAAGATAGGATTGGGAGTTTGTAAAAGTAAAAGCCGTTTGAATGTTCAAGCGGTTTTTCTTTTGGTTTATAAACGCACAACACATTAGAAACAATCCAAAAAACCAAAACCATCCATTCATGATATCACTTAAATTAGCATAAAATTTGGCTGTGCCATCACCTAATAACAGGCTAAGTTTGCCACCAAAATTGGTGGTGTCATGCCCTGTAAAATCCGCAACAATCCAACGCGAATTTTATTTTTTGGGTCAAATATGTTACAATCGCCTAAATATTAACGATTTTATTTACAGATGCGCATTGTGTGGCAATGCTAATTTTGCAGGATTCGTTATTTTTGGTGTCATAAAATATGGATATTAACCTTGGCTTATTCATATTTTATCGCACTGCCATTCATTAGAATTAAAGGAGTGTCTATGAGTACGCCCGTACCCAAAAAACACAAACATGGTTTAAATCCCGCGGTGTTCTTGACATCAGCGGGATTAATTGCATTCATCAGCCTATTCGCAATCTTGATGCCAGATTTGGCGGATGCGACATTTAAGGCGGTGCAGTCCGCCATCGTTGATAATGCCAGTTGGTACTATGTGCTGACAGTGGCGTTGATATTGCTGTTTAGTGTCTATTTGGGATTATCTCGATTGGGTAATATCAAGCTAGGTCCCGACCACTCACAACCAGACTACAGCAATCTATCATGGTTCGCCATGCTGTTCTCAGCTGGTATGGGTATTGGTCTGATGTTCTTTGGTGTGGCAGAACCCGTCATGCACTTCTTGACGCCGCCACATGGTGATGGTAGTACGATCAGTGCGGCACGTCAGGCCATGCGTTTGACCTTTTTCCATTGGGGATTACATGCATGGGCGGTATATGCTGTTGTTGCTTTGATTTTGGCGTTTTTTGCTTATCGTCATAACCTACCACTTACTCTGCGCTCGGCACTGTATCCGCTGATCGGAGATAAGATCTACGGCCCCATCGGTCATACAGTTGATGTGTTTGCGGTGGTGGGGACGCTATTTGGTCTGGCGACGTCACTTGGTTATGGTGCATTGCAGGTCAATACAGGACTTAATCATCTATTCTCATTCATCCCCGTGGGGACGACAAGTCAAGTAGTGCTGATCGCCAGTATCTGTGCGTTGGCATCCATCTCTGTGATGTCAGGACTGGATAAGGGTGTAAAGTTGCTCTCTGAGCTAAACCTGGGTCTGGCCGTGATACTCATGATATTCGTGCTATTGGCAGGCTCTACAGTGTTCCTATTGCAGGCCTATGTTCAGAACGTCGGTTCGTACATCTCGAGCATTGTCAGCATGACCTTTAATCTATACGCCTATGACAAGACTGATTGGTTCGGTGGTTGGACCATCTTATACTGGGGCTGGTGGTTAAGCTGGGCGCCATTCGTTGGTCTGTTTATCGCTCGTGTGTCTCGTGGTCGTACCATTCGAGAGTTTATACTTGGTGTGCTATTCGTTCCAGCTGGCTTTACCTTCCTGTGGATGACGGTGTTTGGCAACTCTGCCATTGACATGATTGTAAACCAAGGCAATACCATGCTTGGCGAAGTCATCAATCAAGACGTATCTTTATCACTATTTGCTTTCTTAGAACAGCTGCCCATGTCAGGCATATTTAGCTATGTGGCGCTGCTGATGATTGTCGTATTCTTCATCACATCTGCTGATTCGGGTGCGCTTGTTATGGACATGCTGTGCTCACATGGCAAAGGCAGTAAAGGCTTACGTTATCGTCTTTTTTGGTCGATTGGTGCAGGCGTGGTGGCCATTGCGCTACTATTAGCAGGTGGACTGGGCGCATTGCAGACCATGGCGATCGCCAGTGGATTGCCCTTCGTTACCGTGCTGATGATTGCGATGTATGGACTGCTAAAGGCGCTAAACGTGGACGCCCAAAAGCAAGAAATTCTACAACAAAATCTAAGCGTTCCCCTACCTGCCCAAGGTAGTGGCGTGTGGCGCGAGCGACTGCATGTAATCATGAATTTCCCAAGCCGTCAGGCGGTGAGTCAATTCATCGATACCACAGTCAAAAAAGCCTGCGAAGATGTCGCAGCAGAGCTTCGTGAGCTGGGCGTGGATGCGCGTGTTCTTAACGAAAAACGTGGCAGCGTCGTGCTAATGACCAACCACGGCGATGAGATTGATTTCGTCTATAAGGTTCGTGTATCGAGCCATGCACAGCCTGGATTCGTCAATAGCGATAATGATGAAGACTCAGCCGAAGATGCCAATGACAATCAGACCTACTACCGTGCCGAAGTACATCTAGGCGAAGGCGGTCAGGACTATGACATCATGGGCTGGAGCACCGAAGGGGTCATTAATGACATCGTCAGCCAATATCATCGCCACATGCACTTTTTGCATAGTTTGCGTTGATGGGCTAAAAACCGTTTGAGCAATCAAGCGGTTTTTCTATTTTAAAATCAAGGGGTTGTAAATCTATTAAATCGTAAGGTGCGTACCACACACGACTTACTAAGCTGATTTTATCGGTGCATATGACGCACCCAATATTAGCTTTATTTAAAAAAGTTAAAAATCGATAACCTAAAAACTTTTTTAAAATTATTTTCATACTTACAAAACTGTAAGTACTTACATAAAATAAATTTACTCCCTATAATACGCTCATCAACACAAACCAACCCAATCGGAGTTAATTTATGAAAACCATTTCGTTATCAACCGTACTAGCAATCACCGTTTTGACAGGTTGCCAAGTTGCTCACGGCACTTAGCCAAACACAATCACCAAATCCATTCCAGGCAAGGTTGTTTAGACCCAAACCGAACAGAGTAAAGCCTAGCGCGATAAAGCCAACGCCCTTGCCTTTTATGAAATGGCGTTCAATCAGCACAAAGTCGCCGAAGCCACAGCTAAATATGCAGGCAAAACCTACCTGCAACACAACCCAACGGTGGCGGATGGCGGTCAGGCATTTGTGGACGCATTTGAGCCATTTTTAAAAGAACACCCACAGTCAAAAGCAACCGTTCATCGTGTGGTTGCCGAAGGTGATTTGGTGGTGTTGCACGTGCATGGCCAGCTTGATGATAATGACATTGGTGAATCAGTGGTGGATATTTTCCGTTTTGATGACAACAGCAAAATCGTGGAGCATTGAGACACCATTCAAGCCGTGCCGGAGACAACCGTGAATCGTGATACACCAATCATGGATGATAATCTATGTTAATATTTAACAACACAACACTTAATTGCCCAAAAAAATTTTGCGAAAGCGTGGCGAAATTTGTTACAATGGATGAAATTTTAACTTATTATTGACATGACAACGTATTCACACAACGAAGAGCCACAGGATAAGCCCCAAGGATTATTAGAGAATTTCGCCCAAATTAGCGGATTGGACAGTGATCGACTGGCAGAAGATCTGTTCGTGACTTGGCAGCAGACGCTTGTCAGCATCAAGCGCAGCTATGCCGCTGCAACGAGCAATTTGATTGATGAGATTGAGGTGCCCGTCATACAGTCGCAGATTAATGATGCGCTCTATACTTATGTCGTTAAGAAAGTCGACATGGTTCACGATCTGAAGCTTGAGATTCATGAGGGCTGGCTACGTTTGTCAACGACGGTGAATGTTAAGGGGATTTTCGCCAGTGTGGCGAGTAACTTTGAATTGGTGCATCTACAGCTTGATCGCCACACTCAGCGTGTCGTATTACGACAGATCAGCGATACAGACGTGTTGGAGCTGCACAGCAAATCATGGTGGCAAGCGCCTTTGGCAAAATTTGCGGTCAATACCTATCGCACGCTACTTAAAAAAGACCCCCTGCCTTTTATCTTGAATAAGATCAAAATCAAAGGCGTTCCTTTCACCGAGCATAAAGGCAACGTGATTTATCTTGAGATTGGGCGCTGGCTAAAAAACAGCGAGCAAATCATGAACATCATCAAAAAAGTGCAAATCAATCAAGGCATTCTAGCCAAAGAACAGCTTATCTTACGTGCTAAGCCTAATTTTGGTGAGATTCTAAGCTTGGGCGATCAGAATAGCCCTATCATCACTGAAAAAGACAACCCAAATAAGCCATCCAAAAAATAAACCCAATAAAAATAAAAAATCCCCGATTTGGGGATTTTTAGATTTTTGATTATTAGCCGACACGCAGTATGTCAGCATTCATCCCATCCCATAGCTGATGAGTGGCGATGGCAAGTACGCCTATGTCGCCTTGTTGTTGCATGTCAGTTAGACTCTGCCACACTCTTAGGCGAGTGGCAGAGTCTAGCCCTGCAAAAGGCTCATCAAGCAATAAGATGCTTTTTGGCGACAGCAGTAGGCGAGCCAACGCCACGCGGCGACCTTGACCGCCTGATATTGCCATGCCGTACTCACCCAGTGGGGTATCTAGCCCCTTAGGCTGAGATTTTGCCCAGTCAGACAGCCCTACTTTATCCAGTACCGCCCACAACTCATCATCATTCGCCGCAGGCTTACCAAGACGTAAATTATCCGCCAGACTCTGATCAAAGATATCCACACCCTGCCCTAAGAATCCCAGCGAGCGACCAAAGTCCACACTCTGATAATCAACGCCATTAATCTGTATCCGCCCACCGACTAACGGTATCTCACCTGCTAGCGTAGCCAGCAAGGTGGACTTACCAGCCCCCGATGCTCCAATGATGAGAGTGGGCGCATGATGGCTTAGCGTGGCATTGATGCCTGTCGCCACCATGACCGCTGTCGGCATTTTCACCGAGACATCAGTTAGTGTGAGGGTGAGACTACCGGTTAATGTCTGCTTAGGCTCATTGGCATTGACCATCATCAACTCGTTAATGCGCTCTTTGGCATTGACGCTTCTGCCGTATGCCAATGGCTCAGCAACCAGTGCAGAGATGATTTCCATGAGTCCGAACACCCCCAGAGTTAAGGCAAGGATGATGGCAGGATTTAGATCGGCATAGCTGTTTAACGTCTCTACACGAAATGAAACAATCGCATTCTGCTCAAAATACTGCCCTGCCACTGCCAATAACGCCACCACAGCTAAGGCGATGATCAGCTGAATGAGTGCTTGGGTGCGTCTTTTTAGGCGCAGCACATTAGCGGTATGCGTTGAATGCTTGGCATCAAGGGCGTTCATCTGCGTTATCGCATCACTCCATCTGCCCCATGTCAGTAGCGAGGTCAGTGCTGGTAGGGTGTTTAGTAGGGTATTTTTACGTTCGACAATAAGCTTATTCTCTGTCTTGGCAAGTGTAATGCCGCGGCGCAAGGTCATGATAGCAATCACCAACGATAATGCCATACATACCACCGTCATGACAGCCGAAGGTAAGCTTATTAGCACCAACAGCGACAACACGATGACAGCCACGCTTGCCACGATGAGCGGCGACACCACGCGCAACGGGAATTCATCCAAGACATCAATGTCTCTGACCAGACGCTGCATCGTCTCGCCACTGCTGCGCGTCATCGCATTATTGTTCATGCGTGCTGACAAAGGCAATCTCGCCCAATGCGAAAAAAATCGAACCCGAAGATCCTTTAACAGTCCAAATACCGCATGATGCGACACCATCAGATCGCCATAACGGGCAAAGGTTCGCACGATGGCAAAGCCACGAATGATGGCAGATGGCATTAGGTAGTTAAAGGCATGACTGCCTAGAGCAATAATCCCCGCCACACTTGCCATGGTGATAAACCACCCTGCCAGCATGACCAGCCCTAGCACCGAAAGCACGGTCGCAATGCCCAATACCCACGCGATGAACCACAGCACCTTTTGACTGGCGAACAGTTCAATCAGACGAAATGACTGCTTACTGACGTAGGTCTGATTGGAGTGACCAGCTTGTTTATCCAAAAGTCCTTGCACGTCTTGTCTGCCTTGTCCATTCATGCTGCACCGCCTTGCTGTTCACCAAGCTCATAAACTTTTTCAAAATTATCAGCAGCCACCTGCGCCTTGTCATGCGTTACCCAGATTACGGTCTTACCGGAACTTAATCTGGCCAATAACGCCCAAATCATCGACGCTGTCTTAGGATCTAAATGCTCAGTCGGCTCGTCAAGCAGCCAGACTTTAGCATCTTGGAGCAGTAGCTGAGCAATCGCCAATCGGTGACCTTGACCACCTGATAGTCCGCCGCCACGCTCAGCAAGCATAGTGTTTATGCCATTTGGCAACTGATTGACAATATCCCACAGGGCGACATCTTTAAGAACTTGGACGAGCTCATCATCGCTGGCAGATGGCTTGGCAAGGCGTAAATTATCCGCGATCGACATCGGTAGCAGCGGCACGGTCTGAGACAGATAGCCGATATCCGCGCGTAGTCTTGATACATCAAGATCAGCATAACGCATCAATTTACCATCAGCATGGACGATAACATCGCCCTCAAAGTCACCAAAGCCAAGCAAAATATGTAGCAGTGTTGACTTACCCGCGCCGCTCTCGCCCATCACCGCGGTACGTTCACCCGCACCAAATGTCAAGCTCGTGGGCGAGAGACGGACACGTCCATCATCGCCAAATGCCGTAATGTTCTTAAGTTCAAAGGCAGGCGGGCTCTTTAACGTCATGGCAATGTCACCCAAAGCCTTGGTCTTAAAATTAAGCATTGGGGCGATCGATTTGGCAGATGCCGTTGCTTGCCCTTTAACGTGATATTCCGCCCCCAGACGACGAAGTGGCGCATAGAACTCAGGCACGAGTAGTAGGATAAATAATGCCGTGCTATAAGTTGTCAGTAGCTGCCCTTTCGCCCATGGTAAAATCCCCATCAAGCCAAAGCCAAGATACACCGCCACCAGTGCTATCGACAACGCTGATAAGAACTCTAACACCGCACTATTTAAAAACGCGATCTTAAGCACATCCATCGTACGCTTGCGGTAATCTTCTGAGCTATTGGCGATGTCTGATACGGCAATGTCCACCGCTCCGAGTCGTGACAAGGTATTCACCCCACGAATCCAGTCTAAAAATCGCCCGCCAAGCTGCGCCAAGGCATCCATCTGCTCACGGCTCTTGCGAGTGGTGGCGATGCCAATAATCACCATAAAAATCGGTACAAGCGGCGCTGTCACCAACAAAATCACCGCCGCCATGGGGCTATAGAAAGCCACGCACCCCGCCAAAATCAAAGGGGTGGTCACGGCAGTCATTTTTTGAACATTAAACCGAGCATAGCCAATCAGATGATCAGGCTCATCAATTACCTTTGTCGATAGCGCACCATCTGCGCCAAAATAACGTCTCGCCTGCCCAAGCTCACCTAATTTACCCAGCAGCTTGGCACGTACTGAGCTTGCTACTTTTAGACCTGCATCACTTAATAGATAATCTTTGGCATAACCGATGCCAATACGCCCTGCCATACACCCAAACAATAAAGCCAAATTCAACCACAAACCACTACCCGTCATCCGATCAGACAATGGCACGCCTTGCACAAAGCTCGTCAGCCACCCATCAAAGAGCCACACGAGCACACACGCCTGTCCCACCAACACAACCACACTAGCAATGTCAAGCAAATACGCCATCATCATGGCTTTTTTGACCGGTTTAAAAGTCGCCTTCAAGAACGCATTCGCCATGATGTCTTCTTGGGAGCGTCTGGGTTTTTTGCGCTTTGGTTTTGAGGATTGTGGCGGTATTGATTGCCCTGCGTTGGGCGGCGCCGTGGGCGATCCGGTCGGAATGATTGGCTCGGTCATGGTATTATTATTGTTAAAATTTAGCGTTACATTATCGCTAAATTCAATGATAATTTCAAGGTAAAAACAACCCTCTGCAAGTCATACCATCAAGACCATCACACTCATGCCATGCATCGCACCACAACCAGACTGACGTTATCAAGTTGTGCCTTTGCTCCAGATTGTTTTAGCTGTTTGATGCTGTCATTTAGCCATTCTTTTAGTGGCAGATCCTTTGTTATTAGCAAAAAATTACCTTTTAACACATCACAAAAGCCATCACTAGATAAGAGCAAACACTCGCCCGCCTCTAGCTTGATCTTTTGCTGACTAGCCATCGTTACTGCTGACTCATCACCCAATTCATCAACACAAAATATCCTGTCAGCGCTCCATAACAGCTGGCATGATCACCGTCCTCTGCCAAATCCTGTGCTTTTAGTTCATTAATAAAGCTATGATCCTTGGTCAGGCAATGCCAACCATTACGATATAAATACGCCCGACTGTCGCCCAAATGCTTAATCATCACGCTGTCATTATCAGTGTAGGCACACACCAGCGTACTGCTACTGCCATCAAAGCCCGCCTTATCCGCCAACGTGTCATTTAGCCGATGTTGCAAACCATTAAAATCCACCGCCCCTTGCTCATCATACATAGTCTGCACAAGTTGAAGCAGCGTGCGTGATGTGATGTCTGACTTGGGGCTGACTGCCACGCCATCTGCCACCGCCACACAAAAATCATCGCATTCGCTAAGCGCTGAGATAACGCCCTTATGCTGATAAATCTTGGTATTGACAAGGACAGCGTCCTGTTGATATGGCATACCGCCACGCCAAGTTAGAGCTTGGATCTGGTAAGTCATGTTCTCTCCCAATAGCCCAAAAATGGGCTATTTTATAAGACGATAAATTATTATCTATGTAGAAATTTTCTCATTTAAAAGCTGAATCATTTTTTCACCGTGTTCTTGGATGGTGTTTTTATCCCACGCCTTATAGGTAAACATCAGCAATTGCTTGATGCTGACAGACTGATGACGAGCAACATTGTCTTTATAGCCTGACTTTTTTTCATCGGGCATTCTGTTGTTTAATGATGAATTTTGGCTATGATTGATTAAGCACAGATTGCCAAAATTATTAAGAATTTTTCCATTCTCATCATCATTGTCTGATAATTTTTCACCATTGATTGGATTTTGCGGATAATAATGCTCCACCGAATTTCTGGAAGTGAATTTAAATTCTTTTAAGAATTTTGATAAATCTACGCCTGTTTTAAAATTTTCATCATTTCGCCAACACCATCTGCCTTGCTTACGCCACAAAATATAATCCAAACGATTAAATATAAAGTTCTCCACAGCCGTGCCTGTATTTAGGAAAGCACATCTTTTATCATCATGACTTAAATTTAAAACCAAAACTTCTTGATTGTAAATAATATCAAAATATTCTTTTGAAAAATCATTCTGATAAAAGCGATTAAAATAAAATTTATCACACAACTGTTCCAAAAACTTAATATACTCATTGGCAGGCAGCTCAAATGCACAGCCATCCACCTCGTGTTTTTCCAGTTTTTTTCGACTTTCATCATTTAGCCATTTTAAATAGGCAAATAGCCAATATTTATAGTTTCTGGCTGGAAATGAGTAATGAAACATGGTTTGTAGCATAATAATTTTAGCGTTTTCTTCCGCAAAAGTATTTCTAAAATCATTTTTTTTATCTTTTTTGAGCCATTGATAAGTATAGATACACCAATCATCCTTGCTTTCATGCCCATCGTGTTTAATCACATAACGGTCAAATAATAAACGAATGTTTAGCAAATGTACGGTAAATTTTCTGATTTCATTTTGATTGTCATATAAACCTGATTTTTCAAACTGCGTATTTAGATTGCCTGCGTCTAAGCGATGTATATCAGCGTTAATGCAATTTTTATCTTTTAAGAATAAATACAAAACTTGCACTAATAAGTTAGGAAAATCAATAATAGAAGTAAAACGCTCCCCATCACCTTTTTGATTGTCATCACTACTAAAAATTATTTTCTTTTTTTGTAAAATATTCTCTAAAGTAGGCATATTTTCAGTTGAAACCGTACCACTTGATTCTATACTCTCTTGATTCTCTTGCGATTTATCATGGGTTTTTTTAGAATAAACCGTTTTATATTTATCTCGCAACTTGTTAAACTTATCCAATTGATAAAATGAAAAATATTCTCCTTCATCGGATTTTTTGCCACTTTCATCTATTTTATCATTGGGGAAAAATAAAGCGTCTCGCAATTTAGGCTCAAAAGACGACACCGCATAACGACTCATGTCCGAACAAGAATTCCAAATGGCAGAGAAAATCGCTCTGTCGTTATCATCTTTTAATTCACTCATCAATTTCGCCTTGATGATTTCGTGCTGTTCTAATTGCTCGCCACGATTGTTCATGCGTTCAAAATATTGATTTAAATCAGCGTTGTTGGGCAGTTCTACTTGCATGATTTGAACATTTTTCCAAATAGTTTGCCAGTAATCATCTGCGTTTCCATCTTTTATATCAAATAGACTGTCTTTATTCTTAATCAGATAACTATAAACTTTGGCAATTTGACTATCGCTATTTAATTCGCTTTGTTGTTTGATGATATTAAGCTCATCGCTTGAATTTTGGCGATGTTCAAAAGACAGATTTGATTTAAAAGAATGATTAAGAACCGATAAAATCAAAAACAGCGTGGTCAATCTTTGTTGCCCGTCAATGACTTCAAAAGCATTATCTGCACGCTTTTTAACCGTTAAAGCCCCAAGATAATAATTGTTGCCATCATGATTTTTGATGTCGTTAATCAACTGATTGACTTCTTCTATGTCCCACGCATAATTACGCTGATAAATGGGAATGACATAGCGATTATCGCCATCAAAAAGTTTTTTGACGGATAAATATTCAATTGCATTGCTATCATTGTTAGATTGGTTGGTCATTGTATTCTCCATTAGTTGCTAGTAAACTCTTTTAAAAAGGGCATTAAATACCCATCGGCGCTTTTAAAATCGTGCTTAACTTTTGCTATTCTAAAATTTAATATCTCATCGGCTCTTTGGGTAAGGCAAATGGTATGATATAGGCTATTTAGTTCGGTTTCCTCATCATCTTTATAACCAAAATCTTTCATGGCATAATTTTCAATGGTGGCAAACGAAATCCTAGTTTGGCTCAATCTTAGACAGTATACCCATTGGGCAATTTTTCTAACCGCTTGTTCAAGTTTATAATCGCCAAATTTATCATAATATGCCATGACCATAATACGAAACAGCGTAAATAGATAAAAATCGCCTACTCGTCCAGTATTGGTTTGCAAAGTTTTAAATAAAGGTTTAGGTTCTGTCCTTTCATCATCTTTGGCTTGAATGGTCATGCAGATTTTTTCATTATTTACCTTGCCATTGTCGCCAAACAGCTCATCATACAGGCAGCGATAATAAAAGATGTATTCAAAAAATCCATCGCCATCAATAAAGGTCATCGCCATATCATTGTACTGTGCTTGACCAAATGCACGATTTGGATAGTTTTTTTGTTCATCTTTATTTAAGCCTTGAAAGGTATTGATGTTGTCTTTAATAAACTTTTCAGCGTGTTGAAACTTTTTCCAACGGCGATGACGATACAAAATATCATTCATAATCAATTTTAGCGATATTGGGTGCGTTACCGCATGCTCCCATTCTGCAACGGTTGTATTTATTTTTAGATTGGATTCCCCTTGCATATGCCTTAAATGATACGCCTTTAACAAATCATAAGCTTCCAAACTTTTGCCACGAGAGTTTTGCGAATCAAAATACTGAAAGGCTTCGTCAATGTCGGTTAAAATAACAGTTGCAAAGGTACATTTGCCAAGGATAAAGTTCTTAAAACCATCACCAAGCCCCAAATCTGCCACATAGCTTTCTAGGTATTCATAATTTTGCTTGATATGCTCAACACTTTGGCTATGGTTAAATTTATTGTTAATAGAATTAGGTTCGCCAAATGGATTTTTATTGCCATTTAATACATACAACAATAAAAACAAGCTGGTCAGTCGCTGTTGCCCGTCTACGATGTCATATTCATCTTTACCTGCATCTTTATGCAAAACAATCACGCCCAAACGGCATTCTTGGGTTTTATCCTTTATAAAATAGGAGTAAATATCATCAACAAGCTGTTTGATGTGCTTGGTTTGCCATTTATAGGGGCGTTGGTAATCGGGAATGGTCAGCTTACGGTCAAACATCTTATTGACGGTTTCGATTCCAACTTCTACATTTCTTTCGGTCATAATAACTCCCTGGGATTGTATGGTTTTGGGGTTTGGCTATGCGGTACTTACTCGATAATAGGTATTATTGCACATTACTACGATAACCCTATAAGGCTCTCCAGCCCCAAGTTTTTGCTGTTTTTTACTTATACATGCAGGACTTGACTACATCATCTCGCTCTAAAATTACACAAAAAACCGTTCGCCCTAAGCTATGCCTGTGGGTGAAGCGGTTTTTTGTTATGGGTAGGTATAGCTCACCACGGATGAAAAACCTTTGTTGTATTTTGAGCGGATTGACTATAAATATCTAGGTAAATGTATTTCTCAGACACGCTCCGTCTTGCAAAAAGTATCTTATTGAACAATGCCAATTATATTAAAGTTCAAATTTATTCTTGTCAAACAACAACTTTGCATAAAAAATAAGGGCAATCACTGAACCGCACCCCAAAGCTCGCCACTCACACTGACCTTTGGGGTACTTTCCATGGCAAAATACACAACCGACTTTAAACTGTCTGTAATAGCATACTATCTAAACTGTACCGGTACAGGTTGGCATTATCAAATGTTTCGTAATCAACAAACCTTAAAGAACCATGGCATTACCCAAAGTATGTCAAGAAAGGGTAATTGTCTTGATAATGCAGTGATAGAAAGGCTCGAAGGGACATTAAAAGAAGAGATCTTTTATGAGCAAAGCAAATTTACAAGCCTTAATGAACTTAAAAAATTAATTGATGAGTATATACACTACTACAATTATGATAGAATAAAGACCAAACTAAAAGGACTAAGTCCTGTCAGATACAGAAACTTAGTCCTTGGTCAAACCACTTATCTTTATTAACCTAACCTTTAATCTTGTGTCTAAGATTTGGGTCGGTTCATCACTCGCCCTTTATAAACCCCTAAAACATCATACTCGGGTCAAACGCTCGGACAGGCTCTTGTCTTAGCACATTGGGGTCGGCTTTGTAGTAACCTGCCGTTGATTTTGGCAATTTTTGCCCACGCATGACATCGGCGATTTTTTCCGCCATCATAATGGTAGTGGCATTTAGGTTGCCTGTGATGATAAGGGGCATGATAGACGCATCAACGACACGCAAGCCTTCTAAGCCATGCACACACCCTTGTCCGTCCACCACCGCCATATCGTCCATGCCCATTTTACAACTACAAGACGGATGATAAGCGGTCTCGGCATGATTACGCACAAATTCATCAAGCTCGGCATCGGTTTGGGCTTGACGGCTTGGGCTAATCTCACGCCCACGGTAGTCATCCAAAGCAGGCTGGTGCATAATTTCACGAGTGATACGGATGCCGTCTCTAAACTCTTGCCAGTCTTGCTCGTGCGACATATAATTAAACAAAATGCTAGGGTGGTCGTGGGGATTTAGCGATTTTAGGCGGATACGCCCACGAGACGGCGAACGCATGGAGCCAACGTGTGCTTGAAAACCATGCTCTTCTACGGCATTTGAGCCGTTGTAGTTAATGGCAACTGGCAAAAAGTGATACTGGATATTTGGCCATTCAAATTCAGGACGAGTTCGGATAAAGCCCCCTGCCTCAAACTGATTGCTTGCCCCAATGCCCGTTCCCAAGAACAGCCACTCTGCCCCAATGGCAGGTTGATTGTACCACTTTAGGGCAGGATACAGCGATACGGGTTTTTTGCATTCGTATTGTAGATACATCTCCAAATGGTCTTGCAAGTTCTCGCCCACCCCTGGTAAGTCATGCACAACAGGGATTTTAAATTCATCAAGCAAATTTTTTGCCCCAATGCCCGAACGCTGTAAAATCTGTGGAGATGCAATCGCCCCTGCCGAAAGTATCACTTCTCGCTTGGCATGGACGGTTGTGGGATTTGTGTCATTGCCTTGTAGATACTGCACGCCAATGGCACGCTTACCTGAAAATAGGATTTTGTCGGTTACGGCATGGGTTTTTATGGTGAGATTGGGGCGTGATTTTGCCATGTCTAGATAGCCCCGAGCCGTGCTAGAACGGCGTCCTTTTGGTGTAACCGTTCTGTCCATAGGTCCAAAACCTTCTTGCTGATAGCCGTTCAAATCATCAGTGCGTGGATAGCCTGCTTGCACGCCTGCTTCTACCATGGCATTAAACAGCACGTTACTACCAATTGCCGTGCCACGCTGTGAAGTTGTTACGCTCACAGGACCTGTGCCACCGTGATAGTCGTTTTCGCCCACATCACGGGTCTCGCTCTTTTTATAATAGGGCAAACAGTCAGCATAGCTCCAATCTTCTAGCCCGTCCATTTTTGCCCAATTGTCCAAATCCATGGCATTACCACGAATATAGCACATACCATTGATGAGCGATGAACCGCCAAGCCCCTTACCACGTCCGCACTCCATACGGCGGTTATTCATATAAGGCTCAGGGTCGGTCAGATACGCCCAATTGTAGCGTTTGCCTTGCAAGGGGTACGCCAGTGCCGCAGGCATTTGCGTACGAAAATCTAAGCGATAATCAGGACCACCTGCTTCCAAAAGTAGCACGCTCACATCGCTGTCTTCTGTCAGACGCGTGGCAAGGACATTACCTGCCGAACCTGCTCCGATGATGATATAGTCATATTCTGCCATGAGTATTTTCCTTGTGGTTTGATAAGTTTTGATTGATATTATTTAAAAATGGATTCAAATTTACCCATTTCCACCTGAATGGCTTTGACTTGGGTGTAATAATCCAGTGTCATCATCCCGTTTTCACGCCCAACACCTGATTGCTTATAGCCACCCACAGGCATTTTAGCGTCCGACTCGCCCCATGTATTGACCCAGCAAATGCCCGCTTGCAAGGCGTGGGTAATGCGATGAGCTTTATTTAAATCAGACGTAACCACGCCCCCTGCCAAGCCAAAAATCGTGTCATTGGCGCGCTCTATCGCTTCATCTTCATCATCATAAGTCAAAATACTCATGACGGGTCCAAAAATCTCATCAGTAACAATACTCATCTCATCGGTGCAATCAGTAAAGACGGTCGGTAGCACAAACGCCCCCTTGGACAGCGACTCGCCATGCTCGACAAAATCATCCGCCACCGCACGTCGTCCACCAAACAGCACCGTTGCCCCTGCTTTTTTGCCCTGCTCCATATAATCAAGCACTCGCTCCATGTGGGCAAAGCTCACCAAAGGCCCCATGTTGGTTGTCTCATCAGTTGGGTTGCCCAAGCGAACTTTGGGCAGGCGTGCCAAAATGGCTTGTTCAAAGGCGTGTTTTTTGACACTTGGCACAAAAACTCGTGTGCCATTGGTACACACTTGTCCTGTACTATAAAAGTTTGCCATCATCGCCACGTCCGCCGCCAGCTCAATGTCGGCATCATCACAAACAATCAAAGGCGACTTACCGCCAAGCTCCATGGTTACGTCTTTTAGTGATGATGCTCCTGCAAGGCTCATCACTTTTTTGCCTGTTGCCACCGAGCCTGTAAATGAGATTTTGGCAATGTCAGGGTGTTCGGTCAGATACACCCCCACATCACCACCACCTTGCACGACATTAAACACCCCATCAGGCACGCCAGCTTGGGTATAAATCTCGGCAAGTTTTAGGGCGGTCAAAGGCGTAACTTCACTCGGCTTAAAAATCATGGCATTACCAGATGCCAAGGCAGGGGCGGATTTCCATAGGGCGATTTGAATGGGATAATTCCACGCCCCAATCCCTGCCACCACGCCAAGCGGTTCTCTTTGAGTATAAAAAAAGCTTCCTTCTTTGCCCGTGCGAAGTGGCACTTGCACTCCTTCAACGGCGGTGGCAAGCCCTGCATAATACTCCAAGACGTCCGCCCCTGTAACAATATCCACATGAGCGGTCTCGCTGATTGCCTTGCCTGTGTCCGCCGTCTCAAAGCGTGCCAGCTCGTCGTTTTGTTCACGCAAAATTGCCACCGCTTTTAGCAGTATCCGAGAACGCTCCACCGCTGTCATGCTTGCCCAGATTTTTTGTCCTTCTTTGGCACTTTGTACCGCTTTATCCACGTCCGCTTTCGAAGCACTTTGCAGTTTGGCAAGCGTATCTGCTGTAGCAGGATTGACCGTCTCAAAAAACTCCCCGCTACTGGCGGATACATACTTTCCGCCGATGTATAGTGATGTTTGTTCTACGTTTGGTAGTGATGACAATGCCATAACAAGACTCCTATATTTTTAAAAATTTATCATCAAAACTTATAAATTTTATTCAAAGGTTGATGAAACCAAAGAGATAGGTTATGATAACAAAAAATTATCTATAACGCAAATAATTGATTTTTAATGACTTTCTTGTTTAATTTGTGTAAAATGATTGTATATTTGAATTGATTTTTGTAAACATTTTGTAAATTTATTAGGTTTTTTAAAAACCATTTAGGGTGTGTTAAACCTTGATAACATTCTCATAAAATAAGATGAAAACTTAGTACGCCCTAGCAATTTTATATCATTAACGAACTTGGAAGGTAACACTATGGAAGATACCAAATCCAAAGACGGTCACCTAAACCGAACGGTGTTTATCTGTTCGGCGGTGATTATCGTCTTTTTTAGCTTATATACCATGATGTTTAATGACAGCGCGTCCGCCATTTTGGACGGTGTGCTGGCGTGGGTAAGTACCACTTTTGGTTGGTATTACTTTTTTGCCGCATCGGTGTATATCATTTTTGTGCTGTTTATCGCCTGCTCTCGCTATGGCAACATCAAGCTAGGTCCCAAGCACTCCCAACCCAAGTACAGTCTTTTGACGTGGTCGTCCATGCTGTTTGCCGCAGGGATTGGCATCGACATCATGTTTTTTTCGGTGGCAGAGCCTATCATGCAGTACATGAATCCGCCTGTTGGGGACGGTCAGACCACACAGGCGGCTCGTGAAGCCTTGATGTGGACGATTTTTCACTACGGACTGACAGGTTGGTGTATGTATGCGTTGGTGGGCATTGCCCTTGGCTATTTTACCTACCGCTACAATCTACCCCTAACCATTCGCTCGGCATTGTACCCCATGATTGGCAAAAAGATTGATGGACCTGCCGGTCATGCTGTGGACGTGGCGGCGATTTTGGGGACGATTTTTGGTATTGCCACCACTTGCGGTATCGGGGTTGTGCAATTAAACTACGGTCTGCACGTTATTTTTGATTTGCCTGAAAACTTACTTTGGCAAATTGTGCTTATCGCCCTAGCGGTCGCCATTACTATTGTGTCGGCAACCACAGGGGCATCCAAGGGCATCAAAATCCTATCGGAGCTTAACATTTATTTTGCCTTGGGACTTACCCTGTTTGTGCTGTTTTTGGGCAATACCGAATTTTTGCTAAACGCCATTGTCATGAACGTGGGCGACTATCTTAGCCGTTTTCCAACTTTGACACTAGACACCTTTGCCTACAACCAAACGCCCGAACAAAAACAATGGATTCAAGACTGGACGCTGTTCTTTTGGGCGTGGTGGATTGCGTGGTCACCTTTTGTGGGACTGTTTTTGGCTCAAATCTCAAAGGGTCGTACCATTCGTGAATTTGTCATCGGCACCTTGTCCATTCCCTTTGTGTTTACGCTTGCTTGGCTTTCAGTCATGGGCAACAGTGCCTTAAATGAAGTCTTGGGAGGTAACCTTGCCTTTGCCGAAAAGATCATCGCACGCCCTGAGATTGGTTTTTATGAGCTGTTATCCACTTATCCGTGGTTCTCGGTAACGGCAATCATCGCCTTTGTCTCAGGACTTTTGTTTTATGTAACATCGGCAGACTCTGGGGCGATCGTGCTTAGTAATTTTAGCTTCAAAAGCCAAAAAAACACCGACACGCCCCCCATTTGGATACGCCTGTTTTGGGCGGTGGCAATCGGCATGCTGACCGCTGCCATGCTGATGACGGACGGCATCACCGCCCTACAAAAGGCGACTATTGTCATGGGCTTGCCATTTAGCTTTGTCATGTTTTTTGTCATGGTAGGGCTGTTTAAGTCGTTACGCCTTGAAGATTTTAGAGAAGAGATTACCAAAATCAATGCCGTGCCTGTGGCAGGGGGCGTAGACGTGAGCGACTGGCAAAATCGTCTGCACCGCATTACCGCCTATCCTGACACCCCAGAGACAAAAGCGATGATGACAAATGTCTGCCTGCCTGCCCTAACTGACGTGGCGGACGCTCTACGCCAAAAGGGACTGTCGGTGCGGGTGGAATCGGTTGCCTTGGGCGATGAGCCAAGCCTTGTGCAACATATGCTGACGGTGGATTATAAGGACGAGTATAACTTCGTGTATGGCATCGTCCCCGTTAAATACCCTGTGCCAGAGCGTCCAACGGTTGATGATGGGCAAGAGTTTTATTATCGCTTGGAGACGTATTTGTTTGAAGGTTTGCAAGGCAATGATTTGTCAGGCTTTAACAGCGAGCAGGTCATCAATGATGTGCTTGACAAATACGAGCGTCATCGAGCGTTTTTGCACTTAAATCGTGAAACCCCCGGCAGCCGCCCTGTGTTTCCTAAGTGATTTATCCCAAAATAAAAGCGTGTCAAAAATGAACCGCACCCCAAAGCTCGCCACTCACACTGACCTTTGGGGTGCTTTCTATGGCAAAATACACAACCGACTTTAAACTGTCTGTAATAGCATATTATCTAAACGGACACAGTTACAAGCAAACCGCTAAAAAGTTTAACCTATACACAGACAGCATTGTTGAACAATGGGTCAAACTCTATCAAAAACATGGCATTTATGGTATTCAAAGACGAATTACCAAAGCTGTCTATGACACAGACTTTAAACTTGACGCAATCAAACAAATTCAAAATGGCAAATCCCTAACTCAGCTTTCCACAGAGCTTAATCTACCACAACCTGCTTCACTGTCAAACTGGTTAAAGTCTTCAAGCCAAACCAGACAATGAAAAAGCGTTGATGACTTACTTACTGAACTTGCCTATCTTAGAGCAGAAAACGACTACCTAAAGCTAGATGACTTAATTCGTCAAAAGGAACAATTAAAGAACAAGTCCTGATTGTTCAAGAATTAAGGCATAAACACAAACTTAACAACCTACTGGCATCTTCAAACCTGCCAAGAAGTGTACCGGTACAAACCAACTTTACATCCATCAATGAACTCAAAACAACGATTGATGGGTACATTCATTATTACAATTATGATAGAATAAAGACCAAACTAAAAGGACTAAGTCCTGTCAGATACAGAAACTTAGTCCTTGGTCAAACCACTTAGCTTTATTAACCTAACCTTTAATCTTGTGTCTAAGATTTGGGGGTCGGTTCATCACTCGCCCTTATTTACATACCCTTGATTTTTGATTACTTCGGTGCAACCATGTCTTCTGGTCGTACCCATTCATCAAATTCTTGCTCGGTCAATAGCTCAAGCTCCACCGCCACTTGTTTCAAAGTTTTATTTTCTTTATAAGCGGTTTTGGCAACTTTTGCCGAATTTTCATAGCCGATTTTGCGATTTAAGGCAGTTACCAGCATGAGCGAATTGTGCAAAAAGTAGTCAATCTTTTCACGATTTGGTTCAATGCCTACCGCACAGTTATCGTTAAAGCTGTTGCAAGCGTCCGCAAGCAAGCGAATGGATTGCAAGAGATTAAAGCCGATGACAGGCATAAAGACGTTCAATTCAAAATTACCGCTCGCCCCTGCCATGTTTATCGTTACATCGTTGCCTATGACCTGAGCGACCACCATGGTCATGGCTTCTGACTGCGTGGGGTTTACTTTGCCTGGCATGATAGATGATCCTGGCTCATTCTCAGGAATGGTAATCTCGCCCAGACCACAACGAGGGCCGCTAGATAGCCAGCGGACGTCATTGGCGATTTTGTTTAGGCTACCTGCCAAAGTCTTTAATGCCCCGGAGGCAAACACTTCGGCATCACGGCTTGCTAGAGCTTCAAATTTATTAGGAGCAGTGACAAAGGGCAAACCTGTCAGCTCAGCGATTTTTTCGGCAGATTTGACGGCATAGTCAGGGTGGCTATTTAGCCCTGTACCCACGGCTGTTCCGCCAAGTGGCAACTGATACAAGCCTTGCAAAGCGTTGTCAATTCTCACGAGTGCCAAATCAAGCTGCGCCACATAACCGCTAAATTCTTGCCCCAAGGTGAGCGGTGTGGCATCTTGCAAATGGGTGCGTCCGATTTTGACGATGCCTGCAAAGTCGGCAGACTTTTTGGTAAGCGTATCACGCAACGCCTTGACGACAGGGATAAGTGAGCGGTTAATCTCCACCGCTGCCGCCACACGAATGGCGGTGGGGAAGCTGTCGTTGGTGGATTGGGCGTGGTTTACATGGTCGTTGGGGTGGACGGACTTATAAGTGCCTTTTGGATTGCCTGCAATCTCGTTGGCTCGGTTGGCGATGACTTCATTCATGTTCATATTAGACTGCGTGCCAGAGCCTGTTTGCCATACCACGAGCGGAAACTGGTCAGCAAGCCCGCCTGCAATCACTTCATCGGTGGCTTGTACAATTAAGTCTTTTTGGCTATTTTCAATACGTCCAAGCTCGGCATTGGTCAAAGCAGCAGCTTTTTTGACGGTTGCCATAGCGACAATGAGTGGGCGTGGCAGGGTCTCGCCCCCGATTTTAAAATTATCACGGCTACGCTGAGTTTGAGCTCCAAAATAGGCATTGGCAGGGACTTGCACTTCGCCCATGGTGTCTTTTTCAATGCGAAATTCGGTCATAAATTTTCCTTGTTTGGTGGATAAAAACTGCTAAAATGTTGATGTTACTATAACACCATCAAAAACAATTTTCAATCATAAATCATTCTCATTATTAAATGATAAAATTTATAATATCAATTGGAAAAACTCATGGATAACGCCTTATTAAGAAAAAAAATTCGCCGACAAAGAAGAGATCTTACCACCAAGCAACGCCAGTTTGCCGCCCTATCAGCAAGTTTATATTTGTCCAAACTATTACCTTATTTGCCCAAAAATGCCAAGATTGGGCTGTATTTGGACGATTTTGGCGAATTGCCCACCGCACCGATTTTGGCATTTTGCCAAAATCATGGTTTTACGCCGTTTTTACCGATTACCATTAAGAATAAGCCTTTACGCTTTGCCCCTGTGTTTTTGCCATTAGCCAAAACACCCCTAAAACGCCACAAACTTGGCATGAAAGAACCCTTTGCCAGATATGGCATAAGTGCAGATAACATGGACATGATTATTTGCCCGCTTGTGGCTGTAGATAAGTGTGGCAATCGACTTGGCATGGGAGGTGGATTTTATGACCGCACCTTTGCCCGCTTTCATGGCTTAAAAGTGGGTTGGTGCTATCATTTTCAAGTTGTTGAAAATTTAATGGTTAACGAGTGGGATAAGGGCGTAGATATGGTGATAACCGATAAAGGTGTCCTGCGATTTTGATGATTTAGCTGCACATTTGACGCGCAATGAGAATGGCCTGAATGAGACTGCTTGCGCTCGCCTTGCCTGTGCCAGCTAGATCCAGCGCCGTGCCGTGGTCAACGGACGTACGCACATAAGGCAAGCCCAGCGTAATATTAACCGTGTCGCCAAAACCGTGCGACTTTAAGGGAGCAAGTCCTTGGTCGTGATACATGGCGATGATGGCATCGGCTGATTGCAGATATTTATCAGTAAATAATGTATCAGCAGGCATGGCAAGACTAATGTCCACCCCATCATCAATGAATTCTTGTAGTACAGGGTTGATGGTCATCATCTCTTCATTGCCCAGATGGCCGCTCTCCCCCGCGTGTGGATTGAGTCCGCACACTAAGATCTTAGGGTGCTTAATGCCAAACTGCGTGCGCATGGCTTGCTCTGTAATCACGACGGTCTGACGAACTTCATCGCGTGTAACTGCATTCGCCACGTCCCTCAGGGGAATATGTGTGGTAACAAGCGCCACACGCATTTTGGCATTGGCAAGCATCATCACTACCTTATCACACCCTGCCTTATGCATAAAGTACTCGGTATGACCGCTGAACATCTCGCCGCTATCTAGGCGTACATCGGCATCGATGAGGACTGATTTTTGGATCGGGGCGGTAACGATCGCCCCGATGATGCCATCATTTGCCAAAAGATGAGCAATCCTCAACTGCTTCTCCACCATTGGGGCGTTATGAGTGCATAATTCGCCCGCATTTACTTTGTATTTGCATGATACATTAATAATAGATACATCTTGCTTTGTTGATGACGCCTGAGCCAAATCCAGCAAATCGCCACCATGTATAATGTCATCAAGCTCAATCACCCCAAAGCTTGGCGCATGGCTAATTTTACCCACTTCTTGGAGCATTGTGATACGCTCTTGCCATGCGTGTATGTCAGCCGTGATAAAAATCGGCTTTGGTAGCACATCACCATGATGACAAAGCACGTCGATCACGATATCCATGCCAATGCCGGCTGGCTCGCCAGTGGTGATAAGTAGCGGCTTTATGTGGGAGGTTTGGACATTCATGGATAACTTTTCCTTATTAAATATTCGCTTTTAATCATTAAATTTTACCGTTATTATACCGCTTTTATTTTGCTTTTATGCTAAAATTTGCACCCATCATTGTCACCATCTCGATTCATCATGACCGATTTACAAGACACCGCCAAAGCCGTGAATTCCGCCTTTGAGAATGCGATCAGCGCCTTCAAGAATAACAAAGATAAATTAGCGCCTGCCACATCAAGCGCTGGCGATGATCTGTTGAGCCTACAGCCACCGCACAACATTGAGATTGAGCGAGCTTTGCTTGCGTCATTGATGAGCATTGATGAGTCTTTTGAGAAAGTGGACAGCATCATCAGAGATGAGGATTTTTATGGGGAGCGTCATAAGCACATTTTTCGCGCCATCACACACTTATCTAGAGTGAATCAGCCTTATGACAGTCTGATGGTGCATGACTATCTAAACGCACAGAACCTGCTGAACGCTGCTGGCGGTGAAGAGTACCTGATGCAGATTAACCAAAGTCCTGCGACGCTGTTCAACCTTGTGCCTTATGCTGAGCGCGTGCGTGAGTTTTCGGTGTACCGCCAGCTGATCAAGGCGGCAAATAACATGCTAAATCTCGCCTACCATCCCAAAAAACAAACCGTCAGCGAGATTCTAGACACGGTTGAGGCGGATATTTTTCGCATTAATGAGAATTACACAAGCGGCGTGGGCAAACAAGGCGCGCAGAACATCGTTGACATTCTACAAAACGTCGTCGTACAACTCGATGAACTCAAAAAACGTGATGGCTCGATGATCGGTCTTGCCACGCCATTTGAAGAACTTAACAACAAAACTCAAGGTCTACAAAAAGGCGATATGGTCGTCGTGGCGGCTCGTCCATCGATGGGTAAGACAACTTTTGCGATGAATTTGGCAGAATCGGTACTCATGCAAGGCTTGCCTGTGGTGGTATTTTCTATGGAGATGCCTGCTGAATCTATTGTCACGCGTATGCTTTCGTCGCTTGGGCAGATCAATCAGACCAATCTGCGCTCAGGCAACATGAGCGAGCAAGAGTGGGCTCAGTTCTCAACCGCCGTCACCATGCTTCAAGACAAGCATCTATACGTCGATGCCCGTAACAACCTACCCCCCACCGAGGTGCGCTCTACTTGTCGACGCATCGCCAAGAACCATGAAGGCGGGCTTGGCATGGTCATTATCGACTACCTGCAGCTCATGAAAGTCCCCGGCATGGAGAACAACCGCGTGGGTGAGATCGGTGAAATCAGCCGAAGCCTAAAAGCCCTGGCTCGCGAGATGAACTGCCCTGTCGTCGCCCTATCTCAGCTTAACCGAAGCCTAGAGAATCGACCGAATAAACGTCCTGTCATGTCAGATCTGCGTGAATCAGGTGCGATCGAACAGGATGCCGACCTCATCATGTTCATCTATCGCGATGAAGTCTATAACAAAGACAAGGCGGATAATAAAGGATTTGCTGAGATCATCATCGGTAAACAGCGTAACGGACCGATTGGCACTGTTCCCTTACGATTTGAAGGTCAGTTCACTCGATTTACCAATTTCATCGCAGGCGGTTACATGCCTGAAGATTACGAAGGCGATGAATAATAAACCATTAATACGGATACTCCTTCATGCGAAACACCGCACTGACCATCGATCAAAGCGCGCTGGCTCATAACTTATCCACCATCAAAGACACACTAAATCCCAAAGCACCCGCCAAAGTCATGGCGATGGTCAAGGCGAATGCGTATGGACATGGCGTGTCATATGCACTGGCAGGCCTAAAACAGGCCGACGCGTTTGGCGTGGCATGCATGAGTGAGGCATTAGAAGTCAAAAAAACCTGCCAGACCATCGGCATCAATAAACCCATCGTACTCATCGAAGGGGCGTTTGGCACCGACGAATGGCTGACTGCCATCAATCAAGGGTTTGGCGCGGTGCTTCATAACAAATATCAGCTCGATGATGCCTTAGAACACACCCCTGATCCTGACAGCTTCACCAACACCATCTGGCTAAAATACAACACCGGCATGAACCGCCTTGGCTTTAATAGACAGGACACCATCGCTGCCGCCAAGCTACTACACGACAAAGGTTATAAGCTTATTCTAACCAGTCATTTTGCCTGCGCAGACGAAGATGATAGCCCCATCACAGCGCGGCAGATCAGTCGTTTTAATGATCTATTGGATGAACTGCGTGATACGGTAAGCCCTGACATTCTAGGGTCATTATGTAATTCAGCAGGTATATTTAAGCATGCAGATCAGCATCATGATTGGGTGCGTGCAGGTATTGCCTTATATGGCTCAAGCCCATTTTCTCATATCGATGCACGCACGCTTAATCTTAAGCCTGCAATGATATTTAGCACGCACATTATGGCAGTTCAGTACGTCGAGACAGACGAATCGGTCAGCTACGGCGCTCTATGGCGTGCGCCGAAGCCCAGCCGGATCGGCATCGTAAGCTGCGGCTATGGCGACGGCTATCCGCGCGTGGTTCAGCAGGCATTCGTTGGCGTCATGGTTAATGACATCATCATCCATGCACCCATCGTTGGGCGAGTCGCCATGGACATCATGATGGTAGATCTGACCGACACGAATGCCGACGTCGGGGCAAAAATCATCCTATGGGGTCAAGATGGCGCACCGTCTATTGATGAGATTGCCACCTGCGCAGGGACGATTGGTTATGAGCTCATGTGCCGCACCACCGCCCGCCCGATTCGTCAAGTGCTTACCGAGTCCTTGGTGGATAATCCTTTATCAGAATAAGGTTTTTTGTTGATAAGGCTAGTTATTTTAATATAGCTTTGTTATACTTGCTTTTTTACTATTTTTGCCAATGCGCCAAACACCCCACAAGGAGTTGATATGAGCAGCCCTCGCCACTTTCTTACCTTAATGGATCTAAGCCCTGAAGAGTTACGCATGGTCATCCATCGCGCCTCTGAACTCAAAAAAATGCAGCATAATGGCGAGATTTATCGTCCTTTTGTTGGTCGCACGCTTGCGATGATTTTTGAGAAATCAAGCACCAGAACGCGCGTGTCTTTTGAGACAGGCATGGGTCAATTTGGTGGTCAGGCACTGTTCTTATCTTTGAATGACACTCAGTTGGGACGCGGTGAACCGATCGAGGACTCGGCGCGCGTCATCAGCAGTATGGTGGACATCGTCATGATTCGCACCTTTGCACATGAGCGCGTGCAGACTTTTGCCGACTACTCTAGCGTGCCCGTGATTAACGCTCTGACCGACGATTATCATCCTTGTCAGTTATTGGCAGACATGCAGACATTCTTTGAGCATCGAGGCGACATCAAGGACAAAACTGTCGTGTGGGTTGGCGATGGTAACAACATGTGCGCCTCTTATATGATCGCTGCGCATCAGTTCGGCTTTAAGCTTCGTGTTAGCGCACCGGACGGTTATAAGCCAAAACAAGAGCTTCTTGATAAATACGCACATTGCGTGACTTTGGTCGATGACCCTCTTGAAGCCGCCAAAGGCGCTCACCTTATCGTTACCGATGCGTGGGCGAGCATGGGTCAAGAAGAAGAACAAAAACAACGCGAAAAAGACTTTGCTGATTATCAAGTCAACAAAGCCATCCTAGACGCTGCTGATGCAGATATGCTGTTCATGCACTGCCTGCCTGCGCACCGCGGTGAAGAGATCAGCGAAGATTTGCTTGATGATCCTCGTGCTGTGGTGTGGGATGAGGCGGAGAACCGTCTGCACGCCCAAAAGGCACTGATGGAATTCTTACTAAAAGACAAAATCAAGCTTTAATCCATTCATGAAGACGCACCGCCTTGGTGCGTTTTTTTATTACAATTTTATAAAATAAGCCACAAACAGTACTCACAAATCTGCTTTATTTTTACCCAAAATTACCAAATATCCGAACGCTAACTCTTATAATAAATCATTTTTAGCAATGGGGATTATTATGATCAAACCGTCAAAAATCATCAACTTACTTGGCATCAGCGCACTTGCAATGAGTGCCTTAGGTGTTGCCCACGCCCAGAGTGGCGACAATTATAATCGCATCAGTTTTAGTGTTGAAGCGAAGACACAAGTTGACAATGACGAGATGCGTGCTACTTTAACCAAAACCACCGAAGCAAAGACCGCCAAAGAAATCGCCAAGACTTTAAACGATACCATCAATAATGCCCTTGCCATCGCCAAAAAATACCCCGATGTCATCGCCACGACAGGCCGCCACAGCACCTATCCGCGCTATGGCTCGAATGACAATATTAGCGGCTTTACAGGCAATGCATCCATCCAAATTAAAAGCCAGAACTTCGAGCAATCAAGTCAGCTCATCGCCGATCTACAGACCATGATGGCGCTAGATCATTTGTCTTTTAATGTGTCTGACAAGAGCCAAGACAACCTAAAAAAACAGCTGACCTTGGATGCCGCCAAGCAATTTCAACAAGAAGCAGCAACCATCGCCCAGGTCTTTGGCGCCAAAGACTACAAAATCGTGAATGTACAGCTGGGCGATAACGATAACTACTATTCTCATGCAATACCAACTGCCATGTCGATGGCTCGAAATGAAAGCACAGACATCGAGAACTTAAACCTAGAAAGCGGAAAAGCAACACTTAGCTACAATGCCAGTGGCACAATCGAGCTGATTCGTTAAACGCACATATTTAGCAAAACTTTTAAGCCAACCAAAACTGTGCTATGATAGGCAGGTTTAATCGTATTGGAAGATTATTATGCTACTTAAAAAAACATTTCTAGCAGCCACCCTACTGACCCTAAGTTTGGGGGCGCACGCCCAAGATCTTACCGATGGCGACATCGTTGATGGTGAGGTGGTACAGTCAGCTACTGTAGATAATTCAGCCATCCAAAGCATCGAGCAAGACGGCAAACGTTACACCACCGTCAACCTATCAGACTATGCCAAGCAAGTTAACGAATCAACGTGGTCGCCGAACATGAAGGTGAATACTGCAATGACTGTTAAGATGCAGGTATTGCTTGATTGGAACCACGCATCTCCTGGCCCAGTCGATGGTGGCTGGGGCATGAACAGTAAAAAAGCACTGGTTAACTTCCAAAAAATGCGCAATCTAGAGCCTACCGGCAGGATGGATGAAGCGACTTGGGTAGAGATGACCAAGAAAATCGATCCAAATCAGCCTGTATTGGTGTCATACACCATCACCAAAGAAGACACCAAAGGTCTATATAAGGCACTACCAAGTGATGCCGAATCACGCTCTAAGCTTAAAGCTCTTGGTTATGAGAGCATCCAAGAGATGCTCGGCGAGCGTTTTCATATGGACGTTGCTTACCTAAAGAAACTTAATCCAAATAAAAAATTCGTTGCAGGCGAGACCATTACCGTCATCAATCCAGGCAAACCTTTTGAAGGTCGCGTCACCCGCGTGGTCGCTGATCGTAATGATAAAATCCTATACGCCTATGATGGCGATACCCTAGTCGCCACCTATCCGACCACCATCGGCAGCGCTGCAACCGCCACCCCAAGTGGTAAATTTAAAGTCATTAACAAGGTTAAGATGCCGCACTACAAGGCAACAGTAAACCGCGAGAGCGAAACCAACAAAAAAACCTTCATCCTACCACCAGGTCCTAATAGCCCTGTTGGTGTCGTATGGATGGGTTTAAACAAACCAAGCTACGGCATCCACGGTTCACCAAAACCAGAAGGCATCAGCCGTCAATCGTCACTTGGCTGCATTCGCCTGACCAACTGGGATGTGCTAGAATTACACGCCAACATCCAAAATGGCGCAAGCGTCGAAATCCGCTAATTACGCCCTCCATCCAAAAAGCCAAAAGCATGTACTTTTGGCTTTTTTGCATTTGTCAAAATTTTATATTGATAATTTTTATCAATATAATGGTATAATAATCAGTCATAAGCTGCCTTTACATAATAATTATTCAGACCAATAATTATTTTAAAATATCCTAATAAAGCGCTTATTTTTACCACTTTATGAAGGAAAACCCATGTTTAACTTTGCGCATGTTCAAACTCCGTTGCGTGATGCGATCACGTCTGCCTATCGTCTAGATGAACCCACTGCGGTTCAAAACTTGGCGAACACGCTTAATTTTACCCAAGAACAAAAAAATGAAATCACCGATCTGGCGCGTCGCCTAATCACGCAGGTAAGAGCTGACCGCAGTAAGTCATCAGGCGTTGATGCGTTGATGCACGAGTTTTCTTTATCTAGCGAGGAAGGCATTGCGCTCATGTGTCTGGCCGAAGCCCTGCTTCGCATTCCTGATAACGCCACGCGCGACAAACTTATCCGTGATAAATTATCTGATGGTGACTGGAAAAGTCACGTCGGCAACAGTCCATCGATGTTCGTAAATGCTGCGGCTTGGGGTCTTGTTCTGACCGGCAAACTAACCTCAGATGTCAGCGAAAAATCCCTAGGTTCGGCACTGACCCGCGTAATCCAAAAAGGCGGCGAACCATTCATCCGTGGTAGTGTTAATTACGCCATGAAGATGCTGGGCAAACAATTCGTCACAGGTCAAACCATCCAAGAAGCTCTAGATAATGGCAAAGAGCGCGAGAAATTAGGCTATCGTTTCAGCTTTGACATGCTAGGCGAAGCAGCCATGACCGAGGCAGATGCTGACCGTTACTATAATGACTATGTGACCGCCATCCACGCCATTGGCAAAGATGCCCAAGGTCGCGGCGTGTATAATGGCAATGGCATCTCGGTTAAGCTATCTGCCATTCATCCACGCTACTTCCGCGCTCAACACGACCGCGTGATGAACGAGCTGCTGCCACGCCTAAAAGCCCTATTCGTTCTGGCCAAAGAATATAACATCGGTCTAAACATTGATGCTGAAGAAGCCAACCGCTTAGAACTGTCGCTTGATCTGATGGAAAAACTGGTGTCAGACCCAGATCTGGCAGGCTTTAATGGCATCGGCTTTGTCGTACAAGCATATCAAAAACGCTGCCCTTATGTGATTGATTACCTGATTGATCTGGCGCGTCGTAACAACCAAAAACTAATGATTCGTCTGGTTAAAGGCGCATACTGGGACAGCGAAATCAAATGGGCACAAGTCGATGGCATGGATGGCTATCCTGTCTATACGCGTAAGGTTCACACCGACGTGTCTTATCTTGCATGTGCACAGAAGCTACTTGCCGCTCAAGACGCCATTTTCCCACAATTCGCCACACACAACGCCCAAAGCCTTGCCACCATTTACAAGATGGGCGAAGGTAAAGACTTTGAATTTCAATGCTTGCACGGCATGGGTGAGACCCTATACGACCAAGTTGTCGGCGAAAAGAACCTAGGTCGTCGCGTGCGCATTTATGCACCAGTTGGTACACATAAGACTTTGCTTGCCTACCTAGTGCGTCGCCTACTAGAAAATGGTGCCAACTCATCATTCGTTAACCGTATCGTTGATGAGAAAGTAAGTATCGATGAGCTGACTGTGTCGCCACTAGATGAGATCGATGTTAATAACATTACTACCAACCCACTGACGCCTAAGCCACGCCACATCTACGGCGAGCGACTTAATTCTTATGGCATTGATTTGTCTAATGAGCATGTATTATCCGCACTTCAAGCTGACATGAATGCTGCGCTTAACATTGACTTTGGCAGTGTTAAGTCTCTAACCAGCATTCCTGTGCTACACAACCCAACGCACGCCGTTCTAAACCCGGCTGATCACAGCGATATTGTCGGTCATGTATCATTCATTAAGGTTGATGCGATCTCTGATGTGATTGGTGCCGCCATCAGCGCCCAAAGCTCATGGCAAAGCACTTCACCAAAAGCGCGCGCTGATATCTTGCGACGCTTTGCCGATACGCTAGAATCACCCAAGCACATGGCACTGCTGATGATGATCGCTGTACGCGAGGCTGGTAAAACCTTATCGAACGCCATCGCAGAAGTTCGTGAAGCGGTTGATTTTTGTCGTTATTATGCCGATGAGACCGATCGTCTAAACCTAAACAGTCCAGTTGGTACTGTTGTTGCGATCAGCCCATGGAACTTCCCGCTTGCCATCTTTGTGGGTGAAGTGGTTTCAGCACTGGCCGCGGGTAACACCGTCGTTGCCAAGCCCGCCGAACAAACAAGCATCATCGCCCATCTGGCAGTGACGTGGCTACATGAAGCTGGCGTACCAAAGGACGCGCTTCAACTTGTTCTGGGCGCAGGTGACGTGGGCGCGGCATTGACAAATGACCCACGCATTGATGGTGTGATCTTTACAGGTTCGACCGATGTCGCCAAACGCATCAACACCATCCTAGCTGCACGTACTGACAATCCTGTATTGATCGCTGAGACAGGTGGTATGAACGCGATGATTGTGGACTCTACCGCACTGCCTGAGCAGGTATGTACTGACGTACTGGCCTCTGCCTTTGACTCAGCTGGTCAGCGCTGCTCTGCCCTGCGTATTCTATGCATCCAAGAAGACATCGCTGATCACATGATCGAGATGATCAAAGGCGCTATGGATGAGCTTGTGGTGAATAATCCAGCTTATCTAGCAACGGATGTCGGTCCTGTGATTGATGCAGAAGCCCAAGAGAACCTGCTTAACCACATCAATACTCTTAAGCAAACGGCACCTTATCATGAGGTGAAAGTACGCTCACACGCCCAAGGCACCTTCGTCGCGCCAGTAATGTTCGAACTTAAGAACCTAGCGCAGCTCAAAAAAGAAGTATTCGGCCCTGTGCTGCACATTGTTCGATTCCATGCGCATGAGCTTAATGACTTGATCGATAACATCAACAAAAAAGGCTTTGCGCTGACGCACGGCATCCACAGCCGCATCGATGGCACGATTGATAATATCACCAGCCGTATCGAGGCAGGTAACGTATACATCAACCGCAACATCGTTGGCGCGGTGGTTGGTGTGCAGCCATTTGGCGGTCATGGCATGAGTGGCACAGGCCCTAAAGCTGGCGGTCCATTCTACTTACAGCGCCTAAGCAAGCTTGACACTTGGCACGCGCCAGAGGTTGATTTCCCTGCGCGCGTGGATGAGATGGCACTTAATCAAGTGCTTAGCACTGCAAAAGCCCTAAGCCTATCAGTAGCCGAACTTCACTCATTGGAAGCCATCGCTGATCAAGCACGAAAAAATTCGCTTAACGAGGCATATACCGTGCTTCCAGGACCAACAGGCGAACGCAATACCTTATCATGGCGTGCACCGCATTCTGTGGCACTATATGGCGGTACAGTAGCTGCATCCGTAAAAGCATTGGCGGTATTAGCAGCTAACGGCATCACAGCACACATCTTGCCAAATCATATCTTAGCCGCCAGCGTTGATCTTTTCGGGGATAGCCTGGTGGTGAGTGAGCAGGCTGGCTTAGATGCGCATAACATCATCATCGCCTTAGAATCGATGCCAAGTGATGAACAAGTACGCTTAGCCGCCCTAGATGGTTCGATTCGCCGCATTATCGATGCCACTCACGGCTTAGACGTTACTCGTCTATATCATGAAATCAGTCAAAGCTACAACACCACGGCTGCTGGTGGTAACGCAAGTCTGATGGCAAGCGCGTAATCTGATTGTTAATATAGACCATAAAATACGCATCCTTTTGGGTGCGTATTTTTTTATAAATTACCCAGCAATCAAAAGATAAACCATTAAATTTGACAAAATTTATCACAAAAAATTTTAAAAACCGCTTGACAAACCTGCACCCCTTGCCAGATTTAGCTTTCGCAAATTTTCCAAAATAGATTCATAAAATCACAAAAAAAACAAGCTAGCATTTTAAAAATTTTTAGGCTATATTGTGCTACATCAAATAGAATACACCTAGATATAGTGATTAAATTTTATGCGATGGGTTGATTAAGTTGATAAAAATCATATCATCAAGCCATTGAAGAACACCATATCTGAAGATTTTTAACGATTTTTTGACGAAATACGCAGGATACATCATGGTACATATTGACAAAATCCAAGTCACCAAACGCGATGGCAGATCAGAACCAATTGACCTAGAAAAAATCCATAAAGTCATCACTTGGGCGGCTAAAGACCTAAAAGATGTATCCGTATCCCAAGTGGAATTAAAGTCACACATCCAGTTTTATGATGGCATTCGCACCAAGGACATTCATGAGACCATTATTAAAGCTGCCGCCGACTTAATCTCTGCATCGACACCAGATTATCAATATTTAGCAGCGCGCCTTGCCATCTTCCATCTGCGTAAAATCGCTTATGGCGATTACGAGCCACCACACCTATACGACCACGTCTCTAAATTGACCGAAGCAGGCAAGTATGACAAGCACATCTTGGCTGACTACACTTATGAAGAATTCGATGAGCTAAATAACTACATCGATCACGAACGCGACATGAATCTTGCTTATGCTGCTGTTGAGCAGATGATGGGCAAATACCTGGTTCAAGACCGCGTCACCAAGCAAGTCTATGAAAGCCCGCAGTTCCTATATGTACTGGTTGGTATGTGTTTGTTTGCTGCTTATGACAAGGCGGAGCGTTTGGATTATGTGAAGCGTTTTTATGATGCGACGTCTAACTTTTATATCTCTTTGCCAACGCCCATCATGTCGGGCGTGCGCACACCAACACGTCAGTTCAGCTCGTGCGTACTGATTGAGTGCGGTGACAACCTAGACAGCATCAACGCCACCACTTCTGCCATCGTGCGCTATGTCTCACAGCGTGCAGGCATTGGCATTAACGCAGGCGCAATACGCGCCCTAGGTTCGCCAATTCGTGGCGGTGAAGCGCAGCACACAGGCTGTATTCCATTCTTCAAAATGTTCCAGGCTGCGGTTAAATCCTGCTCACAAGGTGGTGTTCGTGGTGGTGCAGCGACTCTATTTTATCCAATGTGGCATCTAGAAGTTGAAAGCCTACTCGTCCTAAAAAACAACCGTGGCGTTGAAGACAACCGCGTGCGCCACATGGATTACGGCGTTCAAATCAACAAAACCCTATATGCACGCCTGATCCAAAACAAAGAAATCACTCTGTTCAGTCCATCAGATGTACCAGGACTGTATGAGGCATTCTTCGCTGACCAAGCAGAATTTGAGCGCCTATACACGCAGTACGAGAACGATGAAAGCATCCGCAAACGCAAGATTCCTGCCAGAGAGCTATTTAGTCTCATGCTTCAAGAGCGTGCGAGCACAGGTCGTATCTATGTACAGAACGTCGATCACTGCAATACACACAGCCCATTCAACCCTGCAGTCGCACCGATACGCCAGTCAAACTTATGTATGGAAATCGCCCTACCGACCAAGCCTCTAGATAACATCAACGATGAGAATGGCGAGATTGCTCTGTGCACATTATCTGCGATTAACTTAGGCAAAATCAACGACCTGTCTGAGATCGAAGAACCCGCCGAACTTATCGTGCGTGCGCTTGATGCCTTGTTAGACTACCAAGACTACCCTGTCATCGCCGCCAAAAAAGGCAGCATGAATCGCCGTACGCTTGGCGTTGGTGTGATCAACTACGCTTATTATCTTGCCAAGAATGGTACGCGCTACTCAGACAACGCAGCGCTTGGCTTGACTCATCGCACCTTTGAGGCGTTGCAATATTATCTATTAAAAGCCTCTAACAAGCTTGCACAAGAGCAAGGTGCTTGCCCATGGTTTGATCAGACGACTTACAGTCAAGGCATTCTACCAATCGACACCTATAAGTCAGACCTAGATGGCATCTGCAACGAGCCACTACACCTTGATTGGGAAGGTCTTCGCGCTGACATCAAGGCACATGGACTGCGCAACTCCACACTGTCTGCGCTTATGCCATCTGAGACCAGCTCTCAGATTGCCAACGCAACCAACGGCATCGAGCCGCCTCGAGGTCTTGTTTCTATCAAGCAATCAAAAGATGGCATCTTAAAGCAAGTTGTGCCTGACATCGAATCACTGGCTGACCAGTATGAATTGCTATGGCAAATGCCTGACAACAACGGCTATCTACGCCTTGTCGGCATCATGCAAAAATTCATCGACCAAAGTATCTCTGCCAACACCAACTATGATCCTTCTAAGTTTGAAGGCAATAAAGTGCCGATGAAAGTGCTGATCCAAGACCTACTGACCGCTTATAAATTTGGTGTAAAAACCCTATACTATCACAACACGCGTGACGGCGCAGATGACAGCCAAAGCGACATCGATGATGGCTGTGCAGGCGGTGCATGTAAATTGTAATTTCACTGTATTTATCATTAAAATCCAAGTAAGACCATGGTTCTGCTTGGATTTTTTTTGTCAAAATATGCTATAATTAGTCAAATTTTTGTCCTTTTAATCATTAAAAATTAGGAATAATCATGAACATTCAAGCCCTAATGCAACAAGCTCAAGCCATGCAAAAGCAAGTTGAAAAAAATGTCGAAGCTGCCAAAGCAAGCCTTGCCACCAAAGAAGTGCATAGTGAGTCAGGCAATGGTCTGGTTAAAGTCACCATGACAGGTCGCCATGTGGTAAAACGCATCAGCATCGACCCTAGCCTAATGGATGATGAGCCTGACATGATTGAAGATTTGGTTGCAGCGGCAATCAATGATGCCGTTCGCCAAGCTGATGAGCTGTCTGAGGAAGTCATGGCGGGCGCGACCACGGGTATGGGTCTACCAAAAGGCATGCAAGGTCTGTTCGGCTAATATGCTCACCCCAAAGTTTGATCAATTGGTAAAAGAGCTGCAAGTACTACCTGGCGTCGGTCAAAAATCAGCACAGCGCATGGCTTTGCAGCTACTTTCCAAAAAACGTCTACAAGGCATCAATCTCGCTGCAGCGCTTGATATTGCCATGCGTGACATCATAGAATGCCGACACTGCCATTCTTTTAGCGATGATGAAATTTGCCCCATCTGTGCCGATCCACGTCGGGATGACACCCTTCTATGCGTGGTTGAGAGCGCTTCAGACGTGATGGCGATTGAACAAAGCGGTGCCTATCGCGGTAAGTATTTTGTGCTAGGTGGGCATTTATCACCCATTGATGGCATCGGCGCGGATGATCTGCACATTGACGAACTGATTTTTCGCCTCAAGAACGAAACCATCGAAGAGCTGATACTGGCTACAGGCGCGACCGTTGAAGGTCAGACCACAGCATTTTTTATTACAGATGCAGCGCGCCCTCATGTCAAAAAAATCACCCGTCTTGCCCAAGGCATTCCTATGGGCGGCGAATTGGAATATGTCGATAGCCTAACTCTCCACCAAGCCCTCCAAAATCGCGCTTTTATTTGATACACTTATGACAACCACCCTTACTGATGATGAACGTTTTGGCTTCTTTCGCGCCAATGACGTTGATTTTGATGCCTTAGATGACCTGCCTACCGTGTGGGTGCGCACCGAAGATGAGCTGTATGAGCTTATCGATGAGATTGATTCTGTTGATGTCGTCGCACTTGATACCGAATTCATCAAGCGCACCACCTACTATCCAATCTTAGCCCTCGCTCAGGTCAATACTGGACGAGCCATTTACTTAGTGGATGCGCCGCGCCTAGATTTAACAGAATTTTGGCAGGCTCTGATCGAAGTGCCGACGATGGTGTGGTATGCCTGTGGTGAGGACTTGGGGATTTTTTATTTACTTGCCAAGAATGCCCCTTTGACGAATATTTTTGATGTACAAATCGGCGTGGCGTACCTGACAGGCAAGCTTCAAGCAGGCTACAGCCAGGCAGTTTCTGAGATCCTAGGCATTGAATTGGATAAAGGCGAAAGCCAATCGGATTGGCTGGTACGCCCATTAAGCCCCACCCAAGAGATGTATGCGGCGAATGACGTGCGTTATTTGTTGGCACTTTATCAAGCGGTGCAAAATAAATTAGCACAAAATCAAGTGCTCGACTATGTCATAGAAGACAGCAATCTATACGCCAAAGAGCTGCATCATACCACCAATATCAGCGATGAGGTGCTATACCTTGATTTTACTGCACCCGAATACAATCGCCTACAGATCGGCGCGCTAAAACAACTCGTGATGTGGCGAGAAGCCCTAGCACGAGCCACAAATGAGCCGCGCACTTTTATCATTAATAAGCAGGCCATGCGTGAGATCATAGAGACGCTGCCTGATAGCATCAAATTATTAGCCAGAACCACCATCAATCGTGGCTCACTACGCAAATACGGCGATGAAATCATACGCATCATACGCATGGTAAAAGCACAATCAGTTGACAGCTTACCACCATTGCCACCACCTGTTTATAAGAGCAAAGAAAAAACTTTCAAAAAAGCCCTAGATAAAGCAGCCCATGATCACAGTCATGCCATCAATGTGCCTGAAAACCTACTGCTTCGCGGTCGTTGGATTCATGAACTGCTGTTAATGACCGCTTATGATCACTCCATTGATCAGCTACCTGATGGCTTAAAAGGTTATCGCCGAGCTTGGGTGGTGGATGTACTTTTGCCATTATTGAATGAGTATAAATCCCAAATCATAGCAGGATTGGAAGCGTCCAAACCATAAACAATTTAAATTGTATTAATTAAGAAATCAGGATGTCTGCACATCCTGATTTTTACTTATTACAGAGTTAGGCTGCCTACTTAATGGCTGCTATCTGCGCAGGTAGTCTGGCAAATAGTGCAGCAGACGCCGCCGGCACACCTTGACCTTCAAGCTTAGATTGATAAGATTCATCCACGCCATCAGCCACATCTAGATGCTGACCCACTAATGTCGCCACATCAAGGTCGTCATTAGCATTAAGTAGTGAGATAATGGCAAATTGAAGGCTGCGACGAATCTGAATCTCGATATCAAGCTGTAGCTCGGCTGAGATTCGATTATCCAGAGCTTCGATCTCATTCCAAAGCATCTGCACCCCAAAGACATCGCGAACCACCGCATAAGCGCGTGTAATATCTGCGATACAACGATCAGTCTTACGATAAATATCGAACACCGTCTCAATGCCAAGTCTATTTACCAAGCCGTTGGTTAGGTAGGTGCTGATGATTTCTCGATGCAGGCGATGTTTTACCATCTCATCAAAATACGGCCCATCCAGTGCATCTGGGAAGTATTTTTTGAGTTCATTTAAGAAATAAGCATCATTCGCTAAGTCGCTATCAAGCATCTCATCATATACCCACATCTTGCCATAGGCCAACAGAATGGCAAACTCTGGATTGGTCAGCCCTTGAGTTAAAGCTTGGCGCTCTTTGATAACTTCATCACTTGGCAGGTATTCGATGGCGCGATCTAGTCGACCTGCATTCTCAAGGAACTGCATGAATTGATGGTGTTCTGGCAGTCGGGTCGTGGCTTCACGAGCGGATAACTCGATCGCTTGTGGCTGTAGGTAGTTCTGGCGAAGCACCAATTGAGCCACTTCATCGGTCATGCTCTCAAGCAGAGTATTACGCTGTTTGATGGTCATCTCATCTTGTTCAACGACCGCGCCCAGCAGAATCTTGATATTCACTTCATGGTCAGAGCAGTTCACACCCGCTGAGTTATCGATGGCATCGGTATAGATGCGACCACCGTTTTGAGCGTATTCGATGCGACCCTTTTGGGTGCAGCCTAAGTTACCGCCTTCGCCGACAACCTTGGCGCGCACCTCATTACCATTGACACGAATCGCGTCATTGGCACGATCACCCACATCGCTGTGCTCTTCGTCAGATGACTTAATGTAGGTGCCAATACCACCGTTCCAAATCAGATCTAAAGGCGCCTTTAATAGCTTATTAAGTAGCTCATTTGGGGTTAGGCTATCTTCTGCGATATCAAAAGCAGCCTTCATCTGTGGCGTGATGCTGATGGATTTATCTGTGCGGTTAAACACGCCACCACCTTCACTGATGAGCTTAGTATCATAATCTGTCCACATAGAGCGCGGCATGTTGAATAGGCGCTCCCGCTCGGTAAATGAAACCTTGGCGTCTGGATTAGGATCGATAAAGATGTGCAGATGGTTAAAGGCGGCCAGTAGGCGCGTGTTTTTCGACAGCAGCATTCCATTGCCAAATACGTCGCCTGACATATCACCAATACCCACCGCGGTGAACTCATCGTGAGTCTGAATGTCTTTACCCATCAGGCGGAAATGACGCTTTACGCTCTCCCATGCGCCACGAGCAGTGATGCCCATGCCTTTATGGTCATAACCTGCCGAACCACCAGAAGCGAAGGCATCTTGTAGCCAAAAGCCATATTCGGCCGACAGCCCGTTGGCGATGTCAGAAAACGTCGCCGTGCCTTTATCAGCTGCGACCACCAGATAAGGGTCATCCTCGTCATGGCGCACGGTATTGCTTGGCGGTAAGACTTTACCATCGACCAAATTATCTGTCAGGTCGAGCAGTCCGCGGATGAACGTCTTATAGCACGCCACACCTTCAGCTTGCCACGTCTCGCGATTGGCCGCCTTGCTGCGATCTTTACACACAAAGCCGCCTTTTGACCCGACAGGTACGATGACGGCATTTTTGACCATTTGCGCTTTTACCAATCCTAACACTTCGGTACGATAGTCTTCCATACGATCAGACCATCTTAGACCACCACGCGCCACTTTACCGCCGCGCAGATGTACGCCCTCGATGCGCGGAGAATATACATAAATCTCAAACATCGGCTTGGGCTTAGGTAGGTGTGGAATTTGACTTGCGGCAAATTTAAAGGAAACTCGGTCTTTGCGATTACCCCCTTCATCTACTTGATAATGACTGGTGCGTAGCAACGCCTGAATCAAATCTAAGAACCAGCGAATGATGCGATCCTCATCAAGACTGCTTACATTGGCCAGCTGAGCATCGATGGCATCTTTGGCGCTTTGAACTGCGCTGTCACGATTATCCACATCGGGTGACATCTTGGCGTGGAACAGCGTCACAATTAGGCTTGCAAGTTGTGGGTTATTCACCAAGGTAGCATGGATATATTCATTAGAAAACGGAGCTCGTGCCTGCACGATGTAGCGCGATAATGCGCGTAACAGCACCACGTCATAGGCATCTAGGTTGGTGGTTAGGACTAACTCGTTCAGCTTATCTGATTCAATCTTACCCTGCCAAATCTCGCGCAAACTATCCTCAAACTGGGTGCGCACCGCATTTAGATCCACAGTAATGCCATCGCGCAGTTTTAGCTGATATTCTTGAATCCAAGCGCCATGCGTGTTATCAAATTTGAACGAATCTGCGTTCAAGACCAGCACGCCAAAATTCTCCAAGATAGGCAAAACATGCGACAGGATAGACGGTTCGCCTTGACCATAAAGTTTCAAAGTTAGCTTGTCCGCACTTTCGCCAACGGGCTGATACAGTCGCCAAGCCATCGGTTCTTGGCTATTGATGGCCAGCAGGCGTTTGGTGTCTGCCACAGCCGTATTGGCATCATAGCGCTCCTTATAGGCAGCAGGCACAGAGTCGCCATAATTACTGATGATGCGATTCGCCTCACTCTCGCCCAGCTCCTCACTTAATGCGCGCGCATACTCGTCAGACCAGTCTTGCATGAGTGCACCAAGCTTGTCTTCTAGCAGCGCGGTATCGACAGGCTTTACCTTACCAGGAATGGTACGCACATGAATGTGTACGCGCGCGTGATGTAGCTCGTTAAATTCTGTTGTGAAGTTGGATGATTCACCGCCAAAGGCTTGGGTTAGTAAGTTTTGAATCTTAATACGAAGCTCGGTGTCGAACTTATGACGCGGGATATATACCAAGCACGACACGAAGCGTTGATAATGGTCAATTCGCGTGAACAGGCGTAGGCGATTCTTATCCTGAAGCTGACTGATCGCACTTACCATCGGGTACAGCTCATCGATACCCGCTTGGAATAAATCATCGCGCGGTAGTGTATTGATGATATGAGCCAGCTTAAGGTAGTTATGGCTGTTCTTAGCAAAGCCTGACAGCTCAAGGATTTGATTGGCTTTCTCACGAAGTAGTGGAATATTACTCACTCGCATCTGATACGCGCGCGATGTCAAAAGACCAACAAATCGATATTCACCGACCAGCTTACCCTGCTCATCGTATTTATGAATACCCAAAAAATCCATATACACAGGACGATGTACAGGTGATTCATGGCGTGATTTTGATAATAAAATCGCACGTGGCAGACTTAGCATTCCCTTTAATTCGCGTGGCAAGCGATGAAAGCTCTTAGACAGCGAATCTTCTGATAAGCCTCTTAGCACGCCCAATCCACTGCCGCCGACTGAGTACAACTCAGCATCCTCGCCAAGTCCATCGAAGCGGTATTCGCGAAAACCCATAAAGATAAAGTTCTCATCACCTACCCACTCCAAGAAGTCTAGTACCTCTTCTTTTGAATTGTATTCGGTAGGTACAGGTACGCCCGCCATCTCTTGGCGGATGCTGTTTAGTTTATCGCGCATCTGCGACCAGTCAGTGACGATGACATCCAATGTATTGATCTTAGCAAGCAGCGCATCATGAATCTCAGCAAGCTTTGCCACATCTTGACGAGCGATTTGGCAGTGGAATAACGAATATTGCTGTGAAATATTGGCATCACTCTCATCAGCACCGATCACATCGACGATATCGCCTGAAGTATCGCGAACCACTTTGACGATATTGGTATAAATACGATGCACCGCCACGCCTTTTTTCTCAAGGCTCATGAGCATGGTATCAGTCAAGAATGGACGGTCAAACGCCGCCATCTGAATCACGCTTTTTTTATTTGAAAAATAATGCTCATCACTCACAGGATTGATGACTGCCAGTCTTGGGCTTTGACCGTTATGATTTTTTAATAGGCTAAAATGATGCAACGCCATGCCCGCAAGATCAGCATCGCTAATGCTCTTAGCGACATCGTGATGCAGATATTGATAATAAATGTGGATAAACTTCGTCAGCAATGCCTCACTCTCACTACTCTTAGCGGTGGCTATTCGAGCAATGGCATCAATGCGTGATTGGTCAATCGTTAGGTTGTTCATATATTTTCCATGATTGTTTGAATGATAATTTTAAAAACTAAAACGCTACACCACAACAAAAGTACGGTCGTACGCTTTATAAATTACATTAACGCCCATTGAAAAGCAAATGGGAAATTATTGTTTTAATATTAATAAATATGATAAATATGGCTTTTTTATGCATTTGTACTAATAAATAATCGCACCCAAAATCCCATGATGTCAGTTTTATTCGTGGATAGACTGTGATATAGTGATGATTTTAATTATTCTAATAATCATGAATCAACAAGCCAAACGTATTGCAGACTTGGTGGAAAATCTATACGAACCCACTCAAGACGTTGATAAATTACACGCCAAAATTGCTGCTGAGCTCAGCGATTTACAGACTCAAAACGACACTCAAGCACAGCTACAAGGAGTTCATCTGGCGCTGAGTGATTATCTAGAAGCCGTTAAGATGGTGATCAGTGATACTTTTGATCACGAGGTATGGATTCGCGCCGAGATACGCTCGATGTCATCCAAAGGCGGGCATCATTATTTTGAATTGGCAGAAGAGAATGACGATAGGCAAATCATCGCCAGCTGTCGAGCGACTCTGTGGCGTTATCGGGCATCAAGCGTACTGTCCAAATTCCACCAAAGCACGGGGCACGCTCTGGAAGCAGGCGCAAGCGTCCTGATTAAGGCATCAGCCAGCTTCCATGCACAGTACGGCTTTAGCATCAACATCAGCGACATTGATCCAAATTATACCTTGGGCGAATTGGCAGCAGCTTATAACGCCATGCTAAAACGCCTACACGATGAAGGTCTAACCCAATTAAACAAAGCCTTGTCCGCCCCCTTCGACATTCGCCATGTGGTCGTTATCGCGCCAGAGAATGCCGCAGGCTTGGGGGACTTTCGCGCAGAGGCGGATAGATTGGCGGCAGCGGGCGCTTGTCAGTTTCATTATCATCATGCGACTTTTCAGGGCAATCGTGCACCCAACGAGATTCGCATTGCCATCACGCACGGCATGCGTCAGTTTATCGACACTCATCAGCATCTGCCAGACCTGCTTGTGGTCATCCGCGGTGGTGGCGCAGTGGGTGATTTGGCATATCTAAATGATTATGAGCTGGCAGCACTCATCGCTGAACAACCTGTACCCGTCTGGGTGGGCATCGGTCATGAGCGTGATAAAGTGCTTACTGATGAAGTGGCGCATACGCGATTTGACACACCATCCAAGGTCATTGGTGCGATTGAACGTCAGCTCATGAGCATCACCCAAGATGCCAAAATCGCCATGCAGAAGATCCAAACATTAAGCCAAAGACAGCTCATGCACGCCAAAAATAATAGCGCCAATTCAATGCAAAGCATCCAATCATCCGCCACGAAGCTGGTATTCCTTGCCAAAAAAGACAGCCATCATGAGATGAATCGCACCAAACTCATCACCAATCATCGCCTGGACAAACAAAAAACCCAAACCAATACACTTTATCAAGCCGTACAAGTAAATGCTACCAAGCAGATCAATCACGCTAAGACTCATACCAGCGCCCTGCTTGACAGCCATCGCAATATCGAGGATAAACTAAACCACCTAAAAAACCATTGTCGCCACCTACAAAGCCTAATCATGATTCAGCACCCCGCCAGAACTCTAAATAAAGGCTACGCACTCATTCATCAAGAAGGTCGCATTGTGTCATCTTCTACCAAGATAGACACCAATCAAGACCTGCAAGTTGAATTTCATGATGGCAAGATTTCCGCCACACCGCATTCATTCAAATAACACAATAAGGCAACACTCATGAGCAACCTCTCCATCACACAATCACGCTACACTTGTAAAGCTTACGATCCGACCAAGCAAATCGACGATGCCACTTTGGATCACATCCTACAAGCGTTACGCCTTGCGCCATCTTCCATCAATATTCAGCCTTGGCAATTCTTAGTGGCCGCCAATGATGATACCAAAGCCATCACCGCAAGCAGCATGACTGGCTCAGATGCACATAATGCACCAAAAGTATTGAACGCCTCGCACACCATCATCCTATGTACTCGCACACAGCTTAATGATGATCATCTAGACAAGGTGTTAGATGCAGAATCACGTGCAGGCAGATTTAGAACGCCAGACAGCAAAACCGCACGCCAAAACTTATGCCAGAACTACCTTAGCGAATACGCCAAAACACCTGCCAAGCTATCACAATGGGCTGAACAGCAGATCTTCATCGCGCTTGGACATCTGCTGCTCGTTGCTGAATTGGCAGGCGTTCAAGCGACGCCGATTGGCGGATTTGATCAAAACCTTTTAAATGATGCTTTGAATTTAAATAGCCAAAATCTAAACGCTTCTGTGGTCGTTACCTTAGGTTATGCCAGTGATGATGATTTTAATAAGGCTCTGCCAAAGGCTCGTCTTGATTTTGATGAAGTTATTCGATTTATTTAAATCCAAAAAAACGCGCCAATGATCGGCGCGTTTTCTATTAAACCCTTAAAATCCACCAACAGGCGCAAACTCAACCCCTGTGGTAAGCTTACCCTCTTGCATGATGGTCAAAGCGCGCTCCAGCCACTCATCAATCAACTCATCTTGATGATCGACCTGAGGGAATGTAACATCGGGCTTAACACCGATTTTATCAATCTTCTCACCCGTGGCGGTTATGTAATGTGCTGTGGTTAGTTTTACCGCCTGATTATCGCCAATTGGAATAATAGACTGCACCGAACCTTTGCCATAACTGGCTTCACCCAATATCAGTGCACGACCTTGAGTCTGTAATCCACTAGCCAATACTTCGGCGGCAGAGGCAGAATATCGATTTTGCAGGATGAGTAGCGGAATCTCATCAAGTAGCGGGGAACCTGATGTATGCATGACACGCTCAATGCCATGACGCCCTTCGACCTGAGTGACGATCTCATTACGCATAAAAAGCGAAGCCACATCTACCGCCGAATCCAGCACACCGCCCGGATTATTACGCACATCGATGATCATCCCTTGTACGGGTATCCCTGCTGATGAGACACCATTTAAGATCTGCTCGCGTGTGTTGGTTTGAAATACAGGCAGCTTAACGATCACGATGCCGTCACGCACCAGAATCTCAATGTTTGACTGCGTGCTGTGGGTACGCTCAAGGGTTTTGGTTAGTTTTGACCGACCTGCTTTGGAGAATGTGACGTCCACTTTAGTATTAAGAATGCCACTTAAAAGCTGCGCAACATCGTTTTGGGTTTGGCTGCCTGTCAGACGGACATCACCGATCTGATACAGATAATCACCAATAGCAATGCCTGCTTTGGTCGCGCTAGATTCAGCCTCAACCTTAGTAACCACCCAGCGCCCTGCATCCTCCTGCCATACCGCTGTGATACCAACATCGCCAACATTACCCGTGGTGAATGACTGAAGATTATTAAACGCTTTAGCATCCAGAAACTCAGCATGACTATCCACCTTGGTCAGCATGCCGTTGATGGCATGATAAAAAAGCTCATCATCATTCTTCTGGTCAGGATATTCACGGCGCACTAAATCCACCACCGACACGAAAGTCTTTAATGTATTTGGTGAGATGGCATTTAATGGTACACGCCCCTGATGCAGCCCGTCGATACCATGCAGAACATTTGGCTGACTGTCTAGCACACCCAAATCAATCTCAGAGACATCACCCCCCTGATCTTCATCAGCCTGTGAATTAGGCTCAGATGGCACAGGCGCAGAACCAGAAAACTCATCCTGCGCAACCGATGACAATGGCACAGCCATCATCATAAAGAGCAACGTTAATATTGGCAGCTTTTTCATGAGATCCTCGCGAATGCTCAGCCTTCGATTAATAGGCTCTCGCCTGTCATTTCACTAGGCTTTGGCATTCCCATCAAATGCAGGATCGTCGGTGATACGTCGCACAGTTTACCATCTTCACGTACACTAACTTTCTTATCGCCCACATAAATGAACGGAACAAGCTCAGTCGTATGCTGTGTGTGCACTTGCCCACTTTCATAGTCTTGCATCTGCTCGCAGTTACCATGATCAGCGGTAACCAGCAAATGCCCACCCATCTTTTGTACACTATCAACGATCACACCAATACACTCATCGACCGCCTCAACAGCTTTTACAGCTGCCTCGAATACGCCTGTATGCCCCACCATGTCGCCATTGGCGTAGTTAATGATGAGTACATCAAATTCACCTGACTCAATGGCTGCTTTTAATTTATCAGTAACCTCATAAGCACTCATTTGAGGCTTTAGATCATAGGTCTTCACTTCAGGGCTGTTCACCAAGATGCGCTTTTCACCGTCATATAACTCTTCACGTCCGCCACTAAAGAAGAACGTTACGTGAGCGTATTTTTCAGTTTCAGCGATGCGAAGCTGAGTTTTACCATTATTTTGTAGGTATTCGCCCAAAGTATTAGCCAGACTGGTTGGATAATAGGCGATGGTGGTTTTTGGGTTGTTTTCTAATTCATCTGAATATTTGGTCAGCATGACATAGGCGGACAGCTCTGGCGCCACTTTACGCTCAAAACCATCAAAGTCATTATTAACGAAGGCCTGGCTGATTTCACGAGCACGGTCTGCACGGAAATTCATGAAAATCACCGCATCATTATCACAGATAATGCCGTTATCATCGATGATGGTCGCCTGAATGAATTCGTCAGTCTCGTCCGCTACATAAGCTTGTTTTACCGCATCGATGGCTGTGCCCGCTTCACGTACAGCATTGGCTTGGGTCAGAAGTTCGTAAGCGGCTTGAACACGATCCCAGCGCTTATCACGATCCATCGCGAAGAATCGACCGATCATGCTGGCAATCTTCGCCTCGCCATCGTATTGGCCGCTGATGTCCACCAAGAACGCTTCAAAATCTGCCACATAAGCCTCGGCTGACTTCGGCGGCGTGTCACGTCCATCCATGAATCCATGCACAAATACTTGTAGTGCACCCTGCTCTAATGCCATGCGTACAGCCGCTTTCATGTGATCGATGTGCGCATGGACGCCACCATCTGACAACAGACCCAGAATATGAACCGCACCTTCTGCCTCACTGGCAGCTTTGACAGCACCGACTAAAGCTTCATTCTTAAAAAAATCACCCGTATTAATATCATTCATGATACGAGTTGAATCTTGGAACAAGATACGCCCTGCACCTAAGTTCATGTGACCCACTTCAGAGTTACCAAACTGACCATCGGGCAGACCCACATCCATGCCAGAGCCAGAGATCAGACCGTTAGGGCAAGTCGCGGTTAGCTTATCCAAGTTGGGCGTATTCGCCGCCAAAACTGCATTATCTCGTGGGTCGGTGCGATGTCCCACACCATCTAGAATCATCAATACATGCGGGATTTTTTTATTGGTCGCGTCAGTCATGAACATACTCCAAAATTCAATGTAAATTTCATGATATTGTAGCATAAATCAATATAAAAAAGACGTTAATTTACCAACATCGGTAGCTACAATCATGAAAGTTAATCATGCCAAATATGATCGCTAACTTGCACAAATAGTGCTTTTGACCAAGGATTAAATTTGTATTTTTATGGGCTTTTGGTTGCAGTTGAATGGTTTTAACTTATAATAGCGGTTTGCTATTTTTGATTATTCATACTTTTAGCTTGTAGCCGATGCAACACCTAAAACCCACCATAAAATCCGCCTTTATTCAGAGCCTGCCTATTTTATCGGGCTTTTTGTTTTTGGGAATGGCATATGGCGTCTATATGCGTTCGCTTGGCTTTGGGGCGATTTACCCCATTGCGATGGCGTTTTTTATTTTTGTAGGCTCGGTTGAGTTTGTCATGGCAAGCGTGTTATTGGCAGCATTTAACCCCTTATCTGTTCTGCTGCTGATCGGCATGATTAGCGCTCGGCAAATTTTTTATGGCATTTCGATGCTGCATAATTTTAAGGGTATTGCAGGCTTTAAAAAGTTCTATCTTGTGTCAGCCATGACCGATGAATCTTTTGCCATCAATTACTCAGCCAATATTGAAGATGGTATCGATAAAACGTGGTTTATGGTATTTATCACGATTTTTTTACACATTTATTGGGTGAGTGGTGCGGCACTTGGGGGCATTACTGAGTGATGTTTTACCTTTTGATTTGAAAGGCTCAGAATTTGCCATGACGGCTTTATTTTTGGTGATTTTTGTGGAGTAATGGCTCAAAGAGGACAGCCACATCATCTCAATCATCGGGCTTGGTATTAGCATCGTTTCTTTGGTAATTTTGGCAAGGACAACTTCTTGATTCCTGCGATGGCTGGGATTTTAATCTTGCTTGGCGCTTTCCGTACGCGCTTGCGTGCCTACCATTTAGGATGATTCATGAGTATTGAACAACAAATAATCAGTATCCTTATCGCCATCATCGCTGTACAGATCTGTCGCTGACTTGCCTTTATCGCCTTTGCAGAAAACAAACCCATCCCCAAATTCGTACAATATCTAGGCAAGGCGCTACCCTCTGCTGTATTTGGGCTTTTGGTCGTGTACTGCTATAAGAACGTCGATCTGCTCACGCCACATCATGGCGCACCAGAATTCATCGCAGGGATCGTGGTAGTCTTACTTCACATTTGGCGACGCAACGTGTTTTTATCCATCGGTGCTGGCACCTGCCTATATATGTTTTTAATACAAAAAATCTTCATCTAAATCAAAGATCTCATCAAATACGGCATGATAATATGCCGCTTTTTTATCCAATGCCAAAGGATAGGCACGCGAAGATGACGGCAGTCTGCGCAATGTCACTATTTTGTCATTGATGGGTAATTGCACTGACTCGCCAATTTTTGGCGGATTTAAACCATGAACTGACAGCAGAATTTCGGTCGCCTTTTCTCCTGTGGTGATAATATGTGCGCATTTTGGCATCTGAGCAAGTAGTTTGGAGACATCAGAGGGCTCGATGATGGTTAAGAACTTATCCGATGCATTGTCCTGCTCGCGTACTACCGCTTTGGCAGCATCAAAAATGGCAATGCCTTGCTCCCTCAAAAAATTCTCAATCTTGTCCTGATAAAAACACTTATTCGACACATCAATAAAGCATTCTTTATCGCCAAAAAACACCAATCCCATGATGCGCCACATATCATTATTAAAATTCGGATAATAAAAATCCATTTTCCAACGCAACTTTGGCGGCGGAAAACTACCAAGCATTAATACCTTGGCATTCTTTGGTAAAAATGGCAACAAAGGATGTTTTTCAATATTCATGGAAATCGCGACCGTCAAGATAGATTTTTTAGCTATTAATTTAAAGCAAGCATTAAAAGAGCCGACAACATGGTCGGCTCTTTTATTCCAATCAAAGATTAAAATGATTTAACGAATGATACGCCATAAACCCATGGGCTTAGGTCTAGTTCGCCTTTATTTGCACCATCAATTTTAACGTCAGTTTTAAGATCAATGTAGCGCGCGTCTAGACGAACTGCGTCACGGTCAGTTAGTTTGAAGTCAACGCCAACGTGGCCAGCTGCACCCCAGTTGTCTTTTAGTTCAAGATCTGAAACAGCTAGGCGCTCTTTGAAGAAAGTAGTGTAGTTTACACCAGCACCGATGAATGGTACAACTTTACCACCGTTGTCGAAGTGGTATTGTAGAGATAGAGTTGGTGGAAGTAGTTTAACTGAACCAACTTTCTCGCCGTCAGACTCGATGTCATGCTTGAATGGGTGTGCTGCTAGCAGTTCGATACCAACATTTTTAACTGGGAAGTATTCGAAAGTAACGCTTGGACGAACATCTTCATCAACAGATAGTTCTAGACCTGGGTTGCTCTTAGGATCAACGTAAGCAGCGCCCGCGCCGATGGTCCAAGTGCCTGCAGGTGCGGCAACAGCAGCGGTAGTTGCAGTAGCAGCTACTAGCGCAAGTGCAATATTTTTTAGTTTCATGGCTATTCTCCAATATGGAAAGTGGCTAAAAAAATAAAAGAGCCCGCGTATTGCAAGCCCTTTTGCGAAAGTATATCATCACTCTTAATGAATGACGGTTTAAAACTTCTCATCATTTTATAACAATTGGCAAAAAAATCAACAAACTTTTAAGACTTTTAAGACTTTTGTGACTTTTTAGTCAATTAAACGCTCTTTTAGTGCCAATACAACATCACGAACGCGCGCTGCTTCTTCGAATTTAAGCTCGGCTGAGAGTGTGCGCATTTGTTTTTCTAGGCGATTGATTTCTTTAACGATGAGCTCAGGTCGTCTTAAAATCTCTTCGTCCACGCCAGCTATCGCACTTTGGGCGATGACCGCACTGCCTAGGGCATGCATGGCTTCTTCTTCGCCTGTGTCAATCTTATCGGTGATGGCACGGCTTGCCGATTTTGGCGTGATGCAATGTTCAGTATTAAAAGCGATTTGTTTGGCTCGTCTGCGCTCGGTCTCATCTATCGCCTTTTGCATACTGGGAGTAATGCTGTCAGCGTACAAAATCGCCTTGCCACTAACGTGCCGTGCTGCTCGCCCAATGGTCTGAATGAGCGAACGCTCCGAGCGTAAAAAACCCTCTTTATCCGCATCAAAAATCGCCACAAGCGACACCTCTGGCATATCCAAGCCCTCACGCAAAAGGTTAATCCCCACCAGTACATCATGCACGCCTGTTCTAAGTTCGTGAATGATTTTCATGCGTTCTACCGTGTCAATGTCGCTGTGTAGGTAGGCGACTTTTACGCCATATTCTTTTAAGTAACTGGTCAAATCCTCCGCCATGCGTTTGGTGAGCGTGGTAATCAGCACCCGCTCGTTTAAGGGTTTACGCAGGTTTATCTCACCAAGCACATCGTCCACTTGGGTAAGCACAGGGCGGATTTCTAAGACAGGGTCAATCAGTCCTGTGGGGCGGACGACTTGCTCCACGATGTTTTGGGCTTTTTCAAGCTCATATAGGGCAGGCGTGGCGGACACATAAATGGTGGACGGCTTGATACGCTCCCACTCTTCAAATTTCATCGGGCGGTTATCCATAGCGGACGGCAAGCGAAAGCCATAGCTAACGAGGGTCTCTTTGCGCGAGCGGTCGCCCTTATACATTGCTCCGATTTGTGGGACGGTAACATGACTTTCATCAATAAACAACAACGCATCATCAGGCACATAGTCAAACAGCGTGGGCGGAGCAAGCCCAGCAGGTCGCCCTGACAGATGACGTGAGTAGTTCTCAATGCCGTTGCAGTAGCCTAACTGTTGTATCATCTCAAGGTCGTATTGGGTACGCTCTTTGATACGCTGGGCTTCGATGAGCTTGTCATTACCTCTAAAATATTCCAATCGTTCAGCAAGCTCGACTTTGATGGTGTCGCTTGCTTGTTCCAATTTTTCTCGTGGGGTAACGTAGTGCGATTTTGGATAAATCGTAATACGTGGGACGGTGCGGACATTTTTACCAGTCAAAGGGTCAAACCAGACGATTTTTTCGACTTCATCATCAAACATCTCAATGCGTACGGCAAGGTTCTCACTCTCGGCAGGATAAATATCCAAAGTCTCGCCACGAATGCGATACGTCCCTCGCCCAAAATCCAGCTCGTTGCGTTCGTATTGTAGCTCAACCAAACGTTTGATAAGGGCGGTTCTATCCACGACATCGCCCACCACCACATGAAGGAGCATTTTTAGGTAGCTCTCAGGGTCGCCCAAGCCATAAATGGCGGACACAGAAGCCACGATAATCGCATCTCGGCGTTCTAGCAAAGCGCGAGTGGCGGACAGTCGCATTTGGTCAATGTGGTCGTTAATGGCAGAGTCTTTTTCTATAAAAGTGTCGGACGCAGGCACGTACGCTTCTGGCTGATAATAGTCATAATAGCTGACAAAATATTCCACCGCATTATTGGGAAAAAACGCCTTAAACTCGCCATAAAGCTGGGCGGCTAGGGTCTTGTTATGAGCCATAATTATCGCAGGTCGCCCAAGCTTGGCGATGACTTTTGCCATCGTATAAGTTTTACCCGAACCTGTCACGCCAAGCAATAGCTGCTCTGTTCTACCTGCCTTGACACCGTCCACCAAGCCAGCTATGGCGGTGGGCTGATCGCCTGCCGGCTCGTAGTCGCTGACAAGGTCAAAGGCTTGACTGCTGATCTGTGTGCCTGACACATTGACGCCTGTCAGTTCGGCGCTTTCTTGGAGTTGCTTGGCAAGCTGGTTAAGATGTCGCTCTTCTCGCGTGGTATTTTTGATGTCTGGGATTCTCATGATGGTCCGTGATGACGATTATTCAATCCTTTATCATTGGGATTTTTGGCAAAATTTAAAGACAGTGGGACATTTTCATTTAAATATTTCAACACAAATCTCAGCCAATCACATCTTTTTACAAAATTTACTTGCAAAAAATCGATACATCTGTAAACTAAGCACAGTTTTTAACACGACAATCACCCACATCGATTTGTACCAAATCGTCTAGGCATAAGGTTTATTATGAAAAAATATCAATGCATCGTCTGCGGCTGGATTTATGATGAAGAGCTTGGCTGCCCTGAAGAAGGTCTTGCGCCAGGTACCCGCTGGGAAGACATTCCAGATGATTGGACTTGCCCTGAATGTGGCGTCACCAAAGAAGATTTTGAGATGGTAGAAATCTAATGGACACCCCCTTCCATGTGCAGCCGACAGATTTGCCAGAGAGTTGGCAAAAGTTCGGACAGATAGACTGGCAACCGTCTGATCTCTGTGAACATCTGTATCAAGCCATCATCCACATCGGTGAAGGCATGTCGCTGTGCGTGGAAGCTGGGGGTGACCCTGCACATCCTGCGATGATTTTTATCACAGGGCTTGGGTCTCAAATGCTGTTCTGGTCGGATAAGCTGCTTAAACAATTCATTGATGCTGGCTATTTTGTGATTCGCTTTGATAATCGTGATACAGGCCTGTCTAGCAAAATTCGCATCGATGGCCTGCCCAAGGTGAACACCCTAAAGATGATGCTCAAGGTGCAAGCAGGTCTATCCAACCGCCAAGAGCCTGTCGCCTACACACTCACTGACATGGCAGAAGACGTCGCCAGACTCATCAAGACCATGAATCTAGATAAAGTCAATCTGGTGGGCGCATCGATGGGTGGGATGATCGCACAGATCGTCGCAGCGCGTTACCCTAAATATGTGGATAATCTGGTGCTGATGTTCACCAGTAGTAATCGTGCTTTCTTGAGGCCACCAAATCCCAAGCAATTCATGACTTTCGTGCGTCGCCCAGAGAGCCACTCCGAAAGAGACATGGTGCGTCATAGCGTGTGGTTCATGACAGCAGTCGGCTCACCAGGACATCTAGATATTAAGGGTACTCGCGCCATCGCAGAGAAACGCTATCAGCGTAATTTTCACCCGCTTGGTGTCGCCCAGCAGCTAAATGCCATCTTGGCTTCCGGCTCTATCTTGCGCTTTAGTAAGCAGATTCGCGCGAACACCCTCGTACTACACGGCAGCAAAGACGGACTGCTTACCCCCAGTCATGGTAAGTTCTTAGCCAAGATCATTCCAAATGCTCGCTTTGAGCTCATCGACGGCATGGGTCACGACATCCCGCCTTATTATTATCCTTATCTTGTGAGCATCATCGCAAGGCACTGCCAAGTCGATTGATGTTTTGTGAGTTAGGACTTATAATGCTCCTACATCCATTCACAAGGGGACATCATGCATGCCATCACATTGGGCGATGCCAGCTATCGCATCAACACCATCTACTGCATCGGACGCAGCTACGTCGAACACATTCATGAGCTTGGTAATGCCGTGCCTGATGAGCCGCTGGTATTCCTAAAGCCGAACAGCAGCATCGTCACTAGCGATATCATCACCCTGCCCGACTATTCAGATAACGTCCATCACGAGACTGAACTTGTCCTACTCATCGGTGAAGGTAAGCAAATCGTCGCGGCCACCGTTGGGCTAGACTTGACAGCCAGAGATGTACAAAGCATCTGCAAGAAAAAAGGTCTGCCATGGCTCAAGGCCAAAGGCTTTAAGGATGCCTGCTGGCTTGGCGACTTTATGCCATTTGAAGATAAGACCTATCATCTGTCGTTGTCAGTCAATGGCGAGATGCGCCAAGATGATAGCACAGATAAGATGATGTATAGCTTTGATTATTTGGTTGAATATCTTGATGAGCTATACGGGCTACAGGCAGGTGACATCATCATGACAGGCACACCCAAGGGCGTCGATAAGCTGATGAGCGGCGATAAGTTAACAATCAAATTGGATGGTTCAACCTACCAAGTTAGCGTTAAATAACCACCAAAAGCGGATTTTTTATCGAAATTTTGTTACAATAAGGCTTTTTAAAATCCTCAATCCACAAGGAAATCCTCCATGAATATTCTTGTACTTGGTACAGGCGGGCGCGAACACGCACTGGCTTGGGCATGCGCTAAAGACACCAAAGTCAATACCGTCTATGTCGCCACAGGCAATGCAGGCACAGCAATAGAACCAAAACTACAAAACATCGACCTAGATGTCACCAACCACGATGCTGTTATCAAGTTCTGTCAAGATAATAATGTTGAGTTTGTATTAGTTGGCCCAGAAGCACCCTTAGTGGCAGGCATCGTCGATGACCTTCGCCGTGCCAAAATTAAAGCATGGGGCCCTACCCAATACTGCGCACAGCTAGAAGGCTCTAAGGCATTCGCCAAGGATTTCATGAAAAAAGTCGGCATTCCTACCGCATTTTACGAAGTATTTACCGAGATCGAACCTGCCAAAGAATTCGTCCGCACCAAAGGCGCGCCGATCGTCATCAAGGCAGATGGTCTAGCAGCTGGTAAAGGCGTCATCGTCGCGATGAGCGAAGAAGAGGCCTTTAATGCCATTGATGACATGCTGTCTGGCAATAAATTCGGTCAAGCAGGCTCTCGTGTGGTTATCGAAGAGTTCTTGGCAGGTGAAGAAGCTTCATTTATTTGCATGATTGACGGTGATAACATTCTGCCAATGGCGACCAGCCAAGACCACAAGCGCATCTTTGAAGGTGATAAAGGCGCCAACACAGGTGGCATGGGCGCGTACTCGCCTGCGCCTGTCGTGACAGCTGATGTACACGCCAAGGTCATCGAGCGCGTGATTCGCCCTGTCGTCGATGCCATGAAAGCCAATGGCACACCTTACACAGGATTCTTGTACGCAGGTCTTATGATTAACGAGGCAGGCGACCCTTATGTGATTGAGTTTAATTGCCGATTTGGCGATCCTGAGACTCAGCCGATCATGATGCGACTACAGTCATCATTGGTCGATTTGATTACAGCTGGTCTAGATGGTAAGCTTCCCGTATCTGCCGAATGGGATGAGCGTGTGGCGCTAGGCATCGTATTGGCAAGCCGTGGCTATCCTGAGACTTCATCAAAAGATGATGTCATCACAGGTCTACTAGCCATCGGTTCACACGATGACCTAAAAGTCTTCCATGCCGGCACCAAAGAAGCCAACGGACAAATCCTAACCAATGGCGGTCGTGTTCTATGCGTAACAGCTCTAGGCGCTACTGTCGCAGAAGCACAGGCGCGTGCTTTGGCAGGCTGTGGCAGCATCAGCTTTGATGGCATTCAATACCGTCGTGACATTGGCTGGCATGCGATCGAACGCTAATATTGATTATAATCAATCGAGCTCTTTTAAGCACTGCCTTAAAAGAGCTTTTTTGTTATACATCAAGCACAAACACGCCATAATGACTTGATTTTTTGGTATAATAACCCCAATTTATGAGACAAAATATCACAACAAGACATCATGACCAAACCGCTAAATACCCTAAAAACAACCCCACTACAACGCAGACTTTCCATCGCCAAGACCTCATTGAACATCGGGGCGACTTGGGCAAAAAGCGGCGTATCGGGGTTATTTTTAAGTAAAGAGGCGCGAGAGACCCAAAAGCACGCCCTACTCCAAGAACAAGCGGATTATCTGGTCAGCGAACTGGGCAAACTAAAAGGCTCTGTGGTCAAGATTGGGCAGATGCTTGCGCTGTATGGCGAGCATTTTTTGCCGCGCGAAGTCATCAATGCCCTGCACACACTTGATGCCAACACCGCCCCACTCTCATGGCACATCATCTATGACACCCTAAAGCATGAGCTTGGAGATCGCATTGATGATTTTGAGATCGAGCGCAACCCCATCGGTACTGCAAGCCTTGCCCAAGTCCATAAAGCCAAACATAAATACAGCGGACGTACCGTCGTTCTCAAGGTTCAATATCCCAATGTTGCTAACGCCATCGATTCTGACCTAGCGATTTTTAGGCAGCTACTTAAGATTACAAATGCTGTCCCACAGACCAAAGCGCTGGATGATTGGTTCTTAGAGATCAAAGAGCTGCTACATACCGAGGTGGATTATCGTACTGAAGCTAAGACCACGAAGCGATTTGCTGCTTATCTGGCGGATGATGATCGCTATATCGTGCCGACCATTTATGACAATTACAGCACTGATCGCTTGATTTGTATGAGCTATGAAGCAGGCATTCCTTTGAATGACCCTGCGCTTCTGCAGCTACCCCAAGAACGTCGTAACACCCTTGGTCAAGCCGCCATCGAGATCGTCATTCGCGAACTGTTCGAATGGGGAGAGATGCAGACCGATCCTAATTTTGGTAATTATCTGGTGCGTAGCGAGAATGATACGGATCGCTTGGTTTTGCTTGATTTTGGTGCGGTGAAACGCTTTGATAGCCATCTACTAACCATCGCAAAAAACTTACTCACCGCAGGCTATCATCAAGACAGTCAGATGATGAAATCAGCCATGACAGGTTATGATTTTTTTGATAAATTGACTGGCAAGCCAAAAGACGACATGGCTAAGGTTTTTTTGATGGCGTGTGAGCCTTTTGCCAAGGCAGAACATGTTAATAATGCTTATCTTGATGACAATAATCGCTATCTGTGGGCAGGCAGTCAGCTTTATAATCGCGTGATGGCTACTGCTAAAGATGGCATGACCTCCCTTGAATTTAGCTTACCACCCAAAGAGATGATGTTCATCAGTCGTAAATTCATCGGTGCATATGCCCTACTGGTTGCGCTGGATGCTCGCACAGACAGTACAGAGCTCATCGAACCTTATCTCATCCCTTGACATATAACGCCTTGATGTTCATTATTAAGGCGTTTTATTCATGAGTATTTTGTATATATTCATCAGATAATTGACATTGCGCAACCATTCACAAGATGCTAACATAAAGGATTAACTCAACCTCAACCAGCTAAGGAGTGACTCATGCCAGTTAATGATCAAGACACCAAAAACACCAGCAGCACCCAAGCAGCACCTAAGACCACCCCAGCCAAAAAAACCACCACCAAGACCGAACCAAAAGTCATGCCAAGCACAGCCACACAGCTTGAAGAGCTGCTGATGCATGCCACACCTGATGATTTGGTTGAACTTGGTCAGGTGCTGAACGATTATCTGCCTGTAACACAGATGGTCGGTCAACTGCGCGCTGACAAGTCAAAGGACACACAACTTTCAGACAACTGGCGTGAAGGCGGTTACCCCTACAAACATCGCCTTAGTCGCAAAAACTACGAAGCTCAAAAATACAAACTCCAAATCGAACTATTAAAACTACAACACCATGTCAAAGCCACAGGTCAAAGACTGGTTATCCTATTCGAAGGTCGTGATGCTGCCGGTAAAGGCGGTACCATCAAGCGCTTTATGGAGCATCTAAACCCTCGTGGCGCGCGTGTTGTCGCTCTTGAGAAACCCACCGAACAAGAAAAAGGCCAATGGTATTTCCAGCGTTATATACAGCACCTGCCTACCTCTGGCGAGATCGTACTGTTTGACCGCTCTTGGTATAACCGTGCCGTTGTTGAGCGCGTGATGGGCTTTTGTACCGAACAAGAGTATCAAATCTTCATGCATCAAGTGCCTGAATTCGAAAAACACCTAATCGAATCGGGCATTCAATTGGTGAAATTCTGGTTCTCAGTATCGCGCGAAGAACAAAAAGCCCGTTTCGCCAGCCGTGAGAACCACCCACTAAAACAATGGAAACTCTCTCCTGTTGATAAAGCCTCTTTGAACAAATGGGATGACTACACACTAGCCAAAGAAGCGATGTTCTTTAACACCGATACCGCCGAATCGCCATGGATCGTTATCAAATCCGACTGCAAAAAACGTGCTCGACTAAACGCCATGCGCTATGTGCTAAATAAGCTCAACTACGAGAACAAAGATCCTGCCCATATCGGCAACATCGACCCTCTAATCGTGGGTCGTGCAGGTGCACTGTATGAGATGGATGAGCGTACGGATCTGGCAGTCTCATCACTAAGACCGACCAGCCCAGTCCAAAATAACTCTTAAATTACCATCAATAAAATACCGCTCATCTGAGCGGTATTTAATTGATGGTTACTAATAATGACTCAAACTCAACTTGGATTAGTCCTTTGGCATTAATGACATCAAGCCTATCTTCATGAACGAAACGCGCTTTTTGATAATTCACGGCTTTCTTGTCAGTCAGATGCTCATATAGCACCGGTGTACCTGTGATTGTTTTGTTCATTAATTCGTGGTACATAACGACTGGCGAATTTTTTAAAATTTTGGTCTCAATAATCTCTATGCGAGATTTATTGTCAGGATTTTCAAACAACCAATACAAGGTATCATAGCCATGCTCACCGAGTACGCCTTCATACTGCCTGCCCGTCAAGAAAAACCTGATAATTCAACCTTAGTCGGTTCAAAGCTAAGCAGCTGCTTGCATCCAAATCGATAAGTTATTTTGGCACGCGTGACCTGCTTGAATTCATCCGTCAGCACACCACCTGATAGACTAACTGTGCGCTTAAGATGATTTAGCTGTTGTTTTAGTTGTTTTCGTTCAGCTGCATTAATGCTGTCATCATCAATGGACAGATAACGCACCGCTTCTACTTCGACCTTGACAGGCTGACCGCCTTAGGGATGCTTAGCATCGACAGATCTACATCAGGCATCACATCAGACTTGGCTGGCTTAGCACCTGGGCGCAAGTACCACGCCCCGCCAATCACCACGAGACCGATCGCTGTTAGTATCAGCGCCTTATTGGTAAAATTGTGTCTATCTAAGATCATCACACCCTCCAGCACTCATGAGCGAGCCACCAGTGTCTTAGATCCGAGACGCTCTTATCTTCGAATAGACTTAGCTGCTCGCCTTCCATTCTAGGCGCATAGGTCACACACATGGTGCCTGTCGCCTGACAGCAACAAGCCAAAACTTCATCCTCTTCAAGCATGGCAATTGGCTTTTTTGTCATGACAAGCTTACCAGTCTTTGCGGTCACTCGCATTTTGCACGAGCCACAATACCCCTGCTGACATTCAAAACGAACCTTCTGATGACCTGTACGTCTCATGCCCTGTAATAGCGTTTCATTTTCGTGTAAATAAAAGCGCATCTCGTCGGTAAATACCCAGCCCATTGCACACCTGTTTTCTTGCAAAATCTTAAATCAATTATTATTTTTATAAACTGTCTTTATCAGATTTTTAAACCGCCAAGCAGCTTGACGGTTTAAGTATTGATTTATAATTCAAAATCATCCAAATCCACATCATCCAGATCAGAATCAATCTGACCAACCAAATAAGTGGTAATCTCTGTCTCTTGTGGTGCTACCTGCACATTATCAGATGACAGCCACGCGTTAATCCATGGAATCGGATTCGACTTGGTCTCAAAGATCGCAGGCAAGCCAATCGCCGCCATGCGTGTGTTCGTGATGAATTCGACATATTGGCACAGGATGTCTTTGTTAAGTCCGATCATTGAACCGTCTTTGAACAGATATTCCGCCCATGCTTTTTCTTGTTCGGCAGCACTTCTAAAGATATCAATTGCTTCATCTTCACAAGATTTTGCGATCTCAAGCATCTCAGGATCGTCACGACCAGAGCGCATCAGGTTAATCATGTGCTGTGTGCCATTTAGATGCAAAGCCTCATCACGAGCGATCATCTTAATGATCTTAGCATTACCCTCCATGACTTTGCGCTCAGCGAACGCAAACGAGCAAGCAAACGACACATAGAAACGAATCGCTTCAAGGACATTCACCGCCACGATGCACAGGTACAGCTTTTTCTTAAGGTCTTTTAAGGATACCTCCACCGTCTCATCGCACACGGTATAAGTACCCTCACCGTGCAAGTCATACAACTGTGCAGCGCGATGCAGATCGTCATAATATCGCGCGATGTCACTGGCACGCTCTAGAATGTGCTCATTTTCGATGATATCATCAAAAATCTTGCTCGGATCATTCACCACGTTACGGATGATGTGTGTATAACTGCGGCTGTGAATCGTCTCGCTAAACGACCAAGTCTCGATCCAAGTCTCAAGCTCAGGGATAGACACCAACGGCAATAGCACCACGTTCGGGCTACGACCTTGGATACTGTCAAGCAGCGTTTGGTATTTTAGATTTGACAAAAAAATGTGTTGCTCATGCACCGATAACTCAGCAAAGTCGATGCGATCACGCGATACATCAATCTCCTCAGGTCGCCAAAAGAACGACAGCTGTTTTTCGATTAACTGCTCAAAAATCGGGTGTTTTTGTTGGTCGTAGCGTGACACATTGACAGGCTGACCAAAGAACATGGGTTCTTTTAGGACATCATTTTTTGTTTGGCAAAAAATAGAATAATGCATGGTAATGTTTCCCAAAGTCGTTTTTGTTGATTTATATAAAAGCTGACTTAAATCAATATATAGTATGATACTTGGAAATTTACACACGATATAGTGTAAATTTGCGGTCATTGTACCACAAATTTGGCCAGCGCGTATATTTTTTTAATAATTACTCTTATTTAGATGATGAATTGAATAAGCGAAGAGCGCCAAAGACATGCACCATCAGTGCCAACATGACAACGATCACACCCAACCAATGCCAAAAATTAAGCTTCTGTGACAGGAATACAAAACCCACCAACAGTGCAATCACAGGCACGAGTAATGCCAAAGGCGCAACCTGGCTGGCGGGATGCTTAGAAAGTAGGTAACCCCAACCTGCATACCCCAATAGGCTGGCGACATAATCCAGATACAGCACACTCGCCAAACCGCCCCAAGTCAGATTCTAAACCTGCGCACTCAAACCATCTATGCCATATAACCACAATGAACCGACAGCAAAAGCACCCAATGCCGAGATATTGCCCCACACTACCAATGATAACGGATTAACCGCGCCCAGTTTTTTGACGACGATATTACCCACCGTCCAACAGAATGATGCCGCCAACACCACCCACAGACCAACCAAAGGCGAGTTGCCTTGATACTGTCCAACACCGATTAACGCCAATCCGACAGCTGCTGCTATCATGGCGATCAGGTGGTGTCTTAGTACAGCTTCTTTGAACATGCTCGTAACCAGCAGTACTGTCATGAAAACCTGACTTTGGTGCAGTAGTGCAGCCAGTCCTGTGGGCACATCCATCGATAACGCCAAGAACATAAAGGCAAATTGTCCAAAGTAATGGTCAATCCATACAAAATAAGCCAGCGTCAAGGCACATCTGGGCGCTTAAAGAAAATGGCAGGGAAAAGCAAAAAGGCAAATCGGAGCAATCCAAGCACCATGGGCGAGATGTCGATCAAGGCAAATTTCATGAATATGAAATTAATACCCTAAGCAAACACAACACCCAAAGCGATCAACCAATCCCTAGCGTTCATATTCTTACCCTTAATAATTATTCTTGTGATGCTGTTAATTTGTTGAGCAATTCTGTGGCTGGTTCGTGATCTTTTTGGGCGGCTTTTTGTAACCACAGCTTGGCTTCATCGGTTGATTTTGATACGCCTTTACCATCTAGATAGCAGAGCGCCGCTTGATGCATGGCAGGCGCAAAGTCAGCATTGGCAGCTTGTAAGAAATAATCAAACCCCACTGTCAGATCCTGCGCGACGCCCTCACCACGTTGATAGTGCACAGCCAGATTGTACATGGCTTCTGGAATATCTCCTGCCGCTGCTTTTTTGAAGCATTCTATTGCCTCGGTATAATCTTGCGGAACGCCGCGCCCTACACAGTACAGATTACCCAAATTCAGATACGACAGACTCACCCCTAGATCGCCTGCTCTTTTGTGCCATTTTACCGTTTCATCTTCATCTGCTGCCACACCTACGCCATATTCATACATCAGTGCGATGTTATGACAAGACTCAGCATAACCGTGATCGGCAGCTTGCTTATACCAAGCAAATGCCTCTTTATGGCTCTGCTTGACACCAAACCCATGGTAATACATGACGCCCAGATTATGACATGCCTTAATGTTGCCTTGCTCGGCTGATTTCTTTAGAAGTTCGTGACCTTTTTCGTAATCTTGGCGCACCCCTAAGCCCTGACAGTGCATCACACCAAGACTGCGCTGGGCATCGGCAAGACCCAGCGACGCTGATTCTAGCAGCAGAGCCGCCGCCTCTTCATAATTACCTGCCTGATAATGCTCGGTCGCCTCATCGTACAGAGCTTGCGCGCGCGCCATGTCTTGGCTAACATCATCAACAGATTGCTTTCTGTATTCAGCGATAGAATCGTTTTCGTTGGATTTTTTGAATAATTTGGTTAAAAAACTCATGACGAACTCTGATGATAAAAGTACCTTATTATACTTGAAAACCTTGTCAATTTACCAATAAAAAACCAAATCCAAATGGACTTGGTTTTTAAAATCACACAACAACATTACAAAGCATCTAGCCCACGCTTTAGGTCGTTGATGATGTCTTTGGCATCTTCAAGTCCTACCGACAATCGAATGAGCCCATCGGTCACGCCCGCCTCCAATCGCTGCTCAGGCGTCATGCGAAAATGCGTCGTACTGGCTGGATGTGTGATGGTGGACTTAGCATCGCCTAAGTTATTGGTGATGCTGATGACTTGGGTGCTGTCGATTACCTGCCAAGCGCTGTCCTTATCATAAACCTCAAAGCCAATAATCGCCCCGAATGCGCCGCCTTGTACATCTAGATGTTGATGCTGACTCTTGGCAAGTTCATGGCTTGGGTGGTCATGAAGCGCTGAGAAGTGTACTTTGGCAACATTGGGATGATTTGATAAAAACGCAGCGACTTGATTGGCATTCTCACAATGCGCTCTCATACGCAAGTTTAACGTCTCAAGCCCCTTTAATAGCACCCACGCATTAAATGGCGACAGACTGATGCCACCGGTACGCACCACGCCGAATGCCTTCTCCATAAGTTCATCGGAGCCTACCAACGCCCCACCAATCACACGACCCTGACCATCGATGTATTTACTGGCAGAATGGATAACAACATCCGCGCCCAGCTCTAGCGGCTTTTGGATGGCTGGCGTGGCAAAGCAGTTATCCACGATCAGCAGCGCATCATTGTGATGAGCAAGATTCGCCAAAAATGACAAATCAGCAATCTGCGCCAGCGGGTTAGAGGGACTCTCACAGTATAGCACGCGAGTATTAGGCTGAATGGCATTCTCCCATGCGTCATTGTCAAAACAATCCACGTAACTGACAGAGACACCAAACGCCTTAAAATAAGTATCAAATAGCGCAACAGAGGAACCAAACAACTGCTTAGCACATAACAAATGATCACCCGCCTTAAGATAGGCTAAGCACATCGTCAAAATCGCACCCATGCCACTTGCGGTAGCGACACAGCGCTCACCACCTTCAAGCAACGCCAGACGTCTTTCAAAGGCGCGAACGGTAGGATTGGTGTGGCGGCTATAGACGTTGCCCTTCTTCGTGCCATCAAAATGATCAGCAGCATCTTTGGCAGACTTATACACATAACTGCTGGTGGTAAAAATCGCCTCACCATGCTCACCCTCGTCCGTACGATGATAGCCACCGCGCACCGCCAAGGTTTGAGTAAAAAACCCCAAAGCAGGGTCTAAGGCATCGGATTGCCAGTTATCATCTAGGATTGGTTTTATCATGATTGCGCCTTTTTATTGTTTGATAAATTTGCATTATGATACCACAAAACAACGGGTGGAGTTTTGCTAAATTAGAATTTTAATTAGGTATCAAACTTATATCTTAAAATAAAAAAGACGACATAAGCCGTCTTTTTTGATTATATGTATTAAGCATTAACAAAGGTCAGCCAATGCTTGTATTTCTCGTTGCGGCCTTGAACCACATCAAAATACAAGGTTTGTAGCTTCTCGGTGATCGGGCCGCGAGAGCCATTACCAATAACGCGATCATCATATTCACGAATCGGGGTAACTTCGGCTGCGGTACCCGTCATGAAGATCTCATCAGCCAGATAGAATTCATCACGAGTGATGCGACGCTCAATCACTTTAATACCAAGATCGTTGGCAAATTCAATGATGGTGCGGCGAGTGATGCCATCAAGTGCACCGCCTGCCAAGTCGGGCGTATGTAGCTCGCCATTTTTTACCAAGAACAAATTCTCACCCGAGCCTTGACACACATAGCCTTGCGGATCCATCAAGATCGCTTCATCATAGCCCGCCTTGGTCGCTTCTTGGTTAGCCAAGATAGACACAGGATAGTTGGCAGCGGCTTTGGCTTTACACATGGTGACGTTAGGATGGTGATGGGTATAGCTAGATGTCTTGGCGCGGATGCCGTTATTGATGCCATCTTCACCAAGATATGCACCCCAATGCCACGCAGCCACTGCTGCATGAATGCTGTTATCCTTGGCGGCGATGCCAAGCTTCTCTGAACCCACCCAGATTAATGGACGAATGTAAGCACTTGCCAAGCCATTTTGATGGACGACATCTTTTTGGGCTTGTGCTAGCTCTGCATGGCTATAAGGCAAGTTTAATTGGAAAATCTTAGCAGAATTTAATAGACGCTCGGTGTGCTCTTCTAGACGAAAGATCGCAGTGCGACCGTCTGGCGTCTCATACGCACGCACACCTTCGAACACCGCCAAACCATAATGCAAGCTGTGCGTCAATACGTGAACTTTCGCTTCAGGCTGATCAACGAGTTCGCCATCAAGCCATAATTTGCCTTGTTGGGTTGCCATATTCATAAGTCATTCCTTATATTTTGGGGTTTACAAAAAGTGAAAACTATCGCGTGATTATAGCACCGTTTAAGGCTTTTGCAATGATTTGTTGAAATTTTTGGTGCAATTGTGATGATTTTTTTGATGATTGGCTTTACAATATGTCAAAATTTATACATCTCTTATTCTACCCATGCCCAGCAGCGAAAACACCCCACGCCGATTGCCCTACATCTCTCACGAAGAGCAGCAGCGCATCACCAGGCTATGTGTACGCTGCGCCCTGCTATTTATGCAGTATGGCGGAGAATCAGCAGTCGTGGTCGATCTAACTAAGCGGCTTGGTGTGGCGCTTGGGGTTGGTGGGGTTGAATGTGCGCTGTCATTTAATGCGGTGACCCTAACCACCTTATACAATGGACGCTGCATCACCACCGCCCGCAATACCGTACATCAAGGCATTAACGTCAGCATCCTAGTTCAAATCCAGCAAATCGTGCTATATGCCGAATCCGCCACCAAAGATGACGCACTCATCGATGACATCGAATCACGTTTTGATGACATTAATCGCACCACTTATCCCAATAACCTGATGTCATTATTCGTTGGGCTATCTTGTGCCTGCTTTGCTTATTTAAGTGGTGGTAATCTCATCATCTCAGCCATTACATTGGTGGCGGGGTTCTGCGCGATGCGAATGCGCGTGTATTTGTCCGCGCATCATTTCAACCCGTTTGTGGTGGTTATTATTACGGCATTCGTGGCGACGTTACTCGGGGCAACGGCGTATTTTTTGGATTCATCGCAGATCGTGGCACTAGGCCATCATGCTGACATTGCGGTCGCTGCCAGCGTGCTTTTGCTTGTGCCGAGCTTTCCTATTATCAACGCTCTATCCGACATATTAAAAGGATACATCAATATGGGTGTGGGACGATGGATGTTCGCAACGATGCTGACATTATCGGCGTGCGTAGGTATTGTGATTGCGCTTATTTTGCTACAGATACCGCACTGGGGACTATAATATGTGGCTAATCTCTGACATACTATTATCATGCGTCATCACTCTAGGCTGGTGCTTAATGTTCACGCTACCAAGTCGCTATATTATCTATTGTCTTATCATGACCGCGCTTGGTTTTGGTGCTAAGAGCATGATGGTAAATATGGGCGTTCACTTGGCGGTATCGACATTTTTTGGCTCGATGCTTGCAAGTTTCTTGGGTGTACGGTTTGCCCAACGATTTCGCCTACCCCCCAAGGCGCTCATCGTCCCTAGCGTCATCTGCCTCATGCCTGGTATTCCCGCCTATAAGGCAATGGTTAGTATGGTGCAGATTGGTTACTTTGGCTTTGATATGAGTTTATTTGTCGTGATGATGAGTTATTTTTTTGAGACGATATTTGTGATTTCTGCCTTGGTATTGGGCTTATCCATCCCTGGTATTTTATTTTATCGCAGAAAGCCCATCGTCTAAAATTACCCTGGCAGCAAATAAAAAAACGCTCACCATTGGATGAGCGTTTTTTATTGTCAGATCATTATTGAATACTGATAGGTGTTGAAATACCATCAGCATTAGCAGGCTCGATCACATTCAATGTCGCTGGTGCAGGCTGTACGATCTCGACACCAGCATCGGCCACATCCGCACTCACAGTCATAAGCTTCTCTGTGGTCGCAAGTTCAGCCGTACGCATCGCTTCACGCTGCTTTCGTAGGCTGGCGATCTGTTCAGCAGTTAATGTTGCGCCGCCACCCAATGCTTGATACAGCTGAATCTGACTTAGGATTTTTTGTAATTCTAAGTTTAGGATGTTTTGCTGATTGGCGAATAATGAACGCTCCGCATCCAGCACGCTTAGATAATCATCCAAACCTGAGCGGAAACGCGCATGGGCGATTTGATAGGTTTGTTGATAATTATTCTGAAGCTTATACTGAGATTCTAGCTGTCTGCCAAGCGTAGCACGGCTTGCCAACACATCACCTACTTCTTTAAAGGCGGTCTGAATGGCTTTTTCGTAGGTGACTAATGCACTCTTTTGGGCGACTTCTGCCACTTCATAATTAGCACGTCGAACACCTGCATCAAAGATTGGCAGATTAATCGAAGGGCCAACAGACCAAGCAAAAGCGCTCGACTCTAGCAGATTACTTAGGCTAGATGAACTAAATCCTAAATTACCCGACAGGCTGATCGATGGGAAATAAGCAGCACGTGCCACATTGATGTTCGCGCCTGCTGCTTTTAATGCGTGCTCTGCTTGTACGATGTCAGGACGATAGTACAGAAGTTCGCTTGGAAGACCTGTGCTAAATAGCGTCTGGGTCGTGATGTTATCTACCGCCATGTCAGGCATCAGCTCATCAGGGACTGGTGCGCCAAGTAGCAGCTGTAGTGCGTTACGCGCTTGTAGAATGCCAGTATCAGCTTGATAAATCGCCAACTTCGCCGCTTCTAGTGACGCTTCTGCCTGCAAGCTGGGTGAGCGTGCATCAATCCCCGCTTTAAAGCGCTTATTCGTGATGTCTAGTGAATGCTCACGAGTCTTTAATGTCTCAACAGCAAGCTGACGCTGGGCCAATGCATAGCTTAGATTGACATAGCTTTGCGCGATGTTAGAAATCAAAGAAATCTGCACCGCGTCTTTGGCTGAATTGGTCGCAAGATAGTTATACAGCGCTGCGTCTTTGGCGTTCGCCACTTTACCCCAAAAATCAATCTCGTAGCTAGACATGGCAAGACCGACATTGTAGCCACTGCTGGCATTACGATCGGCAGGCGATGCTGAACGAGTCGCACCACCAGATGCGCCCAGCTTTGGAATGCCGTCAGCTTCGGTGATCTGATACTGGGCACGCGAGCTTTGGATCGCCAGAACAGCTTTTTGTAGGTCTTTGTTGTTGTTCAGACCGAGTTCGATCAATGACTTAAGTTTGGGATCGGCATAGAAATCCTGCCAGCGCATCGATGCCACGCTTGGTGCTTCTGCCACGCTGATGGTCTGTTGATCTAGCACTTGGTAAGCCTGATCCACTGCCAAATTTGGCTGAGCCACCATGGTCTGGGCTGATTTTGGAATCGTGCTACACGCCGATACCCCCAGCACTAGGGCTGAGAGTGTGAACAGGCGAACTGTTTTGGTTGATTTCATAAATTCTCCTTACTCGCGTTCGCATGCAGCGACGGGTTTGGCAAGATTTGGCTTATATGGGAAGACTGAACGCACCCACACATAGAACATCGGGATAAAGAACACGCCTAGGAAAGTCGCTGTGATTACCCCGCCGACCACGCTCGTACCGACTGCGTTCTGGCTACCAGATCCTGCGCCTGTGGCAACCATCAAAGGCACAACACCGATACCAAAGGCAAGAGATGTCATGATAATCGGGCGCAGACGCATTCGAGCTGCTTGCATGACCGCGTCTTTTAGACTCGCCCCCGACTCTTGAATCTCTTTGGCAAATTCAATAATCAAAATCGCATTCTTCGCGGAAAGACCAATTACCGTGAGCAGGCCCACCTGTAGATAGACGTCGTTAGCAAAGCCTCGAAGCATGGTAAAGATAACCGCACCAATAACACCCAATGGAATAACCAACATCACCGAGAATGGTACCGACCAGCTCTCATACAGCGCTGCCAGACACAAGAATACAACAACCATAGAGATCGCATATAGTGTCAAAGCCTGACCGCCAGTCTTACGCTCTTCTAGTGATAGGCCTGTCCACTCATAACCGATACCCTCAGGCAGCTGGGAGATCATCTGCTCCATGGCAAGCATGGCATCACCCGTACTCTTACCAGGCGCGGCTGAACCCTGAACATTCAGTGATGACAGACCGTTATAACGGTTAAGCCCAGGGCTACCATATTGCCATTCACTGTTAGAGAACGCGCCGAAGCTGATCATCTCGCCCTGGCTGTTACGCACATACCACTTATTGATGTCTTCAGGTGTGGCACGGCTATCAGGAGCACCTTGCATATATACTTTCTTGATACGGCCACGATCAATGAAGTCATTAACGTAGCTACCACCAAAGGCTTGAGCCAGAACGCCATTTACTGTTGCCATATTTAGGTTATAGGCAGCTGCTTGCTCTTGGTTGATGTTTACTTTAAGCTTAGGTGCATCCTCTTGACCATTAGGGCGGACACCTGCCACAGCTGGGTTTTGAGCAGACATACCAAGTAGCATATTACGAGCTTCCAACAGCTTAGCATGACCCACACCGCCGATGTCTTGGAGTTGTAAATCAAAGCCACTGGCATTACCAAAGCCTTGGATCGCAGGTGGCGCAATCGGATATACCAACGTCGCCTCTGGAATCATGACATTCAATGCCATGGCGCGATCCGCAACTGCTTGAGCTAGGCTTTCATCTGAAGTACGCTCACTCCAGTCTTTTAGTTTAACAAACGCCAAACCCGCATTTTGACCACTGGCACCAAAGCTAAAGCCAGAGATGGTAAATACCGACTCGATATTGTCTTTTTCTTGTTCATGGAAATAACCACCAATCTTCTCCATCACTTCTGCGGTCTGATCAAGCGTCGAACCTGCAGGCAGCTGAACCAATGTCATCAAGACACCTTGGTCTTCTTCTGGGACGAATGATGATGGTAAGCGCGTGAACAATAATGCCATCACAGCGATAACCGCAGCATACACGATCGCAAAGATCCACTTGGCATTGAAGGTCTTACCTACGAATTTCTCATAGCCACGGCTGGCCTTGAAGAAGAAACGGTTAAACCAACCGAAGAAGCCTTTTTGAGTGTGGATGTCTTTGTGCGCTTGGCGTTTTAGAATGGTTACACACAGCGCAGGTGTGAAGATAAGTGCAATTAATGCTGACAATGACATACTGGTGATCAGTGTTACCGCAAACTGACGGTAAATCACACCAGCCGAGCCACCAAAGAAAATCATCGGTACGAATACCACCGACAGAATCAGTGCAATACCGATAACAACTTTACTAATCTCACCCATCGACTGGATGGTGGCATCTTTGACTGAGATATTTGGATTTTCTTCTAAGATACGCTCCACGTTCTCCACGACAACGATCGCATCATCGACGAGCAGACCGATGGCAAGCACCATCGCAAACATGGTTAGGATGTTAATGGTAAAACCAAATAGCGATAATACCGCAAATGTACCTAGAATAACAACAGGTACCGCAAGTGTCGGGATGATGGTTGCGCGCCAGTTCTGCAAGAACAAGAACATAACCAAGAACACCAGCACAATCGCCTCAAGAAGCGTCATAACAACTTGCTTAATAGACAGCTTAACAAATGGTGTGGTGTCGTAAGGCACAACGATTTTTAGACCTTTAGGGAAGCCTTGTGACAACTCATCAAGCCTTTGTTGTACCGCTTCACGTACCTCAAGGGCATTGGCACCAGAGGCAAGCATGATGCCCATACCCGCGGCTTGTTGTCCATTATATAGAGTCTTAACGGCGTAGCTTTCTGAGCCCAGCTCAATATCTGCCACATCACGCAGATAGACTTTTGCGCCTGAAGGGTCAGATTTAATTATGATGTTGCCGAATTGCTCTGGCGTCTGCAGGAAGCTTTGCACACTCACCGTCGCGTTAATCACTTGACGATCTAGATCTGTTGGTAGGTTAGCAAGCTGACCTGCTGATACTTGCACGTTTTGTGATTGAATCGCAGCTGAGACATCAGATGGCATCAGCGCATAAGAAGAAAGCTTGGCAGGATCTAGCCATATACGCATGGCATAAGGCGAGCCAAACACGTTCAGCGAGCCCACACCATTAACACGACTTAAACTATCCACCACGTTCGAGTTAATATAGTCAGCGATGTCCGACTGTGTCATGCTGCCATCTTCAGAGATGAATGATGCCACCATCAAAAAGCTACTGCTAGACTTATTAACCGTCACGCCTTGACGCTGTACATCAGCTGGCAGTGAACTGGTCGCTGCTTGTAGCTTGTTTTGTACTTGTACCTGCGCGGTGTCAGGATTAACGCCATTTTCAAAGGTTAGCGTAACGGAGGCCAAGCCATTCGCTGATGAGCTTGATGACATGTACATCAGACCATCCAGACCTTTCATCTGCTGCTCGATGACTTGCGTTACTGTGTTTTCTACCGTCTCAGCATCAGCGCCAGGATAGACAGCACTCACCGAAACTGTCGGCGGAGCAATCTGCGGATACTGCTCAATGGGTAAACTGCGAACCGCAATAATACCTACCAGCATGATCAAAATGGCGATCACCCATGCAAAGATGGGACGCTCAATAAAATACTTAGACATGACCGCTCCTACTGTGCTTTAGGCGTATCTTGAGCAGCTTGCGACTGTTCGCTTGACTCATCTTTTGGCGCTACCACGCTGTTTTGACCCGCCTGCTGTGGCGCTTGAGCGTTTTGCGCTTGATTGCCTACTGCGCCCGTTGGTGGCAATGTACGCACTTCTACTGCTTGGTCAGGCTTAACTTTAGCACCGCCCATCACGACAACTTGGTCGCCATTTTGTAATCCACTGCTGACTACCCATTGACCGTTAAAGGTACCTGAAGTTTCAACTGGACGAACTTCGATTTTCTTGTCTTTATTTACGACATAAACTTGGGTTTCGCCTTTAGGTGTGCGTGTGATGGCAGTCTGTGGCAGCAGAACAGCGTTGTTCATAATAGACTGCGCAAGATTGGCATTAACATACATGCCAGGGATGAGGACGCCATCAGGGTTCGGGAATACCGCTCTTAGCTTAATCGCGCCAGTGGCTTCATCGACACTCGCATCAGACAGAGCCAGACGTCCGATGATTGGGTATGTGCCACCGTCTTCTAGGACGATTTGCACTTCTGGATCGCCTTGGCTCGCTTTACCTTCGGCGATCTGCTGACGTAAGCGTAGCATCTCTGCGGATGATTGGCTGATGTCTACATAGACATAATCGGTGCGCGTGATGGTTACCAGAGCATTTGATTGATTGGCTGACACCAATGCACCATTCGTTACTGCCGAGATACCTACTTTACCGCTAATGGGTGCGCGTACGATGGTACGGCTTAGGTCTAGCTCGCTTGCGCCTAAGCTGGCTTTGGCGCTGTTGATCGCAGAATCTGCACTACCGACACTCGCTTTGGCTTGTGCGACCGTGGCTCTGGCAGCTTCGACATTCGCCTCAGCCGTACGCACAGCAGTCACCGCCTGATCATAAAACTGTCTTGATACCGCATCAACTTCAACTAAGCCTTGTAATCTGGCTAGATCAGCACGCGCCTGGGCTAAAGTTGCTTGCTGCGCGGTTAGGTTGGCTTGAGCTTGGGCTTGGGCTGCACGTGCATTTTGCGCAGAAGCCTCAGCATTGGCGAGCGCTGCACGACCTGCATTAATCGCACTGGTATAGTTATCCGTGTTAATGCGGTACAAAGGCTGACCTGCACGTACAAACCCACCTTCGCGGAACAACACTTCATCAACGATCCCCGTCACCTGCGGGCGAACCTCAGATGTCTCAACTGCTGTCACGCGACCTGAGAAAGACTTCACTACAGGGATCGCGCTAAGCGTTACCGTCTGAACATCCACGACTGTTGGCGGCATTTGTTGCTGTGCTGCCGCTGCCGCTTGCTCATCTTGGGCTGATTTATTACAAGCAGCCAGCAGTGTCATGCCTGCAAATACTGCAGCAATGGTCGCTGCACGTAAATTTAATTTCATAAGCACCTTATTTTGGCTTTATCAGATAATGAAAATGGGGTTTTACGGATTTGATTTTTTAGACGGTTGCAAAACCAATCATCAAGCAAGCACCCAAGAAAGCAAAACCCTAAAACCACGCAGAATAAAAGTATCGATAAACACTCTTATTCAACCTAATGTTTTTATTGAGTTTTTTGGTTTTGACAATTTCAAAACAAACCAACAGTTTTGATAAACCCATAAAACTAAATAAATTTTACTATTATACTTTAAAATTCTTGATTTTATGAGCTTTTTATTTACTTCACATCCAAAAAAATAGATTGATTTTTACCAAAAATTGTGAACAAGCGTCTATTTTTTATGCATAATTATCGTCACACACTCTATCATTTGACAAAAAATATAAAAAATGCAAATTTTTATAAAAAATCGCTTGCTTTTTTGTAAAAATTTGCTATCATAGCGTCCACTTAATCGATGCGATTAAGCACATAATGGCTGGGTGGCAGAGTGGTCATGCAGCGGACTGCAACTCCGTGTACGCCGGTTCGATTCCGACCTCAGCCTCCATTTTTTGATTGTTATTATTAACAACCCGCCCGGGTGGTGAAATTGGTAGACACAAGGGATTTAAAATCCCTCGCTAGCAATAGCGTGCCGGTTCGAGTCCGGCCCCGGGCACCATCTTTAAGCTCTTGAATATTCAAGAGTTTTTTTATTACCTAAATAAAGGTAAACGCCCTAAATTAATTGGTTATTCTCAGTGAAAGTTGGAAATCAACCAATCAATAATTAAAATTATCACATGCCTTTATATCATTAAAATAACAATACAATTGACAGTACAGAAACCAAGTCGGTCGCATCCTTGATTCAAGATGGTTAGGCCGTTACCGACTGCCACAGCTGCTTCTTAGCATTACTGTCTTCATGCATCACCAAAAGTTGTGGTAATGTTTGCACTTCACCAAAATAATCCACCCCATCACTTAGCTCGCTTAGGAAGGCTAATTTTACCTGATCGAATTTGGTGATGTCGCCCATCATTCGTAATCGCAGAATAAAACCATCAAGGCACTTTTGGGCCAGCGCTGGCGAATTTTCCAGATCATCGTTCATAGGATAACGAATACTCTCCACCGAGAGGAAGGCTTTGCGTTCTGCCGCCCATTTTGACAATGCCGTCTTTAGCGATGCCCATACCAGCTTCTCTTTATCACCCATCAGAGTCATATCCACCAAGAGCACCCACTCACCAACACGAACACCTTCTAGTACATATGAAATAGCAGTCGATGATAAATCAGCGGATTGGGCGGTACTCACCTCATCTATATTTAAAAGTGTACTTTGGGCAGGATTTTTAGATTGTTGTGTGTTATTGATTGACTTATTTGGTTCTTGGACGACCGATGTAATCTGCGTATTATCATCTACCACCAAAGAATTTTCAGGCGTGGTTAATGGCGGGTTAGGCTCATCTTGATCCTGACGTATGTCATCACTCTTAGAATCGAAACGCTTAGCATCCTTCATAAACCTATCAGCTAAGCTTGCCACCTGAGCGGCAGGCGTGCTTAATTGCCCCCATTGGCGAATACCGATAAGGTTTAAGATATGTCGCTGTTGTATCAATGCATCAAAGGATGATTTGGTTATTGCCATGTGAACTCACTAGGCTTAGGCGGTGTATAGCGGCACATAGAATGAGACTCGGAGAATTGCGAACCCCATTTTCGATAGCCTTGCGTATCTAGATGAATGGCGCCTGTGCCATATAATCCCAAACCAAAATTATGCGATTCACCATAAAACACCCAGTACTCGCACAGACGATTCTGCAGTTGATATAATTCATGACTGTCTGCATCATAAGTAGGCACCCAAATATCCATCGCGCCATTCGTCATGTGCTTACTGCTGGGCGCACCGCCAGCACAACGGTTTAAGTCAGGATTGCGATATACTGAACGGATGTGGGTATTGGCAGGTAAGATGCCTTTAGCGCGAAGTTCGTCATACAGCTTAATCGTTGGCAGCATCTGCGCCCACAGCTCACGCGGCGGTACTTCATAAGGCTCATAACCACACTCCTGCCATGAACGCGCCGTCGTCAGTAGCTGGTGCATCGGCGGCAGATTTTTACCGATATGATTCTTAAGAAATTGCGTATATTCTTCAACATGAGATTTTTGATGGGGATGACTGCGTAGCCACATCTCAAAATCTGCCTTCGTTCCGACATTCCTGATAATGTCATGAGCATGCCCATCATGATCGCCGTGATGATGTATGATGTTGATCTGAGGCGGTTTAGCCACTGTATTGACGGTATTCACGGGTTGCTTGGTGGACTGTTTAGGTTTTGATAACACTTTGGTTGGTTGTGGTTTTTTGGCGGGTGCAGTTTTTTGGGCGCACGATGACAAGCCAAACACCCCCATCATAATCACCGCTGTTACTTGTAATTTTTTATTCATTGTCATCATCTTATCAACCTGGCCAATCATAATTAGCACCAAAGCTATTGATTATTATAAAATATCTTAACATTAATCCGAAAAAATCTCATGCTACATTTGCAATTTTAGCAATTTTTCCACCAATCCACAAACCACTATCGCATTATCCGATACAAATAAAATCGTATCATTAAAATTATTAAGTTTGTCTTAATTATTATTAATAAAAATATCATAATTAAATACTTAAAATATCTAAATCTATTAGACAGTAATTTTAATCAATAACAAGGTAACATAACCAATTTTTGAATCAAAAAACCTTGCAAACACGGACTTTATAAATGATATTTTTATTTAAGTATATGATTTTAATGGTTTTAATATGCTTGTAATTTATCTAAATGGTGTTACCATATAAAAAATCCATAAATCCGCATTGTTTTATCAGTTTATCAATTGATTTTGACAATGAAATTTATACATTTTATGACCAAAATCGTTTAGTTAAAGTGCAAGGCATTTTGATCAGACATCAAATTATTGAATGCAGTTTGTCATACAGTTTAAAATCACAGCGACTTGAATTTTGCTGCGTTCATCTCCATGTTGTTAAGATGGTTTAATAACAAATGTCTATCTAATAGACCTCGGTGAAATCGCCCGATGGAACTTCACCAAACACCAAAGAAGAGGTAGTTATGAAAAACATTAGCACCTATTTGCTAGGCACCAGCATCGCACTTGGCGCAGCCATTAGTGTATCTGCCACTGCTGCCGACAGCAAAACAGGCGCTGTCAACATCGATCAAGTGCTCGGTGAATTGACTCGTCAGCATAATGGCGCATCAAGCTTGGTCAAATCTGCTCGCCAGCCCTCTTCTTTGACCTTTAACAGCCCATTGATTACTCAATCTGGCTCATCAGTTAAACAAGATGAGCCCGTACTGGAAAAATTAACCGCTGTGGCTTCTAACACAGTCAATAAATTCAAACAAACTGGTTTGGCATCTTGGTATGGTCGTCAGTTTCACGGCAAAAAAACTGCTAGTGGCGAGACTTTTAACATGAACGCCATGACCGCAGCTCATCGTTCATTGCCTCTTAACTGCTATATTCGAGTCACTAATAAAGACAATGGCAAGTCTGTCATCGTAAAAGTCAATGATCGCGGCCCTTTTAATGGTAATCGCGTGCTTGATCTGTCTTATGGTGCAGCACAAGCCATCGGCATCACGCAACGTGGCACAGGCAATGTCATCATTGAGCGCGTTGATGGACCTTAATATTTCATCTAATAAAACAACAGCTCCTAGGGCTGTTTTTTATTTGCGTCTTTTCACCATGTAAAGGCCATACTACCTAAATCAACTCAAATGCTCGATCAATGGCATCATCCAATCGATCTACAGCAATCACCTGAATGCCTTTAAATTGCGAACTGTCAGATTTGGGTGCATTGGCCTTAGGCACGATGGCGTGTGTGAATCCGTGCTTCATCGCTTCTTTTAATCTCTCCTGCCCATTAGGTACAGGGCGAATCTCACCTGATAGCCCCACCTCTCCGAAAACCGCCAAGCGTGGTGGCAGCGCCTTTTCTCTTAAGCTAGATGCGCAGGCTAATAGTACTGCCAAGTCAGAACCTGTCTCCATGACCTTCACGCCACCCACGACGTTTACATACACATCTTGTCCGCTTGTGTGAATGCCACCATGTCTATGCATGACCGCAAGGAGCATGGATAACCTTTGATGGTCAAGACCCAACGCCATACGCCTAGGCTGAGCGTGCGAATCATCGACCAGTGCCTGAACTTCAACAAGTAGCGGGCGAGTTCCTTCTCGGCTTATCATGACCACCGAGCCTGCAATCGGTCGTTCGTAACGACTTAAGAATATCGCCGAAGGATTGGCGACTTCTTTTAGTCCTGTATCTGTCATACCGAAGATACCAAGTTCATTCACCGCACCGAAGCGATTCTTTACCGCGCGAATCATTCGAAAACGACTGTCAGATTCCCCCTCAAAATAAAGTACCGTATCAACCATATGTTCAAGCACACGCGGACCTGCTAATGCACCCTCCTTGGTAACATGACCTACCAAAAATAGCGCCGTTCCCGTCTGCTTGGCATAGCGTGTCAATATCGCTGCAGATTCACGAATCTGAGCCACGCCACCAGGCGCCGACTGTATGGCATCGGTAAATAATGTCTGGATAGAATCAATGATTGCCACGGCTGGCTGCTCGGTGGATAAAGCCAAACAAATGGTATCAACATTGGTCTCAGCAAGCACTCTTAAGCGATCTGTCGGCAGTCCTAATCGCTTGGCACGCATGGCAACCTGAGATAAACTCTCCTCACCCGTGATGTATAGCGCCGATCCCGCCAGAGAATCACTTGCCGCCATATTGGTGGCAGTCTGTAATAGGATTGTAGATTTACCAATGCCTGGATCGCCACCAATCAGCACAACCGATCCTGCCACCAAGCCCCCGCCAAGCACTCGATCAAATTCCCCTATCCCTGTCGGCATTCGAGTCTCTACAGTAACACCCACCTCATCAAGGCTCATGACACCCGACAACGCACCTGCATAATTAGAGGTTTTGGGCGTGGATGCGATGGTCTTTTTGGTGGCTTTATGATGTGGCATACTGACATCAGGTGCTTCTACCAGCGAATTCCATTCACCGCAGTCGGCACACTGTCCTGACCATTTGCCATAATGAGCACCACAGGATTGACAGACATAAGATGTTGATTTTTTTGCCATTTATTTATAATCTTGAAGTTTGATTAAACTGAGAAATCTTTACCAAGGTATACTTTTTGCACCAATTCATTCGCCAAGATGTCATTGGGCGCGCCTTCTGCGATGATGGCACCTTCTGAGACGATGTAGGCTTTTTCACAGATGGACAAGGTCTCACGCACATTGTGATCGGTGATTAACACGCCAATGCCGCGCATTCTTAGGGTACTGATGACGTCTTTAATATCACTAACAGAGATCGGGTCAACACCTGCAAATGGCTCATCAAGCAAAATAAACTTAGGGTTGCTTGCCAAAGCACGTGCTATCTCGCAACGACGACGCTCACCGCCAGAGACGCTCATTCCAAGAGATTGGCGCACGTGCTCCAAGCTAAACTCGGCCATTAACTTCTCAAGCTCTTGCAACTGCTGGTCCTTGTTCAGGTCTTTGCGCATTTGTAGCACAGCCAGAATATTCTGCTCGATTGTCAATTTACGAAAAATCGATGCTTCTTGGGGCAGGTAACCAATACCTTGAGCGGCGCGTTCATGCATGCTTTTTTTGGACAAATCCAATTCGCCAAGCGTTACCTGACCACGATCCATCGGCACAAGCCCGACCACCATATAAAAACTGGTTGTTTTGCCGGCACCATTTGGCCCCAAGATGCCAACAACTTGACCTTGCTCCACTTCAAATGACACGTCTTTAACAACCCAGCGCTGACCATAGCGCTTGCCCAAATGACGCATGCTCAATGTCGTATTTGACATGTTTTTCCTTATAAGTTTTGACATTCAAAGCATCATCAATCACAAAGATGCCCCATACCCAAAAATCAAAATAGGGCAAAACGCCCTATTCAACCATCAGCGCAAACCCTGCTGAGAGCTGCCGCCACTTGGTGGGAAAACAAGCTCCACACGTTGACCACCGCCGGCATTCGCTTCAACATCCCCAGCTTTTAGGCTGTAACGGATGGTATTGCCTGCAAAACTAGAACCTGCTTGGGTAAGCTTTGCATTGCCGGTTAGGGTTACGATGCCAGTGACTGTATTATAATCAATGCGGTTGGCTTGACCCTTAGCAACACCTTTTTCTTTGGTGATGACTTGCTGGAAGGTAGCAGGTCTGCCGGTAGCAGTCGCCGAGCTGATCTTACGATCGTTACTTAAGTTCAGCGTGATGTTATCAGCAGCGATCTTAAGGCTGCCCTGCTCAATGGTGACATTGCCCGAATAAGTCGTAACGCCAGTACGCTCCACATAAGTGGCACGGTCGGCCAGTAGGCGAATTGGTTGATTGGCGTCTGATGGCAACGCATTGGCGCTACTGATAACCAAAGGCAGTCCAAATATGCCGATTGCCAAAGCAGTTTTTAGATCATTAAAAGTTGACATAGTATTCTCAAATTTTAAAAATATAAATTAAAACAACGATTTGTCCTGTCTAGGCGCAGAATTGTAAAGCACTTCAATCTTACTAAATTCGTATTCGCCTGTTTGTAGGTTTGCACTAAAACCCTGAGCTTTAAAGCGATCTTCACCATGGACAATAGTCAGCGGCTCATCGCTTGAGAGCATGCGCGACTTGGTATTACCCGATAGTTTATTACCTGTGATGACAAGTTTGGGTTTATTATCCACCGCTTCACGCGTTAAAGTAAACCCATTAGAAAGCGCCATATCGCCTGTTGACTGCTCAAGAACAGCTCTTTTAGCTTCGATGATGTACTTCTCGCCTGCAGGTGGCTGCCAATTCATCACCGCGACCAACATCTCATCTTCGCCACTGGCATTTTGTACCAGCGAGTCGGCAGTCAACGTGTACTCAGTCTTGCCCGTCTCTTCATTCGTCTGAACGGCTTTGATCTCGGTGACTTCATAAGATACGTCAGGCTTGGCGGGTACGGTAGGTTCAATCTTTGGCTCTTCTTGGTAAAAAAACCAAGCGGCAACCATGATTACGATTACGCCAAGTACACTTAAAATTCGTACATTCATTTAATAATGCCTATCACACCAGACTACAAAAATTTTTGGATAAAGGCATCGTAATTACCTTGAACCTGCAAAATAAGCTCACACACTTCACGCACTGCGCCATGCCCACCAGCCTTCGTGGTTACATAGTCCGCCGTCTGCTGAACGATGGGTGCTCCATTTGGTACACTCATGCCAAGCCCTGCTTCGCGTATCGCCTTTAGGTCTGGCAAATCATCGCCCATATACGCGCATTCATCCAAAGACAAATTCAGATCGGCTGCAAGCTTTGATAACGCGGTAAATTTATCATCGCGACCTTGAATAACATGATGGATTCCAAGCTCTTGTGCGCGACGATCCACCATGGGAGATCTGCGACCCGTGATGATGGCAAGGATAATGCCCGCTTCTTTGAGTGCTTGTAATCCCACACCATCTTGTGCATAGAACGCTTTCGTCTCCACGTGATTCGAGCTATAAATGATCTGCCCATCTGATAAGATGCCATCGACATCCATCGCCAACATTCGGATCTTGGCAGCTTTTTGGGAGATAATTTCTTGTGTCATGTCTTCTTCCGATTTTTAGCTAACGCCTGCTTGTACCACGTCATGAATGGACAGAACGCCTTGTAATTTACCACCATCCAAGACCAACAATTGCCCGATACTGCACTCATTCATGATGGATAATGCATCAGCGGCGCGTGTCTCTTTGGTGGTATGTTTTGGTGTACGCGTCATGATGTCGCTAATTTTTACTGACAGATCCGTGTGCTCAGCAAGTCTACGCCGCAAGTCACCATCGGTAAAAACGCCAACCACATCTTCTACATCATCAATGATTACCGCAAGTCCTAGGCGACCACTGGTCATGACAAGCAGCGTATCATGCAGGCTTGCGTCTTGATTGATGATAGGTAGATTCTGGTCGTGCATCAGGTCTTGAACACGGGTCAATAGCTTGCGACCCAATGCACCTGCCGGGTGCGACAAGGCAAAATCACTACTGGTAAATCCACGCGCATGCAGCAATGCCACCGCGAGCGCATCCCCCAGTGCAAGGGTTGCTGTCGTACTGGATGTCGGTGCCAAACCAAGTGGGCAGGCTTCCTCAGACTTACCCAGCGTCAGTGCAATGTCAGCAGACTTCGGCAAAAACCCGCGCTTATCACGGCTGATGCTGATGAGCGGAACGTTAAGCTGCTTAACCACAGGGATTAATGTGCGAATTTCATCAGACTCGCCTGAATTAGAGATGGCAATCAATACATCGCCTTTGACGAGCATGCCTAAATCACCATGCCCCGCCTCACCAGGATGCACAAAAAAAGACGGCGTGCCAGTCGATGCAAATGTCGCTGCCATCTTGCGTCCAATATGGCCAGACTTACCCATGCCTGTAACCACCACACGCCCATTGCAATTCAAAATCGTCTGGCAAGCCAAGATGAATCGCTCATCAAGTTCATCAATCAATAAATCAAGCGCACTCTGTTCTGTGCGAATGGATTGCACCGCATCAGCAATAAAATCAGTCTTCATCTTATCCGTCATAATAAATAATAAATACCAAGCCAAATCCTCTTGGCAAATTACCAGTCCATTCACATCATCTAGCACCATTTACAGCGCGGTTATTTTAAGGATGTATCATATCATATTTTGATCGTAAGTTATGAATTTTCCTAATGATATGAGCCCACTTTCCCCAAAAATCCATAAAAATACAACAAGTTATTTATAAATAATAACAAAGAAATACCTATAACTTTGAAGGAATTAACCACCAAAATAAAAAATACACAAAATCAACACCAACGCAAAAACATAGCGCCCCACCCATGCGTTGTGGCGGAAGGCACGAAAGCACGCCATGCGCTCACGATTTCTAATTAATAGATATTGATAAGAGAACATTACAAACAATGGCGCAACCAACAGCCACCCCGTCCAATTATCAAAATAATGCCGCAAGACCAAGCTCATCAATAGCGCAAATGCCAAATGCAGCAACATGGTGATTGTCACATCATAGCGACCAAACAAGATTGCTGTTGATTTAACCCCGATTTTTAGGTCATCATCTCTGTCGCACATGGCATACTGCGTGTCATAGGCCACCGTCCAGCACATGTAGGCAGCGAATACCAGCCAGCCCCATCCATCCACATACCCCAACGTGGCCGCATAAGCCATCGGCACCGCCCAGCCAAACGCCGCTGCCAATACAACTTGGGGCAGATGCGTATAACGCTTCATGAATGGATAAATAAAAGCAAGTGCTACCGCCCCAAACGACCAATAAAATACCTGCAACGGCAAAAATACAAGCAGACAGGCCGACAATAAAGCCAAACCCACAAAGGTCGCCACGGCCGTCTTAGCAGACAACCTTCCATCCGCCAAAGGTCGATCTTTGGTACGCTTAACCTGACCATCTACCTTGCGATCAGCAAAATCATTGATCGCGCAGCCTGCCGCGCGCATGAATATCGCCCCAAGCATAAAAGTCACCAAATGAGCGATACTTGGCAATCTTTGCAGGCCTGCATTCGCCAAGAACAGCGCCCACAGCGTCGGGTAAAGAAGCAACTCTGTGCCCACAGGCTTATCAAAGCGGGTCAACTGAAGCCAAGCGATGAGTTTGTCTTTAAAAGTCATGCTTTTGGTTCTTGGTTTTGATTGGCTGATTGTGTGCGATTTGACTCACTTCGACCGCTTGTAGCAGGTTTAGCTCGCTAAATTCACGGCGCAGCTGCTTGACAGCCGCAGCTTGGTCGCGCGTCTGAGCCACGATCTCAAGATAGCGCGTTATATATTTGCTCTTATCCATCGCTTGCCACAACTGTTTAATTTTACGTCTTAGCGAAAAATTCTGCCACGTCATGATCAGTACAATGATTAGCACCAGATATTCATACTGCATAGATTTTCTCACTCATTTATTTAATTCATATCTATCAAACCGAATGGCATCATTTGCCACGCTTTGCACGGGTGTTTTATTTGCCAAATGGGGGGCGGATAAGGGGCGTTTGACTATGATTTTGCCATTATCTTTTAATTGAGTATTGGCACTATCCAAAAATAGTTTTTGATCATCATCGCTTGGCGGATTTGCCAAATCATGTAATACTTGCATGGTTTTACCCACCTTTGCCGAATAGCTATCGGAAGGAAACATGGGGTCAAGATAAATCATATCCACTTTTGGCAATGTCGCCAGAAAATCAGCATTCAAAAAATTGCCATGATAAATCGTAATTCGGCTTAATAATTTTTGCCAATTTGGATTGGTGTTCATCATTTGATGTTCAAATAATAATAGCATTGCCACGATAGGATTTTGCTCTATCATCGCCACACTCGCCCCTGTGCTTGCCAATATCAATCCGTCCTGCCCAAAGCCTGCCGTACCATCTATCACGCTCATGTCAGGCGTTAATTTGCTTGCTTGTAATATCAGCTCGGACTTTCGCCCTGCGGTTACGATACGTTTGGTTAGGGCTTGCCAATTTAATGATGATTTTATAATGGCGTTGTTGTCAATTTTAATTAAAGTTGGCGTATTTTTTGTAATAGCGATTAGGGGTGTATCAGCATTATCATTGGCAAACGATGAGATAAATTTATCACTTAGTTTTGATAAAGCATAAAAAGATAAATTCAAAGACAAATTGTGAGTTTTATTGATAACGTCTAATGTATCAAATAACAATTTGTCTTGTTCGGTGCCGATGATGTTAATAGTCAAAATATTGCCTTTTGAGTTGCAATTTAGATAATAGGACGAATATGATTCACCCCTACAAATACCGTTTAATACTTAGCCTAAATTTACCCTTGAATTTGATAACCAAACATAAAATACGCCAATAACACAATCACGCCTGTGATAATCCGCAAATAGGCAAAAATCATAAAATCCCGTTTTGATACCCACGCCACAAGCAAACGAATGCACAATAGAGCAATAACAAAAGACACTGCCGTTCCCACGCCCAAAATCGCCCAATCTTCCCCTGTTTGTAGCACGTCTTTTTTCTCAATAAGCTCCAAAAGTCCTGCCCCGACAATGACAGGGATGCCCAAAAAGAATGAAAATTCGGTCGCCGCCTTGCGAGACGCTCCAAACCACAACGCCCCGATGATGGTGGAGCCAGAGCGACTTGTACCAGGGATTAAGGCAAGGCATTGGCAAAGTCCGATTTTAAGAGCGGTCTTGATGTCAATATGTTCGGCTTCTTGTGCCTTAATGGGGCGTGGGTGCTTTTCGACATAGATGATAAGTAACGCCCCAATGATAAGCATGGTCGCCACAACAAGCGGGTGAAAGAGCGTGCCTGTGATAAAGTCTTTTAGGGTAAAGCCGACAACCATGACAGCAATAGTGGCAATGATGAGCGATATACCCAGCCCACGAGGGTTGGTCATGCCGTCCGCCTTGCCTGTCAGTAGCCCCATAAACGCCGTCCACAGCCTGCCCCAATAGTCATAAATGACCGCCAAAATCGCCCCAAGCTGAACAAAAACAATGAACAAATCTCGCTTGTCCTTGTCCCAAAAATTCATGATGTCTGCCGACAAAATCATATAACCTGTACTAGAAATCGGCAAAAACTCGGTAATACCTTCGACAATACCCATGATAACGGCTTTGATAAATAATAAAATGTCCAAAATATTACTCTTTTATTTAAATTCACCAACATTTATTGGCGGTATGGGTTGGGGGTTAAATATTGCTTGGTATTGAATAATTAGGCGAATAAATTGTCCTATATTTCATTTTAAAATTGCTTGATTATTTCTTGCCTTGTTCTGTCAATGTTTTCCAAGCGTTATTTCTTAGATACACAGGTAAGGCATTTTCTGCCGTTACCGTCTCACCCTTTAAAAATAAGGGATAGGCAAGGTGTGCAATGTGGCAAGCAGTCGGATTTAGGCGTAATTTTTTGGCAGTTGTTGCCACCAAATCCACCCCGTCACCCACGATGATGTCGGTCTCTACACGCTTATCATAATCCAACAAATATTCGCTTTGGGCAATGGGCAAGGTGTTTTGTACCACAAAATCCCCTGCATAGACTTGGTTTTGGCGAGCGTCTATCACGCCAGTTATCCTTGTACCGTCCGCCACACTTGTCTGTTCACACGCCATAAATGCCAGGGCGTGTAGGCTGGATATGCCGATACACGGTGCGTCATTGGCGACAGATAGGGCTTGGACTAGGGCGGTATTGATTCGAATGCCACTAAATGCCCCCGGCCCACGGTTAAACGCCCACGCCTGTACGTCTTTTATGTCCACACCTGCCGTATGCAATGCCTTATCCAGCATGGGCAAGATAATCTCCGTTTGCCCACGCCCACCTGCCACGGTCTGGGTGTAGATGATGGTGTCGTTTTGCAAAATGGCGATAGAGCATTGCTCAAAAATGGTGTCAAAGGCGATTAGCATGGTTAGGAGATCTTGGTTTATACAATAAAAACAAAACACCCAAGCCCATTGTTGGGTGTTTTATGGCGAAATAGATGATTAAAAACGCTTTTTGAAATTAGGAAGTTGCCCTTCCATCGCTTTCATCTGCTTTTGCATGTCTTCCATGCTTGGCATATTGTTAGGATCTAGCCCTAGGTCTGCCATGGATTTTTTCATGTCTTCAACATTCATGCCTGCTGGATTTTGACCAGCATTACCACCACCGAATAATGGCCCACCACCACTCATGCCCTTGGTTAGCCCTTGAACAGCTTTCATCATCTTGCCGATGCCATCAGGACGGCTGATCATCTTCATCATTTTCGCCATTTGCTTGTGTTGTTTTAGCAGGCGATTGACATCTTGGATTTGCTTACCGGAACCTGCGGCGATACGACGTTTACGGCTCGGGGTAATTTTGTCAGGGTTCTGGCGCTCAAATGGGGTCATTGAGTGGATCAGCGCTTCCATCTCCTTGACTTTCTCTTCAGGCTTGGCTTCTTCCATCGCTTTTTGGAGGTCGGCGCCACCCATGCCAGGCATCTTATCAAGGAATCCTGCCATACCGCCAAGGTTTTTCATTTGCTGGAATTGATTTAACAAATCTTCCAAATCAAACTCACCGCCCTTTTGGAGCTTTTTCGCCATGCGTTCGGCTTGCTCGCGGTCGATTTTATTCTCAACCTCTTCGACCAATGACAACACATCACCCATGCCAAGGATTCGCTGTGCGATACGCTCAGGATGAAACAGCTCCAAGGCCTCCAGCTTCTCGCCACGACCTAGGAATTTGATTGGCTTACCGGTGATGGCGCGCACAGACAAGGCAGCGCCGCCGCGAGCATCACCATCTGTCTTAGTCAGGATGACACCTGTCAGCGGCAAGGCGTCGTTAAATGCCTTAGCAGTATTGGCAGCATCTTGACCTGTCATCGAGTCCACCACAAACAGCGTCTCGGTTGGGTTCACCGCTGCAGTAAGCTCCTTAATCTCATTCATCATCTCCTCGTCGATCGCAAGGCGACCTGCGGTGTCAATGATCAGAATGTCTTGATACTGCAATTTGGCTTGTTCGATGGCGCGGCGAGCGATGTCGATTGGGTTCTCGTCTGTACTAGATGGTACAAAGCTTGCATTAACCTGACCTGCCACCTGCTCAAGCTGACGAATCGCTGCTGGACGATATACGTCGGCTGATACAAGCATGACTTTTTTCTTTTGTTTTTCTTGTAGGAATTTGGCAAGCTTACCTGCGGTCGTTGTCTTACCTGCGCCCTGTAGACCTGCCAACAGATATACCACTGGCGGCTTGCCAGTCATCTCCAAAGACTGATTCGCCGAACCCATCATCTCAGTCAGCTCATCATAGACAATCTTAACGAATGCCTGACCTGGCGCAAGCTCTTTTAGAACTTCTTGTCCTAGCGCCTGCTCTTTAACCTTCGCAACAAATTCACGCGCCACAGGCAAGGCAACATCCGCCTCAAGCAGTGCCATGCGCACTTCACGCAATGTATCCTTAATGTTATCTTCGGTCAGCTGACCTGTGCCTGCAATATTACGAAGGCTGCCAGAGAGTCGTTCGGTTAAGGTATCAAACATAATTTTTCCACAGTTAAATTTAAAATCAAACAGCAAGACTGCTACAAATCCCCCCTATTTTATGATAAATTATGCAATTATGCCAATTTAAATTAAAAGTACGGGGAAAAATGCGCAATTTTGGGCGTTTTTATCCTAATTAGGGGTTGTTGTGTTAATTATTTATCTGTTGACCGCTTTGATTTATGCCGCCACCGGCCTGATCTTGTATCAAAAACTCATCAAGCAACAACCCATCAACAAACTTCCAATCATCACCGCACTCATCATCGGCGCAGTAATGCACGCATTTTTGCTATGTCCAAAAATCGTCACGCTGTATGGGCTTAATTTTAACATCTTTAACACGATTAGCCTAATCAGTTTGTTCTTTTTGGTGTTTTTTGTACTATTTAGTCTATATCGCCCTATATTAAGCCTTGGTGTCCTTGCTGCGCCAGCTGCTTTGATAGGGCTTAGCGCGGGCTACTTTGGGCGCGCCGCTTACGAGCCGCTAACCGACCTTAACCCCCTGCTTCAGGCACACATCTTACTCTCATTCGCCGCTTACTGCGCTCTGCTGATGGCTGCTGTACAAGCGATCATCTTGCGTCTACAGATTCGCGAGCTCAAACACAAGACCATCCACCGCTTTTGGGTAAGTAAACTGCCAAGCCTACAGAGCATGGAAGGCTTGTTGTTTGACATGATTTTGATGGGTTTTGTGATTTTAAGTGTGGCGCTTGGGCTTGGTGTGGTTGCCACTTATGACATCATGGCACAGCACATCGCGCACAAGCTATTCTTTAGCGTGCTGTCATGGACGGTATTTGGTGTGTTTATCGTTGGTCATTATCGCCAAGGCTGGCGCGGTAAACGTGCAGCGAACTTTACCATCTATGGCTTTATTCTACTTGCTATTGGTTTTGTTGGCTCAAAAGCGGTGTTGGATTTGATCGTCTAAAATTATCACAGCTGCCAAAAATACACACATAGGGATTTAGTAATTCCTCGCCAAAAATAAAACCACTCCGAAGAGTGGTTTTATCATTTAAGCGATACAGATTAGATGCCAGCTTCTAGCTCAGCGGCTTCTACTGTCTGGCGGATCAGTGTATTGATCGTCATCGGACCCACACCACCTGGAACTGGCGTGTACGCTGAAGCCACGTTCTCGATGCCTTTTAGCTCGATGTCACCGCATCCACCTTCTGGCGTTGGGTGGAAGCCTGCATCAACCACGATTGCACCTTGCTTGATCCAGTCTTTTTTGATCAGCTCAGGAACACCCACAGCACCCACCACGATGTCCGCTTGACGGATGTGCTCGCTTAGGTTCTGAGTGCGTGAATGGCAGATGGTCACAGTACAGTTAGCATTTAGCAGCATCGCCGCCATTGGCTTACCCAAGATGGCGCTACGACCCACCACCACAGCATGTTTGCCAGACAATTCGACATTGTAGTGATTCAGCAGGTGCATGATGCCTTGTGGCGTGCAAGAACCATAAGCACTCTCACCCATCGCCATACGACCATAACCTAGGCACGTAACGCCATCCACGTCTTTTAATAGACTAATGCGATCAAAGCAAGCACGCTCATCGATCTGAGCAGGCACAGGGTGCTGCAGTAGGATGCCGTGCACGTCAGGGTTAGCATTAAGTTCATCGATCTTTGCCAATAATTCATCGGTCGTGGTGGTCTCAGGCATCTCAACGCGAATGCTGTCCATGCCGATACGCTTACAAGCATTGCCTTTCATGCGCACATAAGTGGCAGATGCAGGGTCATCACCCACCAAAATGGTCGCAAGAATTGGCGTGCGTCCAGTTTTCTCTTTTAATGTTGCCACGCGTGCTGACAGTTCATTTTCGATAGAACTTGCCAATGCTTTACCGTCTAAAATCTGTGCCATAAAAAATCCTTCATCGGTTCAAATTATGCTCATAACAAGCCGCCACAAGGCTTAAATCATCGCATTTAAGCAGGCGAATTTTGCAATGTGGATTGTATCACATTAAAGCTTAATTTTGCTAAGTTTTGTTGATTGTTATTTGTCTGAGATTCTTTGGTATTCATGGATTTATCAACAGAAATCTGCACCACACCACCATCAACCAACTCCCCAAAGAGAATCATCTCAGCGAGGACTTTTTTGATTTCATTTTGGATCAGCCTGCCCATTGGGCGCGCACCCATGAGCTTGTCATAACCTTTTTTGGCAAGATATGCTCTGGCCTCGTCATCGATCTCAATCACGACATTCTTATCATCAAGCTGAGCCTGTAGCTCGATGATGAATTTATCAACAACCGATGTGATGACACTCTCATCAAGCGGTGCAAAATTTACAATCGCATCTAGGCGGTTACGAAATTCCGGCGTGAACGTGCGTTTAAGTGCGTCAGCGTTGTCCGCCGAATGATCTTGGTGGGTAAAGCCCATGGATGCGCGACTGATGCTCTCTGCGCCCACGTTCGTCGTCATGATTAAGATAACCTGCCTGAACGACACCGAGCGTCCGTTATTATCAGTCAGCGTGCCATGATCCATGACTTGCAATAATAGGTTAAAGACATCAGGATGCGCCTTTTCAATCTCATCTAGTAGCAGTACAGAATGTGGGTGTTTATGGATCTTTTCGGTCAAGAGCCCACCTTGGTCAAAGCCCACATAACCCGGCGGAGAACCGATCAAACGCGATGCGGTATGCGCCTCCATGTATTCACTCATGTCAAAACGCACGAACTCCACACCCAGCGCAAAGGCAAGCTGCTTACATACTTCAGTCTTACCCACCCCTGTCGGGCCTGCGAACATGAACGCACCAATGGGCTTATCGGTAGGCTTTAGACCCGCGCGAGCAAGCTTAATCGCATCAGACAATGCCTCAATGGCCTCATCCTGCCCAAAGATGACGTGTTTTAGATTGCGCTCAAGGTTTTTTAGGGTGTCTTTATCGTCTTTTGAGACTGACTTAGGCGGAATGCGTGCAATCTTCGCCACCACCTCTTCGATCGCTGGCACATCAATCACGGTCGCAGCTTCATCGTCTTTGGCGGCTTGAACTAGCCTCGTTCGTGCACCAGCCTCATCCATTACGTCGATCGCCTTATCGGGCAATAATTTGTCTTGAATGTAGCGCGCTGACAATGCTGCCGCAGCCTCTAGCGCTTCATCTGTGTACTGCACATGATGGTGTTTCTCATAACGCTCTTTTAGTCCTTTAAGAATGCCCACTGTATCAGTCACGCTCGGCTCAACCACGTCGATTTTTTGGAATCGGCGTGACAAAGCATGGTCTTTTTCAAAGATCTGACGATATTCATTAAAAGTCGTCGAGCCAATACAACGAAGCTCGCCATTAGACAGTGCTGGCTTAATCAGATTAGACATGTCCATTGAGCTGTTCATGGTAGAACCTGCGCCGATCATCGTATGAATTTCATCAATGAACAATACGGCATTTGGTTGTTCTTTTAAAGCTTCTAATAGTGCCTTCATGCGATTCTCAAAGTCGCCGCGAAACTTAGTACCGGCAACCAAAGAACCCACTTCAAGGCTATAAATCACCGTGTCAGCCAAAGGTTTTGGCGCTCTACCGTTGACAATCAACCAAGCCAAACCTTCTGCAATCGCCGTCTTACCTACGCCGGCTTCACCGACCAACAAAGGGTTATTTTTACGGCGGCGGCACAGAACTTGAGCCGTACGCTCAATCTCAGCATCACGCCCGATGAGTGGGTCGATGCGACCTTTTTTGGCTCGCTCGTTTAGATTGGTGGCGAATTCTTCAAGCGGATTTTTGGATTTGGCAGACTCTTTATTCTCACTTGGTGTCTGAGAGGATTCAACTTCGTCTTTTTTATTGTGTGATATGTAGCGAAGGACGCGCAATTTACTCACTTCACGCGCCTGCAGTAGATACAATGCCTGAGAGTCTTTTTCGCTGAATATCCCAACCAGTACATCCATGCAATCAATCGGTCGCTCAACGCCGCCAGATTGATGATGCCATATCGCACGCTGCAAGACGCGCTCGCAGCTCTTAGTGGGCTTGACACGTGCATTATCGTCGGCGGTTTTTGGTACATAATCCGACAGGTATATTTTTAGGGCATCACTTAATTCACCGACATCCACCCCAAAATCATCCAACATGTCTTTGACAGCCTGATCATTAATCAATCCTAAGAGCAGATGCTCGACCGTGATAAATTCATGGCGATTTTTTTTGGTAAAAGTTTCTATGCGTTTACGTACTATTTCAAAATCTGGACTAAACATCTCCACCCCGTTTATTTAATCATTATCTTAATAATGTTATCCATGTCATTGTTTTTCAAGCGTGGTCAAAAGCGGATATTCCATTTGCTCTGCCAATTCATTCACCTGTAGGATTTTCATCTCACCAATCTCAAATGGTAGTATCGCCACCACCGCCCGCCCTGATTCATGGATCTGATACATGAGCTCAACCGCCCGATCAATACCATGATCGAAGATCTCAACGAGCACATACACCACAAAATCCATCGTCGTGTAATTATCATTATGCATGACAACCGCATACATGGGCGCACGAACAGATTCCGACACTGTCTCAAGCGCGACGTCTGATTCTGCCTCATGTTCCTTAGTATTATAGATAGACAACTTATTCTGATTCATGATATTCATATCTTAACTGGCTCATCATAACAATAAAAAAGCCGAGCGCGCGCCCAGCTTTTGGTGATTAATTACTGCTGATGGGTCGATTATCCGCACCATCCACCTCTGACAAGGAAGCTGGTGCATCACTGATGGTCTTACCCACCTGCCAATCGTATAGCTGCTGGATTTTTTGATCGCCTGCGACCAGCTCCAGCTTCATCTGACGAGGAGAGAAGCCTTCAGGCATCACAAAGCGACCACGAATATTCGCCACGCCATTAATGTCATAGCTAGATGGCTCAAGCGGGATCTCAACCATGCTTGTCGCGTTTAATAGAGTCAATCTTGGCACCATGCGTACCGATCTGCCCGACACATCGATCATCGCCACATCAAAGCGATATTCAAAAGTGTTTTCAGGCAAAGAAACGATCTCCGAACCGATTACCTTTAGGGCAACACCGCCTTGCTCCGCCACCGATGATTTTAATAGATCATTAACTTGGGCGAGTTGTAGATTTTTTGTTTCTAATGCTTTTTGTTCTTCGGTCAGTCTTTCAAGATTGCCCATGCTGATGTCGCGCTCTTTGGTTAGTGCATCCACATCTTCTTTGAGCTTGGTATTCTCAGCCGCCAAGGTACTCACATCTGCCGAGGCCACCTGATCGGACTTTAGATCTTTGGCAGCATAGACGCCTTGGCGATGACCAACTTGATAACCAATAAACGCCACAACGAGCGACGTAAAAATAATCGCTGCAAGAAATAGCGCTAAAATCTGTGCCGTCGCGCCCGCTTGTTGATTAAGCGAACGGCGCGACGGCACGGTTTTTGAGGGTGTTATTGACATGATACTCAAAATTCATCAAACTAAATTTGTGTATTATATCAAATATCTGAGGATATTAATGATAATTTTTTTCAAAAGCTACCAAAAAATTACACTAGCAGAACATACCGATTTTTCGGCGAATTCTTATGCTTTGTTAAATTTTCAATCGCTTTAATCGCAAGGCATTCATCAGCACTGAGATTGAGCTTAGTGCCATGGCAGCTGCCGCAATGATCGGATTAAGCAACCCAAAAGCAGCAGCCACGATACCAATGCAGTTATACACGAATGCAAAAAATAAGTTTTGCTTGATGTTATTTAACGTCGCCAATGCGATATGCTGAGCATGCCGTGCGTGCGTAACAGAATCACCCACCAGCTCCGCCGATGAAGTATGCTTGGCGATGCTGGATGCGTCATGTACCGAGAAGCTGACCTGCGCCTCTGCCATGGCTGGCGCATCATTTACACCATCACCGACCATGGCGACAGTTTTACCCTCTTGTTTAAGCTTACTGATTTTTTGTGCTTTGTCACGTGGTGAGAGCTTACCATAGGCGGACGTAATGCCCAGTCGCGCCGCCACATCATCAACCACACCTTGATGGTCGCCACTCATGATGATCACGTCGATACCATCTTGTTTTAATTGATCGATGGTGTCTTTGGCGTTCTTCTTAATCTCATCCATGAGCGCATAAGCTGCCACAGGCACATCATTCACCGATACCGCAACAATACTGGCAATCTGCCAAATATTATCATCATAAGCACCGACGTATCGTACGTTCTTAGCATTGGCCGGATTGATGACAGTCTCATCAAAGTGATCAAAGCCGGCAAATTGCGGCGTCCCTACCTTAACCATGCCAACACCTGCCACCTCGCCCATCAGACCTTGACCGACAACGGTGGTGGGATTTTTAACATCGGTGAGATTAAGCCCTTGGGTTAAGGCACTTTTGACCAATGCGTTCGCCAATGGATGCGATGCGTGCTGCTCTAGGCTCGCTGTGATGCCAAGTGCATCATTCTCATCCATGCCATCAGACAGATAGGTAGCACGAATACTTGGCTGACCCATGGTGAGCGTGCCTGTCTTATCAAATACCATGGTGTCAATACGTCCCGCCATCTCAAGGCTGGGCGCATCTTTAAATCGCACACCATATCGCGCCGCCGTACCCATACCTGCCATGATGGCAGCGGGCGTCGCTAATCCAAGCGCGCACGGACAGGCAATGACAAGCACCGACACAGCTCTCATTAACGCCTCATCAAAGCTGCCCAATATCACCCAATTTCCAAAGAACACCACAAGCGCAATGCCAACCACCACAGGTACAAAGACACCGGCAACTTTATCAGCCAAGCGCGCGATGTCTGCTTTTGTGCCTTGCGCCTCATCAAGTGCACGCACCATATCGCCAAGTGCAGTCTCACCACCCGTGGCAGTCGCACGATATTCAAACCCACCATCAACCACGGCACTGCCAGCTAGAACCCCATCTCCAGCTGTCTTGGCAAGTGCAGTACTCTCTCCTGTTAGATGCGCCTCATCAGTAAAGCCCGCCCCCATGGTGACCACACCGTCCACGCCGATGCGATCGCCCACACGAGCCAGCAGAACATCACCAACTTTGATGTCTTTGACGCTAACCGCGCTCCAGCCATCGCCTGCTTTACGCTGAACCGTATCAGGTACCAGATCCATCAGCATCGATAAGCTGTTTAGGCTTTGCTGCTTTGTGCGCGCCTCAAGATATTTACCAAGACTTACGAAAGCTATTACCATCACCGACGCTTCAAAGTACACAAGCCCGTGCCCACCATGATCCGAAGTGAGCCACATATAGGTTGAGTAAGCCCAGATCGCGCTCGTGCCCAATGCCACAAGTACATCCATGTTAGCAAGACCGCCAAGAATAGATGCCCATGCACCCTTATAAAATGCCCAACCAAAACAAAACTGAACCACGCTAGCAAGCACAAACTGCATCCACACAGGTGGCATTAGCGCATGACTACCGACCATCATACCGACCATCCCCACCCAAAATGGCAATGACAACACCCATAATACAATCAATCGCCAAGGCATGCTTGGTGCTTGTCTTAGTTTTGGTGCATCATCGATCAGCTGCCCCTCGAAGCCTGTTTTTTTGATCCAGGCTTGGATGTCCTGAGCGTCAGCATCATGATATCGGATGTTTAGGGTTTCGGTTGCAAAATTCACCTGCGCAAGATCTACCGATGGGTTTTTATTTAAGACCTTCTCTAGGCGATTGGCGCACACTTGGCATGTCATGCCTGTGATGGCATAACGCGCTTCTTGGGTCTTGGATAAAGGGGTGGTATTGTTATTTTGATTGTCACTCATGGCGGTCTCGTCGTTTTAGTTATTGGTCATTTTTATTATGCGCCCTTATCATCATTTATCAATCCCAATTTACCAAAATAATTGAATAAATCCAACAAAAAACCGAACGCATTTAGCATTCGGTTTTTTTGATGATTCACCAAGCAAAGAATTAAGTCGTACTAAATCCCGCACTCTCAACAGCATCGATGATCTGAATCTTATCAAGCACCTCATCATCATAAGTGATCACGGCTTGTTCAAGTGGGCGATTCACTTCAACATCCTGCACGCCCGCCAGTTCACTCACCGCATTAATAACGCTCGTCTCACAGCCCCCGCAGGTCATGCCATATACTTTCAAAGTTAAGGTTTCAACACTCATGATTTTCTCCATTTGGTTAATTGTTAATCATATAAGCACTTTAGCACAGCCGTTCGCCTGCCACAAGCACCATTTACAAAAACACTACCCAGCCACCTGCCAATTAAGGCACTACAGGCACGATGTCCAGCCCGACCTTCTCATCTAGGCCGAACATGATATTCATGTTCTGCACCGCTTGCCCTGCCGCGCCTTTCACCAAATTATCCTGCACCACGAGTATCGTTAATGTCTCGCCATCTTGGTGGACAGCCATTCTAAGGAAATTTGAAGCGCGGGTCTGACGCGTCTGCGGCAGCTGCCCCTTAGAAAGAACATCCACAAAATACTCATCTTGGAATCGACGCTCAAACACACTCTGCCAATCGACCGCACCACCTGCCTCAGTCAAGGTCAGATGAATCGTGCTGAACATGCCTCGAATCATCGGCACCAGATGCGGGACAAAGCGGATTTTGTGTTTAAAATTGGAACCCAAGAGCGCATGCACACCCTGCTCAATCTCCGGCAGGTGGCGATGCCCTGCCACGCCGTACGCGCTAAAGTTATCCGCCGTCTCACTAAAAATCATCTCCATCTTCGCGCTGCGGCCTGCACCTGAGATACCTGATTTGGCATCAATGATGATGTGATCGCCGATAAGCTGAGTGTTTTGGCGGTTTTGCTCATCGATGATGGCGGACAAGCCCAAGATCGCTGTCGTCGGATAACAGCCAGGGTTACCCACGACTTTGGCGTCTTTGATGACATCGCGATTCACCTCAGGCAGACCGTATGCAGACTGTTTAAGGACATCAGGGCATTCATGCGCCATGCCGTACCATTTACTAAAAGCATCCAAATCCTGCAGACGAAAATCCGCCGCCAAGTCGATCACCTTAACGCCCTTTTCGGTAAGATACGGCGCTGACTTCATGGCAACCCCATGCGGCGTGGCAAAGAACACCACATCACATTCGGTTAATTTCTCATCATCAGCATCACTAAACACCACATCTGACAGACCACGAAGACTGGGGAAAATATCACTGGCTTTCTTGCCCGCTTCCGAGCGAGATGTTAGCATGATTATCTGAGCTTGCGGATGATTCACCATCAGGCGAATCAGCTCCACACCTGTGTAACCTGTACCACCAACAATACCTACCTTAATCTTTGACATAACGCACACACCATGAGATATTTAAAAATTTCCAACAATATACCAAATTTTAACTGCCTTGCCAAAACTTTTACAAATATTCAAACATTAGAACCAAACCAATCAAAATCCACCCCGAAGCACTTTTAAGATGCGTGATGCAAAATTCATCATGATTTTGTGATTTTTTGGGCAATTTTTGCGATTTTTACTTGATAAAATTTGATTTTAAGTTAAGCTATACCGTTTATATTTTACCTTTTTATAGCTTATTGCCATGTCGAATTCTGATAACTCTAATTTCACCCCCGATTATGATAAAATTGCAAGCCATTACGCCAGCATCATTGAAGGCTGCGGCGAAGACCTAAGCCGCGAAGGACTGCTTGACACCCCAATGCGTGCCGCAAAGGCGTTTGGCTATCTGACGCGCGGCTACCATCAGTCGCTTGAAGTCGTGGCGAACGATGCGATTTTTCCCTCGGATAACCCCGAGCTGGTACTGGTGCAGAACATTGAGTTTTATTCACTGTGCGAACATCACCTTCTGCCTTTTTATGGTGTGGCACACGTGGGCTATCTGCCAGAAGGTAAGGTTTTGGGTCTATCCAAAGTAGCGCGCATCGTTGATATGTACGCGCGCCGTCTACAAATCCAAGAAAACCTCACCAAGCAAATCGCCACCGCCATCGAAGAGCTGACCGGCTGCCGCGGCGTTGCTGTCGTGATGGATGCCAGCCACATGTGTATGATGATGCGCGGCGTGGGCAAACAACAATCCACCACCAGAACCATGAGCATGCTTGGCGAACTCACCACCAATAATACAGCACGCGCTGAATTCTTAGATGCCATTCCTAGACGTACGCCTGCGTTTGGTTAATACATTGATAAAATTCTTAAGCCATCCCTACCAATGTAAAAGCTGGTAGGGATTTTGTTATCCTTTGCTTGCTAGATTTTATAAAAATATTAAAAATCAAATATTTATCACTGCAAAGACAAAGTATTACCTTGATAACTGACGAAATTTTGTTATAATAAACATACTGAAGTGTTCGCCAGTAGAGCGTATTCCTGAGCCGATAATCTTATCTTAGGGACTCATTTCTACTATTTTGTTGAGCAGGCCTGCATCTTTTAGATGTTTCAGGAAGCCATAATAAATAGTGATGAATCCCGCCTTGAACTTCACGGTTCATGGTAACCCCTCTACAGCGGCACTTTGGTTTTTTGTTGCCTAAATTTCTTGGTTGTGTTGTTTTTGGTCTTTTTTTACAGTTTTTTTGAAATTTTAAAAATTTTTTTTAAAAAATGATTGACACGCGAAAAATACTTGCTATAATACGCACCATCTTAAGCGACTTGCTTAATATTCCCCAATAGCTCAGTTGGTAGAGCATCGGACTGTTAATCCGTGTGTCCCTGGTTCGAGCCCAGGTTGGGGAGCCATATTTTGCTAGAAATAGCAACTTAAAAGCCTTTTCATATCGAGAAGGCTTTTTTATTGCTAAAATCTCTTGAAAATCTTTGCATTTATCCTTATTATGAACGCGTGATTCATTCAACCATATAAGGATAACTTCTTGAGCATCACTCGCACTCTTGTTTTAGAACTTGACAGCCACGCCCTGCGCAACTTAGCAGGTGAATATAATAAACACATCAAATACCTACAAGAACGCCTAGAAATTCAAATCACTCAGCGCCAAAATAACTTTATACTAACAGGCGATTTAGACGCTGTTGAACGAGGCGAATTCATCCTAAATAAACTCTCAGAAATCGCCGATGATGACATCCCTAGCGAGGAGTTGCACCTCATCATCCAATCAAGCCTTGCCCGCAGCAATGATAGCGACATCATTCAAAATACTCAAGCCACCTCAGCCAATAAGACTAGCAACACTTATGCCGACATTAGCCTAAGAACACGCAAAGGCAAAATCACACCGCGCGGTTACAATCAACAAGAATACGTCAAAAAAATCCTAATCTCTGACGTGTCTTTTGGCGTGGGTCCTGCTGGTACAGGTAAGACCTATCTTGCGGTTGCCTGCGCCGTTGATATGCTAGAGCGCGGCGAGATTGAACGCATCTTGCTTGTACGCCCCGCGGTTGAAGCAGGTGAAAAATTGGGCTTCCTACCAGGCGACCTAACCCAAAAGATTGACCCCTATTTACGTCCTCTATACGATGCCTTGTACGAGATGCTTGGCTTTGAGAAAGTGGGTAAGCTGCTAGAGCGTCAAGTTATTGAGGTCGCACCACTTGCCTACATGCGTGGACGCACGCTAAATAACAGCTTTGTCATTCTTGATGAAGCCCAGAACACTACGCCAGAGCAGATGAAAATGTTCTTGACGCGTCTTGGCTTTGGCTCACGCGCGGTCATCACGGGCGACATGACACAGGTGGATTTACCTCGCGGTCACAAATCAGGACTGTCCCAAGCCCTGCAAATATTATCAAAAATCGACGAGATTCACATCACGCGATTTGATAGCAAGGATGTGGTGCGCCACCATCTGGTTCAAAAGATCGTCCAAGCCTATGACGCGTTCGATGATGAACAAGAAAAAATAACCGCCAAACGAAAAGCCGCCCGTCTGGCTGAGGAATTAGCAAAAGCAAGCTTAGATAAGGCAGAATCGCATGACGATTAGTCTATACATCGATCATCATCCTGACATTGATGGTACTGTCTATGACGAAGCGGCTCTAACCAAAGTTGCTCATCATGCCATCAATGTCATGACCGATAAACTAAAAAACGGCTTAGAATTTTCCTATTTTGACAACGTCGAAGATTATTGGCATAAAAACAAAACCTTGGACATCTATCTCACTAATACCACCGAAGGACGACAGCTTAACTTAGATGCACGCGGCAAAGACTATGCCACAAACATCTTATCCTATCCAAGTGAGCTGCCCAGCGATGTACTTGCTCTGATGGATGACATACCATTAGGCGAGCTCATCATCTGCCATGAGGTACTTGTGCGTGAGGCAGATGAACAAGACAAGCAGTTTGAAGATCATCTGCATCATTTATTGGTGCATGGCATCTTGCATTTGCTTGGATTCGATCATGAGATCAGTGATGCTGATGCCGATGAGATGGAAGGTTTTGAAATCGAAATCCTACAAGGATTAGGAATAAGCAATCCATATCTCTAATTTTAATAGTTAAATAAAAAGCAATCTTTCAAAGATTGCTTTTTAATTTTATAGGTCATTTAAGATTAAGCGAAGCTTATTATTGGGATTATCAGCATTGGTGATGGAGCGTCCAATAACCAGATAATCCGAACCATTAGCCAGTGCGTCTTTTGGGGTGCAGATACGCTGCTGATCATCGCTACCGTCTGTCGCCAAACGAATGCCTGGTGTAACAAGCTTAAAATCACTGCCAAACGCTGATTTTAATGCGCTTGCTTCTTGTGCAGAGCATACAACACCATCAAGACCAGCATTTTTAGTTAATGCAGCAAGTCTAAGTACGTGCTCTTGAGCATTGCCGCTAATACCAAGCTCCAATAGATCGCTGTCCGCCATCGAGGTTAATACCGTTACCGCGATCAATAGCGTATTATAACCACCAGTGGACAGACGCGATTTGGCCAATGCCATCGCTTTGGACCCTGCCGATGCATGGACATTCACCATCCATACACCCATATCAGCAGCAGACAATACAGCCTGTGCTGTGGTATTTGGAATGTCATGAAACTTCAAATCCAAAAATACATCAAAGCCACGTCGATGGAATTCTTGAACAACCTGAGGACCGCAGATGGTGAAGAGCTCCTTACCAACTTTAAGGCGGCAAAGCGACGGATCTAAAGCATCTGCCAACGCAAGTGCGCCATTCAAATCATGCTTGTCCACCGCAACGATTACAGGGGTGTTTAACTTGCTCATGATTATAGGTGTGGGTCGTTAGTTGCATTTACCGGCGCTGCATTCTCAACGATCACCCTTTCGGCAGGACGAACCTCAGATTGCTGAGCCAGCTTGATGTTTGCTTCTGTTAGCTGAGACTGGGTTAGTTTCAGCTCTTTTTTTAGACGGCTGATTTCCCATTTGTTCTGGAAGACGCGGAATACCAACAGCGCAAGTAGCATCCCTAGGATGACACCAAGAACAATCGTCACCACAAGCAGCAAGCCCAAATTCATGGTAGGCACGCTCGAGAACATCAGGTTCACTGCCACTTCACTGTTGTTCATCAGCACCAAACCAATGGCATAGGCGCATACCGCCACTAATAATACGATCAAAATAATATGCATGTTTATACTCTCATTTATCAGTCATCAAGGATAAATTAGTCATTAATGGCATTTACTGCTTCTTTTAGCGCTTTGCCAGGTTTAAAGTATGGCACAGCTTTGGCTTTTACTGCCACCTTCTCACCTGTTCTTGGATTTCTGGCATGGCGTGCATCGCGATGGTGCAAACAAAAACTACCAAAACCTCGAACTTCCACCCTGCCATCATGCGACAAACTGCCTACCATTAAACCAATAATCTCACGCACCGCCTCATCAACGACCGTCTCTTCGATACCGTCACATGCCGATGCCAAATTAGTAATAAGATCAGATTTATTAATGACTTTTTGTGCTTGCTGCATATATCCCGCCTATCAATTCGCCATCATACCATAAGGACGAATCAGCTCATATTAACAAAAATGCAATCTTTGGTAAGATTTTGTTCAAGTTACAATGATAACGGAAAAATGGCAAAATGTGAATGAATTTTTTGTTAATTTTCATCACTTTGCAAATCTTTACTATTTTAACATGCTTGTTAATTTTGCAATGTAGTAAATCAGTAAATATATGTTCAATATAATAAAAAAGAGCAGCCTAAGCCGCTCTTTTTTGTTTGCTTTGATTAGCCTTTTAGCTGATCAGCAAAGATATCACCTAGAGTTTTAGGTTGGTTCTCTGCAGCTGTATTTGACAGCTCTTTGATCGCTTGACGCTCATCAGCCTCGTCTTTGGCTTTCACAGATAGTGTGATGCCACGAGATTTACGGTCAACACGAACGATCTTAGCTTCAACTTCGTCACCAACATTTAGTACTTTAGAAGCATCTTCAGTACGCTCGCGAGCGATGTCAGCAGCAGCTAGGTAGCCTTCTACTTCGTCAGCCAGTGTGATAACAGCACCTTTAGCGTCAACTTCTTTTACTGAACCTTTTACGATAGCGCCACGGTCATTTGCCAGTAGGTATTCGTTGAATGGGTCAGAGTTAAGTTGCTTGATACCTAGGCTGATACGGTTGGCTTCTGCATCAACTTGTAGAACAACAGCTTCTACAGTGTCGCCTTTAGAGTAGTTGCGGATCGCTTCTTCGCCAGACTCAGTCCAAGAGATGTCAGATAGGTGAACCAGACCATCGATGCCACCTTCTAGACCAATGAATAGACCGAAGTCAGTGATTGACTTGATGGTACCAGAGATTTTGTCGCCTTTAGCGTGGTTTTTGTCAAACTCTGCCCATGGGTTTGGCATGGTTTGCTTGATGCCCAAGCTGATACGACGACGCTCGCCATCAATTTCAAGAACCATTACATCAACTTCATCGCCCACTTGAACAACTTTAGATGGGTGGATGTTCTTGTTGGTGTGATCCATCTCAGAAACGTGTACCAAACCTTCGATGCCTTCTGCGATTTCAGCGAAGCAACCATAATCTGTTAGGTTGGTTACGCGAGCCTTAGTAATGGTACCCACTGGGTAAGTCTTCTCAACTTCGCCCCATGGATCAGAACCAAGCTGCTTAAGACCTAGGCTAACACGGTTACGCTCACGGTCGAATTTCAACACTTTAACTTTAAGGTCTTGACCAACTTCTACCGCTTCTGATGGGTGCTTGATACGCTTCCAAGCCATGTCAGTGATGTGTAGTAGACCATCGATGCCACCTAGATCAACGAATGCACCGTAGTCAGTTAGGTTCTTAACGATACCATTAACTTCCATGCCTTCTTCTAGCTTAGCAAGTAGTTCGTCACGCTCAGCACTGTTCTCAGCTTCCATTACCGCACGGCGAGATACAACGATGTTATTGCGTTGCTTGTCGATCTTGATAACTTTAAATTCTAGCTCTTTGCCTTCTAGGTGAGTGGTTTCGCGTACTGGGCGAACGTCAACCAGTGAACCAGGTAGGAAAGCACGTACAGAACCGATCTCAACAGTAAAGCCGCCTTTAACTTTAGAAGAGATAAGACCAGTAACGATTTCGTCATTTTCATGAAGCTGTTCAAGCGCACGCCAGCTTTCTTCACGTTTTGCTTTTTCACGAGAAAGAACAGTTTCGCCCATGCCGTTGTCAACTTTCTCAACAACTACGTCTACTTTGTCGCCGATAGCAACTTCAAGCTCGCCAGCTTCGTTCAGGAACTCTGAACGCGCGATGAAGCCTTCTGATTTTAGGCCAGTATCAACAGTGATACGCTCGTTGTCGATGGCAACAACAGTACCAGAAATAACGGCACCGATTTCAACTTTGATTTCGTTGGCGTTGCTTTGTTCAAACAGTTCAGCAAATGATAAACTCATTAGTAATACCTTAAAATTAGCCGTAGCCTGTCCAGCACAGTACGGTTCAAGTGATGTGCGCCATTGAGAGATGCTGGTTTTGACTCAAATAGCAACACAAAAATATGATAAACCCGACAATTATATCAGATAATTATTAAAATAGATAGCGATTTATTTTAAGACAATACACCCACTGCTCGCCTTTTTGCCCCATAACGGTTCGTGCCAGTCTTATAAAACCTATCTTTTCATAAAGTCTTTGGGCGGAGACATTGGCGCGATTTACTCCAAGCAAAATCTCATCACAAAGGGCAGTGCGGCTTTGGCAGAAATTTTTTAAACGATTAACTCTAAGGCTCTTTTAGCGTAGCCCTTACCTTGAAAAGCAGGATTTCTGGACATAGAGCGAAGTAGGATGGCATGGGAATTTCGGTGTAGCGGTATTTTTGCTGTCCAATATCCACCACAAAAAACCCCACCACCTGATGCAAATCATCATCCAAAATCACTATCCTATAAGCATCCGCACGCTCATCATCAAGCCAGTCTTTTGGCAAGGCAGTAAACTAAATTTGCTCATCGCCTGACTCATAAGACAGCTCATTTTGACGTGTGCTGCTAAGTGAGGCAAGTGTTATCACAGCTTACCCTGTGTAAATGCCAAAATCTCATCAAACACCACATCTGCTGATTTGTCGGAGCTGTCAATGACAAGGGCATCCACAGCGGGGCGACTTGGGGCGACAGCACGGTTTTCATCTCGCTCGTCTCGCTCGATGATGTCCACCAAAATCGCTTCATAATCCGCCACTTTGCCTGCCGTTTGTAATTGTAGCACCCGTCTGTCGGCACGAGCCTTGGCACTTGCGGTCAAAAATACCTTAACGGGAGCATCGGGGAAAATCACCGTCCCCATGTCTCGCCCGTCCGCCACAAGTCCTGCTCTGCCCTTTGCCATGTTTTTTTGTAAATCAAATAACGCCGTCCGCACGCTTGGCAACACAGCGACACGGGACGCATATCCGCCCACGATTTCGTTGCGAATGTCGTCCGTTAGGGGGGTGTTATCCACTAGGATTTCCACCGTTTTTGTGGCGGTATTGGGGCGAAAAGATAGGTTTAAAGACTTAGTTAATTTGGCAACTTCTTGCTCGTCAATGTCGGTACCGTCAAGCAAGCCGTTTTTAAATGCCATTAGCCCAACAATGCGATACAACGCACCGCTATCTAATAGTTCAAAACCAAAATGCTCGGCAAGGCGGTATGCTACCGTGCCTTTACCTGCACCCGAAGGACCGTCAATGGTGATGATTTTTGGGATAATGGATTTTGGGGTTGTCATGAGGTTCTCTTTTTATAAAATAAATTAAAATTGGGTGATAATTGCGTTTTATCATAGAGCGAATGTAATTCGACCCTATAAAAACATAATTATAAATAAATTTTTGTTAAATAAACTTTCTGTAAAACCCCAAATTAAAGGAAACCGTTCGTGATGAGCTTGGGAAACCTAACGATTTTCCGCCACCTTTCGACAGGCTCAGGGCGAACGGAAAACCAGTTTTGCAGGAAGTCCAATAATGGTTTTTAAAATATCATAGTAAATTTATGATTAAAAAACACATCTTAGGCGAATAAATTATTTATAAAATTTTATGTTTTTCATAAATTAAAATTTCATAAAAAATAGAATTAAAAATCAATGCCCGTCACTTAACCGGCTTTCAATTTTCGCCTTTTTCTTATCGGCTCGTCTTTGTTTAAAAAATTGGCTCAGCATCATTGAACTTTCATTTGCCAACAGTCCGCCTTGAATATTGATGACATGATTATAAAACGACTCTTTGGCGAGGGTTAGCTGGCTTGTCACCGCCCCTGCCTTTGGTTCATACGCCCCAAACACCACACGGCTGACACGGGCATGAATAAGCGAACCAAAACACATGGTACACGGCTCTAACGTAACATACAGCGTACTGCCAATCGGCAAGCGGTAATTTTGCACCCGCTCACACGCCTGACGCAAGGCGACAATCTCGGCATGGTGCGTGGGGTCGTGCGTGCTAATCGGGCAATTAAAACCTTCGCCCAAAATCTGTCCGTCATGCACCACCACCGCCCCCACAGGTATCTCGCCACGCTCCGCCCCACGTCTGGCAAGAGCTAGGGCATGGTTCATCATGGAGACATCGGTAGGCGACCAAAATGTTAAGGAGCTAAAATTTGTTGGTTTAGCTTTGTTATTTTGATAAAAATTTTGATAGCACTTTAAACACATTAAACAAATTTTACGCACGAATCGTTTTTAGAATTTCCCACAGTTTTCAACAGCCTAGATGTGTCGGTTCGAGTCCGACCACTGGTACCAAATCCAATGATTACTGTGGCAACGCCCAATCAATCGCCTCTTTGCCATGTCTAATGAGATAATCATTGGTCTGCGAAAACGGACGAGAACCAAAAAATCCGCCACGGTTCGCCGACAAAGGGGATGGATGATTGGCGGTTAAAATCAAATGGCGAGACGTGTCAATAAACCGCCCCTTTTTCTTGGCATAACTGCCCCACAAAATAAAAACCGTGCGGTCGGTTTGGCGGTTGATAACGTCTATCACAGTGTCCGTAAATTCTTCCCAGCCTTTGCCTTGGTGCGAGCCTGCTTGTCCATTTTCTACCGTCAATGTGGCGTTAAGCAGTAGCACGCCTTGATTTGCCCAATGGGTCAAATCGCCATGAGCTGATACAGCAATGCCCAAATCAGACGCCAGTTCCTTTAAAATATTGGCAAGGCTTGGCGGTTTGGGAATGATTCTTGGCACACTAAACGACAAACCCATTGCCTGCCCTGCCCCATGATAGGGGTCTTGCCCGAGTATCACAACCTTGACCGCTGATAAGGGCGTGGTATTTAGAGCATTGAAAATTTGTGATTTTGGCGGATAAATGGTTTTGCCTTGGGCGTATTCGTTTTGCAAAAAAGCACGTAAATTATCCATAACAGGCGATAATAATATATCCGCTAAGGCAAATTTCCAATCATCGGGTAATTGTACTTTGTTTAAGGCGGTTAATTGGTCGGGGGTGAGTTCTTGGCTGTGCATAGGCATATTGGGATATTTTCAATAGAATCAGACAGATTGATCACAACCTGTCCGAACGGTTGTTATTTTTTAGTTTTATCCAGCTGGCTTGGGTGCGCCTTAACCACAATGGTATTGGCAAGTCTGTCATGCCAGCCCTGCTTTTTATCATTCGTCGACGCCATAAAATAATTCACACCCACCAGTACCAACGCCAGGTTAAATGGCATCGCAGATGCTATCCAATAAATCACCACGAGCAGAAGCGTGCGCACACCCACTAATGACGTAAAAGGCGGAATTTTTTTTGTGCTTTGACTGACCGCTCGGATGCCCATGACTAATTTACCAAATGATTGACCGCGCATCACAATCAAGATCAACTGTATCAATATGAATCCACCCACCATCATCAGCGTCATCATCGCCACTTGGCTTGGTATCTGCTCAGCGAGGGTTTGGGCATATGTCATGCGTGATTCAAAGCTTCCCGTGGTCATCTTCTGCTGATCAGGTTTTAGCTTAACCATCGCTGATAAGAATGGCAAAAATGCAATGATGAATAGCACAAGATTAATCGCCAATGCCAAGAATCGACTGCCAATCGAAGCATAAACCACTTCATTGGCATTAGTTGTCGATGACACCTTAGAAAATGCTGGTGTAGACTTAGGTGGCAGCATGGTCGATGGCTCGACAGGCTTACGACCGTAGAGTTCAGCAACGCTAACTCGCTGATCTTTTTCTGATCTAAAATCAACATTATCGCCAAAGCCACGCTGACTTGATGGCTGGGCTGACTGATTGGCTGACTGCAAATTGGTGGTGTTTGGCTGGTAACTTAGTCGACCACCAGTAACATCGCCAATTTTTTGCCAACCATTCATTCCTGCATGCCACATCAAATCATCAAGAACCACCGCTCCTGATGAAAGCATGATATTGACCTCTTCGAGAGTGTATGGACCTGCTTGAACTTTATTTCTAGCTAAAAAAATTTTCATTTTACTATCATCATGATGAAATTTTTTTATTTTAAACGAAAATGTGGCAAGTTACAATAATTGAATGTGAATTTTCTCAATGAACAAATTTCGTCTGATGCTAATTTATTTTCTTAGTTTTTCATTTAATGTCATGAGTACAGGATTAATGAAACATAACAAGTTAAATTGATTGCTGATATGACTTGAATGATGTGTTGCGCCCCTATCCATCATGACATATTTAAACAACGTTGATGCCGTTTTATCACACATTGATTTGGTGATGACAATCCAAAAAAAACAGTTGAAATGACCTTCCGTCATGACGGTGCATCACACGCCTTACACCAATACTATCTTTTTATCAATAACTTTAACAAAAAAATAATCACCATATGAACAGCTGCCAATACTGCACAATATAAACAAATCTGGGCATAATCTGCTATGTTTTTTGGTACAATCCATAAACTTGTAACCAATGAACCAGCAGCATCTCCTGCCAAAAAAGCAGTTTGGGTAAAACCCAAAGCCATCGCCAAAGTTGCTTTATCAAGAAATTCATATTCTAATACTTCTTCAAAAGATGAAGATAATCCAGTAAATGCACTTCTCGCCAAAGTTGCTAACACCAGCACCCAAAGAGCCAAACCATAATACAAGCCAAAAGACATTAGCAAAAAAGACAAAATATAGCCTATCATTGCAACAAAAAATCCAATAAAAGGCGTATTTTTAAATTTGTTATTATATTTCAATAATAGCATATTTACCAAAATAGACATAACGGTCGTCATCAGATAAATAAATACCGACTTAGATTCGGAAACACCATACTCCACAAACATCAAAATCAAGTAAGGCTTAAATAAACCAACATAAAAACCAACAACAAAATTAGATAAAATAAACAAAATAGTAGATAAGGTTAAAATATTTTTTATGGATATTTTTTCTTTCGGTTTAATTGCTACCTTTTTCAATTTATCGAACTTAATATTCTGATAGGCAAACACACTTGACATAAAAACAAAACCGCCTGCCATTAACAATAACCAAAAATAAATAGAACCAAATACATACACCGCCAACGATACAAGACCCGTCCCAACCAACATAGCAATATTGACAATCATAGAACGCATTGCGGTTAATTTGGTGGTATTCTGGGTACTGTCTTCAGAAATTTGTAGAACCCAAGAGCGATTGGCGAGAATGGCAGTAGATGCACCAACACCTGCGATTATTGCCGTCATAACCGCAATGACTGGGTGCGTAAATACCCGCATAGATAAAGCAAGGGCGTATAATAATAAAGCAAATAACAAGGCTTTGGCAAAACCAATTTTATCTACAAACATTCCATAAACAAAAGAAAACGCCCCTGTTACCGCCATAACCGAATATGCCATTCCGTAGGCGGAGATGGCGTTTTCATTTTTAAAATAAATTGGCATAGAAGCCAGTGATATTGCCATACCCATCTGAAAAAAGAGCATAAAAAAAGCATACCGCTTTACATTTGGGTTAGCAAAAAAAATTTCTTTAATCATAAAAAACTCTTGTTTAAAACAAATGAGATGCTGTTACTAGAAAGTCCAATCAATACTAATGAGAGATCATCATTCATCAGATGAGATCAAATTAAAATTCTGCTTACCCAAGCCCAATTTTTAACAAAGTCCCTTATAAAATAAAAAAGCAATAAGAATTTTGACATCATGATTAATGACAAATTCCAGTTTTTTAATTTTTATCGTCAAATTGATTAGTTATTGCATAAAAAATCCTGCAAATCCTATTGAGTTAGTAGAAAATAGGATTTGCAGGAAGTTAGTAAAGCCTGAACTATTTATTCTGCCCTAAAAACAACCAAGTATCCAGCACTGTATCTGGATTTAGTGATACTGAGCTGATGCCCTGCTCCATGAGCCATTTGGCAAGGTCTGGGTGATCTGAAGGTCCTTGACCACAGATGCCCACATACTTACCCTCCTTACGACAAGCATCAATCGCCATGCTAAGCAGTTTTTTGACCGCAGGGTCTCGCTCATCAAACAAGTGCGACACAATGCCACTATCACGGTCAAGCCCTAGCGTAAGCTGAGTTAGGTCGTTTGAACCGATTGAAAAACCGTCAAAATATTGTAAGAATTCATCAGCAAGCAAGGCATTAGTTGGCAATTCGCACATCATGATGATTTCAAGAGAATTCTCGCCACGTTTTAGCCCATTTTTTTCAAGTAATTCAATGACTTGGCGGGCTTCACCTGTGGTACGCACAAACGGAATCATGATTTTTACGTTGGTTAGCCCCATGTCATCACGGACGTACTTCAACGCACGGCATTCAAGCTCAAAGCAATCACGGAAATTATCCGAAATATAACGGCTCGCCCCACGGAAACCTAGCATGGGGTTTTCTTCGTGTGGTTCGTATAGCTTACCGCCGATTAGGTTGGCGTATTCGTTGGATTTAAAATCGCTCATACGCACAATGACAGGCTTGTCTTTAAATGCCACGGCAAGCGTTGAGATGCCTTCGATGAGTTTGTTGATATAAAACTCCACAGGCGAGTTGTACCCTGCGATACGCTCAAACACTTGGACTTGGGTCTCTTGGGGCAAGGTGTCCACGTTAAGCAAGGCTTTTGGATGTACGCCAATCATACGGTTGATGATAAATTCTAAGCGAGCCAAGCCCACGCCTTCGTTCGGGATTTGGGCAAAGTCGAAGGCACGGTCGGGGTTGCCCACGTTCATCATAACCTTAAAGCTAAGCTTGGGCATACTGGAGACAGAATTTTTTTGCACCTCAAAATCCAAAACACCTTCATAAATAAAGCCTGTATCCCCTTCGGCACACGATACCGTTACCGCTTGTCCGTCCGTCAAAAGCTCGGTGGCATTACCACAACCGACAATGGCAGGTACGCCAAGCTCACGAGCGATAATCGCCGCATGGCAGGTACGTCCGCCACGGTTGGTGATAATCGCACTGGCACGCTTCATCACAGGTTCCCAATCGGGGTCGGTCATATCAGACACCAGCACATCGCCGTCTTGAACTTTACTCATCTCGTTCAAATTCGTTACGATACGCACCTTGCCTGCACCAACACGCTGACCAATAGAACGCCCTTCGCATAGCACTTTTGCCCCCTTGCTATTGATGACATAACGCTCCATGCTGGTTTTGTCTTGGCGAGATTTGACGGTCTCGGGGCGGGCTTGCACGATGAAAAGCTCATTAGTATCGCCGTCTTTTGCCCACTCAATGTCCATAGGACAGCCGTAGTGTTTTTCAATGATAAGGGCTTGTTTGGCAAGGCGAGTTAGCTCATCGGTATTTAGGGCAAACTGCTGACGGTCGGCTTTTTCTACGTCCACAATTTTGGTTGAGCGTTTGGTCGTGCCTTCATCGCCATAGACCATTTTAATCTGCTTAGCACCAAGATTGCGACGAATCACCGCAGGGCGATCTGCTGCCAGGAGTTTTTTTGATAAATAAAACTCATCAGGGTTTACCGCCCCTTGCACCACCATTTCGCCCAAGCCATAGCTTGCCGTGATAAATACCACGTCATTAAATCCGCTTTCGGTGTCAAGCGTAAACATCACGCCAGACGTACCCGTCTCCGAGCGTACCATACGCTGAACGCCTGCCGACAACGCCACGCCTGCGTGTTCAAAGCCTTTGTGTACACGATAGGCAATCGCACGGTCGTTATAAAGGCTTGCAAACACTTCCTTGATGGCAATCAGCACGTTGTCAATGCCACGAATGTTAAGGAATGTCTCTTGCTGACCTGCAAAAGACGCATCGGGCAAATCCTCGGCAGTCGCTGACGAACGCACCGCCACCGCCACATCTTGACCGCCTGTAAGCGTATCAAATGCCGTGCGAATCTCGTCTTCTAAGTCTTTTGGCAATGCTTGGGCGATGACCCAACCACGCACTTTTGCCCCCACTTCGGCAAGTTTTTCGACATCATCAACGTCCAAGCCTTTTAGTTCAGCATTGATTTTGTCAAGCAAACCTGTTTCGTTCAAAAAGCGGTTAAACGCCTCTGCGGTCGTGGCAAAGCCGTTTGGCACGGACACGCCAACATTGGCAAGATTGCTAATCATCTCGCCCAAAGACGCATTTTTACCACCGACAATCTCAACATCATCTTTACCAAGTTTGTTAAAGGGGATAACTTGTGCCATAAGAATACCTTTTAATCCATAAAAATTTGTCAAATTATAACGATAAATTGCTTAATACTCAATGATATTTAATATAAAAATAAGCATATTTATTAAAATAATACTATCTAATAAAAATATAATTTTAAGAATGTTTAATTGATTTAAATTTATGGGATAACAATTTATTCAGCAGTCGCATGATGAGCGTATTTTATGATATACTGCTGTGTGATTTTATTAATTATATTCTTAAGGAGCTGACATGTACGTCCACACTCCCAATAATGACACAACCCCTCAAAATACCAAGTTCGAACCCATGCGAAGCGCGTTCTTCATCTCAGATGGTACTGCGATCACTGCCGAGACTTTGGGTCGCTCTCTACTAAGTCAGTTTGGCAATGTCAAATTTGACATCAAAATCATTCCCTATGTCGATGACGCTGAACTTGCCCAAGAAGCAGTGAAGCGTATCAATGAGGCGAATCGCCTATCAGGACTCAAGCCTTTAGTGTTTGACACCATCGTCAGCGATGAGATTCGCACCATCATTAATGACGCCGAAGCTACCAACCTAGACATCTATGAAGGCCTCATTAATCGCATCGCCAATGAGATCGGCGAGAAGCCCGACCCGCATTCAGGCATTGCACACGGCCATGTCGATAGTGACGACTATAAGGCACGTATTGATGCTGTTCACTTCGCCCTAGATAATGATGATGGCGCGCGCACGACGCACTATGATGGTGCTGACATTATCCTGGTGGGATTATCACGCTCAGGCAAGACGCCAACAAGTCTTTACCTAGCTTTACAGTTCGGCATTCGCGCCGCTAATTACCCTTTGACCGAAGACGATCTAGACAGCAGCAACCTACCTAAAGTGCTGCAGCCCTACCGTCACAAGCTATTTGGTCTAACCATTGACACCGAACGCCTGGTGCGTATCCGTCAAGAACGCAAGGCGGGCTCTCGCTATGCCTCCCTTGCCCAGTGCCAAGAAGAACAGCGCGCCATCCAAGCCATCTATACCGCCCAAAAAATACCAAATCTTAATGTCTCTGAGATGAGTGTAGAAGAAATCGCCACGCGCATCCTGCAGATGACTGGACTTGCGCGCCGTATTGGTTAATATAGTAATAAAAAATTCAAGATAGTTTATGAAAAAATCAATCAAGCCACTTTATCTACTAACCTTATTGTCTGGCGCCCTACTTATGAGCGCCTGTCAAAAATCAGCGCCAGCACCTGAGCCACTTTACATTCCTAGCATCGCCCTTGGTGAAGCTGTGGTATTAGATGTGCTACCCAATCGCGCACCCTGCCAATCCACCACGCCAATGCAATGCCTAAGAGTAAAAAAAAGTAGGCGCACCGACAAGTGAAGTGTTTGGCATCGGCTATAACGACATTCACGGATTCGAGCCGCGTCAAGGCGTCAGTTACAAGATTCGCGTACATGAAGAAATCGATGAAACACCGGCAAGCCAACAGGTGCTTGGCAGTTGAATGAAATTTTATCCCAACAAATCTCACGCTAACCATTACCAATAAATAAAGGAATAGGACATCATCCATGTCAAAAAAACCAATAGCAAATACAGAACAAAGCAGTATGAAAACCACTGAGAATAACGAAATGCCAATCTTAACCCCTGTGCCTGATGTTGATCACGATCCAATCCATCAAAATCTCATCAGCCCGCTAGATGGTCAGCGCATTGAATTAAACAGCGAAAATAACACCAAATCAAGAAAAAAACACGGCTATGAGTATGACGCTATCGTACTAGGTGCAGGCCCTGCCGGTGAAGCTGCTGCGATGAAACTTGCCAAGTCAGGCATGAAAGTTGCCGTGATTGACCCGCGTGATCAAGTTGGTGGTAACTGTGCTCACGTCGGCACCATCCCAAGTAAGGCCTTGCGTCAGTCGGTGTTTAACATCATTGGCATGCGCCGTGATCCGATTTTTAGCTCATTTACGGATAACTTTCAGATTCCACTAAATAAAGTGCTCAGCAAGGCGCGCCGTGTCATCCTAAGTCAAGTGAACACTCACCGACTGTTCTACGAGCGCAACCGCATTGAAGTCATTCACGGCTGGGGCAGCTTTCTAGATAAACACACCTTGCAAATTGAAGAACCCACAGAAGAAGGTACCAAAAAAACCTTAACCTTCAACCAAGCAGTGATTGCAGTTGGTTCTCGCCCTTATCGTCCTGATTTTCTAGACTTCGGTCATCCGCGCGTGTTCGATTCTGATAAAATCCTACAAATGGATTATGTCGCGCGCAAAATCATCATTTATGGCGCCGGCGTAATCGGCTGTGAATACGCATCCATCTTTACCGGTCTAGGCTATGTTGTTGATCTGATTAACAATAAAGATCAGCTACTTAGCTATCTGGACGATGAGATCTCCGACGCGCTATCCCACGACTTCCGTCAGTTCGGTGTACGCATTCGTAACAACGAAGAAATCGACCATCTAGAGACGCATGATGATTGTGTTGTTCTACACCTAAAAAGTGGTAAAAAAATTAAATCTGACGCCATTCTTTGGTGTAATGGCCGCTCGGGTAATACCGACAGTCTAAACCTTGAAGCGGTCGGTTTAACCGCCAACAGTCGTGGTCAGCTTGAAGTTGACAAGACTTATCGTACTGCCGCACCGCACATCTATGCCGTCGGTGATGTGATTGGTTGGCCATCACTAGCATCAGCCGCCTACGATCAAGGTAGGAATGCTGCGGGCTTTATGGTGGGTGACAAGCACGCAGAATTCATCACAAGTGTGCCAACAGGGATCTACACCATCCCTGAAATCTCAAGCATCGGCGCCACCGAAGAAGACCTAACTCGTGATCAGATTCCTTATGAAGTGGGTCAAGCCTTCTTTAAACATCTGGCTCGCGCTCAAATCATCGGTGAACGCTCTGGCGTATTGAAGATTCTATTCCACCGTGAAACCCTTGAAATCCTAGGCATTCACTGCTACGGTAACCATGCATCTGAGATCATCCACATCGGTCAAGCTGTGATGAAATGCGGGCATACCTTGGAGTATTTCGTTACTACGACATTTAACTATCCTACCATGGCTGAAGCCTACCGTGTGGCAGCCTTGAATGGATTAAACAGAATCTTTTAAGGTTCATCATAAAAAAGCCCTAATTTAAATTTAGGGCTTTTTGTTAATTCTATATAAATCAGCTATTTGATGCTGCACTTTTTTGTTCTTGTAATAGCTTAGACAGCCCTTCAACGCCTTGAATATGAACCGTACGGTTCGGAAATGGAATGTCCACACCGGATTCATCAAAGGCATATTTCACTTTCTCAAGCAAATCGCACTGCACATCAAACCAATCATCATTCTCTGTCCATACATATAAGGTTAAATCAACCGAGCTTTCAGAAAGTGCCGTCACGCGCACATTTGGCGCCGGATGCTTTAAAATTTTATCATGGCACGACGCCACCGACAGCATCGCCTCGCGCGCCTTTTGGATATCGCTGTGATAGCCAATACCCACCAACACATCAACACGGCGCTTCGGCAATGAGGTGTAGTTAGTGCTTGAATTCGTCATGATGTCGCCATTTGGGATGATGATCTCATGATTGGCAGGCGTTCTGATGCGTGTATTAACCAGAGTGATGTCGATCACCGTACCCGTCTGACCTCCTACCTCTACATAATCTCCGCGTCCAAAAGGTCGAAAAATAACAATCATCACACCCGCTGCTAGGTTTGACAACTGATCCTTTAAGGACATACCAATCGCTACCGCTGCCGCACCCAGCACCGCGACGAACGAGTTGGTATTAATACCAAGCTTATTCAGTGCCGCCAATAGCACCGCAACGATCATCAGTCCATACAGAAGGTTATTAAGAAAATTCACCACCGTCTGATCAAGTCGGCTACGCTCCAGCATGCGGTTAATCACCGTCAGCACTCGTTTACCCACCCATTTACCCACAAAGAAGATAAGTAGCGCCAACAAGATATTAATGCCAAGCTCAACCCCATCATGAATCAATGTATGTATATCAATGGGCACACCCAAGAATTCAAGGGCGTGATTGGTGGTACCCTCCAGTCCCTCAACCGTTGCAGTGGTAACTTCCTTGGCAACTTCTTTGGTGTTTTTGGTGGCTAGTTTTACCCCTTCTGCAGCCTTAATCACCGCCTCCGGTGTGACTGGTTCTTTTAGTGTTGTCATGATTAATTATTGATCCAATACAGTTATTATCAAAAGTCGTATTTTACCCCAATCCACACAAAAAATCATCTCAATCATCGCCCATCCAATAAAAAAACCGCCTCCACTTTGGCAGCTTTGTATTAATCAGTTCCAAATAATCATGGTCTATATAATTTCACTACATTGCCCACGATAACGATGGCTGGCGCTGACAGTCCTGCCTGCTCATTTTTGATGATAATGTCATCCAGCTTCCCCGTCAGAACTTGCTGTGTTGGTAGGCTTGCATTTGAGACGATGGCAACGGGCGTATCAGCCGACAGCCCTGAGACGAGCAGACTATCTACAATCTTACCCAGCGCATGCAGACCCATATAGAACACCAAGGTTTCATCACTTTGATAGGCGCTTTTTAGACCATCAAAGGACTCACTGGTCTGATAGCACCCCGTCAAGAATCTTACCGACGTCGCCACCCCTCGATGCGTGAGCGGGATGCCTGCATAGCTGCCCACCGCCAACGCTGCCGTGATGCCACTCACCACCTGATACGGCACACCCGCTTCTTGACAAGCGATCATCTCTTCGCCTCCACGACCAAAAACAAAAGGATCGCCACCCTTTAGGCGCAGCACTCGCTTGCCTTGCTTGGCGTATTCTACGATTAGCTCATTGATTTGATCTTGAGTTTTGGCGTGGTCAGCGCGCTTCTTACCGACGAATATCTTATCACTGTCACGGCGACATAGATCCAAAATCTCATCAGACACCAATGCATCATACAGCACCACATCCGCCTGTTGCATGAGTCGTAGCGCCTTAAAGGTCAAAAGATCAGGATCGCCCGCACCTGCACCCACAATGTACACCTCACCCGCTTTGTCGTTATTTTTGACAAAATCATCCAATTCATCAGCCAGATGACCGACAATCTTATCCGCTAAGACTCTGTTAAACACCCCCTCCCAGAAATGACGACGCTCGGTGACTGTTGGTAGTTTATCCTTAACCGCCTGACGAAAATCCCCAGCAAGCTTGGCGATTCTACCGATACTAGATGGTATCTGACTTTCTATCTTAGCACGGATTAGTCTTGCCAAGACGGGTGCCTTACCATTACTAGACACGCCGATGACGATGGGATCTCTATCCACGATAGCTGGAAAAATAAAATCGCACAAATCCGGCATATCCACCACATTGATGGCGATGCCGCGCACCTTAGCATCTGCATGCACCTGCACATTCAGCGCATGATCATCAGTGGCGCAGATGATAAAGGCAGGCTTACCAATTCCATCCAAATCACTGCTCTCATAAGGCTTATGTATGATGGCATGATTATTATCCTGTAGGAATTTCAAAAACCCCTCATTAAAGCGCTTCGACAGTACCACAAGACTCGCCCCTGCTTTATGCAAAAGACTGGCTTTTCTTTGGGCAACTTCACCGCCACCTATGATAAGAACTCTTTGATGGCTTAAATTAAAAAACAAAGGCAGTGTATTCATGACATTTCCACATTGATCATTGAATTATTGTAATTTTAGAAACAAAAATCCTCTCAAGCACGCCGATCATCATCAGCGCGCCTGTCTTTATTGAAGTTTGGATTATTAATTAACGGAACATTGGCAGCGCATCAGAAGCCGTGCCTGCATGCGCGGTTTTTAGGTCGTGTAGTGTGGTTTTTAGGGTGGTTACAAGCTCTGGTCGCACCGCAAAAGCATTCGCACCTGACTTATAAAAATATGACGCCTGATCAAGCCCGAACTCGCCTGCGATGATGATCTCAGCATGTTCTCTTAGCTGTCGAAGCTGACGCACCAGGCTGAAAACTCTTCCATCCTTAAAGTCCGCCACATACACTACGAACAGGTTAATCAATGCCTCATCAAGTACAGATTCGATCTCTTTGATGGTATTATCCGCTGTAACGAGCAGTCCGCGCGTATCACGAAAGTCTGTTGGCGTACTAAGCAGTGTGCTATTACCATCACCGCGCTCATTGATCTTCCCTAGATCAAGACCTGCATAGTTTGGCTCATCCGCACTGCTTGAAATCAAGAAAAATTTAGCCGTGCTTTCATGAACATTGGCATGGCTATCTACACCGATGATCGTTGTCAAGACACTCATTTCAATCTCCTTTTGACTAAATTAAGCGTAAACTGCCGCCTTAAATGGCGCAATACCTACGCGTTCCACCACCTGAGCAAAGCTCTCTACATGTTCATCGGTGGTGATACGCTCATTTTGATACACCTTAGCAATGATGTCAATGGTATTCGCCACCTCATCTGCCGCCACCGCACGCCCAAGAATCTGACCCAGTTTGGCATCCTCTGATGAGCTACCTCCAAGGCTGATCTGATACCAGTGTTCGCCTTTTTTGTCCACGCCCAGAATGCCAATATCGCCCACATGATGGTGCGCGCAGGCGTTCATGCAGCCTGACATGTTTAGGCGAATACCCCCAAGATCGTACAGATAGTCTAGGTCTTGGAATTGCTCTTCGATGCTCTGAGCAATATTATGCGTGGTGGCATTTGCCAATGCGCAATAATCAAATCCTGGGCAGACCGTCATGTCAGTCAATGTGCCGATATTGGCGCGGGCCAGATGCAACTTGGACAGCTCTTGCCAAAGCGCATACAAATCAGCAATCTTAACATCGCCCAGCACCAGATTCTGATGGTGTGTGGCACGAATCTCACCCAAACTATAAGCATCCGCCAGATCCGCCAAAGCAAACATTTGATCATCCGTCATGTCGCCTGATGGAACGTACTTACCATTGATGATACCCGACTTTAACGAGATCACCACCGCACGGTAGCCAGCCACTTTATGAGCCACGGTATTGTGCTCATACCAATTTTTAAAATTATCATCAACCAGATATTCTTGAAGCTGATTTTGCGCTGCCAGCGGGTCAATTTTCTCATATGACGGTGCGGTAAAATAACTCTCCGCCTTGGTAAAGTGCGCATCCGTCAAGGTAAGGTCGCCATCTTTTAGGTGCTGCCATTCATCAGCGACTTTTTGGGCGAATACTTCTTTACCTAGACTCTCCACCAAGATTTTGATGCGCGCTTTATATTTATTATCGCGACGACCTTCTAAATTGTAGACTCTCAAGATCGCATCAAGATAGCTTAGCAGATGCTCGCGCGGCAAGAACTCATTAATTACCTTACCAATAATAGGTGTACGCCCAAGACCGCCGCCCACGATGACCTCAAAGCCAATTTGACCGTCTTTTTTGATGACGTGCAGACCAATGTCATGCACCTGCGTCGCAGCGCGGTCAGCCTTAGTGCCGATGACTGCAATTTTAAATTTGCGCGGCAAATAAGCAAACTCAGGGTGAAACGTACTCCACTGTCTAATGATTTCACAATACGGTCTTGGATCGACCACTTCTTCGCTGTGAATGCCAGCGTACGGATCGGTTGTGGTATTGCGGATACAGTTGCCTGATGTTTGAATGGCATGCATCTGATGACTGGCAAGCTTCGCCAGAATGTCGGGCACTTCTTCAAGCTTTACCCAATTTAACTGCAAATTGGTACGCGTGGTAAAGTGCGCATACCCTCTGTCAAAGTCACGCGCAATCTCAGCCAAAACACGCAGCTGATGGCTTGCCATCAGGCCATAAGGGATGGCGATGCGCAGCATGGGCGCATGACGCTGAATATAAAGTCCGTTTTGCAAGCGCAAGGGCAAAAACTGCTCTTCTGGCAACTCTCCTGCCAAAAAACGCTGCGTCTGATCTCGAAACTGCTCAACTCGTTCATTAACGATTTTTTGATCGGTGTAAGAATATTGATACATGATAATTTCCTTTGGCGGTCGGCTTAGGCGTCATGGCGACTTTAGGATTGTCATGTTAAGCATTTCACGCCAAAATTTAAAATTCAAAAACGGCATATAGATAGCAAATATGAGCATAATCAACCATCCTTATATCAAACTTTTCATTAAATCCAAGCATCAGCCATTCTATCACTCAACAAATAAAACCCAGAAAACAAACTTTTAAAGGAAATCAAAGAAAAAATACATACTCATTATAGGCATTGTATGTAATTTTTATATACATCTTCAGCCTGTGTGAATACCTTACCAGCTTTAAAATAATTTTAAGTAATGACTTCATTCCACCTGACAAACCAAAAGTTAAGTAAAATTTTATTAGTATTCAAAATGATGGATAAACACATTATTTGATTTGTGGTTTTGTTAGTTTGTGGTAGAATAAGCGCATTTTCTCACGCCCAAAAATATTAGGGAAAATACACGTTTTATATGGAAAAATAATCAAATTTATTTTTCCATATAAACCGTCTTTTTATCTACTTTCGATAATCTGCTATGACAACTTCACAAACCTCACAAACCTCTGATAAACCCCAAAAACTCACCTGGAAAGCCTTCGGTCCCGGTATTCTTATGGCGTCCGCCGCCATTGGCGGGTCGCACCTTGTATCCTCCACCCAAGCTGGGGCGTTGTATGGTTGGCAACTTGCCATTATGATCGTGCTTGCCAACTTTTTTAAATACCCTTTTTACCGCTTTGGCACAGAATACGCCTACAAAACAGGCGATAGTCTCGTGGCAGGTTACGCCAAAAAATCCAAAGCCTACCTTTGGGCATTTTTTGGCTTATCTGTCGTGTCAGGCGTGATTACCACGGGGGCAGTCGCTCTGCTCTGTGCGACCATTTTGGGCTTTATTCTGCCTTTTGAGCTAAATCCACTTATCCTGTCCATCATTGTGATGACCATCTCATGGGGACTACTCATTGCAGGGCATTATAAGGTTTTGGACAATATCTCAAAGTGGATTATTCTGGCATTGACGGTTGCCACCATTTTGGCGGTTATCATCGCAGGTATGTCGCCAAAAGAAGTCGCTCCTGATTTTGTACCGATGTCGCCTTGGAACTTGGCATCTTTGGGCTTTATCATCGCTCTTATGGGTTGGATGCCTGCTCCGCTTGAATTTTCGGTCATTACATCTGTGTGGACTGCCAAGAAAATCCGCACCGACCGCACAAGCCATTTTCAAGGCGTGGTAGATTTTAACGTGGGCTATTTTACATCGGCGATTTTGGCATTATTTTTCTTGACGCTTGGCGTGTTTGTACAGTACGGCACGGGCGAAGAGATTGCCACCAAAGGCGGCGCTTACATCGGTCAGCTTGTAGAGATGTACACAGAGACCATTGGCAATTGGTCAAAAATTCTCGTGGCATTCATCGCTTTTTTGTGTATGTTTGGCACGGTCATCACGAGTGCGGACGGCTATGGGCGTACCAATGCCGAGAGTCTGTCGCTCATCAAAACAGGCACAACCGAGCTTACCGAAAAATACGTCATGCGTTGGACGACCGCTATGGTCATTGGTGGATTTATCTTAATCAATGTGTTTGCAGGACAAATGGCAAGCCTACTCAAATTTGCGATGATTAGTTCCTTTGTCTCCGCTCCGATTTTTGCCTACCTTAATTACTCGTTGGCAAAATCTGAAAACCTACTCACCCCAAAAATGAATATTTATGCCCTACTTGGCATTGCCTTTTTGGCAGGATTTGCAGGCGCGTTTTTATTGCAGTTTTTTGGGATTATTGGATAAAAACAAAAACATCAAAAAAAGGGCGACAACAATCGCCCTTTATTTTTGCAAATACCCCACTCTATTCCGTGCCAAACTCTTTACGCTTATTGGCAAAAAATCTATCCAACCTATCCATCGCATCTTCCAAATCTATCAAATTGGGCAGAAATACGACCCTAAAATGGTCTGGCTTATCCCAATTAAAGCCCGTACCCTGCACCATTAAGACTTTTTCTTGAATCAATAAATCCATCATGAATTTCATGTCATTTTGGATGGGATAGACATCAAGGTCAATCTTGGCAAAACAGTAAAACGCCCCTTGCGGCTTGGTGCAGCTAATGCCCTTAATAGCATTTAGGCGAGAGACCGCCATCTCACGCTGTTTGTACAGTCGTCCTGTCGGTGCGGTCAGAGCTTGCATGGACTGATAACCACCCATTGCCGTCTGTATGGCGTACTGAGCAGGCACGTTGGCACACAGTCGCATACTGGCGAGCATGGTCAAGCCTTCTATAAAGTCGCCAGCATGGTCTTTTTTACCCGACAACATGACCCAGCCTGAGCGATAGCCTGCAATGCGGTGCGATTTTGACAAGCCATTAAAGGTCAAAACCAGCGTCTTATCAGTAATCGTACACATGGGCGTATGCACAGCATCATCATACAAAATACGGTCATAAATCTCGTCTGCCATAATAACCAAGCCATGTTTTACCGCCAAATCAGCAATTTTTTGCAAGATTTCCTTGCTATATAATGCTCCTGTGGGGTTGTTGGGGTTGATGATGACAATGGCTTTGGTTTTGTCGGTGATTTTACTCTCAATATCCGCCAAATCAGGGTGCCAGTTGTCTTCTTCCACACAGCGATAATGCACCGCCCTGCCCCCTGCTAGGTTGGCGGACGCTGTCCACAGCGGATAATCAGGCATGGGAATAAGCACTTCATCGCCGTCATCAAGCAGGGATTGCAAGGTCATGACGATAAGCTCCGACACGCCATTGCCGATATACACATCATTGACATCAGTCGCTGACAGCAGTCCTTTGGCTTGATAATATTGCAAAATCGCCTTACGAGCCGAAAAAATCCCCTTAGAATCGGAGTATCCAGACGCATTTTGCAAGTTCATCGCCACGTCTTGCACAATCTCATCAGGGGGCAGCAGTCTAAACGGTTCAGGATTGCCAATATTGAGCTTGATGATACGCTGACCTTCGGCTTCCATGCGGTTGGCGGTTTGCAAAAGTTCGCCACGAATGTCATAGCAGACGTTGGAAAGTTTGGCAGATTTTTTTAAAGGCTTCATGAGGGATACCTTGTGAGAATGATTGTGTGAATTTGGTAAATTATCTTGTAAATCAATCTCTTGACTGGCATTATTGACGGTTGGATTCGTCGATACATTGCCTGTCAAAAGATAGTTTTCGGTCGTGCCTAGCACTTGGGCGACTATGGGGAGCTTGCTACTTGTGATACCATTTTTGTCGCATTCCCAATTGGCAATCGCTCCACGACTGACGGAAGCACCGTGGGCGTTTAGCTTATCGGCTAGGGCTTGAGCGGATAATCCTAAGGATTTGCGGAGCTGTTTTAGGCGTTCGCCTTGCGTGGTGGGCGTATTTGGTGGATGGGTGTCTTTGGTCATCGCGGTCATTGCAAGTAAAAGTTGCAATTATCATACAAGGCTTCGAATGGTTTTGCAAGAGAATTTTAAAGGCGTGAATTTAACAAGCGCTATTCTGATTGAACTTCACCCCACCCACACAAATTTAGATAAATTAGATTTGCCTCATGCTTGTATTTGTACCAAACCCACCCCATTCAATATTAAGATTAAAAACTCAAACTCTGACCTACTTATAAGGAAAATCCATGCTCTTACCCGACCATAGCCTTAGCCCCGATGAAATTGCCCAATTAACTGAACAAGATTGGCAAAATCGCCTAACCGCTGACGAATATTATGTCTTACGCCAAAAAGGCACCGAGCGACCTTTTACAGGCTTATATACCGATGTGTTTGAAACTGGTGTGTATCGTTGTAAGGGCTGTAATACCAAGCTCTTTGACAGCGATAGCAAATACCACTCAGGCTGTGGCTGGCCCAGCTTTGATAAGACAATTAACGACACCGTGCTGACTGAGACGCTGGATTTATCTCACGGCATGAGACGTATTGAAGTTACTTGCAGCAACTGCGGTGGGCATTTGGGACACGTTTTTCCTGATGGTCCAAGAGAGACGACAGGCATGAGATATTGCATCAACTCCATCGCCATTGATTTTGAACCCAATTAACCCCAGTCACTTGCAATCAGCTTGGAGATTTTTTATGTCTAGCATCTATGAATTTAGCGCCAATGATTTGACTGGCAATGTCGTACATTTTAAGGGTTTTGAAGGTAAGGTTTTGCTTATCGTCAATACCGCAAGCAAATGCGGCTTTACACCGCAATTTGCAGGCTTGCAAGAATTGCACACCAAATACCACGATAAGGGCTTAGTCGTGATCGGCTTTCCTTGCAATCAATTCGGCGCACAGGAGCCTCACGAAGGCGCGGAGATTGGCGAGTTCTGTCAAAAGAACTACGGCGTGGACTTTTTAATGATGGATAAAGTAGATGTGAACGGCGATCACGCCCATCCAATTTTTGATTTTCTAAAGCATGAGCAAGGTGGTATCTTAACCGATGCGATCAAGTGGAATTTTACCAAATTCTTGGTTGGTCGTGACGGTAAAGTGCTGAATCGTTACGCACCGACCACCAAGCCACAAGACTTAGAAAAAGACATCGAGGCAGCTTTGGCGTAGTTGTATTTTTTAAAATTATTTTAAAATCAATATTTTACATAAAATTTTAAAATTTTTTGAAAAAAGTATTTGACACCCTGTCAAAAATCTATATAATACGCACCACAACGAACGAACACGGTAACGGCAAGTTACTTAGTTCGAAAGTTAAAAGAACATGGGCGGTTAGCTCAGTTGGTAGAGCGTCTGCCTTACAAGCAGAGGGTCAGCGGTTCGAATCCGTTACCGCCCACCATGTTCGCAGCGGTAGTTCAGTTGGTTAGAATACCGGCCTGTCACGCCGGGGGTCGCGGGTTCGAGTCCCGTCCGCTGCGCCATTATTCAAGAAACTCCAAATCTTCGGATTTGGGGTTTTTTATTATTTAACGCCTCCTTTTGCTCGTTATTGAGCTTACCAATTATGCTATAATACCATTTTTTTCAGCCATCTATTAAGACAGCTAACATGAGTGTTCAAACCTTTAATCCCAAAAACCCCAATCTCAATCTTAGTCCTGGCGAAGCTGGCTATCATCATAAAGCCAACCACAACCAAAACCGCACCCTAGAAGAGTCGGCAAGTCTGATGCAGATTGCCAAGCCTAGTGGCGGTTTATCCAGTGAAATTGTCAAAACGCCCAAAGTCGGGTTTGTATCCTTAGGTTGCCCCAAGGCACTGGTGGACAGTGAGCGGATTATTACCGAACTTACTCGTGAGGGCTACCAAGTCGCCAAGGATTATGACGGGGCGGATCTTGTGGTGGTAAACACCTGCGGATTTATTGAATCTGCCGTCCAAGAAAGCCTTGATGCCATTGGCGAGGCAATCGCCAAAAACGGCAAGGTCATCGTAACAGGCTGTTTGGGTAAAGATGCCGAACGCATTCGCACCATGCACCCTGCCGTATTGGCGGTAACAGGGGCTCATGCCTATGATGAAGTGGTCAAAGCGGTAACGCACCATGTGCCAAAACCTGACAAATCCAAGACTTATGACCCCAAAATAGATCTTATCAATGACGCAGGCGTGAAGCTGACTCCTGCCCATTATGCGTATGTCAAAATCAGTGAAGGCTGTAATCATCGCTGTACTTTTTGTATCATTCCGTCCTTGCGTGGCGACTTGGTGTCTCGCACCATTGACAGCGTGATGAATGAAGCTGTTGCCCTAAAAAAAGCAGGGGTCAAAGAGCTACTTATCATCAGCCAAGACACATCCGCTTATGGCGTGGATTTAAAATATAAAATGGCGTTTTGGCAAGGCGAACCGATAAAGACCAAGTTTTTTGATATGTGTCAAGCCTTAGCAAGGCTTGGCATTTGGGTGCGTTTGCATTATGTGTACCCTTATCCGCACGTAGATAATGTGGTACAAATCATGGCGGACAGCATGAAAGCCAGTGGTGGTAAGGGTGGGCTTTTGCCATATCTTGACATTCCCTTTCAGCACGCAAGCACCAGTGTATTAAAGGCGATGAAACGCCCTGCCATGAGCGAAAATACCTTGGAGCGACTTGCCAAATGGCGGGAGATTTGCCCCGAGATTGTCATTCGCTCTACCTTTGTGGTGGGCTTTCCAGGGGAGACCGAAGAAGATTTTGAGTACCTGCTTGACTGGTTAAAACAAGCACGCCTTGACCGTGTGGGCTGTTTTACTTATTCAGAGGTTGACGGGGCGGTGGCGAATGATTTGCCAAACCCTGTGCCAGAGTCTGTTAAGCAAGAGCGTTACGAGCGGTTTATGGCGGTCGCCCAACAAATCAGCGAAGAAAAATTGCAAGAAAAAGTCGGGCAAACGTTGGTGGTATTGGTAGATGAAATTGATACAGAAGAAAATATCGCCATTTGCCGTAGCTATGCTGATGCCCCAGAGATTGACGGTCATGTCTATGTGGATAATATTGATGGGCGTGTTAAAGTGGGCGAATTTTTAACCGTTACCATTGATGAAGCCAGTGAGTATGATTTGTTTGCCAGTTTTAAATAATAAAATAAGCCCTAAATACTATTTTAGGGCTTATTTTTATTGCTTGTATTTATCAAAATATGCAAGCAAAGACTTTGGGTGTATCAACTCAATTTAAATCAAAAATCCTGCACCACATAAATAAAAAATGGTAAAATAATTCAATTTATCGATATATTAGCAAGGAACACTCTCATGGTACTCATGATTGACAATTTTTGCAGTTTTACTTATAACATCGTACAGTATTTTGGAGAATTACAACAAGACATCAAGGTATTTCGTAACAACGAAATTACCCTGGATGAGATTCGCGCACTGTCACCCAAGGCCATTATCTTAGGTCCTGGTCCTTGTAGCCCAACCGAGGCAGGTGTGACATTGCCGATTTTGGCTGAATTTAGCGGTCAGATCCCGATCCTAGGTGTCTGCCTAGGTCATCAAGCGATCGGGCAGGCTTTTGGCGGTGATGTGGTTCGCGCAGGCGAGGTCATGCATGGCAGATTATCACCCATTCATCATCATGATCAGGGAGTGTTTAGCGATCTACCAAGCCCATTTGATGCCACGCGCTACCACTCACTTGTCATCGACAGAAACACCCTGCCCGACTGCCTAGAGATCACCGCGTGGACTCAGAATCCTGATGGCTCAATGGAAGAGATCATGGGTGTTCGTCATAAGACATTGGATGTAGAGGGTGTTCAATTCCACCCAGAATCTATCCTAAGCGAGCACGGTTATCAGCTGTTTAATAATTTTTTGGTACGCTGCGGCCTTGCCAAGCTAAGCAACGACAACTTACCACAAGTCGCGTAAGCCATAGATAATGAATACAGTAAGGACGGATAATGATTAACTTAAATAATATTAATACGCTTAGCGATGATGAGATCGGTCAATTTTTAAGTCGAACGTTAAATACATTATTACAGGGTGAAAATCTAGACAGCGACACCATGCAGGGCGTAATGCTTGCCATCATGCATGGACGTTGCCCAGATGCACTGATGGGTGCCATCTTGGTGGCGCTACGCACCAAGGGCGAGAGCATTGATGAGATTACCGCTGCCGCCTCCGTGATGAGGCAACTGGCACATAACATCACATTAGATGATCTGACAAATGTGGTCGATATCGTGGGAACAGGTGGCGATGGCGCCAATCTATTTAACGTATCAACAGCAGCCGCGTTCGTGGTATCCGCCAGTGGCGCTAAGGTCGCCAAGCACGGCAATCGCGGCGTCTCCACCAAGTCAGGCTCATCAGACCTACTACAAACGCTTGGCGTACGTCTCGACCTGACCAATGACGAGGTCATTCGCTGCATTCAAGAACAGCAATTAGGATTCTTATTCGCGCCCAACCATCATAAAGCCATGCGTCATGCCGTTGGTGTCCGCCAGCAGCTAAAAGCTCGTACGATCTTCAACGTCTTAGGCCCATTAACCAACCCTGCTGGTGTGGTTAATTCGGTCATCGGTGTATTTGATCAGTCTCTATGCGAACCGCTTGCCCACGTTCTAAAGAACCTTGGTTCAAAGCACGCAATTGTTGTGCATTCAGCCGATGGATTAGACGAATTTAGCTTGGCGGACGATAGTTTTGTGAGCGAACTAAAAGATGGCGTGGTTAGTAGCAATACCATCAGCCCTAGAGATGTTGGCATTGAACCACAAGGCCTTGACGGGCTAGGCGTATCATCTTCCAAAGACAGCCTAGAGCTCATCACCGCCGCCCTATCAGGGGCAAGCGATGATCAGCGCATCAAAAAAGCCCAAGATATCATTGCACTAAATGCAGGCGCAGCCATCTATGTCTCAGGCAAGGCAGACACCCTACAATCAGGCGTACAGATTGCCAAAGATACCATCGGCAGCGGCGCAGCATTAACCAAAATGCGTGAATTTGCCAAGCTTACCCAATCTTTATAACCTTATAAACCCATACATCAGGAATAATCATGACAAGTTCGAGTACGCCAAGCATCCTCCAAAAAATCGTTACCACCAAGCATGAAGAAATCGCCGCTGCCAAGGCTTTGGTGAGCCAAGATGAACTCATCAGGCTTATTCGCCTTAATAACGACAAGCCAAGAGGCTTTGCCAATGCCCTACGCGCTGTCAATACTACAGAAGGCAAGATTGGCGTCATCAGCGAAATCAAACAAGCCAGCCCATCAAAGGGCATCATCTGTCAGAATTTCAATGCTGTCGATGCCGCCAAAGGCTATGAACAAGCAGGTGCAACATGCCTATCTGTACTGACCGATCGACAGTATTTTAAAGGTCATGATCACTACATGATCAAAGCCAGAAATGTCACAAACTTACCCGTCCTGCGTAAAGATTTTATGGTGGATGAATACCACATCTACGAAAGCCGCGCCTTAGGCGCTGACTGCATTCTGCTGATCATGGCATGCCTAGATGACAAGACGGTTGCTCATCTACACAAGATCGCCATTGATCTGGGTATGGATGTACTGATTGAGATTCACACCCAGCAAGAGCTAGAACGCGCACTTAAATTGCCCAAATCTACCCACAACATTTATGGTATCAACAACCGCGATCTGAATACTTTTAAGGTGGATTTGGCGCATAGCATTCGTCTGTGCGAGCAGCTTTTTGCTACATTAGGTGGTGATGCTCTCGTGGTCAGCGAAAGCGGCATCAATGATGCCAATGACATTCATCTGATGCAAAAGAACAACATCCATCATTTCTTGATTGGTGAACAGTTCATGAAGACAGATGATGCTGGCGCAGCATTGGCAGAGCTACTAAAAAGCATTTAACGCATTAATGATTTAACCCGACCAACAAAAAAGNGA
>NZ_AOMT01000006.1 GCF_000696305.2 Moraxella bovoculi 237
TCTAAAACAGCCACAGGCATTATATCCAAATAAACATACCTTCTGATGACTTTATCATCTTTGATTTCAGCAGAGAGTAAACCCTTATCCCAAAGATACTGAACATTGTCCTTAACAGCACCTTTATCATCATAAGTGGTTTTTGCAATTCTTTGTCTTAGATGATTATACTGATAAGTGGCGATGAGTTTTTCTATCTTATTGCCTTGCTTGTCTTGTGTGGTATCCTTAATGGACTTAATTTGTCCATCAGGGGTGTAGGTTAAGGCTCTTTGTTTGATAATGTCGCCTTTATGGTCTTTGGTGGTTATCATTACAGGGTTTCCTAAGTTGTCATAGGTGTAATGGGTGGTTTTGACGATGCTGTCTTTATCATCTTTGGTGGTGATGGTACTTAGTCTATCAGAATTTGGTTCATAAGTGTAGTGGATATTATGATGTTTGGTGCGATTACCGTTACTATCATAAGTGTAGGCACTCGTCAGCTCATCAATGTTTATGATGTTGCCGTTGGTGTCAATGCTTACGATTTGGCTAAGATTGTTTGGGTTTGTGTGATTTGAGTCTTTGCTATAACTTAATTTGGTATTTGTATTGTGGTCGTGTTTTTGGCTTAGTCTGTCTTTGTGGTCATAGACATTGACTTGGTTTGTGTTGTTGGTGTGGGTAAAGGAGACAAGTCCTTGGGTGGAACTTGTTTTGATGTTGGCAAGTAAGGGATTTTGGTTTTTATGACCCATCAAAGAGCGTGTGAGTGTCCGCCAAACGCTTGTGTTTGGCAGTTGGTAGTCAATACTTGTGGTTTGACTGTGCTTGTCATAGTGATGGGTTAGGATAATGCCCTCTGGCAGATGGGTGTGCGTGATTCTGCCTAAGCTGTCGTATTGATAGGCGGTGGTGTGAGTGGTTGTGGTCAATACCACTTCGGTTTTAATGACATTGCCCTTCTCATCATAGACATAAGTGGTGTCTTGATGTTGGTCTTTGATGGTGGTGGGTCGGTGTTTGTTGTCGTAGTGGTAGCTGACCGTTTGGCAGTTTTGGGCTTGGTTTGACTGCTCGGTCTTGCTTGTGTTTGTTTTTTGAGTTTGACAAGTTTGTCTTTTGGTTGGCATTTTAAGCTCATTGTAAGTAATGGCTGTGGTGGTGTTTTCATCTTGGATAAGAGTGGGCAGATGATGAATGTTGTGGCTTAGGCTGTGTGTGCCTGTGTTGGCATCGGTATGAGTGATGAGTCTGCCAAAGTCATCATATTGGCGAGTGTAGGTACTGCCTTGTGGTAGGGTTAGGGTGTCTAGTCTGCCAAAGACATCAAGACTTAGAATGATGGGGTTTGTATCATTGTGTTTGGCATTTGTGCCTGCTTGGTCTTTGGATTGTGAATGGGTGTTTGGTTGTAGGGCAGAAACAAGGCTTGTGGCATTGGCAATGTCAGCTTTTTGAGGTTTTGTATTGATGTCTTTTTCTTGATTGGCACTGATGCCTGTACTGGTCTTTTCATCCAGTAGGTTTTGTTCGGTATTTGGTGCTGTCAATACTTATAATTTCCTATCTTTGTGGTCTTAGGTGTTGGCTTGGTTAATGATATTTCTCTACCAAATAGCCAGTACAAATAAATACACCGAAAAAGATGTAATGACTTGTAAAAATATGCAAAGATTATCGCTTAGGCTTTTTTGACCTGTTTGTAGTAGGAAATAGGCGGTTGCACCTATTGTACTACCCACAATACAAGATAGTAATGAATATATAACAATACTTAATGAATACGGGGTGTAAAAAACCAACAAGGTTATTGGTATCATAGATACACAAAAAGCCGATACTATCATAATATTCTTAAACATAAAATACCTAAAAACTATACAGATGACATAATAATACCTAAAATATATATCAATTGAAAAATGATTATTGAAAAAATAGATTGTATATATAAATCAATATTTTTATTAGTAACCATTATTTTAAACCCCATTCTGTAGCACCTGCACAAAACCAACCACAATAAAAGCAGCTGTTTGGCTGCTTTTTCTTCGATTTTATTGTCAAATTAATACTTTTCAATATGGCCCCAAGAACCGATTACCGTTAAAATGAATCATATGTGTTGGGGCGTTTGCAAGCCAAACCTCGGTTTCCCAAGCTATATCTGCTGCGTATTTTCTGTAGGTTTCCGCATTGGGAAATGCCGATACAAACACCAGGCCTGACGTGCATTCAGCAAATAAACTGTTCAGCTCTCTGTAACGCTTATGGTCAACTGGACCGTGCGAGGTCACAGATTCAATCAAAAACAACCAGTTCTTTTCTTTGTTATAAATCATCACATCGGGCAACTTGCCGTGGCTGTCCAGCTCCACACCTAGTGATTTTAACAGTGCCACATCAAAGAACCCATGCTTATCGCCTGTATCACCAACATATACCAAAGTCCCACCTGGTACATAAATACTGCCAAAACTATCCACGATATCCTTGATTAGTTGCGAGTGTGCACCTGCAGACAACTGGACCATCTGCCCATTAGGTAGTAAAAGCGGAATCATTGCCATCTCTCTTTTTTTGGCATAGGCTTCGGCAAGACTGCCATTTTGCTGCAAATAGGCTGACATTGCTGCATCATAAGCTTCTGTACCATAAAGTCTTAGTACCTCTAATAAATTTGGCTCAATTTGATATACGGTTTTTGGACTGTTAACCGGTCTTTTAGGATTGTCAGGATTATACAAACAGATCCCTGCTTCCACAAACTGATGCATTGACTGTTTACGAAAGGTTTCTCGCGAATTAGGCGCGTATTCCTTAAAGTAATGATCTCTAGACCAATCCATGATTGGTGTGATGCCAACCAAAGGGCTGCTTGCTTCAGACCAGCTCTTTTCAGGTGTCATATCCAGTAGGCAGAGCATGCATAATGCGGTTCTTTCATTTTGTTGTTGCTTTGGCATACCTAGTTGGCTTAATATACTCAAAGCCTGTAGTAGCTTTTCTTCGACTTTATTCATTTCGACACGAACTCCAACAAGTCATCTACTTGTACTTGCCCCATACCAATTTGATAGTTTTTGCCTAATTCATGGAGTTTTTTAAGTGAAGGATATAGTATGTTTTTTAAATCAGTTGCATTTACCTGTGTATGACCTGAAAATATTCTAAAATACTCATCTAGTATTGTACTATTTAAGAAACACGCAAGCCCCATTGCTGTTGTTTTGTCAAATCCGCGTTTATTGACATGAAAAACATTCCAATGGTTTTCAAAGCCAATCCATCGATTATCTTCGCCAATATCTTTCGGCCTAACAACATTGGCAACTACTCTTCTTTTTTCTTCCTTGGCGGAAAAACGTTTGACTATGACATAATAGCCGTCATTCGGCATCAACCACTTTTGAGAGGTAGATGACACTCTGATCGCATTGGGTTTTTTGTGTTCTTTGGGATATACAAGCCGCCCTTCTTCAAAATGATGTGGGTATAGTAATGGCGCGTTATCCCCTTGTGGCTGTCGTTCTAGCAAATCCTTAATCCTAAAATCAACAACAGGTCCGGTACTGACATTTAATCCAATCTCAGATAAGGACACCTCAAACAATCTTTCATCTATGTCTTTATTAGTAGGTAGTCGAATAAAGAGTTCTGCATCATTCGGCTTCACAATATTTTCAAAGTCGAATGTTTCTTCTGAGTAGTCTTTAAAATCAGCATTTTTAGACTGGGAAATAATAACCTTGCCCTGTTTGGCACCCTTTACCAATTTAATAATGATATTTTCCTGTAGCACTCCATCATCCTTAAAGGCTTGATTTCTGCTTTGAAATAAATGAATATGTTCTATTGCACAATCTAAAAACAATAATTCTCTAAAGGTCTTGTAGTACGGACCATTGCAGAAAGAACGGGGAATAATAGCGACGATTTGCCCACCTTTTTTGGCAAGCTTGATTGTGAGCGCCATAAAAGCTGAATAAAGGTTCACTGTTTCAATACCGACTTTTCGCAATGCTTTTCTATATTCGGAATGGCTGTTAATTTTTTTGTATGGTGGATTTAGGATTGCATGAGTGTATTTTTCTTCGCTCTCAGATAATAGGGTTTTGACAGCGTCAAAGATAAAATCTGCTGTGTATATCGTGCTTGGAACATCCAATTTCTGCATATTCAAAGCCAGATGCTCTTGCATAATTGGATCGATTTCCCACAGGTCTAAATGCTCAATACACTTGAGTTTATTTACAGCCGATATGGTGAGGGAGCCAATACCTGCCCCACAGTCGAGAAGTTTTGCACCTGTGTTGGCACCCTCATCGTCTTGGTGAAATAAGTCAGCCATAAAATCAGCGATATTACTAGGCGTCATAAACTGACCGTATTTTGACTTGTTTTCTGGATTGAGTTTTTGGTTAACCGAAAGTCTTATGTTGTCAATATCTTTGTTATTCACTGAATTTAACCCTATTACGTGCATCTAAAAGTAATATTTTAAATTAAAGATGGGTATGGTTACCTCGTGTGTACACCAACGAACGGCTCACAAAGGTGCCATTGCCGTCACTATTGGCTTTGATGCCCTGGATTTTGATTGTGGAACTTTAATATTTTCTGTGGTTTTTGGTAATAGCATTTTAAAAAAATTTAAATTATAAACAGGTTTGTTTTATAGTAGGGTTAAACAAACTTAATTTCTTCACACTCAATGATTTTAAGCACCTGCACCATAAAAATTGCCCCAAAAGTACCTCGAGCGATTTTGTTACTGATGTTTTGTGGGCTTTCATGGATGCCTTGCTCAGCCAGTTTTTCTGAAATTTCCACATAGCTGATGTTTCGTCTGGCAATCTCAGCTTTTAACAGTCCTCTAACATAATCTTTCCAATAATTTTCATCGGAGGGATTTTGTGCTTGGTTTGTCATTTATTGTTTCTCTAATAACGCTAAATATGTATTTTCATTATACATGATGAAAAAAATATTTGCAAATAAACGATTATGTGTTACAATCATTATATATGATGACATAAAAACATTTAAGTTTATTTGGAGAAAATCATGCCCCAACACTTCCTACTCTCCGCAAAAGCTCGCAATTTATCACCGATTGCTATTGCTCGTATGAGTGAGTATGAAGCCGTGATGGTGATGAAGCGCCTTCGTTGGGGTGATGGTGATAAGGTTACTTGCCCTCGCTGTGGTAAACAACATAAAGCCTATTTTATTAAATCTCGCCGCCAATGGCAATGTAAAGAATGTCAGTATCGTTTTAGTGTTACTTCTGGTACTTTATTTGCTCATCACAAATTACCGCTTCGTGATATTCTTTTTGCTTGTGGTTTATATGTCAATGCCGCTAAAGGCATATCTGCTTTGCAAATTGCTCGTGATTTAGATGTTCAATACAAAACCGCCTTTGTTCTTCTGCATAAAATCAAAGAAGCTTTAAAAAATTACCAAGTAGAGAGCTTTAAAAAAGAAGCGAACACAGGTAAAAAACCCTTATCTGGCATTATCCACATGGATGCCACTTATGTACACTCTAGTAGAAAACCTAAGAATAAAAAGCAAGATCGTATTGATAGACGTCTAAAACAGCACGAGAACCCCAAGAAGCGTGCAATCTTAGTCATGCGCGACAGCTTCCCAAAAACTGAAGATCCTAATCTCATTGGCGCTAGACGTACAATGGCATTTGTGGCCAAATCTGAGAATAGCAAAGTAATCAATGATCTGGCTAATAAGCACATTGAAAAAGGCAGCACCATTCACACAGATGAAAGCCCAGCTTATGACAATCTGATTTACTTTCATGATTTAAAGCGTGTTAACCATCAGCAAGAATATCGCTCAGATGAAGGCGTGACGAATAACCTAGCCGAGAGTTTCTTTAGTCGTTTTAAACGCATGTATTATGGTCAAGTTCATAAAATGGATAATTTGTATCTACATGAGTATGCAAACGAGATTGCTTACAGAGAAGATACCAGAAGAATGAGTAATGGTGAAATCTTTAATGATTTGGTTTCCAGATGCCTAAACAATAAGCCCTCTGATGATTGGCGTGGTTACTGGCAAGGCAATCGCAGAATGGCAGAACTCTTAGCAGCATAACCAAAATAACACATATGGAGTTAAACTATGGCCGAAACTCATGTAAATAGTGGCATTACCAACAAAATAAAGAAGCTTAACCAACATAAGCAGTCGCTACTCAAGCAAGTTCAAGAAATAGATAGGCAAATTAGCATTTTAATAGAGGCGGCTCAAATCATTGGAGAGGTAGATCAATTACCAAAACTACGGCAACAAGCATTCCACAACAGCATCAAAACCCTTGTTGTACAAGTCCTTAAAGAATCTGATAAACCGCTATCCGCCAATGAGATTGCAGATCGAGCAGCAACACTAGACAACCCTCAAGAAAAAGGATTGAAAACCACAGCAAAACAGATAAAATCCACAAGAATGGCCTTAAATAATCTAATTGCAGACAATATGGTGATTAAATCAGGTTCTGGCAGAGGTTCAATCAGGTACGAGTGGGCTGTTTGCAAGAATAAAGATTAAAAAAGACCAATAAATCAATAAAAATGAATTAAAAAGCAGTCAAAAGACTGCTTTTATTATTGCAAAGTTTGTGCAGGTGCTACATAATGGCGATTTTAAAGATAAATATCAATTTACATATTTTATAGATAATAAAACTTAAAAAAATACAAAATACTGACAGCAAACTGGCAATAAAAAACTCTTTCACTCCATAATCATTTGTCCTATTTATAAAAATCAGCCCAATAAGAGTTAAAGCCCCAAATAAAAGAAAATTTATCAGTATAGCACCCATCAGTTGTTCCTTAATAGATCAACGGTCTAACGGAATAATAATCTTTTACTCTACCTAGTCTCTGCGCCAACTCAAATGGTTTAACATCGTGGGCGTAGTGTGGCTCATCATCCTTCCACCAACAAGTCATTATATTTGTACAGGCTTTATAGTCAGCACTGCCAGCAGCAGGTCTTTGAAATTTTATAAGCTTTTCATTTTTATCATAAGTACATTGGTTGGAGTGAGAGCTCCTAGTGGGTTTTGAGCGAACCTCCCAAGTTGCCCCACGATGATAGATGGCTACTTTGAAACTGTCACTTGGCTCTTCCCATACCGTATTCTTATTATTTTTCTATCATTCAGCTAATAATAGATATAAATTTAACTATGCAGACGCTAAGATCATATTATAAAATAAAATTATTAAATAAAAAAATAAAGAAAAATATATTTGTGGCATAATATACCGAAGATGACTATCACCCTCCTTTAGTTTATGTATATTAAAAATATAACCAAAAATGCCACCAAGAAAAAAACACATGAAAGAAAATATATAACCCCTACTCAAAAATTCAAAGTAATATTCAGAAATATTATAACCAAATATTTTCATAACAGCCATCGGAAGTATAAAACTCAATATTAATAAAATGATAATATTTTTCATTGTTTTGCCTAATCAATAAATGGTTGGTCTAACAGAGTAATAGTCATCCATTCTACCTAGCTTTACTGCCAATGAATAAGGATCTACATCGTGTTCTTTATGCTCTTTGCAATCAAAAATAGGGAAACGACACTCCTTATAATCAGCAGTACCAGCAGCAGGTCTTTGAAATCTAATCAGATTGCGATCAATATCATAGGTACATTGATTGGTATGTCCGCCCTTGGTTGGTTTAGAGCGAACTATTACCAAATAATCAGTAAAAATAAATATATAGCAAAAGATGTAATGACTTGCAAAAATATACAAAGATTATCGCTTAGGATTTTTTGACCTGTTTGTAGTAGGAAATAGGCGGTTGCACCTATCAAAATTCCTATAATACAGCTTATTGCAGAATATAAGGACAATTTTAGAAAAAATGGCTCAAGTATATATTCAATAATATCTATTGGGAGAAACAATAAAAATATAAATGAATATATAGTAAACAAACCAATCATTACAAAAATATTTTTTTTCATAAGCACTATTTTTTATAAAATTTATCTAGACACTTGCCCAAAAATCAATAATAATTTTTTCAACCAATAAAAATATTATAGAAAAATTAACCTTCAAAAAAAACCCAATATTCCTATTGATAATATATTTATCTAAATTTGCTAAAAATATGACAATGTAACCAAATATCCATCCACAAATGCAAATTGGAATAACATCAATGTATGATTTTATAAAATAATTCAAATCATATAGAAAGCTAAAGTTATTATTTTTATAAATAAAAAATTTAATTATATTTAATAACAAAGCAACCAATAATATCATTAACAAATCTAATAATAGATTCAATTTTTTTTTATACACAATCATACCTCATACTAGTAAATTAAAGGTCTAACAGAATAGTAGTCATTTATTCTCTTTAGTTTTTCCGCCAACATAAAAGTAACCACATCGTGTTCGTAATGTTGTTTGCATTCCTGTTCAGTACAAGCCTTAAAATCAGCACTACCAGCAGCAGGCGGATTTTTGAGCAATCTTTTATTTTTATCATAAGTGCATTGGCTGGAATGATAATTTTTAGTAGGCTTAGAACGAACCTCCCAAGTAGCCCCCCCAATGAAAAACTTTAACCTTTGGATTATTACTTGGCTTCTCCCACACCGTATTTTTTGGATTTTTCTCTCTATCACTTTCAATATCTTGCAAGGTGGCTGGGCATTTTCTATCATTCAACTCATCTAACCATCTTGTTTTCTTCAAGTACTCTTTTTCCATTCTCAGCCACATGCAAAACTTTTGTGTATTTGAATAGTCTGGAATTTCATTGTATACTGGACCTGCTGGAGTCAAAACAGCAAATTCAGACTTGGTACCCAACTTTTTTGCTTTTTCTTTATCCAATTGATTTATAGCATCCTGTATTGTATACAACCCCAACACATCCACATACTCCCAAGGCTCGTGATTGGCATAGACATAGCTGTTTAATCCACCACTCAATCCCAAGGGGTCAGCAGTTAAATATCTGCCTGTTTCAGGGTTGTAGTATCGGTTGGTATTATAGTGATAGCCCGTTTCATTATCATAATATTGCCCTGCAAAGCGTAGGTTAAATTGGAAGTTGTCTTTGGTAGTAATGGTGGCTTTGCCAAAGTCTTCATAGTCGGCTTGCCAAACCATTTGATTATTTTGATCTGTGATTTGCTTGGGTGTGCCTAGATGGTCGGTGTGGACGGTATAGAGCTGTGCAGTCATCATTTTGCCCTTGTTATTATAGGTGTAGTCTATCACAGCAATTGGCGTAATGTCCATATAAATGTATCGGCGTGTAATGTTGCCATTTTGGATTTCTGCTGAAAGCAGTCCATTATGCCATAAGTAATTGGTGGTCTCTTTTTGTATTTGGTTTGTCTTATCATCTTTAAGGTAAACCGTTTTTTCAATGCGTTGTCTTAGATGATTGTAGTCATAATCTGCAATCAGTACACCATCTTGATAAATTGCCTTAATTTGATTGTCAGGTGTATAGCTAATGGTTTGAACACTTACCTTGTTGTTTTTGTCAGTTTTGGTAATTTTGGTTGGACTGCCCACCTGATTATACTCATAAGTGATTTGATAATCTGGGTGATTGATGTGCGTTAAGCGGTCGGTATTGGTTTGGTAGTTATAGGTTGTTATTACGCCATTCTCATAACGACTTAGGCGATTGTTATTAGCATCTAAGGTATAGGCAATGTCTTGCTTGCCATTATGGGTAGATTTCTTATCATTTGGCTGAATTGGATTATGGATGGATAATGATTGAAAGTCTTTTTTGTTATTGATTTTTCTAGTTAAAGACTGCCATAATCCTGTGCTTGGCAACTGATAGTTGGCATTGATGATTTTGCCCGCTTCATTATAAGCATAGTTTAATACCAAGCCTTCTGGCAGGATAATTTTGTTTAGTCTGTTTTGATTATCATAACCATATTGCATTGGATAATTTTTGTTATCCAAAGTAATGATTTCTGTTTGGGCTGTACCTGTTGGTAGATAGTCATAAGTAATATCATAACGGTCGGTATCAATGGCGGTTAATTGCCCATTGTCATTATAATGATAAGCGATGGTTTGGCAACGGCTTTTGTCAATATTGTCGCAAGTCCGCAAAGATTTTGCTAATCCTTTATCATCATAGGTAACATACTGTACAGCAATCTCACTTGTGATTGTTGTTAGCTTGTCCTGTGTATCATAGGCTAATTTGTATTTGCCTGTGTTGGGGTCAGTGGCGTGTGTTAATCTGCCAAAATCATCATAATTGCGATGATAGGTTGTGCCTGTGGAAAGTTTAATACTTGTTGGTTTGCCTGTTTTGTCCTGTGCAATATTTACCCTTTGTTCTGACTTGGCAATAAAGTCATAAAGAACATCAATCGCATCATCTGATGTGTTTGGGCTTTTGATGACCGATTGATTTTCTTTATCATTTGTTTTTTGATTATGGACAGGCAATGCTTCTTTAATTGGATTGCCCTCCAAATCATACCCCATTTGAGTCATTGTGATGATGTCGCCATCGTCATCATAATCTAGCTCTATGATGGTTTCTTTACCCTTAACCACACTTGGGCGGATAATTTTACTGGGCTTGGTTGGGTGCTTTGGGTTTTGGTATTCAAAACGCTGATAAAGCACAGAATTTGGTGTATTTGTGCTTGGGGGATTGGTTGGCGTACTTTTAATCTCTTTAATGTTGCCCTTATCATCATAGTCAATCAAAATGCCATCTGTTGGATTGCCCTTTGGGTCAAGTGTTTGTTTTTGAATAACCCCACCCTTATCATTATAGACAAAGCTATGGTTGATGGTGGACTCATCACAAGTAGAGCACCCTGCTCCGACTGCTTTAATCAGGCGAAAGCCTGTTTGAGGGGTGTAGGTGTAGTGATACTGTGTGGTTTGTCCTAGGCTATTGGTTAGGGTGTTGATGTAGGTTTTTTGATTTTGTTGGTTGGTTTGGTTGGTTTGATAAGCGTGCCATAGGCTATCATCATAACGGATACTGACCTTATTTTGCCCATTAGGCTCGGTAGATAAAATGGCACGGTCATAGGCATCATAGACCCAAGATTGGATTAAGATGGCTTGGTTTTGAGTTGGTTTTTGATTTGGCGTGGTTTGGTTGCTGTTTTTTGTATTTGTTTGGTTTGTATAGTGGTATTTTGCGGTTAGGTTGTGTTTATCATTAAGGTTAGTATAGCCATAGCCCACTCTTATACCATTGGGATTAACCACTTGGGAGAGGTTATGATGTTTGTCCAAGAAGTAATGGCTTGTGCCAATAGGACTTTGTACGGTAATATAAGGCAGATTGTGTTTGGTAGTTTGGTAGGTAAAGCTTAGGCTTTGTCCTTGATGGTTGGTCACTTTGGCAAGTCTGCCTTTGGTGTCATAGCGTAATTGGTAATGCCCTAGATGGGGCTTTTGGGGGTTTTGATAGACGGATGAGAGTTGTCCATAGGTATGGGTTGCTGTATGGGCAGTGGGTTGTTTGGTGGTGTGGTGATGGGCTTTGTTTAGTCTTTGGGCTTGCTGGTTGGCTTGTTTGTGCAGCACAAAGCCAAAGCGTCTGCCATCAGGCAAATGCCAATGCCAGTGTTCGCCATTGTTATTATTTTGGGCTTGGGTAATGTAGCCAAGTGATGGGTCTGGATGGGTGTAGTGAATGTGTTTTAGGTTTGGGTTATCTTTGTCGCTCACTTGGGTTTTATAAAAGTGATATAGCGTGCCATCGGTGCTTAGGATTTGGATGGTGTCGGTTGGAGCAGTTAGGTTTGTGTCTTGATTAAGCTGATTTGCCTGATTTGAATAGGTGGTATGCTGTAATTGGATTTCAAAGCTAGAACGCCAGCCCATACCAAAGATGCCTTTTTGGGTGGATTGAGAGTTGTAATAACGGGTAAGGTTTAGGGCATAAGGGTCAGTTTCATCAAGGATTAAATCATCTACCCGTTCAAACTTATTGCCTGATAAGACATTAATGGGATTAGAGACAAAGGTGTTTGGGGCAAAGGCAGAAGAAGTGGGGGCGGTGGTGGTGGCGTGATTGGTACGGGCAGACAGGTTGGGGTCGGCGGAGCATTGAGTGCCTGTGTTGCCTGTATTGACAACTTTATGTGTGCCACTAGGATTGGCAAGGCACATTTGGGCGTGGGTGGGGTGGGTTGATAGTAGAAGACCAAGAGATAAGGCAAGTGGCGTGAGTGGGGATTTGAGCTTCATTTTGGTTTCCTTGATGGTTATTTTATGGGTTTTGGTTTAGTTTAGGTTGATGATGAGAACGGTAGGGGTTTTTTGGGGTAGGTGGTTGCTCTCGTTTGTGGTATCGTCTTGGGCGGCTACCGCCTGCTGATGATTCTGCTCTTGGGCAATGATTGCGGATACACCGCCATCAGAGCGTAAGCTCTGATAGTATTTTGATACTTTGATGATATATTGGCGAGTTTCAGTAAATGGGGGTATGCCCCCATATTTGGCAACATTGCCCTCCCCTGCATTGTAAGCAGCCAGTGCCAGATGAACTTGTCTTTGATATTTGTTCATCAAATAAGCAAAGTGACGTGTACCAACTGTGATATTCTCTTTTGGGTTCAAAAGATTATAATTGCCATATTGGGCGGCAGTTGATGGTAGCACCTGCATTAGACCCAATGCACCTTTTGGTGAGCGGGCATTTGCTTGATAGTTTGATTCTACCTTAATAATGGCTTTGATGAGTAAGGGATTGATGCCATACTGATGAGCTGTTTGGTGTAGATGAGCATCCAACGAATTATTTTGGGTGGGTTTTGCCAACCCAATATCATTTGCCATAGATTGACTGCTGGTTGAGTAAGTTAAATCAATTACTTTGGGATTGGCACGAACATTACCCACCCAAAACATTAAAAGTATGGCAATCCATATAGAAAACTTCATTAACATCCACCACCCGGTGCAAAATCAGAAATCAATTCAACACCGCCATCACCACCAAGCTGATATGCCCCTGCCCCAATCACACCCAGTGCCACTAAGATGGCAAGCCAGTCTTTTTTACTTTTTCCTGTGCCAATAGAACCTGCACCCCCATTCTCCTCTTTGCTTAAAATATCAATAATCTCATCAACACTCATATTTTCATAGCCCTCTGGTAGCTTAATGCCCGACACATCAGGCAGTTTAATCCCTGTTGTTGGTGACATATCGCCTTTTGGGGGTACATAGGATTTGGTTTGCAAGCCATTTTCTACCGCAGGGCTTAGCATTTGAGCAGAAACATCTACCGTAATAGGAATACGGTCAGAAGCCAATAGCTTCAAATCAAATGCTTCTTGCGAACCACGAACAAAAGAAGCAATAGAGATAAACATATCTTTTGCTAATGGAATCTTTGGCTCATAACCATAAGTGATTCTTAGTTTTAATACATTTGCCTGACTAATGCTAATGTTTGGGTCGCTGCATTTATAGTTTTGAATGTCGCTATGCTTGTTGGGAATGACTTTACTTGTGGTATTTAAATTTTTTGCAGTTGGGCATTATTGCACGCATTAAATGCCGCCTCATTTGGACTGATAATCTCAATTTTCATAAAGCGAGCTTCATCAAGTTTAAGTTTTTCAAGTGCCAATTTACTCTGTGCAGAAGCAATCAGATGGTTGGTTGTATCCGCTTTAATACCCTCTGATCTTAGATTGGTTGATAGAAGTGGCAACAAACCTTTTAATAACCCATCTTCAATCGCCTGTGGGTCAGCATTATTGATAGCCCCTGCTCGTGCCGCCTCATAGGAAGCATAAGTAACATTGGTCTTGGCATTATACATAAATGCATATTGTATCCCAATCATCCCCAATAACATCACAAGCGGTGTTACCACCAATATTTCTGTGACTGATGCACCTTTTTGTTTTTGCAAATCTATTTTGTAGAACATCAAAGCACTCCATTTATAAGTAAAATACAGCACCAACAAGCGATTCATCTATGGGTAGTGTCTGGGTAGAAAACTCTAAAATCTCATAAGTATCACGATGTGCCACAAAAATCCGATTGGGCGATAATTCATTAACCACTTGTATGATTTTTCCTTGTTTATCAATACAAATCAGACGAATAGAAAATCGCATTGCAAAAGTATGCACAGAGTTACAAGGGGTAATCAGTAAAGCAGCATTGGCACTTAGACTCTTTTTGCCAAGCAACCCTTTTAATCTACGCCAAAAATTATCCGCACGCTTTATATCAATATTGCCAATCACAGTTGTCGCGATTTGATTGCCCATCACTATTTTAGCCAAAAGCCTCTCTCATCATTACATACACAGGAAAACCAATGACAATAAAGGTGCAAGGAAAAATAAATGCTACCAAAGGAAACAAAAGTTTAACAGGTGCCTCCATTGCTAATTTTTCCGCCTTCAAAAACCGCTCTATTCGTCTTTGTTTGGCTTGTTCTCTTAAAATAGGTCCTAGATTCATACCCATCTTTTCTGCTTGAACGATGGAGGATGTCAGGCTTTTGATGGACAAATCATCAATGCGTTCTCCCATCTTACGAATCGCCTCACTGCGACTGACGCCTGTTTTGATGTCTCGTAGCACCTTTTCAAATTCTGCCTTAACTGCCCCATTAGGCCCTTTTTGTACCGCTTGCTTAATCGCACCATTAAAATTAAGTCCAGACTCAATACTCAAAGTAATCATATCAAGAAAAAATGGAATATTTTTGGCGATATGGGCATTTCTTGCTTGTTTGGTTTGCTTTAACCAAAGGTCTGGATAAATAAACCCAAGTAGCACCGCAAGTACACCTAATAAACTTGACTGACCTGCAATCCACAACAACAATAAAAACACAAACCCAAGCACCACCGCTCCTACAATCTTACTGGCGATGATATGTTCTGGCTTAAACTGATATTCCACCCCAGCAAAGATAATTGCCCTTTCATATTTATCAATCATCGCTTTATTTAGCCAAGGCGTGATATAAAATACCACAACATTGATGGGTAATTTTAATAAACGATAAAATAATGGTGGTTTATCCAAATAATTAGTATCATCATCTGGCACACGGACAATCGCATATAATATATGCCAAATCACAAATGCCAAAATAATCAATAAAAAACCAATTAACAAATAAATTATCAAATCCATCAAATTATCCCAACATTCAAAAATGACTAGCTTTTAATATTTAAAATAATATAAAAAAACCCAGATGCCCTAAACATCAATATTAACAATTTTACGAATAAATATAATACCTAAAATCTCAAAAATAATAATGGCTGCCAATGCCATATACCCTGCTTTTGTCGTCCAAAGCTGGCTCATCGCGGCAGGCTCCATTTTGCTTAACACCAAAATAAGCACCACAGGCATCAGCCCTACCACCCAGGCTTGCATTTTGCCTTGGGCGGTCAATGCTTTGATTTTACCTTCTGCTTGCTCAATACTTCTAAGCGTTTGGGCAATGTTTTTTAGAGCATCAGACAGTTCGCCACCTGTCTGTATAGAAGTTCTGATGGTGGACACGGTCAAGATAACTGAGTTGTAAGGCATTCTTGTGGCAAAGTTCTGCAAGGATTCATCAATGCTAACCCCGAGTTTTTGCTCTCTGACCACAAGTCCAATCTCGTCTGATAGAGGTTTTGGAAACTCTTCGCCAATCAAAGCAAATGCCCCCACCAAACTATTGCCTGACTTTAATGAACCTGCCATCAAATCAATGGCATCAGGCAACTGTTTTTCAAACAATTCAAGACGGTGTTTTTTGATTTTATTAATAATAAGAAAAGGCGAATAAACCAAGAATGCCATCATTAGCATAATAAGAAAAAAATTAATCTGCAACATAATGATAGCAATCAATACAGATATTGCAAAAAGTGCGTATATAATGACAAATTTCTTATAACCACCTTTGATATGAACATCATCAAATGCTTGTAGGGCTTTTTCTAATCTTCCTCCGTTTGCTAATTTTTTATGATTTACGCTAGAATTTTTAACGACCAAATAAATAATAAAAAATAGTAGCGATAAAACAACCACCAACACACCATAAATCGCCATATCACCACCCAATTTATTAAAATTTCCCAATTAAGTTACTGATCACTAAAATAATCGGCTCTAAGGTTAATGCCACTATCGGCTAAATCTTGATAAAAGCTAGGAATGGCATCTTGTGCCATAAAATAACCCTTGATACGAGCATCGTTATCATAACCTGTTTTTTTATAAATAAATAAATCTTGTAGCTGAATAGTACCACCCTCTATACCAGACACTTCTGTGATATAAGTAATTTTGCGCGAACCACAATTAAATCTGGTCTGCTGCACAATAATATCAATGGCTGACACAATCTGCTCTCTAATGGCAGTTAATGGTAAATCCATACCTGCCATCAGTATCATTGTTTCAAGTCGAGATAAAGCATCTCTTGGTGTGTTGGCGTGCAAAGTCGTCAATGAGCCCTCGTGTCCTGTATTCATCGCTTGGAGCATATCTAATGCCTCAGCTCCACGACACTCCCCCACTACAATTCTATCAGGTCTCATTCTAAGTGAGTTTTTAACCAAATCTCGAATGCTAACGAGACCCTTGCCCTCAGCGTTGCTTGGTCTAGATTCCAAAGAAATTAAGTGGTCGTGATTTAACTTTAACTCAGCTGCATCTTCAATGGTAATCACTCGCTCACCATTGGGGATAAAATTAGACAAAACATTTAAAAGCGTTGTTTTACCCGAGCCTGTACCACCAGAGATAATGACATTCTTTTTATGCTTAACACAAATTTGTAAAAAATCCGCCATACTCTCGGACAGACTGCCAAACTCTACCAACTCAGCCACGCCTAAGCGTTTTTCTGGAAACTTACGAATGGTGATGGTTGGTCCTTTGATGGCTAAGGGTGGGATAATGGCATTGACACGAGAGCCATCTTTTAGGCGAGCATCTACCATTGGAGAGGACTCATCAATTCGCCTACCAATCGGTGAAACGATTCTCTCAATCACATCAAGCACCGCTTGGTCGCTACTAAATATCAAAGGACTTTTTTGAATTTTGCCGTGCTGTTCTACATAGATTTCTTTGGAGGAGTTCACCATAATCTCAGAAATACTCTTATCAGACAACAAACTCTCCAATGGTCCAAGCCCTACCGCTTCGTGCAGAACCAATATTTGTTGGATTTGGTGCCCCTGCTCTTGCCAATGGTGGCATTGCCAGTCTTACCAAACCAAATCAAGGCTTACAGTGTATCGGCACTGTTAAGCACAATTCAAAAGGTAATAGTGGCGCTAATCTTTGCCCTACCCCATCTGCCACTTCTGTTCGCTCGAACAACCCCTCTCCCACCGCCTTTGGGGGCAATCCTATCAATCTTTTGACAGGCAATAAGTTTGAGCAACTCTTAGACATTGATGAGGTGGGCGATGCCTTTGCTTTACGCTTGACTCGTTATTATAATTCACAATCCACTCAGCGTGGTATCTTTGGTATCGGTTGGCGGTCTGATTATGAGTTGCAATTACAAGATTTGGGGGATAATGTTCAGACTTTAACAGCAGATGGTAGTTTATATCACTTTAATAAACAGCAGATAAAAGATGACAGCACAGGACTATTAAGCGAACGCTTTGTCTCTGACGATCTCTCTTTGGGCTATGTAGTAATTAAGCCTGTCAGTCATCAAACTGGGACAAATACAGGCAGTGAGATGATATGGCAATGGCACTTGCCTGATGGGCGTGTAATGGAATTTGCCCCACACAGACAAGTTAATAAGGTCAATACCGTAGGCAGGTATCAATACGGTCAATTAAGCCGTGTACAAAAACTTGCTTCTGACAAGAATACCCAAGCCCTCTATTGGCAACTACACTACAACACCGATGGTAAACTGGCTAGGGTATCCAATCACTTAGGTCAAGTGCTTCGTTTTGAGTATCAAACCAACGATGATGGCTTATCTTATATCAATGTGAGTAAAGAAGGAACAAAACAAGGAACAAAGACAGACAAACAAGTTTGGCAATATCGCTTAGATAAAATTGGTAATCTTTTAGAAGTTATTACCCATCAAGGCGATAGATGGGGCTATGAGTATGGCGACCCTAACGACAAACACAATCTAACTGCCAAATATCGCTATGTTCAAGACAATGACAAGGACAGCAGTAATGATGGTCTTAAAAAACAGCTTATCAGTCGTTTTGCATACGATGCTTATGACAGAGCCATTTTGTCTACTGGCGACAATGATGCCCACAAAATCCGTGTCAGCTATGATGATAGGGCAACCTATCCTACACTTGGCGAGACCTACACTAACACCTTAACCAATAGCCTAGGGCAAACCACACAATATCGTTACACCTATGATAAAACAGGCATACGCCTATTGTCTGCCATTGGTGCTGGCTGTATGACTTGTAATCAGTCCAATGTACGCTATGAATACAACGAGCAAGGATGGGTCGTTGCCAAACATGTGCTTGACTCTACCACAAACCACCCCAAATCCGATGCTACCAATACCCCAACCATCATCCATACCAAACGCTATGTCTATGATAGCTTTGGGCGAGTGGTCAAGACAATAGCACAAGATAAGCACCACAAAAAGTATGGCAAAAAAGGCAAATCAGAACACAGCATCATCAGTCCTGCCCACACCACCTACACCACCTACACAAGCGATGACAAAGACAATCCTGCTTTTTATCTGGTTAAAAGCATAACCACGGATTCTGTGTTTGATGGCAAACAAACTGGGGCAGAATACGATTATGATGATAGGGGTAATGTGATAAGGTTTAAGGAGTTTGGGTTTGAAGGGGGTGGTAATGTGTCTGAACGCACAGTGTATTATAGTTACAACGCACAAGGGTTGCTAGATAAGATTGAGTTAAGTACTGATGACATCAAAAATAACTCCAATTATGCAAAAACCGAACTTATTCGCTTTACCTATAACGAAAAAGGGCAGCCAATTGAAGTCAGAGAGCAAGGACTTCATACCAAATACGGCTATGACAATCAGGGCAATCTAAACCTAATCACTTACCCTGATGGGCAGACTGTTCATTACACTTATAACGCTTACAATCAACCCACACATATCAAAATGGGCAATCAGTTTGTAATGATGGATTATGATGACAGGCAACGCCCTATTCATTATAACAATCACTTAGGACAAACCATTGATGTTCGTTATGATGATGCCACACATAGCATTCATTACACCCTAGCCGATGGCCAGGTGGTCAGTGATGTTTATAGTAGCGAATATGACCTTATCAAAAGAAGTATCAAGGACAGTCAAGGTAAGATTATATTTACCAGTCTTGGTAGTGAGGTGATGGATAATGGCTTATCAACCCAAAACTCCACCAAACCCATCAACACCCTTATCATCAATAACGCCCTAGCCAAACTCACCCTTAACACAGGGGCGACCTACACACGCCATTATGATGACTTTGGCAGAGTGCGTTTGGCAACGGATGCCAATACAGGCAAACGCTATATTCGGTATGACAACTTCGATAGACCCACACAAATAATGCTTGATGAAACAAATCAAGAACTAAGTTATAATGCCTTGGGTCTGCCAAGTGTATTTAAAACTTGCAAAGTGGGCAATACCCAAGACTGTCAATACACTTATTACCATTACGACACTTATGGCAAATTAACCAAAGTAGAACACAGTCAGACACAAGATGGCAAAATACCCGGCATACAATATCAGTATACAGATACGGGGCTTGTTGCCAGTGAAACCACCGCACCAATACCCAATCAAGACTACACCACCGCCTATACCTACGATGATAAAGACCGCATCAAAAGCGTGACCCTACCAGAGGGCATCACTCTACACTACCATTACAATACCCACAGTCAAGTTACCCAAATAGACTACCAAACACCCACAAGCACGCTTTGGCAGACTCTGACAAGCAAATGGAACAAGGTTTTTAATAAAGACAAGGGTAATACCCTACTATCAAATATCCAAGCAGACAGCACAAGGGGTTTGCTTGGGTTAAAGCACGCCAATGACAGTACAGTAAGCCAAGTCTATGATGGCAAAGCAAGGCTAATAGATAAACACGACCACAGTACCCAAACCAAGCTCAACTATGACAAACAAACTGGGGAAATTATCAGTATTGATAATGATGGTAATATCAAAACCATTGATAAGATAACGAGTGCCTATCAATACGATGCCAATGGCAATCGTATCAAACACACCCCAACAACCAACCAAAGCAACACTCACTACACTTATGAACCAAACTCTGATAGACTCAGTCGTATTGAAAATGACAACGCCATCATCGTTTATCAATATGACCAAGTCGGCAATCCTATCACCATTACCACTACAAGCAAACAAGATAACACCGTGAACACACGACAGTTAGACTACACCCCTGATGGACAGATTAAGTCCATTAAGGACAATGATAAATTAATCGCCACTTATCAGTATAATCATCTAAGACAAAGAATTGCAAAAACGACTTATGATGATAAACAAAATATTAAAGACACCACGCAATATCTGTGGGATAAAGGCTTATTATCCGCAGAGATTAAAGATAACAAGATAACACGCCGTTATGTGTATCTTGATATTATGCCTGTGGCTGTTTTAGATTATGGGTATGATAGTAAGGGTAAATTAAACAAGACCAAGGTTTACTCAATCCACACCGACCGCCTAGGCACACCAAAAGCCATCACCAACCAAAACCAAGAAACGGTTTGGAGCATTGAGATGGATGCCTTCGGAGAAACAAAGTCCATTGATAGTCAAAGTGGTTTTGAGTTTAACCTAAGATTTGCAGGGCAGTACTATGATGATGAGACAGGCTATCATTATAACTATCATAGATACTATGACCCAAGTATTGGACGGTATTTGACATCTGATCCGATTGGGTTAAACGGTGGCAGCTTTAATACTTATTCTTATGTGGATAATGAGGTGTGGAGAGCAGTGGATCCTTGGGGGCTTTATACAGTTTTTATTGGCGGTGCGGCAGATGCTGAGCCGTTTCTAGGTCAAGGTCCAACCAAAATCATGAATGACCTTAAAAACCATTTTAGAGACAACTATTTAAAATCGTATTTTACAAGAAATGGCTACTCGGCACAGCAAGCAAATGATTTGGCAGACAGAAATGCAAGATACTACGGCTTTCATGAACTACATCTAATGCTTGCTGATGCTAAGATGTATTTATCCACACAGGGTAATGAAAATGCTAAAATCAATATTGTTGGTCACAGCCTAGGAGGTTGGCAAGCAGCTCATCTTGCACAACAATTAGAAGAGTGGCGTTGTGGTTCTGTTGGTGTTTTGGCTACTCTGGATCCTGTTGGGGTCAGATACAGCTATAATTTAGCAGGAAGTATTAATTTTAAAACACCAAACCCCAAATATAAGACATGGGTAAATATTAGAGCAGAGGCTAAAGATACCAGCATCAATGATATTATAGCCAATCTAGGTGGGCAATGGGATCCATCATCTCTTAATCCAACTTATAATTATACACTTGAAGTGGATCATGCCCATGCTTACGATATGTTTACAACAAAAATTCCAAATAGAAACATTAGCCCTCTTGGATTAGTAAATATATCTTATTCAAATAATCGGAAAAACATAAGAGAATACGAAAGAGCTACTAGATCTCACAGGAATGATGAAGGGAGTATATTAAAATGAAAAAATTATTTATTTTAATTTTTGTTTTATTAATATTTTTATATTTAATAATATATGATTATTTTAGACAAAATTTTGTATATAAAGAAGAGTTAAATACATATTATCCAGAAGTTATTTTTATTGAAATTTTTAGAGATAACTTGCATAGCTCATATGACATAAACATACAAGGATTGTTTTATGCAAAAAATTCCCCAAGGGACATGCCGATATTTATATCTAATAAATTGGAAAATATGGATGACAATATCATTGGTTATGATCAAGTTTATCAAGAAAAAAAACATTTATATGTGAACAATAAAAGTATAGAAAATTATAAATTAAATTATGACATGAAAAATAAAGGATTGGAATTATTCTATTTTCAAATTAAATTTAAAACAAAAAACAATCAAGATTTGAAATATAAATATATTTTAGAAGAAATAATAAAAAATAAGAAGATGAATGTTTTTCGGTATCAAAGAAAGGACATGATGGGAGGGACAATCTACATATCAGATCCTTTTGTTTTAAATTTCAATGCTGAACAAATAAATAATTTAAATGCGATATATAATGAGATTTTTTGAATTTATCGCCTATATCAACAAAGACAAAAAGCACCCCGCGCCCAATCCACCCCAAAACCATCTAGGCAGACCCAGACAAGTGCTAGATGACAATAATCAATTGGTATGGCAATTAACCCCCACCGACTTTGGTGGGGTGGTGGATAAAGCCCTACAAGATAAAACAGGCTATGAGCTAAACTTAAGATTTAGTGGTCAATATGAAGACAAGGAGACAGGCTTGTACTATAATCATCACAGATACTACGACCCAAGTACAGGCAGATACATCACACCTGACCCACTGGGTCTTGCTGGCGGAGACAATCTATATACCTATGTAGCTAACAGCCCAATTCACTATAATGACCCTGTGGGATTACTCTTGTTTGCGTTTGATGGGACGGGGAATCAAGACTACGACATTCCACCCAAGCAACATTCTAATGTGGTGAAGTTTGGAAATGCTTATAAAAGTGATCCGAATGAGCCAATAATGTTCACTCATCCTACTGCACCCCTAATAGCAATTAAAACTCAAAAAATTGACTTTGGTAATTTTGCCAAACAAAATGCATTCTATATCTCAGGAGCAGACACAAATGACAGATACTCTGGTATCACAAAGGGTGTCGGAGGCGGTGGCACGGGACTTTCAATCATCAAAAGAGTTGATAAAATGATTGAATGCCTACACAGCTACTTTGAACATATAGAAAAAAAATTATACAGGCGCTAATAAACCAAAACAAGCCATCAACATCAACCTAGATATTGTTGGGTTTAGCCGTGGTGCCGCTTCGGCAAGGATGTTCGCCAGTAAGGTCAATAATATGATGAACAGCGGTAGTTGGTATAGATACTCTCAAGTGCCAGTTCAAGGGGATGCCTTTAATAGAACAGAAACAAAATGGAAATACACGCATAATTGGCTAAAACAACAATGTAATATCAACTTCAAATTTAACTTTATGGGTCTTTGGGATACTGTTCCTGCCTATGGTGCAGACCAAAACAATGACATTGCTGATCTAAATGCCTTTGAAATGCCAATTGCCATTACCGCCCCATTTAAAAAGATTGTGCACGCTGTTGCCGTCAATGAACATCGTGGACAATTTCACGGTCGTTCTATTTTTAGGAATCAATCAGATGCAAATAAATATAACAACAAAGTGTTAAATGGTACTCACTATTTAGAATTAGGATTTCTAGGTGCTCATTCGGATATCGGTGGAGGCTATCACTAAGGCGACTTATCTGATGTAAGTTTGGTATGGATGGCGAATGAGGCTAATAAATTATATAAAAATCAAGGTATTAAAGCTGAGATTAAATTAAGTGCAGATAATAAAATAGTTTCCAACCCTATCGTTCACGATAGTATTGGAGTAGAGAGAGCTGGTGGAACTATTATTTTTAGTCCAAGTCGTCAATTTCGCTGGGCAGGGACTGAAAATGGTAGTGTAGAGCAATTTACTAGCATTCCGCACCTAAAATTTAATTGGGAACATAGCCGATCTTATCAACCAAAAGGAGTAAACCGATTTGATGATATACGCCGTCTTAGTGATGAGTATATGAGAAGATGGACTTGTGGATATATCATCAATGACTGTCCAGAAGTTGATGAGATTAGGGCATTTAAAGGCATTGATGGAGAGGGTCAGCCCACAATCTTGTACGGCAAGGGTGCGATTGGCAATAATCAAAGATATATACTCATTCAAGATTATATTAATTGGCTTAAAAATAAGGGTTATAGTCTTGATGGTCTTTCTGTTCAAATTCAATAAGGAATAAGAGATGAAATTTATAAAAATTATGACAGTGTTTTATCTATTCACATCATTAACAGCCTGTGCCAGTCCAAAATCAGAGATTAGTACAATTACATTCAACTCTCCACACAGTCTAAATGATGATACAAGAGATCAAATTATTATTTATGAATTGTTGGAACCAATGAAATCCTATTGTGGTCTTTATTATCTAGCCATTGGGTATAATCCAGATGATAGGATAAAAAATAATGATAGATTTTTTCACTATGGAACCTGCTTGTTTAATATTAAAAAATGGAACAACATACCAAACTTAACATTTAGATATACAACAATCCCAAGAAAGCGAAATACAATTTTTTGTGACCTAGCATATCTTGATGATGAAACAATAAAAACTTGTACAAAAATGGACGACTATGTTGACAGCCTTTATAATACAATTCCACAAGATGCTTGGGAGACCTACACCATAAACACCAAAGAAATTATTGAAAATGCCATAAAAGACAAGAATCCCATCGGAAACAAAGAGAAAAATCTTAATATTAATTCATCAAAATTTACAGAGAGAAACGACAGATATGTAGAATTAAAATTTCATACAGTTGTTATAGACAACAAAATGGAACACACAATAGATATTCTCAATTGTTGGAAACACCAAAAAAATCTCTTTGGCATTAACTTCAAATTCAACTTTATGGGACTGTACGACACTCTCCCTGCCTTTGGCCCAAAACAGGATAACGATATGTCAAACACCAGAGCTTTTGAAATGGATTTAGACATTTCAGGAAGTGAATTCAAAACCATCGTCCACGCCGTTGCCTCTAACG
>NZ_AOMT01000007.1 GCF_000696305.2 Moraxella bovoculi 237
AAAAACCATCCGAATTTGAAACGACCCCCAAATCTTAAACACAAGATTAAAGGTTAGGTTTAAGTCAAGTGGTTTGACTAAGGACTAAGTTTCTGTACTTCACAGGACTTAGTCCTTTTAGTTTGGTCTTTATTCTATCATAATTGTAGTAGTGCATGTACTCATCAATCGTTTGTTTAAGTTCATCAACTGAGCTAAACTTTGTGTCTTCATAAAAGATTTCTTCTTTAAGTATCCCTTCGAGCCTTTCAATAGGAGCATTATCAAGGCAGTTGCCTTTTCTTGACATACTTTGGGTAATGCCACTGTCCTTTAAAGTTTGTTGATAATGAAACATCTGATAATGCCAACCTCTGTCTGAATGAATGATGGGTTTATCGTGTTTATTTGCTTGACTTAACTTATTTAAAGCATCATCAAGCATTTCTTTAACTAAGTCATAAGTAGGATGCTCTTTGATGGTATAACTGACAATTTCCCCATTAAATAAGTCTATGATGGGTGATAAATAGAGTTTTTGGTAAGTTTTGCCATTACCACCATTTGATGTACTCTCTACCTTAAACTCTGTAATGTCCGTTGCCCACTTTTGATTGGGTCTTGTGGCTTTAAAGTCTCTTTGTAGGACATTGTCTTTTATCTTGTCTTGGTGTTCCCCCTTGATAAGATGCGTAAGCTTTGTGTCTGTGTTGTCTGATTTTAGCCTTTAAGCCCATTGCTTGCATTAAGCGTTGCACTCTTTTGTGGTTGATGAGTATGTCTTGACCACCAAGTTGGTTGTTAAGCTCTAATGTAATCCTACGATAACCGTATCTGCCTTTGTGGGTGTGGTAGATGTGTTTGATTTGCTCTTTTAGGTCAAGGTCTTTGTCAGGTTCTTTGGCTTTGTTAAGGTGGTAATAAAACACACTTCTTGGCAATTTGGCAATGTCAAGTAAGGTGTTTAGGGCGTGCTTATGCCTTAATTCTTGCACGATGATTGCCTTTAATTGATTAAGGTGTTTGGCTGATGAGCTTACTTGTTTTGCTCTTTCTGACGAATTAAGGCATCGAGCTTTTTTAGGTAGTCGTTCTCTGCTTCTAAATAGGCTAGGCGTTTTAAAAGTTTGGCATAATCATCATCTTGTGGTTTGGTTTTGCTTGTGGATTTGTTTTTGCTGGTTTTGTCTTTGTTGGTGCTGTGCTTGTTTGACATTGCTTTTCTGCCTTCGGGTTTGGGTTCTAATCCCATTATACCAAGGGTTTGATAAGACTTTAACCAATTGGACAGTAAAGAAGGTGTTGGTAGGTTAAGTTCTATGGCAAGTTTGGTTAGGGATTTGCCATTTTGAAGTTGTTTGATTGCGTTTAGTTTGAAGGTGGTGTCATAGACGGCTTCGGTGTGTCGTCTTTTAATGCCATCAATACCGTGTGCTTGATAGAGTTTAACCCATAGCTCTACGGTTTTATGGGCTAAGTTAAAGTATTTGGCAGTTTGTTTGTAGCTGTATCTGTTTAGATAATATGCTATGACAGACAGTTTAAAGTCGGTTGTGTATTTTGCCATAAAAAGCACCCCAAAGGTTAGAGTGTCTAACTTTTGGGGTGCGGTTCAA
>NZ_AOMT01000008.1 GCF_000696305.2 Moraxella bovoculi 237
TTAAGGATGGTTTTTTATCACATTTAGGCACTTAATGCCAATGGAGCTCGATTGTCTTCTGCCAACTTAGCAAGTACGGCTTTGATCATCTCTGACGTCACGTGTTTCTTTTCACCTTTTGACAGGACGGTCATCTCTAGAGATGCATTGACTGGTTGTTGATTTTTGGCGCTCATGCTACACTCCTTATTCTGCTATTTATTCATCTGGCATTTGATTGATTTGCTTGACAAGCATCAATCACTTCATATCCATGAGTATAACTGAAGTTTACATTTGTACTCAATCAAAACTTGCCAAAATCTTCGATAAAGTGTAAACAGATGTTTCTTTTTTGACAAAATTTTGACAATAAAAAACCGCCTTGATTGGCGGTTTCTGGATCAGCAATTAATGAGATAATGCATTTTCCCATAAAGGAACGACCAGCTGCATCAAAGGTTTGAGCAGTTTAACATTACATGCAAATACAGAGCCTGTGGTCATGGAGTTATTGGCACCATGGTGATCTACAACCACCCCGTGAGCCTCGGTAACGATCAGCTCGCCTGCGGCAACATCCCAAGGTTTTAATGACATTTCAAAATAGCCATCAAAACGACCAGCAGCTACATAACACAGATCAAGAGCAGCAGAGCCTGTACGACGAACTTGGCCACCATTCTCGCAGATGGCTTGTAAGCTGGCAAAGTGCTGACGAGCAAAGCTTGTACGCTGTTCACCAACCATGCGTTCATAAGGATGGCCTGTTGTGAACAGACCGCCTGCGATGGTCTTACGATCCGACACCATCATTCGACGCTGATTCAGGCGCGCGCCACGTCCACGGCTGGCAGTAAATAGCTCATCGCGCACAGGGTCATAGACCACGCCATGCTCAGTTACGCCGTTTTTTTGGACAGCAATCGACACGCAAAAATGCGGCACCCCATGAACAAAGTTCTGCGTGCCGTCCAGCGGGTCAATGATCCAGCACCAATCCGCATCCGCACCCTTGCCTTCTTGCAGACCAAATTCCTCACCCAAAAAAGAGTGATTTGGATAGCTTTCTTTTAATAAAGAAATCGTCAGCTCTTCGGCATAGCGGTCAATCTTGGTCACCAGACCATCAAGACCCTTAGACTCTACCGCCAAATCCACACGATGGCGATTCTCATGTGCACGTAGAATTTCATGACCAACTTTTTGCGCCACTTGTGACGCGATGACTACCATCGGTTCCATACTTCACCTTATAAACATGTCTTAAATAGTGGTTTTGCATTCATCATACAAAAGAATCATTATAGCTTAAAACTGGCTAATTTTCACGCCTTATTTTAGAGCTTGTAATGTCGCCAAAATACCACCCCTATCCAGCCCACATTCCGCCAACTGCTCATCATGACTGCCATGAGCGACAAACACATCATCAATGCCAATCTGCACAAGGCGACCGCCATAGCCCACACTTGCCAGATATTCGCCCACCGCAGAACCCGCTCCGCCCATACGCTGATGTTCTTCTACCGTGATAAAATGCGTAACGCCCTGCCCGATAAGCTCGTCTATCAGCTCATTATCAAGCGGCTTGACCCACCGCATATCCACCACCGTCATGGGCGTGTCTGTCGTTTGGGCGAACGTTTGGCTTGCCGATAGGCTGTCGCTTAGGCGTGTACCAAAGGCAAGAACGGCGATTTTTTTGCCTGTCTCTTTTTTGTCTGATTTGTCCGTAAAATTATCCGTCCGCCATACGATTTTTGCCTTGCCGATGATAAATTTTTCATCATCTTTGATAATCTGTCGCCCCACGCCCACGCCCCTAGGATAGCGAATGGCACTTGTACCTTGATAAGCATAGCAAGCGTTTAGTAGATGATAGCATTCATGTTCATCGCTTGGCGTGGCAATCACCACATTTGGCACGCAGCGTAAATACGCCAAATCAAACACGCCTGCATGAGTCGCCCCGTCTTCACCCACAAGCCCCGCTCGGTCTATGGCAAAGGTTACGTCTAAGTTTTGTAAGGCGACATCATGAATCAGCTGGTCATAGCCACGCTGTAAAAAGGTAGAATAAATCGCCACCACGGGTTTTAATCCACCTGTTGCCATGCCCCCTGCTAAGGTTACGGCGTGCTGTTCGGCAATCGCCACATCAAAAAACTTGGCAGGATACGCCTTAGCGAATGCTACCATGCCCGAGCCTTCGCACATGGCAGGGGTAATGGCAACCATGTGGGGTTCAGCTCCGTTATCCATAAGCCAGTCGCCAAAAACGTCTGAATATTTTTTGGCTTTGGGAGCGTTGTCCTTTTTTAGCACATCTTTTTTGGGTAGTTTGCCAATGGCGTGATAAGTAATGGGGTCAGCCTCGGCAGGCAAAAAGCCCTTGCCTTTGACCGTGTGGACGTGAATCAGCACCGCCCCTTGTAACTGTTTGGCACGTTCAAACACTTGCAAAAGTTTTGGCAAATCATGTCCGTCGAAAGGTCCAAGATAGGTGAAACCAATCGCCTTAAATAGATTATCAGGGAAAATATGGTCATGCACTTTTTCGGCGATTTTGTCCGACAAGGGCATGGGCGGAGCGTTTTTGCCAAAAAGACCGCCGATATTTTGCACAAGATTACCGCCCAGTTTGGCAGGGATTTTTTCTAGGGTTTCTTTTGCCCCATTTGCCATGTGCAGATAGTGGCGAACCCGTCTGTCATCAGGGCTAATCTCACGCTTTATCATCAAGATATTGCCGTGTTTGTCAATATCAAAGGCAAGCCCACGTTGCCATAGCCGTGCCAAATGGCGACTAAACCCACCAATGGCTTGCGAGATTGACATGTCATTGTCGTTTAGCACCACCGTCAAATCGGCATTTTGTTGCACCGCATCATTCATCGCTTCAAACGCCATGCCCCCCGTCATCGCCCCATCTCCGATGACGGCCACGACCTTGCGGTTTTCGCCCTTGATACGGCTCGCAAGGCTCATGCCAAGTCCTGCCGATATGGACGTAGAGCTATGCCCCACACCAAAGGTGTCGTACTCGCTCTCAGTGCGTTCAGGAAATGCCGTCAGACCGCCCTTGGCACGGATACGCACAAGCTTATCACGCCGACCTGTTAGCACCTTATGGGCGTACGCCTGATGACCCACGTCCCACACGAGCTTATCATAAGGTGTATCATAACTGGCGTGCAGAGCAACCGTCAGCTCCACCACGCCCAAATTTGCTCCAAAATGCCCACCACTTTGACCGACCGAGTAGAGCAAATATTCACGCAATTCGTCCGATAATTGGCACAGCTCGTCGGTGTTTAACCCCTTTAAATCTTTGGGCAAGCTGACTTTATCAAGCAATGGTGTTACAGGACGAGTGGTGGGAATCTGAGAAAATACTCTTGATGTGAATGTTTGGCTGTCAATAGAATGTGGCATGACTGGCTTTTTCCGAGTTGATAAGTGGGTCGCGCAGGTTATTTTTAGGGCGATTTCGCGCATCTTACTGTAATTATCTTTTCAATCATAAAAATAGTATGGCATAATAGCGTTTTTGGCGACATCGTGCGACTATTTTACAAGATAGGCTTTATTTTTGCCATAAGAACACCATTATTTTTAATTAAGCATTCCATTTTTCATCAAAATTTCACATAAAGATTAGCATTATTGGCATCATGCCATTTGGGGTTTATTTTGTATCAATTCATCACCAAAGCAAAACTGCCCACCGTTCATGGTGAATTTGACATTCATGTATTCGAAAACGAAATCGGACAAGAGCACATTCTTCTAAGCCATGGATTGCCCTGTGGCAATCCTACCACCATTCCTGTGGTACGCATTCACTCAGAATGCCTGACAGGTGATGCGCTCGGCTCGCTCAAATGCGACTGCGGCCCCCAGCTGAACGCTGCCATGCAAGCCGTTCAAGCACACGGCTGCGGCGCCATACTATACCTACGCCAAGAGGGTCGTGGTATCGGGCTCACCAACAAAATCCGCGCCTACGCCCTACAAGACCAAGGGCACGATACCTTAGATGCCAACCTACTGCTCGGGCTGCCTGCCGATGCTCGCACCTATGAGATGTGCAAAGAAATGCTTGAGCACGTTGGTGTCACCAAATTATCACTCATGACCAATAACCCCAATAAAGTCAATGATCTAAAGTCACTAGGGCTTGAGGTGGTAGAGCGCGTTCCGCTCATCGTCGGTGTCAATCCACACAACCAAGATTATCTCAATGTCAAAGACTCAAAAATGGGACACTTTATTAATCACCAATAAAGATACAGTAGGCAACATCATGGCTAACAACAGTAACACCACAGCGGCAGATTTTGATGCCAAGCTTGGGCAAGTACGAGAATTTTTATTAAACTTACAAGACAGAATTTGCACCACCTTAGAAAATCAAGAAAAATCAGGCGGCGTTGATGGCGGCAGCGATGTCAAGTTCATCATCGACGACTGGGAGAGAGCCGAAGGTGGTGGTGGCCGCTCATGCGTGATGAGTGGTGGCAAGGTCATTGAAAAAGGCGGCGTGATGTTCAGCCATATCCACATTAACAAATTACCACCGTCCGCCACCGAACGCTATCCACAGCTTGTGGGAGCAAAAGCACAAGCAATGGGGGTTTCGCTTGTCATCCACCCAACCAACCCCCATGTGCCAACCAGTCATGCCAATGTGCGACTGTTCGTAGCACAACCAAAAAATGGCAGTGAGTCCATTTGGTGGTTCGGCGGCGGTTTTGACCTGACACCTTTTTATCCCAACATGAATGATGTCATACATTGGCATCAAGTCGCACATGATTTATGCCAGCCATTTGGTGAACAAATCTACGAAAGATTCAAAACTTGGTGTGATGAATATTTTTATCTAAAACATCGCAAAGAATGCCGTGGTGTCGGTGGTCTATTTTATGATGATCTGAATACTGCCAGCATGGGCTGGGATTTTGATCAGTGTTTTGCTTTCATGCAGGCAGTCGGACAAGGCTATCTTGATGGGATCGTACCAATCTTCGAGAATAACAAGCACAAAGCCTACACTCAAAACGAGCGAGAGTTTCAGCTGTATCGCCGCGGACGCTATGTGGAATATAATCTCGTCTATGACCGTGGAACAATATTTGGACTACAGTCAAATGGGCGCACCGAATCGATTCTGGTATCCATGCCGCCGCTAGCCAGTTGGTCGTATCGCTATGAGCCTGAAGTAGGCACGCCTGAATTTGAACTGACCGACTTTTATTTAAAGCCTAGAGATTGGCTGGCATCACAACCAACCTAACAGTTATTGGTCGTGTTATTGGACGCGGCGTATTGGTCTGTTTGAACATAGGCAACATTCATGACTTTCATTGAAAATCAATGTTTTGTGTGTTATATTGAAAAGTCCATCTGAATTCATCATCAAGCCGCTGGTGAAAACAGGTATTATTTTTCTATTTTAGCCACCTTGCGAGGAAGCCATGAACATATTGCCAATCAGTAAAGGTCTTACTATCGCCATTGTTGCTGCATTAACCGTTACTGCTTGTAGCTCAAAACCTACAACACCAAACGATGTCAGTATTCGCCAAGACATCATGCAAGACTGGCGCATATCAAGCGATATTATGAAAAGCATGCTTTTTGAAGATCGCTTTGATGCAAAAGCCTTTAAGGAACAAGCCGACGCCATTCAGGCCAGCACACATGTTTGGGCACATTTTGATAATGATGCAGAAAAAGGCAAGGCACAAGATACCGTTTGGACGGATGCTGCAGGATTTAAACTTAAAGCACAGATGTTTGATGACGCTGTCGGCGAACTGGTAAGTGCTGCCGACAAAGCTCAATCTTTTGCTGATGTTGAAAAAGCATTTGGTAAGATGAACGAAAGTTGTGGTTCATGTCATAAATCTTATAAAAGTAGATGACTGGTCAATAAAAANA
>NZ_AOMT01000009.1 GCF_000696305.2 Moraxella bovoculi 237
AAAGTACTAATTAATACTAATAACACTAATAAAACTACCTAGTTGGGTATTTTTTATTTAATCGATTTTCACTTAATCGATTAGAATAATCCTGTAGGCTTGGTGCTATAAGAGACCAGCATACATTTGGTTTGTTGATAATGATCAAGCATCATTTTGTGGTTCTCACGTCCGATGCCTGATTGCTTATAACCGCCAAAGGCAGCGTGCGCAGGATAGACGTGGTAGCAGTTCGTCCATACGCGACCTGCTTGGATGCCACGACCGAATCGATATGCCTTATTGACATTACGCGTCCAGATGCCTGCGCCTAAGCCATATAGTGTATCGTTAGCGATGCGCATCGCTTCTTCGTCACTGCTAAACTTAGTAACTGCCAGCACAGGACCGAAGATCTCCTCTTGGAAAATGCGCATGTCATTATCACCTTCAAAGATGGTAGGCTGTACATAGTAACCTTCTTTGTCGCGCTTGTCTTGCTCACCGCCAACCAGTACCTTGGCGCCTTCTTGTTTGCCGATGTCGAGATAAGACAGAATCTTCTTAAGTTGCTCCTCGCTCGCCTGTGCACCAACCATGGTTTCGGTGTCAAGTGGGCTACCAAGTTTGAATTTCTTGACGCGTTCAACACAGCGTTCCATGAATTTATCATAAATCTTCTCATGCACCAATGCGCGTGATGGGCAGGTACATACTTCGCCTTGGTTAAGTGCGAACATCACCAAGCCTTCTGCTGCTTTATTCAAGAATTCATCGTCCTCATCCAAGATATCCTCGAAGAAGATGTTGGGCGACTTACCGCCAAGCTCTAGGGTGACAGGAATCAGGTTCTCGCTGGCGTAGCCCATGATCAGGCGACCTGTGTTCGTCTCGCCGGTAAAGGCAATTTTAGCGATGCGCTTATTAGATGCAAGCGGCTTACCTGCCTCAAGACCAAAGCCGTTGACGACGTTTAGCACGCCTTTTGGTAGGATGTCATTGATGCCAATGGTGTCAAGCAGATATAAGAATGAAGCAGGTGTTTGTTCAGCAAGTTTTAGCACGATGCAGTTACCGGCAGCCAATGCAGGGGCGATTTTCCAAATTGCCATCAGAATCGGGAAGTTCCATGGAATGATCTGACCCACCACGCCCAGAGGCTCGTGGAAGTGATAAGCTACCGTATCGTTATCGATCTGGCTTACCCCGCCTTCTTGGGCACGAATACAGCCTGCAAAATAACGCAGGTGATCGACAGCCAATGGAATGTCCGCCGCTAAAGTCTCACGAACGGGCTTGCCGTTATCATATGTCTCAGCGATGGCGATTTTTTCTAAGTTTTCTTCGATTTTATCCGCCATCTTTAATAGGATGTTGGCGCGCTCGGTCGGGCTGGTCTGACCCCATGCGTCCTTGGCAGCGTGTGCTGCATCTAGGGCTTTTTCGATGTCGGTCTCGTCAGAGCGCGCTGCTTGGCAGATAAGCGCACCATCTACAGGACTTGTGTTGCCAAAATATTGTCCTTTGTTTGGGGCGACCCATTCGCCACCGATGAAATTATCGTATTGTTTGCGGAATTGGACGGGGGAGTTGGGGGTGTTGGGAGTGTCGTATTTCATAAATTGTCCTTAATTAAAACCAAAATACAGCGCGTTATTTTGTTGTTGTGTGATTGCCACACGTCTATACAATAGCAAATAGTGAACAATTTTGCACCTAGTTATTTTGTAAAGTTTTGTAATTATTTTGGGTAAAAATTAACGATAAATATCAGGATGAATTTTTTGTAAATTTTTTGAAAATGGATGGTCAATTTCACCCAAAAATCAGCAAAACTGTGCTATCCTAAACTGTTTTAATTTATTAATTTATCGCTGAATTTGATACCCATTTCATGAAACAATCCACCGCATTAGATATTCTAAAAACAGGGCAAAACGTCTTTTTGACAGGTCAAGCAGGGGCAGGTAAGACCTATATTCTTAATCAATACATTGACTATCTGCGCGCGCGTGGTATTCATGTCGCCATCACGGCAAGTACAGGCATAGCAGCCACGCACATGAATGGCATGACCATTCATGCGTGGTCTGGCATGGGCATCAAGGACAGCTTTGAGGCGGGGGATTTTAAGCGCCTAAAATCCCGTCAGGTCGTCTATGAGCGCATTAAGGACGCTAAGGTGCTCATTGTGGATGAGATCTCCATGCTGCACGCCAAGCAGGTGGACCTACTCAATGACATCCTAAAGGCGCTGCGTGAAGACAATCAGGCTTTTGGTGGTGTCCAGGTGATCTTCTCGGGGGATTTTTTCCAGTTGCCTCCTGTCGGGAAAAAGGGCGAAACCAATAAAGAGAAATTTGCTTTCATGGCCAAAGCTTGGCTTGAGGCGAATTTTCAAGTGTGCTATCTCACCGAGCAGCATCGCCAGAACGCTCAAGATGAAGCCGAGCGATTTGGGTTGTCGTTAAATGACATCCTAAACCAAATCCGTCGCCAAGAAGTCACTAAGGCCGCCATCAGTACGCTGCGAGCAACCGAGCGCAACGATATCGCCATGACTCGTACGCGTCTATACACGCATAATGCCAATGTTGATGAGATTAATGAATCTGAAATCAGTAAGATAGAGGGTGGTGCTCAAGAATTTCACGCCATAACGACAGGCGATAAGATCTTGGTGGATTCTCTCAAAAAAAGCGTTCGCGCGCCCGATGTGCTAAGCCTAAAAGTAGGCGCGAAAGTCATGTTTGTGAAGAACAACCCAAACCTTGCCGTCTCAAATGGCACCATGGGCGAGGTGATAGGCTTTACGTCATTGATTGATGATGAGAGTCCTTTAGGGTCGAGTGCTGTTGACACCTACCCTGTGGTGCGCCTAAATAACGGACGTCAGGTAATCGCCGAGCCAGAAGAATGGATGATGGAGAATAATGAAGGTGACGTGTTGGCAAGCTACACCCAAGTGCCACTATGCTTGGCTTGGGCGATTACGGTGCATAAGTCACAAGGCATGACCTTAGATGCTGCCGAGATCGACCTATCGCGCACCTTTGAGATGGGGCAGGGCTATGTGGCGCTGTCACGCCTGCGCTCATTGGATGGGCTAAAGCTGCTAGGCTTTAATCAAAAAAGCCTGCTGCTTGATGAATGGGTGTTCCGAGTGGATAAGCGATTACAAGAAATCGCCGCCGAGCAAGAGGCGAAATTTGCAAACCTTGATGACGAGACACTCATGAAGATTCATGATACTTTTATCGAGACCTGTGACGGCATCACTCGTAAGGACATCATCATGGTCAACGAAAAACGCATCGCCGCCCAAAAATTAGCCATCGCCAGACGTGAGCACATCAAAGAAAATGACATCCCTGCTGCTCATCTGGCTAAGCCAAAAAAACAAGCGGGAGAGACACTCCAAGAGACGAAAAAATTACTCGAGGCAGGGCTGGATGTGGGCGAGATCTCAGCCGAGCGCAGCCTTGCTGTCTCGACCATCATCAATCACATCGCACAGCTGCATGAGATGGATGGTGCATTAGACTGCGATCACATACGGCCAGATGATGAGAAATTGCAAGCGGTTGCTTTGGCCTATGAGAAGCTAGAAGCGCAGGGTGAATTTGTGGACGGGGTGAAGCTGCGCCCTATGGTCGAGATGCTAGGCTATGATTATAATGTCGTGCGTCTTGCGCTGATATTCATCGATAAGCAAGCCCAAGATAAGGGCGATGACGTAAGCGAGAGCAAGAATGACTAATTCTAATAAAATTCGCTTAGCGATTAATGGCTTTGGGCGGATTGGACGTAATATCCTACGCGCCTTCTTAAAAAATACCGACAAATTCACCAATATCGACATCATCGCCATCAACGATGTGGCAGATCCAGAAGCGCTGCTTCATTTATTAAAATTTGACAGTGCGCATGGCAGATTGTCATCATTAGAGGTTCAAGCACGTCTGACTTATGAGGATTCGGATGTTTGGTTGGTATTATCCAGAGGTAGTGACGAATGGCGAATTTTGTTATTAAACAAAAGCAATCCAAAAGATTTACTTTGGCAGAGCTTATCTGTTGATGTGGTGCTAGAATGTACAGGTAAATTCCGCTCATATCAGGATGCTTCGAGCCATCGTGCAGCGGGCGCAAGTCAGGTGATTGTCGGTGCCGCGCCTTTTGATGAAGTTGATGCCAGCATTGTACTGGGTGTGAATGATCATCTGCTAAATCGTGACTTGCCCATCATCTCGGGAGTCTCTTGCACCACACAGGCATTGGTGCCACTGCTGTCAGTGTTGGATGAGCAGTTTGGCATTCAGAGCGTGATGATGACGGAGATTCATGCGGTCACCGCGGACCAGAATGTTCTTGATCAAGCGCACCGTGATCTAAGACGTGCACGAGCATCAGGGCATAACATCATCCCCACCACGTCAAGCAGCATCAACGCAACCGAACGCGTATTACCATTCCTAAAAGACAAAATTAACGGTCATTCCATCCGCGTGCCAACCATTAACGTGGCAGCGATCGATGTTAGTTGCACGTTTAAAGCGCCCATTGATGCTGATACGGTGTCACAATTTTTAAGATCGGTCAGTAATGGCAAGCTAAAAGGAATCATGGGCTATACCGATGAGCCTTTAGTGTCGAGTGATTTTATTGGCGATGCGCACTCATTGGTGGTTGATGCAGCACAAATCATGCAGTCAGGTGAGCAGATTAAGATATTCGCGTGGTATGACAACGAATGGGGATATGCCAATCGCCTGCTCGAGATGTGTGTTATCTTGGCTGATGATTGATAGATTTGACATTGTCGGATTGGGCTTAAATAAAAAACAGGCTTATTATTTAAGCCTGTTTTTTATTATCAATAGTTAGAATTTGGCAAGCAGCTCATCTAAGCTTAGCATGACTTTCTCGCCATTGTCACGCTTGACGTATTCGTATTTGCCTTCAGCAAGATTGCGCTCAGATACTACGATGCGGTGCGGAATGCCAATTAGCTCAAGATCAGCGAATTTCACGCCAGGACGCTCATCGCGATCATCTAGTAGAACGTTCACGCCTTGATTTTTTAGGGTGTTGTATAGTTCATCGGCTTTGGCTTCAGCTGAGCCGTCTTTTGAGCGCATTGGCACGATGGCAACGCTAAACGGCGCGATGTTGTCATCAGGGTTTGGTGTGTCCGCCCAGATGATGCCATTGTCATCATGGTTCTGCTCAATGGCAGCGGCGATGATACGGCTTACGCCAATACCATAGCAGCCCATCATCAGCGTGACAGGTTTGCCTTCTTTGCCAAGCACTTTGCAGCCTAAGGCTTCTGAATATTTGTCGCCCAATTGGAAGATGTGACCAACTTCGATACCGCGCTTGATAGAGATGACGCCTTTACCATCTGGGCTTGGGTCGCCATCAACGACATTACGGATGTCCACGACAGCGGTGATGGCAGCGTCACGCTCCCAGTTCATGCCTGCGGTGTGCTTGTCTACCGCATTGGCACCAGAGACGAAGTCCGATAACGCAGCGGCACTTCGATCAACGAATACAGGGATATTGAATTCTGCCAAGTCTGCACTGATGTAGCCCTTGATGAGACCGGCGGCCTTGATCTCTTCTTCGCTTGCCATCTCGAACGGTGTGGCGACTTGGGAGATTTTCTCAGCTTTGATCTCATTAAGTGTATGATCGCCGCGCAGGATGAGTGCCACTAATTTTGGCATGTCTGGTGTATCTTCTGAATATGAACCCTTGACGATAAGCGTCTTAACTGTCTTGGCAAGTGGAATGCCTAGATGTTCTGCGACTTCTTCGCAGGTTGGCATGTTTGGCGTGTCGACATCGCGACGCTCTTCGGTGGATGCAGCACGTTCATCTGTGCAGATCGCCTCAGCTAATTCAACGTTAGCAGCGAAGTCCGATTCACTTGAAAATGCGATGTCATCTTCGCCGCTGTCAGCCAGAACATGAAACTCGTGACTGGCAAAGCCGCCAATCGAGCCAGTATCAGCCTGTACCGCACGGAAATTAAGACCAAGGCGGCTAAAGATACGACTGTAAGCGCCATACATGTCTTGGTAAGTCTTGGCAAGGCTGTCTTTGTCGATGTGGAATGAATAAGCGTCTTTCATGGTAAATTCACGCGCGCGCATCACGCCAAAGCGAGGGCGGATTTCATCGCGGAATTTGGTTTGGATTTGGTAATAGATCACAGGCAGCTGCTTGTAGCTTTTTAGTTCGTTGCGCGCGATGTCGGTGATGACTTCTTCGTGCGTTGGCCCTAGAACGAAATCACGACCGTGACGGTCCTTAAAGCGCAGTAGCTCTGCACCATAATCTTCCCAGCGTTCAGACTCTTGCCAAAGCTCGCCAGGCTGTGTTACAGGCATCAATAGCTCTTGAGAATTGATGCGCTCCATCTCTTCGCGGACGATTTTCTCGACACGTTTAAGGACGCGCAGACCTGCCGGCATCCAGACATACAGGCCTGAGGCAAGTTTACGAATCAGACCCGCTCGCACCATGAGTTGGCTTGAGATGATGTCAGCATCGCTTGGTGTTTCTTTTAAGGTGGCAAAGGTAAATTGGCTGGCTTTCATGATGACCCTTAACGATACAATTTTGATAAAATAGGTTATCTTACGGCAAATTTAACCCGTTATGCAACTTAAATTTTGAAAATTTTGAAAAAATTACACATTATCCTTATATTTATGGTAAATTTCTCACTAAATTCATTAATTGGATGGTATTATGGCGAAAACTTCAAAGTTAACTTTCTTCCATGCGGCGCTTGTGGTGGTTTTGTTGATTTCGACAGTATTATTTGTCAAGGCGTTATATGATCGTAAGAGCGAAGCTGATGTTCATGCCGTGACTCGCGATGGCATCATTACAGACATCCAGAAGCTATCGAGGTTGCAGTCTGTGGCGTTCTCTGTCGATACGGTCATCACCGCCAGTAAAGAGGGCAGTTGGCAGAAGCTGTGGCAAGATGAACAAAAGGGTCTGTTCGTGGCGCATGGACGTGTATTGGCCGGCGTGGACCTATCTAAAATCTCTAGCGAAATGGTGCAAGTGGCTCAGCGCACCGATTCACAGGGCGATCCTGTGACGCATGTGACGGTCAGTGTGCCACCGTCAGAAGTCTTCGCTGTGTATTTGGATGATATTGAAGTCTATGACTGGCAGACAGGACTTTTTGGTGTGGTGGATAATGATCCAAAAATTCTCAGCGAAGCCCAGCTATCAGCAAAGAACGAAGTGCTAAAAAAAGCCTGTCAAGGCGACGTCATGACGATGGCGGCGAATAATGCCGCAGAGCAAATCAAAGGTCTGTTTGTGTTGACAGGTGCGACCGTTGATGTGGTGAGTCAAGGTGCAGGCGCGTGTCAAGCACCATCAAAGAGCTAGGGATAACCAAGGATAATAATGAAAGTAAAATTCTGTGGATTTACCAGAAGTGAGGATCTAAAGGCGGCGGTAGCGCTTGGTGTGGATGCGGTGGGCTTGGTGTTCTATCCGCCAAGTCCTAGATATGTGGATATGGTTGCTGCACGCAGTTTGGTGGCAGATTTACCGCCTTTTATGAATGTGATGGCGCTCGTTGTTAACATGGCAGAAGATGAGTTCGTACAGCTTAGCAATACTGTGCCGTTCGATGTGGTGCAGTTTCACGGTGATGAGACTGCAGCGGATTGCCAAAGACTTGCCAATCTTACCAAAAAACGCTGGTACAAGGCAATCCGCGTCCAAGAATCCGACACAGCTGAGAGCCTACTTACACAAATCCACGAATTAAAAGCGCATGGTGCCAGCGGTGTTCTGTTGGATGCTTATCATCCTGATAAATTTGGCGGTACGGGTCGGCCCTTTGACTGGAATAAGATCCCGACCAATTCACCACTATCCATCATCTTGGCAGGTGGACTAACCCCTGATAATGTCGCAAGCATAACGCATGATGAGCTTGCCAATCGTCTGTACGGGCTTGATGTGAGCGGTGGCATAGAGAAAGCAAAAGGGGTAAAATGTGCTGAGAAAATGAGCAAATTTATCGACCATGCCAAAATTAACCCATCATAATAAGGAAAACCCATGAATATTCTAATCACAGGTGTTACGGCAGGCTTTGGCAGACAAATTGCCATCGACTGCATCAAAAATGGCTTTACCGTGATCGGTACGGGTCGCCGAGAGCATAAGCTTGATGAGTTGCAGAGCGAGCTTGGCGATAACTTTATCCCACTATGCTTCGATGTTAGTGACATATCTGCGACCAAAGCCGCTCTAGAAATTCTGCCAGCCGAACTAAGACAAAACATTGATGTACTGATTAATAATGCAGGACTTGCGTTGGGGCTGGATTCTGCTGATAAGGCGAGCATGAGCGATTGGCAGACGATGATTAACACCAATACGCTTGGACTGGTCAATATCACCCATGAGATATTGCCGAATATGGTTGCAAAGAATGACGGGCTGATTATTAATATCTCATCGATTGCGGGTAATTACCCGTATTTTGGTGGCAATGTCTATGGCGCGACGAAGGCCTTTGTGACGCAGTTTAGCCTGAATCTTCGTGCTGATTTGATTGGTAAGAATGTGCGAATTACCAACATTGAGCCTGGGCTGTGCGGCGATACAGAGTTTAGTAACGTGCGTTTTCACGGTGATGATGAGCGCGCAAGCAAGGTCTATGAGAATGTGGAATTTATCCGCCCACAAGACATCAGTAATATGGTATCATGGCTGATTAATCAGCCCAAACATATCAACATCAACCGATTGGAAGTCATGCCAACGGCGCAGACTTTCGCAGGTCTCACGGTCCATAAAGGCTAAACAATTCGTTAAAAGAGAAGAAGATGAGCAACACTGATTTTACCCAATACCCCAACGCTTCAGGTCATTTTGGCATTCATGGCGGACGTTTTGTATCCGAAACCTTGATGAGTGCGTTAGAAGAGCTAGAGCGCATTTATCTATCGGTCAAAAACAACCCTGAATTTTGGGCAGAGTTTCATGATGATTTGGTGAACTATGTCGGTCGCCCCACACCGCTTTATTTTGCCAAGCGATTAAGCGAAGAAACTGGCGGTGCCAAAATCTACCTAAAACGAGAAGACCTAAACCACACAGGGGCTCACAAAGTCAATAACACCATCGGTCAAGCCCTACTTGCCAAAATGGTCGGCAAAAAGCGTATCATCGCCGAGACAGGGGCAGGTCAGCATGGCGTGGCAACGGCGACGATTGCGGCACGGCTTGGCTTAGAATGTGTGGTTTATATGGGGGCGGACGATGTAGAACGCCAAAAAATGAACGTATATAGAATGCGACTTTTGGGGGCGAAAGTCGTGGCGGTAACGTCAGGTTCACGCACCCTAAAAGATGCGATGAACGAAGCCATGCGAGACTGGGTAACGAACGTGGACAGTACCTATTATGTCATCGGCACGGTGGCAGGCCCACACCCTTATCCTGTGCTGGTCCGCGATTTTCAGGCGATTATCGGTCGTGAAGCCAAAATGCAACACCTTGAAAAAGAAGGTAAAAATCCTGACGCATTAATCGCTTGCGTGGGTGGTGGCTCTAATGCCATGGGGCTGTTTTATGAGTTTTTAAATGACGATGATGTGGCGATTTATGGCGTGGAAGCAGGCGGACACGGCATTGACACAGGCGAGCATTCTGCCCCCCTAAATGCAGGGCGTGTGGGCGTGTTGCACGGCAATCGCACCTATCTGATGGCGGACGATGACGGTCAGATTTTGCACACGCACAGCATATCGGCAGGGCTTGACTACCCCGGTGTGGGCCCTGAGCATAGCTTTTTAAAGGATTCTAGGCGTGTCAATTACCCTGTCATCAATGACGATGAAGCTCTAGAAGCCTTTCGCATTTTGACTAAAACCGAAGGCATTATCCCTGCCCTAGAAAGCTCGCACGCGGTCGCTTATGCGTTAAAACTTGCCAAAACCATGGATAAAGATAAGTCTATAATTATCAATCTATCAGGGCGTGGCGATAAAGATTTGCATACCGTGATGAATATTGACGGGATTGAGATTTAAATGTCCATGACTCCGTCAAGGGCAAAAAACGCCATTGGGCGAAGCTTGTCGCAAATTATTTTTGGCTATCCCACAACCAGCGACAAACGGCAAATTTGGCAATATTTTAATCATCGCTGTGCGTATTTTGATTGTCAAATCACTGAACGAAGCGGACATTTAGACCACTTAATCCCAATCAGCGATGGCGGTACAAATCACAAGCATAATTTTGTGTTGGCGTGCCGTCATTGCAATGGCGATGAAAAGCGTGAGCAGGATTGGGTGTTATTTTTGACATTAAAATGCCAAAATTTGCCAAAATCAGTTTTTCAAAAACGTTATGAAAAAATCCAATCTTGGTACAACCAAAAAGATTGTCAAATCATGGATTTACGCATACAGCAAGAAATGAATAACATCATCAATCAAGCAAAACAAGATTTTGATAATGCTGTGGCAAAAATGCGTGAATTAAAGAAAGGTATTAAATAGGTTAAAATCAATATGCCATTTTAACTTTCGCAAATTAATCATGTAAATTTAATTGTAATAGGATAATAAAAATTATCGTTTATTAAATTTACCATTAGAAATTTCTAAATAGGAATAAATGATGACCCGAATTCAAGAAACCTTTGCTACTCTAAAACAGCAAAATAAAAAAGCCCTAATCCCCTACATCATGGCAGGCGACCCAACTCCGAGCGTTACGGTAGATTTGATGCACCGCCTTGTCGCTCATGGAGCGGACGTGATTGAGATTGGTTTGCCGTTTTCTGACCCTATGGCGGACGGTCAAACCATTGCCCTAGCTGGCGAGCGAGCATTGGCAGGCGGTACAAGTACTCGTCAAGCGATTGACATGGTGGGCGAGTTTCGCAAAACCAACACCACAACGCCTGTGCTACTGATGGGCTATCTAAACCCCATTGAGATTATCGGTTATGGCGAATTTTTAAAGTTATGCCAAGCCAATGGCGTAGACGGTCTACTCATGGTGGATTTACCGCCTAACGAAGTGGCAAACAACGAAACAGGCGATTTTGCTAAAGCTTTAGCCGAGCACGACATTAACCAAATCTTTTTGCTTGCCCCGACGACCGAGCCTGCACGCCGAAAAGCGGTGCTAGAACACGGCTCAGGCTTTATCTATTATGTGTCGGTCAAAGGCGTAACAGGCTCAAACGCCCTAGATACGGACGATGTGGGCAAGCAAGTCGGAGCGATTAAGGCGGATACCGACCTGCCTGTGTGCGTGGGTTTTGGCATACGAGATGGCGAGAGTGCCAAAGCGGTGGCAAAATTTGCCGATGGCGTGATTGTCGGTAGCGAGCTTGTCAAAAATTTTGCTGGTGTGGTGGCAGATGATCAGGCAGCGATCGATCAAGCATGTGCTAATTTGCTTGTTAAGATGGATGAGCTGCGTGCGGCGATTGATGGCATTTGATTATTTGAATGCTTGGGTTGCTTAATAAGCCGTGCCCACAAAATTCATTTGCCAAATAAATAATACAAGTGTAAACTATATCAAATTTTACAGTTACACCAGATAGGATTTTTTTATGTCAAATCAAGCCGAAACCATCGCAGAGCCAACTGTGTGGTTGAACCGCTCTGTGCCCGGCATCAAGCAGGATCGAGTCATCACACCATCTGCGGTAGATACTGAGCCGTCAACTGAATGCCCACATTGCCATTCTTTGACGACCAATACTTCGCTAGTTTTTAATCAGTATGTTTGCCCTGATTGTGATCACCACTTAACAATGTCTGCCAGAAAGCGCCTTAACTGGTTCTTTGATAGTGTGGATGCTGAGCTAGGTCAAGAGCTTCAGGCGGGCAACCCATTGAATTTTGTTGATTCTAAGCCTTATCCTAAGCGCATGGAAGAAGCCCAAACATCGACGGGTGAATCTGAAGCATTAATCGTCATGCAGGGCAAAATCAAAAACCTAGAACTGATCGCTTGCGCTTTTGATTTTAAATTCATGGGCGGATCGATGGGTTCTGTGGTTGGTGATAGATTTGTTTTGGCTGCCGAAAAAGCCTTGGCGGAACGCAAGCCTTTGGTGTGTTTTGCTGCATCTGGTGGTGCCAGAATGCAAGAAGGCTTGCTGTCACTCATGCAGATGGCACGAACTTCGGCAGTGATTGAAAGGATGCGTATCGCTGGCGTGCCTTATGTGGTGGTATTGACCAATCCTGTCTATGGTGGTGTAACAGCAAGCCTTGCCATGTTGGGTGATGTACATATCGCTGAACCTAAAGCCATGATTGGATTTGCAGGTAAGCGAGTGATTGAGCAGACCGTACGAGAAGTGCTTGATGAACCATTTCAACGAGCAGAATTTTTATTAGAAAAAGGTACGGTTGATATGGTGGTGCATCGTCATCAACTGATTGAGACGATACATCGTCTGCTGACCAAACTATGTAAATTGCCAAATGCTTAACGACTGCTTGATGTTGCTCTAAGCTAACAGTCTGCTCGCATCAAAAAGTACGATAAAATCTTTCAAGACACATGTCAGTGTGTTTTGTTTGTTGTTATGTTATAATCACTGAATCAAAACGCTTGCAATGCAGGCGTTTTCTTTATGAATTAACCAATATGATAAAGACCATGAGAACAACCAAGCATTTGACCGAAAATGACAGCCTGGCAAGCTGGCTAGAATACATTGCCAACATTCATGTCTCTGCGATTGATATGGGGCTTGAACGCGTATTACCAGTTGCTCAGCGTTTGGGTGTATTAAAAGAACAAATGCCCAATGCTCCTTATGTATTCACGGTTGCTGGTACGAACGGCAAGGGGTCGACTACCGCCACCATCAGTGCCATTTGTCAAGCGGCAGGGCTAAAAACCGCCCTGTACCAATCACCGCATCTGATTGATTTTACCGAACGCATGAATATTGATGGCAGGCAGACTGATGAGAACTCTTTGGTGCGTGCCTTGGCAAAGGTGGAGCAGGCTCGCCTTGACATGGGTCTAAGTTTGTCTTTTTTTGAAATGACGACATTGGCAGCTTTGTTGATTTTTAAGGGGGCTGACTGCGATGTGTGGGTGTTGGAGATTGGCTTAGGCGGACGGCTAGATGTGGTCAATATCATTGATCCTGATGTGGCGGTGATTACCAATATTGGCATTGATCATGTTGACTGGTTGGGCGACGATCTTGAAAAAATTGGACTTGAAAAAGCAGGCATCATTCGTGATGGCATTCCTGTCATCTTGGGTGCAAGGATTCTGCCTAGTAGTGTGTCGGAGATGGTTCGGATGAGGCACGCCAAATCGTACCAACTGGGTAGGGATTACGAATTTGATGAGTATCAAGATGTTTGGTATCATTCATCGGCTGGTACGACGCTCAAATTACCCAAGCCTAGAATTTCTTTGGTGAATGCGGCAAATGCAGTCAGTTCAGTGCTGGCATCATCTTTGGACATTAACCAAGCAGCAATCGCTCAAGGCTTAGAAAGTGTGGCTCTGTCAGGGCGGTTTGATCATCGCAACTTTGGTGGCAGAAAATGGCTGTTTGATGTCGCTCATAACGCTCACGGCATGAGTTTTTTATTGGAACAATTCATCCCATATTGGCATGAACATCAACGCACTCATGCTGATGCCAAGCTTCATGTCGTCTTTTCTATGCTGGGAGATAAAGACATTGCTTCGGTATTAGACTTAGTGCAGGCGAACATTGACGAGGGTTTGTTTAAGATTGCCGCTTGGCATGTCGCTATGATTGACCACATAAGAGCGATGGGATTGAATGACATTTTAAATCTCATGAACCGTCATTTATCGTCGGCAAGTATCATCACTTATGACGATCTGAATTTGGCAAGCACCGGGGTGATTGAGATGAGTAACGACCAAGATATGATATTGGTATTTGGTTCATTTCATACCGTTGGTGAGGTTTTGACGGCGTTTAAATGAATTGTTAGCATTGTTGTGTTGCATCATTGATGATGGTGTTGATGCTGGATTGACAATATTGCAGAAACATTGTATTTTTAGTCATTTTTAAGCAGATGGATTTTTAGTGAGTTCCTGTGAGAGACGAGTGGGGTGTTTTATGATTGCAAAACAAGTAATTTTAGGTTTGGTATTGTTGTTTGGTGGTGCGGTAACAATTTTTGCGGTGGTGCAAAATGGTAAATCCAGCAAAAGTGATGATGTGCCAGAGCAAGTTGTTACAATAACCCAAGTGCCAGCAAAACCTGTGGCTGTGCCTTTGACGGCAGATGTGGAAACCGAAGAAAAAATTTTGTCTCAAAAGCAAAAGCAAAGAGAGCTTTATAATCAGCAGCTTGCCAAAGAGGCTGATGCATTGCTTAGTGAACAAGAGCATGCTCGCATGTTGGCACTGGATAAAGCCAAACAAGAGGCCAATCCAACGACCCAATCCCAAATCAGTGCAGACAATGCTTCTAAAAGCGAGATGATCGCCATGCCTGCCGTGCAAACTCGTCCAGAAGCGGTAGAGGCAGCAAGAGTGACCGAACAAAAAAGAGTCGCTGAACAAAAAGCTGCCCAAGAGCGACAACTTGCTGAACAAAAATCAAATGAAGTTGCTAACAAAGAAACCAATCAGACCAAACAAGATAAGCAAGCAGAAAAAATCACCACACAAGCCAAGACCGAAAGTAAGCCTGCCACAAGCAATGATGTCATGAAAAAGGGTAAGCATACCGTTGCCAAAGGTGATACGCTGATCGGCTTGTCTCGCACATACGGCGTTCCTGTGTCAGCACTTGTGGCAGCCAATAACATGAATCGCCATGATGCTTTAGTGCTCGGTCGCACCATTGTTATTCCATCAGCATCTTCAATCGCTAAAAGCGAAAGAAGTGCTAAGCCAGCACAACCAGCCACCGAAAGCACCGCCTCAAAAACCAAGTCTGACAACAAAGCAAATAATACAGCAGTTGCCTACAATTATAGCGTACAAGTTGCCATCTCGCCTGATAAAGCAAAAGTTGATGAGATGGTTAAGAAATACCGTGCCGCAGGCTATCAAGTTAGTACCAGTCAGACATCTCGGGGCATCCGTGTTTTGATTGGTTCAGCAGATTCTTATGATGAAGCCAATGCCATTAGGCAAAAACTCGCCAAGGATTCAAGAGTGGATGCCAGTGAGGCGTGGATTAAGAAGCTGGAAAAATGATTTTCAATGATGGTTTGGATTGATGAGTCATCTTTCGCCAGTCATTATCAGAAACACCAGCTTTGATTTGTCATAAGAATGTCACTAAGCAATGGTATGATGGTTAGCGTTGATATATTGGAGAGCATTCATGCTATCTAAACCCATCGTAATATCATTTGCGCTGTTCTGCTTGGGCTTAACTGGTACAACTCACGCCCATCTACCAATCGCTAACCAGCGAAGAGATGTGTCGTTGACTCAGCCTCTGCCACCCCCTAGTGCCAAACCAGATGGCCGTGGGGTTGCTATTGAAAATCTTGTCGTGCGTTATGGTGCTGATTATGAGAATGACCCTTACTTAAAAGATGATGTCGTGCTTTTTCGCCGTTGGCAATGGCAGGCATTGTATGATTCTTTACAGAGAAAAACTCAAGAGCGTCCCGATCATTTAGATACTTATCGCCTACAAGCCGAAGCTTACTTCATCAATAAAGAATATCAGCAGGCATTATCTCAACTGGATCTTATCCTAACGAGAAACCCATTTGATAAGCATGCTTTGGCGATGACGGTGCTTGCATGTCGTGTGTTAGGGGATAAAAATCAAGAGCAGCGTCGTCTGGCATGGCTTGGAAGTATTGATGCTCATTTGGCTGAAAAACTTACTAACATGTTCGCTTTCGTGGAGGCGTGGCTGGAACAATCATATGATGATGAACCTAAATCGCAAGTAGTACCAGACACCATCGCTGTGTTCGGTTCATCACCCAATCCGGATGGAACGCCCAGTGCAGGTATGTTGAAGCGTCTGTACTTAACAAAAAAGATGGCCGATCGCTTTTCTGATGCCATCGTTATTGTCAGTGGCGGTCCGGTCAAAACACCTTTTTCTGAAGCTCAAGTCATGGCGGATTGGCTTGTGGCACATGGCATCGATGGGAATCGTATTTTATTGGATGACCAGGCTAGGGATACGCCAGGCAATGCCATTGGCATGATCACTCTGATGCGTCGTTATCAGGGAAAACGAGTGCTGGCAGTAGCGACGCGAGGGCATATACCAAGAGCCAGTGCTGTATTAAAAACTTATGCCGACCATGTTCATTATCCGATAGTCGTTGATTCTGTTGGTGGTGGCGAGCCATTAAATCCTCAAAAAGCAAAGACCGAAGCACTGTACACCTATGTGAATGTTGCCAGAGTTTCAGGGCTTTTCACAAAAGGTGATTTTCAATGATACAATCATCGCTTGGTGAGTGGCGTAGGGTGCGATGTTGCTCTTTTACTTAGGGCCGTGCCAGATTATCCTAAATCTCACACCGTTTTCTTAGGTATTTTAAGTTGATTGGCCGGTGCATCATAGTTAAAAAGAATCTTGCATTCTTTGATGAAAAGATGAAAAGTGTTTCTTATCAATGCTGTTTGTGGTTGTGATTTTATGCAAATTCTTTTGAATGATTTATTCTAAGATATTAAAATCACTCACATCAAGAGCATTGTAGCTTTTGTCGTAGTCTGTATATAAATACCATCAGGTTTGATTTTGCTTGTAATAATCGGCATTCAAGTGTCAGTTTTGATGTCTTTGACAACAAAAAACTTTACCATCTCGTTTTAAAAGACCAGACACCACCAAAGTAACTTACATCAAGCCTATCCCTCCATCAAACAAGGTTTGAGCTTCGAAATTGAGATTGTATTCTATCACAAGTCTGATTTTATGGTAGAATAAAGCTGTCAAAAGAGCAATTACTCCAAGTACAAAAATTCAAGCAATCTTTTTTACTCAATTTACTATGGGTTATCTTCCTATTTGTAGCATGTTACATTGTGTCATCTGCCACTGCCCCTTTTATTTTTAATGTGTTTATTTGGCAGTGAGTACCGTTTTTATGTCGTCTATATCTATCATGTCGGTGGTTGTATTTTTTCTCTTGATGCTAGGCATTGTGGTTTGGGTGCATTGTCTAAAACAGCCTAACTTAAAAACGGTTAGAGGCGATGACATGACCGTCTGGCCGTTTGAGACAATGCCAATCATGACGGACAGTGAAGTGTTGTTTTTTAAAAAGTTACAGTTGGCATTGCCTGAATTTCTGATTTTTAGTCAAGTGCAACTTTCACGCATCATTGAACCAAGTGATGAAGTAGGTCAAGATCGGCAGTTTTGGTTCAATCGTGTCTGTCGTCAGAGTGTGGATTTTGTATTAATTGATAAAGACTGCCAAACAGTGTTGGTTGCCATTGAGCTGGATGATTGGACTCACGATAGTCAAGCTCGACAAAGACAAGATGCTAAGAAGGATAAGGCGTTGTCCAGTGCAGGCATTCCCATCATGCGTTTTAATGCAGAGAAAATGCCCGGTATTGATATGTTGCGTGTTGATGTGTTGGAGGTTATTAGGCAATTTGGATAGTCCAGTATTGAGGCTTACTTGACAAAAATAATAATAATAAGTATCATTTATTTTCTTATCCCTATCTTAACTGCCCATAGTTGCCATGCGTTTTCCATTTTTACCGATTAGTCTTATCTGTTTTCTTGTTTTCTGTTCATGTTGCACATGCTGACACGCAAGATGATCGCCGTCTACAATCAGATGTTAAAATACCTGACATAACACCACCTATCGACTCAGCACTGCCAATACCACCACAGCCTGCTAACGCCATGCTGTCGGTAGATGAGCAGATGCTACTGACCAACCCAACCTTACTGTCTCGAGCGATGCTTTCGGTGCTGGTGGCTAATGATGTGGCTGGAACTCAGTTATTATTGCCCATTTACCAAAAACAGCCGAGTGAAATCATTGAATCTGAAATGGTTGACTGGGGCAGTGCTGTGTTGGCAGGTGCGCAAAGCAGACATGACCAAGCCAGCAAAATCTACCAATCTTTGCATGACCAATACCCCAATAATGCTCTTTTTGCCGTTAGACTGATTCAGAGTCTGTTTGCCAATCGTCAATATCTAGAAGCCAAACAACTGCTTGCAGAGCAACCAGATTATATTGTCCGTGAAATGCGTGCCTACCAAAAAGCCTTGACAAATCTAACCAAGCCATCGGTATATTTTTCTGGCAATGTAATTATTGATAAAAACATCAACAACGCTCCCAATCAGACCGACTTGGGTGGTGGCTGGACGGCAAACGCTGCTGAGCAAGCACATGGGATTGCCATCAATGCAGGCGTGGAGAAGAAAATTTTATTCAAAGATGGCATGACGCTAGAGCCTTCCGTTACGATGAGTGGCAAGCTCTTTCGTGATGCTAAGCATTACAATGAAACGCAGCTTCGCCTAGGGGTCAACACTGTCAAAAACCATACTGGGGGTAGCTTATCCGTTTCGCCTTTTGTGGAGACTTCTTGGTATGCTGGTGGTAAAAAGGGTGTTAATGAATTAAAGCATTTTTCGGACACGCTGGGTGTGAGTATTGGCAGTCAAAGACAGCTTGGTAAAAAAAGCCAGCTTGCCACCAACATCGAATTTGCCAAACATCATCATAACATCAGACATCATTTATCAGGTCATAGTGTCAGTGCCAAAGCGACCTTTTCTACGCGTCCTAACTGGCTGGGAGAAAGTGGTTGGGTCAGTGTTGGTGCAGATTATCGACAGGCAAAAACCCGCGATAAAGATGACTCCTATACCCGTGTCGGCATACAAGGTTCAATTACCAAGCGGTGGCATGATTTGGGTGTGCGTGGCAGTTTGAATTTTTCCCAAAGACGCTATCATGGACCGATGCCGATTTTTAATCAAACACAAACCAGCGATGAGTATTTTACCAACATCAGTGTTTGGCATAATAAGCTGAGCTACTTAGGGCTAACGCCGAAACTAACTTGGCAATACCAAAAAAATGACAGCAACATCGCACTGTACAGCTACGATAAGAGTCGTGTGTTCTTAGAGGTGAGTCGCCAATTTTAAAAAAAACTTACATCATCTTTAAAATCAGCAAGTCTTGCACGATTGATGTCGTCTTGGTTTGTTGATTTTTTTGTGTCATCGTCTCAACACGGCTTTCACCAATTTTGATACATCGTTCATCATATGATGCCAAAGGTACTGGGCGGCACGTTTGGTGTTAAGTGAATTGTATTTTCAGGTTGCTTATCTTTCAAGAACATTGCACAAATTATAAAAAAGGTTTGCATTGTTAATCCTTTAACTATATAATAAGAATTGTTATTGTTATCATTATTTTATCACTAAGATAAAATGATTGTTTTATTGTTTGATGCTGTTTTACTGACTTTTTAAAGTAGGGAGTGTTCATGTCTAAGAGTACCAAATTTAGCCTATTGCCTTTGGCGGTGGCTGTGACTTCATTGATGCTATCAGCCTGTGGTGGTGGCAGTTTTAATAACCCAAGTACCATTGCCATCGGTCAGTCTAGGATGATTGAGAAGTCTGACCAATCAAAGGATGCTTCAGCCGCTAAGGCTGATGACAATGCCAATGCTGACACTAAGAATAGAGCAGACAGTCGCCTAACCATGCCAGTGTTGGGCAGTGTTTTGGCGATTCCAAAGCGTAATCAGGCTTATGATAAGAACATGAATCATCTAGAAGAGTATGTGCCACTTGATGAAAATAACATCACAACCGCTCATACCGACCCCGTGCCAGCTTTAACTGAAAAACTAAAGGAGAGCTACGGAGATAAGAAAATACATCAAAGTAATGATGGTAGATATAATTTTGTAAAAGCTGGTTGGATTTTTACTGGTTTGAGTCCTTATGAGACGATTGAAACTGATAAGGATACGGACCAGCCTAAGCAATACACCAAAGGTGATGGCTATCTGTACTATTATGGTGAAAATCCAACCACGGGACTTGCCAAAGGTGTGGCAAACTATAAGGGGCATTGGGATTTCGTGACTGATGTCAAGCGAGAAAGAGAGTTGACCATCACAGAGACGACAGGTCGCCAAGCGTTCGGTGGTGGTCCAGGCTATAATATGGACACTGGCTTTGGCGATGAAGTCGGTGCGACCAGCTTTGCCGAGCAAGTCTTCGATCAGGTACGTCCAAGACAGGGCAATCATAGTGCGGTCTTTGAAGCTGATTTTGACGCCAAGAAGCTAACTGGCACACTATCTACCAAGCAAAAAGCGATTGCCAGCAGTCCAGAGACCTATGTAGACCGCTATGATATTAATGCGACCATCAAGGGCAATCGATTTGCAGGTTCTGCCATTGCTAAGAATACCGAAAGTAGCTTTCTAGAACCTAACTTCTTTAATAAAAATGCCGATGACCGCCTAGAAGGTGGGTTTTATGGTGAAAACGCTGAGGAATTGGCAGGTAAGTTTCTAACAAATGATAATTCTGTCTTTGCGGTATTTGCTGGTAAGCAGGACAATCCAGACGAAGTTGAGAAGCTTGAGCAGGTATTTGGTGGCAGCTATGTCGAGCTGACCCAAGACAAGACTGTCAACCCTGCACAAAAGTCACAAGTGTTATCGCTGGTGAACTTTGGTAATGTGGATCAGCTGCAATTGGGCGATCATACCATCACGCTCTTACCTCAAGAGGCGGGAAAAACAACTCAGCAATCCGTCCAACTGCCAACAGGACAAACAGCTGTCATCACCAGTTTTGGTAGCAGTGATGGCGTTCTAAGATTGGGCTCAGTAAGTAAAACTCCTAAGACCATCGAGACGACGGCAAAAAGCAAACCTGCTGAAAATGTTAAAGTGACGAATGAAGATAAGGTTAGCGAGCCTGCCAAACCAACCCCAAAACAACTTGAAGCAGCCAAGCAGAAGTTAACTGAAAAGGTTGATCAGTTAAGAGTAGAACTGACTTCATTGGTAGATTCATACTCAGGCAGTAACAACAAAGCCACCCTAAAGAACGAAATAAGCAAATTAGTTTTGGCAGGGTATGCAGATGAGAGCGAGAAAAAGAATGCAGAAAATGATCTTAAAGGTATTTTTGGTCGCTTAGGCAGTAGACATCAAGAGGAGCGAGAGGAAGCTGCTGAGGAAATTTTTGTTGTGTTCGAGACTGGCGACAAGTACAAGCCTGACAATGAAAATAACTTAAAAGAATTTTTAGCACAATCAGCACCGATTCGTAATCAAGATTCAATTGCTAAGACGGTGGCTGAACCAACCAAGGATCAGCTAGAAAATGCCAAGCAAAAATTAACTGAAAAAGTTGATGGATTAAGAGAAGAGCTATCGGGTTTAATAAATGCTTATCAGAAGAGTAGGGATAGAGCCATCCTATTGCAAATTACTGAAAAAGCTTTATCAGGTTATCAAGACAAGCGTAAAAAAGAAAATGCAGTAAGTGATATCAAAGAGCCTTTAAAAAGCTTATCTAGAAGAGATGAGTGGGAAGATGCGGCTGAGGAAATCTTAAACATTTTTAACACAGGTGATAAGTATGATGTTGAAAATCAGGAAAATTTAAAGAACTTCTTATTGCAAGACCCATTAGTACAATCAGCACCGAATTATACTCAAGATCAAATTGCTAAGGCTAAAAAAGAATTGAGAGATCAGCTTGATATTAAGAAACAAGAATTAAGAGATCTCTTGGCAAATTTTGCAATAGAGAGTGGCGGTGTTGCTAGCGATGAAACTGCCAAAAGTGATGATGAAGTTGTGGAAAATGGCACAGATAATGATCTAGGAAATTTGAGTGGTACTACTTCTGCTGTTGAATTAGAGGAGTTAAAAACACTTATTATTGATCAGATTAAATCGGCTTATTCAGAAGACAAGCAAGACGCTATCGGTGAACAGGCTGGCGAATTGTTTGAAAAGCTAAAGGCTAACGATAAATCGGCAAATGATCAATTGGTAGAGTTATTAACCAAAGGCGATAACTATAATGGCGAAAATATGGCAAATTTAACCGCTTATCTGCCTGCTCTGCCTAGCACACCAAATGACAGTACGACAGAACAATCAGAGGTTATTCCGTTGATTGGCATTGAAGAGTCTTTGACAGGTCTATACATTCTTGGTCAACGCACCCCAGTCAGTCAGATAGATAATCAAGGTCAAGCTAATTATCAAGGCACTTGGCATGGCAGAATCGGTCATCACTGGCAGTCGCAAGCAGGCTATGGCGAGTACGACGGTAAGGCAAATTTTAAAGTGGATTTTGGCACCAAACAGTTGACTGGTACATTGACTGAAAAATCAGGCATTGAACCTGCCTTCAATCTAAACGCCACCATTGATGGTAATGGCTTTAGTGGTACAGCCACCACTCGTGTTAATGGCATTTATTTGGATAAAGGTCGTCAGCAAAACCAACAAATCCTAACAGTTCACAGTGACAATCTGACTGGGGCGTTTTATGGTGAAAATGCCAAGCATTTGGGCGGTTCGTTCAGTTTTGAGAAGACTTTACATGAAGATGAGACGGTTGTTGGTGGTGCGGTATTCTATGGCACAAAAACCACAGATGACCTAGAAACCACAGAAGATGAAACGAAACAGAAGTAAGGATGAGACGATGAATTTTCGCCCAAAATATCTGCCACTGGTCATCACAGCGATGCTGTGCAGCAGCTTGCCTGCATTTGCCAATAATGATGGGGATGATCCAAGTGTTGAGCTTGAGACGCTAAGTGTCACCATCAAAAAACGCCTGAATGCCAAATCCGAAGAAGTTACTGGTCTTGGCAAGACCATCAAAACGATGGAAGATTTGAATAAAAATCAAGTACTTTCCGTCAAAGATATGGTAAAAGATGTTGCTGGTGTGGCTGTTGTTGAGCAGGGTCGCGGTGCCAGCAGTGGCTACACCATTCGTGGCATGGATAAGAACCGAGTGGCGGTCAATGTTGATGGCATCGCTCAAATCCAGTCTTATCTGACCCAAAAACGCCAGTTTGGTGATGGTAGAGAAGGCTCTGGGGCAATCAATGAGATTGAACTTGAAAATGTCAGCGGTGTACAAATCAGTCAAGGAGCGAGTGGTTCTGAGACTGGTAGTGGTGCACTAGGTGGTGCGGTAAGCTTTCGCACCAAAAGCATTGACGATGTGCTAGATGCAGACGATAATTTCTCAGCTTTTTATAAAGGTGCATACGCCAGCAAGAATAAGCAAAAAATGCACTCCGTTGGTGCGGCATTACGCCATAAAAAAGCCGATCTTTTTGTGCAGTATACCGATCGTACCAAAGAGACCGTCAAACCGCATAGCGACATCTATCAGACCAATTATGAAGTGTGGCGTTGGGGTGGCTCTCAGGTGGACTTTGATAAGCAGGCAATTGCACCTACAAATGATCCAAAACGCCAATTTGTCATCATCGATGAATGCCCTGCCTATGTGGACAAAGACCCTAGCAGTGTGGCTGGCTGTACCAAGCCAAAGCTGGACATCAAGCCTGTATTAGAGACCATGGGTGCTAAAGAATACACTGGCGACAAGCGAGTATTGCCTGACCCTATGGAATATGATTCTAAATCTGTATTGATTAAGGCAGGCTTTAATCCTTCGTCTACGCAACGAGTTGAGCTTTTGACCGAAAAAACCACTCAAAATTATAACAGTCGTGATATGACCAAAACGGCCTACCACTTGGCCGCCAATCACGGTCGAGGTAATCTGGCACAATCACCACTCGTTTATCGCGGACAAAGCCATCAAGAAGGCTATGTGACAGATGCTAAAATTGGACTTTGGACGCAGGCACAGTTTTTTGATGAAAAACACGATAAAAGTCGTTATGGTATCAACTATCGTTACCAAAGTCCTAAAGATTTTCGCTGGTTTGATGAGTTGAATTTAAGTGTTGATAAGCAAACTGTCACCATCGATCATCTGCAAATCGAGAAATACTGTTCGCCTTATCCTACGGTTGATAGAAACTGTACACCCAGTGCAGACAAACCAAATTCTGCCGAACGCCAAAATCGTAAAGTATACAGTGAGGACCATTTGCTGTGGCGAGCAGATTTCTCCAAAAATCTATCAGGCGACATCATCAATCATCGTCTCAATTTAGGTCTTGGCTTAGATAAATTCCGTTCCAATCTATGGATTGGCGATGTTAAAGAGCGATATCATCGTTTAGACTTTAAGTTTGTAGATGACATCAAAGATTCAAACGGCAACTTTATTGAAGCCTACCGAACTAATCAGTATCAAGAGGGTACGGACATTTGCGAAGAATCTCAGCAGTATTTAGGCGAAGCTCGCAAATGTGGCGACAGACCAATCACAGGTCATAATGCTTATGCGACCTTTAAAGATACGATCTCTGTCGGAGACCTTGCGAACATTACCCTAGGTGTTCGTCATGACACCCATCGTTTTAACAGTGATGATGATTGGACTGGTACAGGCAAATATCGTAACTTATCTTACAATGGTAGTCTTGTGCTAAAACCAACCGATCATGTTGACTTGCTGTATCGCATTTCATCTGGCTATCGTGTGCCAAGCTTTAAAGAGCTGTTCGGCTACCGTTTAGATGGCTTGACCAAAGGGGAGAACGACGATCAGCATTACCGCACTAATGTTAAACCAGAAAAGGCTCACAACCAAGAGTTTGGTATCGCTTTTCATGGCAATTTGGGTGAGATTACGGCAACTTACTTTGATAACCGATACAGTGATCTGATTGATTTGACACTCAAAGGTGATCAGTGGGGCTATCGCAACTATCAAGACGTGCGTCTGGCTGGCCACAGTGTTCAAGCTAAGGCCTATCTTGGTGAGCTTTGGGATAAGTTGCCTGTGGGTTTGACTGCATCTGCTAACTATCTAAAAACCAAAGTTAAAGATAGCCACATCAAAGAGGGTTTTGAGTACGGTTCTGGCTACTTCCTAGACACCATCTCACCTACTCGTTATGCTTTATCGCTTGATTATACTGCTGATAGCGATAAGTGGGGCTTGGGTGCGACTTGGATTTTTAGCGATGCTAAAAAAGACACTGAATTAACCACATTAGTCGCATCACCGAGCGGTACTTATGAAAAAGTTGCCACTACGGTCAATAGCAAGGCTTGGAGAACGCTGGATTTGTCGGCATTTTATCAACCAACTGATAATTTGACTGTAAGAGCTGGTATTGATAATGTCTTTAATTATCGATATAGCCCATGGGAATCTTTGCGTCAGACCTCGGTTGTCTCTGGTAATCAGCATACTCAAGGATTGCCCAGCCAATATGCTGCCAGCGGTCGTAATTTTGTACTGTCTGTACAGACCAAGTTCTAAAAGAATCAATAAAAAANANACATACTATAGTAGTTAGTTTAGTTTAGTTTACGTTACGTTACGTTAC
>NZ_AOMT01000010.1 GCF_000696305.2 Moraxella bovoculi 237
TNTTTTTATTGGATTGAGTTTAGTGATTAAGCCTTGTTGATTTTTTGCATGGCTTTTTCATATAGGTCGCCGAATTTTTCTTTGGCGGTGTGTACGAATTCATGATCGGCTTGCTCGTCGATCATTGAGCTGATTTTGGTGAACAGCTCTTTGGTTTTTGATTTTTGGTACACAGGTAGGCGTTTGCATACTTCTGTGACTTTCTCGCGAACTTCTGCCAATACTTTCTCGTCACCTTTGGCATCTAGGATGTCGCAGATCCAACCTGCCAGCTCAACGCACTCAGCTTCTTTGAAGCCGCGCGAAGTAACAGCAGGCGTGCCTAGACGGATGCCTGAGGTCACGAATGGTGATTTAGGGTCGTTTGGCACAGAGTTTTTGTTCACGGTGATGTGAGCATCGCCAAGCCATTTGTCCGCTTCTTTGCCTGTGATGCCTTGCTTGATTAGGCTGATCAGCATTAGGTGGTTTTGGGTGCCGCCTGATACCACGTCATAGCCACGATCGACGATGGTCTGCGCCATGGCTTGTGCGTTTTTGACGACTTGTTGTTGGTATTCTTTGAACTCTGGTGACATCGCTTCTTTGAAGCAGACAGCTTTTGCGGCGATGGCGTGCATGAGTGGACCGCCTTGCGAGCCGGGGAATACCGCTGAGTTTAGTTTCTTTTCGATCTCTTCGTTGGCTTTGGCCAGGATTAGACCTGAACGCGGACCGCGTAGGGTCTTATGGGTTGTGGTAGTGACGACGTCAGCGATTTGAATGGGGCTTGGATATACACCAGCGGCTACCAGGCCTGCCACGTGCGCCATGTCAACGAATAGGTATGCGCCTACTTCGTCTGCGATGTCGCGGAATTTTTGCCAATCCATGACTTGTGAATAAGCTGAGAAGCCTGCGATGATCATCTTTGGCTTATGCTCACGAGCCAGACGCGCCACTTCATCATAATCGATCAAGCCATTATCATCGATGCCATAATGCACGGCATTATAGGTCTTGCCTGAGAATGATACGCTGGCACCGTGAGTTAGGTGACCACCGTGAGCCAGGCTCATGCCAAGAACGGTATCGCCTGCTTCTAGTAGTGCAAGATACACCGCAGCGTTCGCGCTAGAGCCCGCGTGAGGCTGTACATTCGCGTAGTCTGCACCGAACAGCTCTTTGGCGCGGTCGATGGCGATCTGCTCGATCACGTCCACGTGTTCACATCCGCCGTAGTAGCGCTTACCTGGGTAGCCTTCGGCGTATTTGTTGGTCAGTGATGAACCTTGAGCTTCCATAACAGCAGGAGAGCAGTAGTTTTCTGATGCGATCAGCTCAATGTGATCTTCTTGGCGCTGACTTTCAGCATCGATGGCAGCGGCAAGTTCTGGGTCGTAAGCGTGTAGCGAGATGTCTTTAAACATGGATATACCTTTTAAAGTGTGGGGAATAAAAAAATCCCCATTAGTGTATCATAATTTGCCAAAAATAACACAGCCGTTTACCGCTTTTGAGCGTCAATCTAGCGATAAAATTCATACCATATTGATGATATCGGTATCATACATTTGCATATCAATCAGCAGCAAATAGACTTTGTATTTTTATTGATGAAATGCATCCAAAAAATGCTCTTCGATTAATAGCTTTCGACCGTGCCAGTCATAGACGGTTGCCCGACCATACCGCCCATCATAACAAAAAATATACCGATCATAGGGTAGTTTGCGGTTCTTTTTGAACATCACATAGCCGATGGGGGTGCGTTTTAGGTGGCGTAAGCGCTTGGCATCACCAACTAGGCTATTCACAGGAAAGACGCTCTTGGCGCGCACCCATGCAGATTCGCTGCTGCCGAATAACAGCACTTCACGCACCCAAGCCAAGGCAGGGCGATGAGAAGGTAAGTTTAGTAATTTTTTATGACATAAATCAATGGCTTGATAGCCTTCTTTGATGACTTGCACGCGCAAAGACTGCCCTGACTTTGCTTCTAGCAGGGCGGTCAATGAACCTTCGGCGGTCAAATAGGGTATCAAATAATCTGGCGGATTCATTTATAAAACAGATCAAAAATATGCAAAAATTTTAGCATAAAAGTGGGTTTTTTGGCAGAAATGGCGATTTTTTAAGATAAATTGTTACAAATTTAGGTTAATTTGGGGTTAATTTCTTAAAAATTTTAGGGAGTATTTTGATGGTTTTTGTGGGTTTTCACATAACTGACACATGAGAAATTTTGATAAATATTTTGAATTTTCATGAAGTTGCACAAAAATATGATTGAATAATCATCATTTGATGTAATGAAAATTGGTCTATCATTTATTTTTAAAATACCGAACATTATGGTCGCCTATTGGATAAACGCAAAACTTTTGGGTATTCTGTATTTTAAGAATCGCAGGCAACTAATTACCCATCGGTATAGGCAGTGATTTGGTTAGTGCAGCGGGCGCTGTACTGATGACAATCCACCATGGAATCTAGGAGACTATCATGACTTATCAATCAGCTTTAGAACACGTTCGCAGTGTTAAAGAAAAATTGGGTGGCACTTGGGACGCTATCCGTCCAGAAGACGCTGCTCGTATGATTGTTCAAAACCGCTTCAAAACAGGTCTTGACATTGCTAAATACACCGCTGCCATCATGCGTAAAGACATGGCAGAGTATGATGCTGACAACACCAAATACACTCAATCACTAGGCTGCTGGCACGGTTTCATCGCTCAGCAAAAAATGATTGCTAACAAAAAATACTTCGGCACTACCAACAAGCGTTACATCTACCTATCAGGCTGGATGGTTGCTGCACTTCGTTCAGAATTCGGTCCATTACCTGACCAATCTATGCACGAAAAAACCGCTGTGCCTAAGCTAATCGAAGAGATCTACACTTTCCTACGTCAAGCTGACGCAAAAGAGCTAAACGATCTATTCCGTGCCCTTCAAAAGGCTGAAGAAGCTGGCGACAGCGCAAAAGTTAAAGAAATCGAAAGCCAAATCGACAACTTCGAAACTCACGTTGTGCCAATCATCGCTGACATCGACGCAGGTTTTGGTAACGAAGAGGCGACTTACCTACTAACCAAGCAAATGATTGAAGCGGGTGCATGTGCAATCCAAATCGAAAACCAAGTATCTGACGCTAAGCAGTGTGGTCACCAAGCTGGCAAAGTAACTGTGCCACACGAAGACTTCCTAGCTAAGATCAACGCAGTACGTTACGCGTTCCTAGAACTAGGCGTTGACGAAGGTGTTATCGTAGCACGTACTGACTCAGAAGGTGCTGACCTAACTCAAAAAATCCCAGTATCTCGTGAGCCAGGCGACCTAGCTTCTAAGTACATCAGCTACCTAGAAACTACTGAAATCGACATCGCTGATGCGAAAGAAGACGAAATCCTAATCAAGCGTGACGGCAAGCTACACCGCCCAACTCGCCTAGCCTCTGGTCTATATCAGTTTCGCGAAGGCACTCAGCACGACCGCGTTGTACTTGACTGCGTAACTTCGCTACAAAACGGCGCTGACATGATCTGGATCGAAACTCCAACGCCAGACGTAGCAGGCATCGCAAGCTTCGTAAACGACATCAAAAAGCAAGTTCCAGATGCAAAATTGGTTTACAACAACTCACCATCATTCAACTGGACCATCAACTTCCGTCAACAAGCGTACGATCGCTGGGTTGCTGAAGGTAAAGATGTATCAGGCTACGACCGTGCTAAGCTAATGGACGCACAGTACGACGATTCAGAGTTGGCTCGTGACGCTGACGAAAAAATCCGTACTTTCCAAGCAGACGCAGCTCGTGAAGCAGGTGTATTCCACCACCTAATCACACTACCAACTTACCACACCGCAGCTCTATCTACTCACGAGCTAGCACAAGGTTACTTCGGTGATGAAGGCATGTTGGCATACGTAGCAGGCGTACAACGTAAAGAAATCCGCGGCGGTATCGCTTGCGTGAAACACCAAGCAATGGCTGGTTCTGACATCGGCGACGACCACAAAGAGATCTTCTCTGGTGAGAATGCTCTTAAAGCTGGCGATGCGAGCAAGAACACCATGAACCAATTTGGCGGCTAATCATTCGCTGTCTAAATGACTAATCCAAACGGTGTTCTGCTGTCAAGGTAGAACACCGTTTTTGTTTAAATTTTGATTTTAAGGATAAAATTATGGCTACTACTCGTATTACCAAAGGCGCTCTTGCCATCGATAAGATTCTATTTGATTTTATTGAGAATGAGGCTTTGCCAGCTGCTAAGCTTGACAGCGACACTTATTGGAAAAACTTTGAACAAGTTGTTCTTGACCTAACCCCAAAAAACAAAGCACTACTTGCTCGCCGTGAAGAGCTACAAGCCAAGATCGATGACTGGCACAAGAATAATCCCTATGAGCTTGGTGCCTATAAGAATTTCTTGACTAAGATTGGTTATCTTGAGCCTGAAGTTGCTGACTTTGAGATCACCACGCAGAATGTGGATGATGAGATTGCGACCATCGCAGGCGCTCAGCTTGTTGTGCCTGTGCGTAACGCACGTTATGCATTGAACGCTGCTAACGCTCGTTGGGGCAGCTTGTATGATGCTTTGTATGGCTTTGACGTGATTTCAGAAGAGAATGGCGCAGAGAAAGGCAAAGGCTACAACCCTGTGCGCGGCGCCAAAGTCGTTGAATTCGCTAAGAATTTCTTAGATGAGACATTCCCGCTACAAAGTGGCTCACACGCAGACGCGACCGCTTACACCATCAAAGATGGTCAGCTATCAGTATCATTAGGCGATACCAAGACCACATTAAAAGACAATAAACTTGCTGGTTTTAATGGCGCGACTGACGAGCCAACCGAAATTATCCTAAAAAATAACGGCCTACACGTCATCATCCAAATCGATCCAAATAGCCCGATCGGTAAAGACGACAAAGCAGGTGTTAAGGATGTCGTTCTAGAATCGGCCGTTACCACGATTCAGGACTTAGAAGACTCAGTTGCCGCTGTCGATGCTGAAGAGAAAGTAGAAGGCTATCGCAACTGGCTAGGTCTAATGAAGGGTGATTTATCTGAAACTCTAGAAAAAAATGGCAAAACCATCACTCGCACACTAAACGCTGATCGTACTTATACCGATTTGTCGGGCAACACTCAGAAGCTACACGGTCGTTCGGTCATGTTGCTTCGTAACGTGGGTCACCTGATGACGAACCCTGCGATTTTGGTGAATGGCGAAGAGATTTTTGAGGGTATCATGGATGCGCTTGTCACGCCAATGCTGACTGCCGTGGACATCCGTGGTGAGAACACGCTGCGCAACTCTCGCACAGGTTCGATGTACATTGTGAAGCCAAAAATGCATGGCTCTGATGAAGTGGCATTTGCAGTAGAGCTGTTCGAGCGTGCCGAGCAAGTAATCGGCCTGCCTAAGAACAGCCTAAAAATGGGCATCATGGACGAAGAGCGTAGAACGTCTGCCAACCTTAAAAACTGTATCGAAAAAGCACCAGAGCGCACCATCTTTATTAACACAGGCTTCATGGATAGAACGGGCGATGAGATTCACACCGCCATGCATGCAGGCGCATTTGTGCGTAAGGGCGACGTAAAAGGTCAAACTTGGTTCGGTGCCTACGAAGAGCGCAACGTGTCTATCGGTCTAAAAGCAGGGCTTCGCGGCAAAGCGCAAATCGGTAAAGGCATGTGGCCAAAACCTGACGAGTTGGCTGACATGTACCGCGCTAAGATCGAACACCCACAAGCTGGCGCGAACTGTGCTTGGGTACCATCACCTAGCGGTGCGGTAATTCATGCTATCCATTACCATCAGTGTAATGTTATGAATCGTCAAGAAGAGCTTGCCAAGCTTGCCACGCCAAGCCTTGATGATCTTCTGACCATTCCACTTGCCACCGATACGAACTGGACAGCAGATGAGAAGCGTCGTGAGCTTGAGAATAATTGTCAAGGCATCTTGGGCTATGTTGTGCGCTGGGTTGATTTGGGTGTGGGCTGTTCAAAAGTGCCTGACATCAATAACGTCGGCCTGATGGAAGACCGTGCGACCTTGCGTATCTCGTCGCAGCACGTTGCCAACTGGTTGGCTCACGGCGTCGTAACGTCTGATGAGGTGATGGAAGTTTTAAAACGCATGGCGAAAGTTGTGGATGAGCAAAACGCAAGCGATCCTGCGTATCGTCCGATGGCGGATGACTTTGATAATAACATCGCCTTTAATGCTGCTGCTGACCTAATCTTCAAAGGCGCGACACAGCCGTCTGGCTACACTGAGCCATTGCTGCACAAGGCAAGATTGAAACTTAAAGGCTATCAAGGCGACTGATATAAGTTACCTAAATAGCTAACAAAACCCCAAACTTAGGTTTGGGGTTTTTGGTTTAAATGTAGGTTATTTCTCGTTAAGTAGTAAGCTTAATCACAACCTTACCAACCACAAATTCATCCTAAAACCAACAAATAAACACCCCACGCCAAACATGGCGAGCGTCATAATGAACGGACGAGATCCGAATATATCTGCCAGTTTTTGCCACTAAATACCAACAGCAGCAAATACAAAAAGCTGACAAGTTGCAAAATCACTGCTAATACAAAAAACGTCAAAAACGGCTTATCGTAAGTCGGACTAACAAACTGCACAAAAAAACGACAAGAAAAACAAAATTGCCTTAGGGTTGGTCAGGCTGAGCGACAACAATCGGTGAAAGTAGTTTTGATTTGCTACTTTTGGTGGGTTAAAGCTTTGATTGGCGATGAGATGCCTGTTCTTAAATGTGTGATAAGCCCCGATGATTAGGCGTATCCCAAGGTATGCCAAATAACAGCCGCCAATAAGCTTGATGACATCAAACGTGCTGGGGTAGAGCTTTAGTAGTGTCCCCGCTCCGAACACGGTCGCCAGTATCAGTATTGTATCACCCACCAAGATTCTTGACATGGTCTGTCCGCCGGCTCTTTTGCCACGAGATGCTGCCACCGATAGACAGTACAGACTGTTGGCGCTAGGCAAGGTAATGATGATAATCACGCCGATGAGATAAGCAGTCAGGTCTGTGATGCCGAACATGGGTTTTCCGTCTAGTTGTGATATACCTCAAGAGCGGGGACGATTTGCTTTTTGCGGCTGACGATGCCTGTTAGGCTAAATAGACCGTCTTGGGCGGCGGTGTTAAATGCCTTGGATAAGATGGTATTTTGAGTATCATCGTAAGCGATGGCATAGCCTGTTCGCTGTGCGATGTCCACGATGGCTATCATCAGGTGGTCAAGTTGCTTTTCTTGTTTTAGGGTTTGGGCGGTCGTGATGAGATCGTCCATTCGTCCGATGATTTGAGGCAGATTCATGGTCTCGATCCCTGCGATGCCCCATTTGCTCGTGCCGAATTGATATTCTTTGTAATCCATCAGTAGGATGTCGCGGGCAGATAGATGGCTGACGTCACTTTTTGCTAAGAACATGGCTTGGGCGAAATCATCCTTTTGCGATTCGCTCATGTTGGCGATAGCAAGTAGCTCTGCTGCCACCATGCGATCATCATCTGTGGTGGTGGGGCTGTTTAAGTTTAGGGTGTCTGATAGAATCGCAGACAGCATGAACGTCGCCAGCAAGGGTGTGATGGTGATGGACTTTTGGATGAACATCTCATACAGGATCGTGCAGGTGCAGCCCACAGGGTAGATGCGAACGTAGGCGGGTGTAGGCGTTGATATGCCTAGCTTATGATGATCGATGATGTATCTTATATCAAAGTCTGCCAAATGCGCAATCGATTGAGCAGGTTCATTATGATCGGTCAAGCCAATCAAGTCGCCCAGGCTTAATGTGCTTAAGGGCTGATTGGGATCTAAGTAAGGCAAAATCTCAGGTGTCAAACCAGCTAATTCATCAGAATAATGCTGCCAAAGATAATCCAGCACAAACTTCGTCTCAAGGTTTGGCACGCCAAGTCGATAGGGTGTGGCGGCGATGTCTTGAGCATTTAACCAATGAGCGAACGCGAACGCAGAGGCGAACGCATCGGTATCAGGAGAAGTGTGACCAAAAATATGATGCATGATAAGCCTTTATGAATTCGTGCTGTAGTTGGTAGGGTCTTTACCATCCTTGGCGGTGATCGCCTCACCAAAGAACGCCTTCATGACGTTGTCTTTGGCAGTGTTGTAATGCGCGAAGGCTTGGCAGGTGCTGATGAGATCGCCTTGCCATGTTGGGATGATGCTTTTCATTTTGCTGAATCGGTTTACCACCTCAGGCATGGTCTTGGCAAATTCTACCGCGCGCATGGCATCATCACGGTTATTGCAGACCAGCACCATGTCGCAGCCCGCTTCGATGGCGGACTTGACGCGAGCGGTGACATCGCCTGCGACATGAGCAGCTTTCATTGATAGGTCGTCTGAGAATAGCACGCCATCATAGCCTAATTGCTGTCTTAGAATGTCTTGTAGCCAGACTTTTGAGAAGCCTGCTGGCTTGTCATCGATTTGGCTAAATATCACATGCGCAGGCATGAGTGCATCGAGTTTTGATAAGTTATTTTTGAAGGTGATGAGGTCGCAGGTCCATATTTCGTCGAGGGTGCGCTCATCCACCGCGTCCGAGACGTGCGAGTCAGGGGCGATGGAGCCGTGACCCGGGAAGTGCTTGCCGGTGGCTTTCATGCCTGCATCATTCATACCATCGATAAAGAGCGCTGATAGAGCGGTGACAGCCTCTGGGTTGGCATGAAAGGCGCGATCACCAATAACCAGACTGCAACCATCAATGTCCATGACAGGCGCAAAGCTGATATCCACGCCCACCGCGAGTACCTCGCACGCCATTAGGTAGCCTGTATCATAGGCGAGCGATAAGGCAAGCTCTTGATTGTCATCATAAATCTCTCCGAGTCGTCCCATCGCAGGCAGGGGTGTAAAACCATCGCGAAAGCGCGCCACTCGGCCGCCTTCTTGGTCGGCGCTGATGATAAGATTGGGATTGATGGCTCTCATGCTGTCAGTTAAGGCGCGCACTTGGGTAGGGTCTGCCACGTTACGCTTAAATAAAATCACGCCGCCCAATGCGTCATTTGCTAAGAAGTCCTTATCGTCGTCGGTTAGGGTCAGACCATCCATGTCTGCCATGATGATGCCAGTTGCCATAACTTACCTTAGTGTAGTGAAATAAATTTGCTTATTATACGATGAATTTGGACAAATGTATCAATCGGTAGAAATTTACTCACAAAAACCATCACACAAGCAAGGTTGAGTATGGTAAGATAATGCGAATTTTTCTTAATTTCACCGATTGATAATAACATTGGAATATATTATGAAACAGCAATTTTTATTGTCGGGTGTGGCGACCGCTGTGGTGGGTGTGCTGCTTGCTCAGAGCGTCAGCACTGTGGCGACAGCTTCGGACAAACAAGGCTTTGAGCCAAATGTCGAACAAAAAGTCACCGCCCGTCAGGTGTCGTTGTTGCTCGATCGTGCGCATTATCTAGATCAGCCACTAGACCGCGAAATGGGCAAAAAAATCCTTGAAACTTACTTTGATAATTTAGATGCATCACGCACTCTACTGCTACAGTCGGACGTGGATGAATTCATGGCAAAATACGGCGACACCTATGCTGAGCGCCTAAAACGTGGCGATCTGACAGCAGGTATTGAGATTTTTGAGCGTTATCGCACGCGCGCCAATGAATACTATGATACCGCCAAAGAGATGCTGGCAAAAGATGTTGACCTTCGCACGAATGAGTCCATCATTCTAGATCGCGAAGAAGCGCCACGTTTCGCCAGCAAAGAAGAACAGCTACGCTATTGGCAAAATCAAACCACTTATGCACTGATTAACATCACCTTAAACCAAGAAGATGATAAAGCTAAGGATAAGGCATTTATTGATAATCCTGAACTGTCTCGTGGTCAGGATTTGGTTAAAGGTGAGAAGCGTACGCCGAACGAGATTTTATTAAATCGTATCAATCGTCAGCAGCAGCAGTTGGCGCGCCTAAAAGATGATGAAATCATGGAAAGCGTGCTAAATGCAGCGATGATGGCATACGATCCGCACAGCAACTACTACGCGCCAGTGCAGGCGAACGAAATGCAGATTCAGTCGAATCTACAGTTAGAGGGCATTGGTGTATCCATTCGCCCCGATCGTAAGAACCCTGATTATACGCGTATCATCAGCTTGGTCGATGGTGGCCCTGCCCAAAAAACAGGTCAGATCCGTGCCAATGATCTCATCCTAGGCGTGGCTCAAGATGGTGAAGAGATGGTGGATACCATCGGCTTTAGCACGCGTGAGATAGTGGCACTCATCCGCGGCGCAAAAGGCACAACCGTCACTATTAAGGTCAAGCAGCCGAATACGCCTGACAGCTCAGCGCGCAACGTCACCATCTTGCGTGATGTCATCAAGCAAGATGAATCAGGGGTGCATCATCGTATCGTTGAGATGCCGTATGAGGGCGGCGTCAAGCGCGTTGGCGTGTTAGAGATTCCAAGTTTTTATCTTAATTTTCAGGCGCGACGCAGTGGCCTAAGTGCTGATAATTATCGTTCGGTCAGCATTGATACCGAAAAAGCCCTAAAAGCCTTAAATCAAGAGAACATCGATGGGCTTGTGGTTGATCTGCGCAACAACCCTGGTGGTTCACTGGATGAAGTTGCCAAGATGATGGGCTTATTCATCAAAGAAGGCCCACTGGTGCAGATTCGAGATAACCGCGGCAACGTCCAGATCTACGCCGATAAAGACGGCGGTCGTCAGCTATATGCAGGCGATATGTCTGTGTTGATTAATTTAGGTTCAGCATCGGCGTCAGAGATTTTCTCCGCGGCGATCCAAGACTATGGACGCGGTCTGGTGGTGGGTAGCACCACCACAGGTAAGGGCTCAGCTCAGGCGCGACGCGACGATCTGGCGCTTGGTACAGCAGCGATTACCCAGCGGAAATTCTACCGCATCAATGGCGGCAGTACTCAGAATAAAGGCGTCGTGCCAGACATTCCGTTGGTGAATATCTATGAGGGCATTGAATTTGGCGAACGCGAATACAAGAATCCACTTGAGTGGGATACCATTGCAACTACTCAATATACTCCTGAGGGTAAATACAGCCAAGCGTTAATTGAGCGCCTAACCAAAGAATCCAAGGTGCGCCAAGATCAAGACGTGCAGTTTAGATACCTAAGCGAGCTCAATGCCATCCGTGCACTTGATGATGATAAAAAATCTGTCGCTGTGAACATCGATAAGCGCCGAGCCAAAGCCAAAGAAATTGAAGCTTTGACATTAAGAGCTGAGAATGCGCGTCGTCAGGCAATGGGTGAGACGCCTTATACTGATTGGGCAACCTATCAAGCAAGCGTCGATGCCTTGGCTGAAGAGCGCGGCGCAATGAAAGAGCATGAGCGCCCAAAATTGCCTGAAGAAGAAGCTTATATCTTTGAGGCGGCGCGCTTAATGTTCGATGCCAAGAAATAACACAAAGCAAAGAAATAAAAAGCCATCATCGTGATGGCTTTTTATTTGGGCTTGCAAATGATTTATGACTTGGTTGTGTTCTGAGCGTCTTTTGTGGCATCTTTGCCTTTGATGGGCAGCACAACTAAAAATCGAGTCTTGCCTTGCCATGTGTCTGTGCTAATGTGTCCGCCATGGGCTTCTACAATTTGGGACACTAGGGATAGACCAAGACCTGAACCTTTTTTCTCCTGCTTTAGGCGCACAAAGGGGCTAAAGATGTCTTTGCGCTTATCTTCTGGAATGCCACCGCCCTGATCGATAAAGGCAAGCACCGCAAAGTCTGCTTCTTTTGGTGGTGCGTCTTTTTGGCGAGAGAAACGCAGCAAAGGTTTCTTGGCTGGCTTGGTTGTTTCGCTATTAATCTCAGGGGTAATCTGGGTAAGATTATCTGGAATGTTCTGCGCGCTTGATAAATCCGCCGCTTCGTACAGATAGACTTCAATGGGCGGCACACCATGAATCATGGCGTTATTTAGAAGATTTCTTACCAGATGGGTGAGTAGCTTGGGCTGCGCGATGATGGTCATGGCTTCGGCGGTCAGAGTCACCTCGGGGTAATGCTGACACTCTGTGCGCACCAGATCATACAGATCAACCTGTTCGGCAGCTTGCAGGGCATGACCCGCATCAAGGCGCGACACCAACAGAATGCTCTCGACCAGATCATCAAGCCCTGTCAGATCTCGATTGATGGCTGCGGCGCGTTTTTCAAACTTTGCCTTATCATTATCATTTAGCTTATGGGCGAGCATGTCCATCATCTCAATCTGCAATCGAATGCGCGTGATGGGCGTGCGAAATTCGTGCGATGCATGAGCAAGCAGAAGGTTATTGGCGTTGATGAGCTGTTCGATTTTTTTGGCGGATTGATTGAAACCGCGTGCCAATGCTGCAATCTCATCATTGCCGCCTTCATTCACGCGCACACTAAAATCGCCATTACCCAGCTTGTCCATCTCTTGGCTCATCTGATTGATTCGCCTTGTGATATTGCGTGCAATCCACCACAGCACCGCCGCCATCATGATGATTAATAGGAGTGTACCTGTAAATAGGTTTAGCAGACGAGAGAATGGACGTTCTTTTGGTAGGATACGGCTTTCATACCACACCTGATAGCCTGCGCTGTTCTTGATGGTGATGTGGTGGTGCGCAGGAGAGAATATCCCAGGGGCGACATTGTCAATCCACGTGCGTTCTCCGATAAGCTTTGGAGGTAGATCGCTGTTCTCGGTCTGCAGGATGAGCTCTCCTGTGGGGCTGTACAGACCGATTTTGGCATTTAGGCTTTCATCAAAGATGTCAAAGCTTTTTTTGACCACGGCTAAGATGAAACGTGCTTTTAGTAGTTCGTTTTCTTTGGTTAGGGCTTCAGCTTGGGTCACCAAAGGGTCAATCTGTGTGACGATCTGCTCGGCAATGGCGCGCGATCGTACGCTGTCGGAGTTGTTATGCACAAGCTGAGACAGGACAATCATGGCAATGGCAAAAGCCACAATTGCCAAAAAAACGCTAATAAATAAGCGAGCGAAAACAGAGTTTGGGGCGAATTGAAATTGCTTCATAAACTTTAAAAATCACATAAAAAAGACCATCATGGCGATGGTCTTTTATCGGACAGACCTATACTTGGTCGGTCGCGAACTGGTAACCCACACCGCGCACGGTGATGATGCGTTTAGGCTGACGCGGGTTGTCTTCGATGAGTGCGCGCAGACGTGAGATGTGCACGTCGATGGCACGATCTATATTCTCTGAGCTGTCATCGTTTGGCATGGCTTGCCAAAGTTGTTCGCGATTTAGCACCTTGCCAGCATGGGTTGCAAAGTAATGCAGTAGCTGGAATTGGTGCGTGGTCAGACGTACGATCTTATCATCGATGGTCACTTCGTGGCTGTCAGGAAATACAGTTAAGCGACCAAATGTTAGACTGCCAGAGTGTAGGTCGGCTTGGTTTGGCGTCTCGTGACGGCGAAGTACCGCACGAATACGCGCAAGCAATTCACGCGGCTCAAATGGCTTAGAGATATAATCATCAGCACCCATCTCAAGGCCTAACACGCGGTCAGTGGTATCACCTTTGGCGGTGAGCATGACAATTGGCACTTTATTGATGTGTAGGTTCTTAGAGCCACGAACTTTTTGGCAGACTTGCATGCCATCCATGTCAGGCAGCATCAAGTCTAGCACGATTAAGCTGATGTCGCGTTCTTTGGCATCTAGCAGGTCAAGTCCGCCTTGGCCTGTGGCGGCGTGATGTACTTCATAATAGTTCATTGACAGGTAGTCGCTGATTAATTCTGCCAAATCTGGATCGTCTTCGATAAGTAAAATTTGTTTATTCATGGATTATCCTAGTTAAGTAAGCTATTTCAAAAATTAAATTAAAATCTAGTGTGTATATCTTGCCAATGTTTGCTTGGCTTGACAAGTGTTAATTTGTAGCAAATAACCCTTTTTATGAAAATTTGCGTAAATTTTCCAAGAATCGCGTAAAACTAAGCGGCTTTTGAAAATTGTCAGTAACAATTCGCATTATCGTGTATTAATCGACGACCACGCGCTTGCCATCGGCTTGCATCGGTAGTTCGACCAAGACAATTAAGCTGTCTTCGGTGATGCCTGATGCCAAGAATCTGCGCGATTCTGGCAGGTATTCGATGATGTGCACGCGCGACAGCGTAAGGCTGGCATCTTGCTTGACCACCCAGATATTCGCGGCGATGGGCGCTTGCGGCTTGTGGGGTGGGGCGTGGAGCTTGGTTAGATCAAGCGGTGATAAGTTGTCATCAACGATGGCAAACTTAGGCACGAGTGCGCCAACGCTAATCTGACCGTATTCCACGATGCCTTTGGCGAATTGTCCTGAGTTGAGTCTGTTGGCGCTGTCTTTTTTTGGTGAGATTTCAACGCTGACATCAATCGTGCTGAATGATTCTGGGCTTTTGGTCACGTGAGCGATTTGTCCGCTAAATGGCGCATCGTCAACGCTGATGTCGACGGTTTTTCCGATTTTTAGATGTGGTTTTAGGTAGGCGGGCAGACGGCTGATGAACTGATATTTTGATTCATCAACGAGGGTTAGTAGAGGTGTGTTGGCTCTGATGGTCATGCCAGTATTTAGGCGTAAATTATCCACCACCCCACTAAAAGGCGCGGTCAGTGTGATGATTTGCTCATCTTTTGATGCGCGACTGTCTTGCTCTTGTTCCGCCTCTTCATTGATCGTATGTATTGGCGCTGGTTGAAGATGAGCGAGTATGTCGCCTTTTTTGACAGCGTCACCTGATTTGACAAGAACATCAACCACTGTGATGTCGATCGGCTGAACGAGATTGGTTCTTTGGATGGGTGCGATGATGCCTTGTAAGCCAAAACTGGGCTGATAGCGCGACATCTTGACCGAGGATAGATGTATGCCATTGAGAATAACCTCTTCACCGTCGAAGCGTACGGGGTGGGCGGTGATGTCGTCTTGTAGGAGTTGGTCGCGCTTTTTGGCGGCGGATTCATCACGGTTGTCGATTTTATTGTCCAGATGTTCTGCCAAATCCGCGCTGCCCATGTCTTGGCAGCCGATGAGTAATGCAAAGAAATAAGGTAAACAATAAATAGCACGCATGATGATTGGTAAGACATGGAATTTTGGATTATCTTAGCATGTTTTTTTATAAAAAATGAGATTTTTTGAAAATGAGAGACGACTGGCGAAATAATAAACGAAAAACTCATGGATTTTTTTGAGTAATCCGTTAGGCTACAAAGGTGTTTAATTTAACGTGGGAGATTTTATGAGTTCTGCACATCACAAGCTTAACGCCAGTTCTGTGCAACCTGTACAAAAATATGCACTTGCCGTGCGTATCTTTCATTGGGTGGGGGCGTTGCTGATCTTGGCAGCATTCATCACCATTAACCAAGGCGATGATTTTATTGGCGTGCATAAATCCATCGGAGCTAGCTTCTTGATTTGGACAATTCTTCGCATCATTACCCGCTTTGTCACCAAAGCGCCAGCGCCCGTACCAGCACCTGCATTTCAGACGTTGGTTGCGCATTTGGTGCATCTGGCATTATATGTGGTGATGCTTGCCATGCCAATCACAGGCGCACTGATGTCAATGTATGGCGGTCGCGGCGTGAGTGTATTTGGGCTATTTGAGCTGCCGATGATCGTTGGCGTGGATCGTGATATGTCAAAACTCATGAACCTTTGGCATACTGAATTTATCTGGACGGCGATGTGGCTGCTAATCGTGGCGCATATCGGTGCGGCGTTGTATCATCAATTTCTCGTCAAGGATAATCTCATCGCCAGAATGCGCTGATATGCCCTTAGACAACAAAAAACACCCAAATCAAATTTGGGTGTTTTTGTTGTGAGATATTATTTGCGATCAGGTAGGCTGATGCTCATCTCAAGCATGTCAATATGATCTTCGTGGTGATGGTTGATGTTAACATTGTCTATTTGTACGCCGTTGACATATTTATTGACCACTTCTAGGATCTCGCGCTTCATCTGCTCGATACGATCAGCTGTTAGGCGAGTATTTAGGCGATCAGAGCTTGCCACAATGACCTTTAGGCGGTCTTTGGCGATGTCTGCGCTGCTAGGTGTGTCATTACCCCCAAATAGGGATGCCCAGAATCCTTTTTTCATATTAGCCTCCGAACAGTTTTGCAAAGAAGCCTTTTTTCTTCACGTCTAGGTGGCGCAGTGGGCGCTCTTCACCCAAGAAACGTGCAACGATGTCATCATAGCACTGACCTGCTGCTGATTCAGGGTAGTGAATCACAGGCTGACCGTGGTTAGATGCTTCTAGCACAGCGTTACTCTCTGGGATCACACCAATCAACGGCACGCGTAGAATCTCGTTCGCGATGGTGTCGATGTCCATCATCTCGCCTTGAGCGGCGCGCTCTGGGTTGTAGCGAGTGATCACCAGGTGTTCACGTACGCTGCCGCCTTCCTCGACTCTCTTGGTGCGAGACTGTAGGATGCCGATGATGCGGTCAGAGTCACGTACGCTAGATACTTCTGGATTGGTGACAATTAGGGCTTCGTCCGCATGATACATGGCAAGCTGTGCGCCACGCTCAATACCTGCTGGACTGTCACAGATGATGAAGTCAAATGCTAAGTCTTCTGCCAGCTCTTTCATAACAGCAGCAACGCCTTCGTCAGTCAGTGCGTCTTTGTCACGAGTCTGTGAAGCAGGCAGAATGTACAGATTCTCTAATTGCTTGTCTTTAACCAATGCTTGGGTCAGTTTGGCATTGCCACTAATAACATCAACAAAGTCATATACGATGCGGTTCTCACAGCCCATGATAAGGTCAAGATTACGCAAGCCCACATCAAAGTCGATGATGACAGTCTTATAGCCACGCTTGGCCAGGCCTGCACCAAAAGATGCGCTCGTGGTGGTCTTGCCAACACCGCCTTTACCTGAAGTTACTACGATGATTTTTGCCACAATGGCACTCCTTAGTTAAATACAATCATTTTATCTATTAAGTTATGCTAATAAATAAAACAAATGCAAATTTATCAAAAAATTATTTAATAAGCATAACATATTTTACCAATTTATGAATAATTTTGCGAAAAATTATAAGTAGTTTCATCAGTAAATTGATAAAAAATAAACAGGTTTTTATTTTTTTAAATAAAAATGACAATTAGGTATCAATTTTGGTAAATACTAAGCCTTCTTTTTCGTCATAACTGACTTGTACCGCCTCATCGATCATCTCGCTTGGGATGTCTTCTGATAGGCAGTAAGTGCCTGCGACAGACACCAATGTTGGGTTGAATTTCTGGCAGAAGATACGAGCGTCCTTATCGCCTGTCGCACCCGCCACCAATCGACCCAGTCCGCGACCATAGATGTGCAGGTTGCTGTCAGTGATGGCTTCAGCGCCTTGATTCACCCCGCCGATGATGGTGAGGTCGCCACCGAAGTGATGAATACTCTGACCTGAGCGCACCATCTGTGCATAGGTACTGCTTGGCTGAGGCTGGTAGGCGGGTGCCTGTACTGGTGTGCCGACGACTGTGTTGGTATTGTTGTTGGAGTTGCTGTCAGGCTTATTAATCACCGCAGACTTGACAGGACGATCTTCTTTGGCTTGGATGCGTTCAAGTCGTTTGCCATCAGGAGGCAGGATGGCAAGGCGAAGTTGTTTGGCTTGGGTGTTGAGTGCGCCATCGACCACGCCAATCGGCTGCAAACCAAGCTGCCACAAGGTGTCCAGCAGTACTTCTAGGTCTAGATTGACATCGCTGTCGATCACGACGGGGATGTTCGCGGTTGCTGAATTACCTGACAATGCATCGGTCAATTCAGCCTGAATGTCGCCTAGATTATCTGTGGTGATTTTGATTCGGCTGAAGGTCAGCATCTTGCCGAATAACTGAATGGCTTTACTCATGATAATAAACCGTCTCAATGAAATAAAATAAAACGCTAAGATTGTAGCATTTTTTTGGTGTCGAAAGAACACCGCTTTTCTTTAATTGCTTGAATTTCCAACAATATCTATCGCAGTTAGCCTTAGGCTATTGATGTTCTGATACCGCTGCTTTGATTTGTGCGCTGTGTTTCCATTGCTGAGCTTTAATTTGTTGTTCAAACGCACTCAGCGCATCTTCGACCACATTAGCAACGAGTTTTTGGAGTGCTGGGCGATCGGTGTTGATGCTTGCCACGCCTTTGGCGATCTGTACCATGAGCGCATCTAACGTCTTATCATCGAACAGGTGCGAATTCACCGAAGTGGTGACATTCTCCCCGATGTTCTTGCCAATGGTGGTGATTTGATTTTCGATGAGATTGCCTGCGATCGGGATGAGTTTTAGGTATTTTTTGAGCTCTGGGGTGTCAATGAGTGCGCGCTCAACCGCAGTCCCGATGTCAGATGAGAGCTGTTCGCCAACTTGATTGTTAAAAGCTAAGCTTAGCTTTGGGCTAAGTTCTGCGCGTAGAAGCTCGAGTATGGCATTTTCAAAGGCATCACGGTTTTTGTCGATGGTGTCTTGGATGAGCTTGTCGTGAGTCTTGGAGCGTTTGATTTGTTCGCGGATGTTGTCGGTGGCGGTTAGAATCACTCGATCTGACAGTTCTTCTAAAATTACGCCATAGTAGAATCTGGCTGAATTGATCCAACGCTGTGGAATGACCTTGATGCCCACTTCGTGCAGGCGCTTAATGATGATGCCAGCGCGGAGCAGTCTGAGCGCACGCAAGGCAGGGAAACACGCCAACACTTCATACCAATGCAAAAAAGGAAAGAAAAACCATCGATGATAAGTGTGGTTCACGATGGCAAGCAACCAGCGTACCGTAAGCTCTGCCACCCACAGTAGCGTAAACATACCTCCAACTGCCGCAAGCGTCTCATGATACTGGTCTTGGTACACCTGCAAAGGTGCGCCAAAGTTCATCCATTCTGCGAGCTTCTCGACGAGCGCACTCATCAGAATGTTATCTATAAAGATTAGTGTCAAGTCCACCACGAGAAGACCGAGCATCAGGATGTCGTAGCCGATTTTAAGTTTGCTTGGCTGATGATCGTCTGAATCACTGCCAAATAAAGGCACGACGTCATTAGGTACTTCGTGAGATTGTGGGATGCTTAGCTCGTCTAGGTCGGGTGTTTGTCGCATAGAATTATCGTAAATTAAAAGTATTGGGCTGTTATTATGGCGCTTGGTCAAATTCAGCCAGCATCTCATCGATGCGAGCATCTTTGGCTTGCCAAATCTCATCCAGCCATGAGAACAGTTTGACTTTTACGTCATCATTGCTGTCGTATTCACCATTTTTTAGGGCGTTAAATAGGTCGTTTTCCATCTTGATGTGGCGAATGTCGACGCCCAGACGGGTAAGTTTGCCCTGCCAAAGATCACTGTATTTAGGCGCGCCATCAGGATAGACGAGCGTCATGTCTAAGATGCCATCTATTTGCTTACCAAGGCTGCTGATGGCAAGTGCAAAACCACCTGCTTTTGGTTTTAGTAGGTGCTTATAAGGTGATTTTTGGGCGGCGTGTTTGGCTTTGGTGAAGCGCGTGCCTTCTAGATAGTTGAGTAACACAAAAGGCTTGTCAGCGAGCAGTCCGCACGCGCGTCTTGCTTCGTCTAAGTCGCGTCTAGCAAGCTCTGGGTTTTTGGCGATTTGCTCTTTTGAATGGCGTTTCATCATCGGAAAGTCCAAAAAATAAAACGTCTGACCCACAACAGGGATGTATATCAGCTCATGCTTGGCAAAAAAACGCGTGATCGGCAGGCGACCTTCGCTGGCGTACTGAATGACGCTCGTGTCCACCCATGATTGATGGTTGCAGATGAGCAGATATTTGCCATTTGGGTTTAGGTTTTCAGGCAGGCTGATGCGCCAGTCTTTGGTGGGCAATACCTTATCAATCATGAAATTATTCGAGCGAATCCAATAATCTGCCATGCCGATGACCACTTTGTCGGCGCGCTTTGATTTGCCGAACATCTTAGCAAGTCCGGCCGTGTAAAGTGGTGCTGACAATGCTAAGCTATTGGCTGCGATGCTGCCTGTGCCGATTGCAAAGGAGAGTTTTTGGGCAAGTTTCGGCTTGGTTTCGTGTAATTTTTGAAAAAAAGGCAAGGTCTTACGAGAATTTGCGCTCATGACTGATCCTAAAAATCTTATTTTTAATCAATAAAAGAGGTTCTAAATTGCGCAGGTGTTACAAATTGTGTAACAAAATATGAAAAATTCTGCGAAATTCAAAAATTTAAACGCATTTTATCAAATTTTGATAAAAAAACGGTAAATTTGTCCGAAAAAATCCATTGAAATCTAATTTTTGAAAAATTTTGATACAATATTACCCAACATTTGTTTCCAAACGACCAAAATTTGAAAGGTAGATTATTAATTCTGGTGAAAAATATTGCGATTTTCGCTACTTGTTGGGCAGCTTTAGGGAATTTCGGTAAAAATCTCCTAAAATTACGGTGAATCTTTCAAGAAAGCTAATCAAAAGTACACTGATGAGATACACACTTACAACAGACAAGCAAGTTTTTTCATTCATAATACAATCAAAGCAAGCGAATTAATCACCTAATCTGCTTGAGATAACTTCAAAAATTTTAAATTTTATAAAAGACTTAGGGAGTTTAACATGAAAATCAAACTACTTGCTGTAACAGCATTGGCATCTAGCATGGTTATCACAGGCTGTGCGACCACTGGCGGTCCAGTTGTCAACGATCAAACCAAAAAAGCCGGTATCGGCGCATTGGCAGGCGCACTAGGTGGTGCTGCCATCTCTAAAGCGACTGGCGGTGAGAAGACTGGTCGTGACGCAGCGATCGGCGCAGTATTGGGCGCAGGCGTTGGTGCGTACATGGGTCGCCAAGCTAAGCAAATCGAACAACAAATGGCAGGTACTGGCGTTGAAGTACGTCAAGACTCACAAGGTAACATCAACTTAGTAATGCCAGGCAACATCACGTTCGCTCATGATGATGCAACCATCAATTCCTCATTTTATAACAGCCTAAACCAATTGGCACAAACAATGATCCAGTATGATCAAACCACCATCGTCGTGGCAGGTCACACTGACAGCACAGGTGCTGCATCTTATAACCAAGCACTTTCACAACGTCGTGCGGCAGCAGTATCTGACTACCTGGTATCTCGTGGTGTACCAGCATACCGCACCAGAATAGTAGGCTATGGTCAAACTCAGCCTATCGCAAGCAACGCGAACGAGTCAGGTCGTTCTCAAAACCGCCGCGTAGAGCTAACCATCAACGCACCACAAGAACTTCGTTAATTTTTAGCGTTGATCATTCAAAAACAGGTTGGATTATCCAGCCTGTTTTTTTGTGTTGATTTAATTTTTATGCGGATGATGAGACTGCTATAATGACTTATTTATCCCAAAGAGTAAATACGCTCATGCGATCAGAGCAGTTATTAAGACTACACCAAGACTTTGCCGAACAAGGAATCGTTCTAAGCATCACCAAAAAATCAGTAAAGAACATTAACTTTCGCATGAAAGCGGGCGAATGTCATGTCAGCGTGCCAAGATGGGCATCTGAGCGTGCTGTCATAGAGGCGGTTCGAGCGCGGTTGTCTTGGGTGTTTCAGGCGCATCATAAACTACAACAAAAAGCGCATTTTCGCCATGCTTATGAGCGAAGATTATGGGGTGAGAGTGTGGATTTGCCCGCTGATGAAAGTCAGATTTTACGAATTTATCGGCAGGCGTTATCTTCTCGGTTGCCTGATTTGATTGCCAAATGGCAACCCATCGTCGGTAGGGTCGCCAGAGAAGTGCGCTTAAAGAAAATGAAAACTCGCTGGGGTACATGTAATACTCGTGAAGGTAGAGTGTGGCTGTCGGTATATTTGGCGGCATATCCCTATGAATGCACCGAATATGTGTTCGTGCATGAGCTTTGCCATCTCATTCATGCCAATCACAGCCCATTATTTTGGGCGGAAGTCAAAAAAGCCATGCCAGATTATAAAAAATGGCATGACCTTCTAAAAGCGCGTGATGAAAGCTTGTAAGGGCGGTTATCTGTGCTTTTTGGCGTCTTCTGTCATGGCTTGATGGAAGACCTCGCTTAGAATGCGCACATCATCAACGCGTGCGTAGTTAAGGCGTGTGATGAATGCCAGTCGACGATGTGGCCCGGGTTCTGACAGTGGTACAGAAGTTAGGTCATGGATGGTCGATAGCTGATCAAGTGCCATCTTAGGCACGAGCGTCGTCCCCATGCCAGACAGCGCCATCTGAATGATGGTGTTGAGGCTGGCATCAGAGAATCCTGACTTGATCTCGCTCTTGTTCATTTGGCATACAGACAGTACTTGATCGGTCAAGCAGTGACCTTCACCCAGTAACAGTAAGTTAGTCTTAGATAGCTCGCCACTGGTGATGTGCTTGGAGCTGTCGTGTTCATCCCCTTTTGGGAAAATCGCAAAAAAATCTTCCGCCCAAAATTCAAAGGTGTGCAGACCTTCCACGGGGTATGGCAGGGCGATGATGGCGGTGTCAATGTGTCCGTAGCGTACCTGATCGATGAGGCGCTCGGTTTGTTTTTCAGTGATGGACAGCTCAAAGTTGGGATAGCTTTTCTTTAGGGTAGGCAGCACCTTGGGCATTAGGTAAGGCGCGACAGTTGGGATGATGCCGATCGTCATCGGGTAGGCAAGTGGCGTCTGATGATTGTGCGCGCGCGTGACCAAATCGCTGATCTCGCTAAAAACGCGCTGCGCTCTGTCTAGAATCTCTTCGCCGATTGGGGTGATGAGTACTTGTTTGTTATTACGCTCAAAGATCTGTGTGTCAAGCTGTTTCTCAAGCTCGGCAATGCCAAGGCTTAATGCAGACTGTGAGATATTGCATTCTTCGGCGGCACGCTTAAAGTGCTTGTGTTTGGCGACCGCCAGAGCGAATTCCAACTGACGTAAAGTAATCATAAAAGTTATCCCAATTCAAACATAAAATTATGACCCCTATTTTACACCTAAGTTTTATAAAACAAAACAGGATAATTAAAAGTTTTAAATGTATAAAAGCGGTATTTTTGTTATGATAGACGGGTAGGGCAGTTTTGGGCAAGGGTTTATCGTCCAGCTGTACAATTTCCATCCATTAACATATAGGTGTAATTATGACCGCAATCATCAACCAACAGATTCCTGAATTTACCACCGAAGCATTTGTAAACGGTGAGTTCAAAACCATCTCTACACAAGACACCAAAGGCAAATGGTCTATCTTCATGTTCTACCCACACGACTTCACTTTCGTGTGCCCAACTGAACTTGAAGACATGGCTGATCACTACGAAGAGCTAAAAGGTCTTGGCGTAGAAGTATATGCAGTATCTACTGACAGCCACTTCGTACACAAAGCATGGCACGATTCATCTCCTGCAATCGGTAAAGTAAAATACCCAATGCTAGGTGATGGTACTGGTAAAATCACTCGTGGCTTTAACATCATGATCGAAGACGAGCACGCAGCACTACGTGGTACTTTCCTAGTAGATCCAGACGGCTTCATCAAAGTAGCTGAGATCCACGACCTAGGCATCGGCCGTTCTGCTAAAGACATGATCCGTAAAGTAAAAGCAGCTCAATACGTTCGTGAAAACGACGGTGAAGTTTGCCCAGCAGCATGGGAAGCAGGTCAAGAGACCTTGAAGCCAAGCCTAGACCTAGTTGGTAAAATCTAAGCTCTAAGCTAATCTTAAAAACCATCCAATCTTGGGTGGTTTTTTGTTTGCTAATATATAAAAAACACAAGCCCAAAAGACTTGTGTTTTTAAAGCGAATAATCTTACAATTATGCTTTGGTCAGTAGATACTGATATAGTTCGTCTTTTAGGGCAAGTTTTTTGCGTTTTAGACCTTCGATTTCTTCAGCGCGGCTGGCTGCAGCAACTGGGTCGTTCTCTAGGTTGGTGATTTCTTCATCAAGTTCGTTATGCTCGTCGAATAGTTTAACGAAATGTAGGTCGTTATTAGTTTTTAGTTTGGTGATTAGTTCGCGGTATTCTGGAAACATAGAATTCTCCTTTGAGTTTGGTGTCATAATGACGAAATTCACCACATAAGAATTATTCTGTGGTTAAGATTATCTTACCAAGAATGATGAGTCTTAGCAAGCAATAAAAATAAGCGTCATCCACACAATTGCAATATAATAACAAGCAGTGATATTGTTTGATTTAAGTTGTTGAGCTTTAGCAATACGAATGTTCAAAATTCTCAAATTTGCATTATCCTGCCGTCGGCTTATAATGACATCGTACATTCTGATTTATTTATTTTATTTAGTTTTAAGGTGGTTATTATGTTAGACCAATCATTATTAGATGCTGTTCAAACGTACAGCGCCAACATGACTCGTCCGATTCAGATGATTTTAGGTCAAGGTGAGCACGCCAAACGTGCTGAGCTGATTGATTTTCTTGAAAAAATCGCCAGCACCTCTGATAAGATCGGCTTTGATAAGAGTGTTGTGGATACCGACCTATCTGCGATGAGCTTTAAAATTGCCACCGATAATCGCGATACTGGTATTGTGTTTAGCGGTATCCCTGGCGGTCATGAATTCACGTCACTGCTGCTTGCGATTTTGCATGTTGGTGGTCACACCATGAAGCTAGACGAAGGCATTCAAGACCTTGTTAAGCGAATCCAAAAACCATTAAAATTCCAAACTTTCGTATCGCTGTCTTGCCATAACTGCCCAGATGTCGTACAGGCATTGAATCAGTTTGCCGTACTAAACGATGGCATCGAAAACGAGATGATTGACGGCGGTGTGTTCCCAAAGCTTGTAAAAGCTAACAACATTCAAGGCGTGCCTGCGGTATTCCTAAATGGCAAACCATTCTTAAACGGTAAAGTGGACACCGCGCGTATCATCGATAAGCTACAAGCTAAATACCCTGATCTGCTGTCTGAGGGCGTGGCCGAAGAATTAAAAACCCAAGACGTGACCGTCATCGGTGGCGGTCCTGCAGGTTCGGCAGCTGCCATCTATACCGCTCGTAAGGGTCTGCGCGTGGCTCTAGTGGCTGATCGTATTGGCGGTCAGGTTAAAGATACTCAAGACATTGAGAATCTAATCTCAATCCCATTAACCAATGGCAATACGCTAGCTGGCAACCTATCCACGCACATCAAAGAATACAACATCACCGTCAAAGAGCACGTGAGCGTATCAAGTATTGAAGAAGTGAAGGATGGCTATCAAGTTACCCTAAACACGGGTGCAAGCTGGACGTCACGCACACTAATCATCGCAACAGGCGCCAAATGGCGTAAGCTTGGCGTTAAAGGCGAAGATGAGAACATCGGCAATGGCGTGGCGTACTGCCCACACTGTGATGGCCCATTCTTCAAGGGTAAGCCTGTGGCGGTTATCGGCGGCGGCAACTCTGGCGTTGAAGCAGCGCTTGACTTGGCGGGTATCGTTGAGCATGTGACCGTACTAGAGTTTGGTGATAAGCTTCGTGCTGACCAAGTACTGATCGATAAAGCTGAAGCGCGTGATAATATCACCATCATCAAAAATGCCGCCACTCAGGAAATCACCGCTAATAGTGGTAAAGTGGATAGCCTAATCTATCAAGACCGAGCGAGTGGCAAGAACGTGACGTTGCCATTGTCAGCGGTGTTTGTACAGATTGGTCTGGTGCCAAACTCTGATGTGGTTAAGGACTTGGTGGATGTGACAGCTCATGGCGAGATTGAGATTGATGCCAAATGTCGCACCGATAAGCCAGGCGTGTTCGCATGTGGTGACGTGACAACCGTACCATTTAAGCAAATCAACATCGCCATGGGCGAAGGTTCAAAAGCAGGCTTGGCAGCGTTTGAATATCTGATGATGAATTCTTAATTTATTGTGATGTTCAATATCCAAAAAAACACACTTTATGATAAAGTGTGTTTTTTATTGCGTATGTTGTGGGGACGGTTATGTGGTATTTTTTGATGGCGTTTGGGATTGGCATGGGCATCGCTGTGCAGGCGGCGATTAATTCAAGCCTTGCCATTGGTCTGGGCGGTCGGCCATTAGCGGCGGCATTTTTCTCTTTTGCCATTGGTACGTTGTGTTTGGGGTTGGTTATGATGTGGCAGGGCGACTGGCAAAGTGTCTTAGATAACATCACCGATCAGCCTTGGTGGCGCTGGGTTGGTGGGGCGATCGGTGCGGTATTTGTGTTTATTACGGCATTTTTGGCGCCGAAGATTGGGCTTGTGAACATGGCCTTTCTAATCATCTTAGGGCAGCTGATTGCAGGCATGGTGATTGATCACTTTGGGCTGATTGAGATGCCTGTTCGTTCGTTAGGCTTGCATAAATACATTGGTCTTGGCGTGATGCTGATTGGACTGACCTTTTTTATGTTTGGCGATAAAGTTTTTAAATAAAAAACACGGCGCATTGCTGTGTTTTGTTTTATGTTTAGATGGACTGCACATATTCGTCAAGCAGCTCGAACAGTCGATGAATCTCATCTGCTGTCGAGTAGTGCAAAAATCCTACACGCAAGAATCCCGTCTCAACCAGATCTAAATGACGCACCACATCCAGCGCATAAAAATTACCCGATGGCAAGGCAACGTTGCGCTCGCCAAACCACTTAGCGATGTTGGCAGGATCTAAGACTTTGCCATCTTTGACAAGGTTAAAGGCGAACGTAGGTGTGCGCCCCTCGGTGGTGTTTTTGCCGTATAGGATAAAATAAGGTCGCTGGTTGGCGTATTCTAAGAATAACTTGGATAACCCTTGCTCGTATTGTTGTACGATGGTGTATGCTTGCTGTAGTCGTTCATCTAGCGTGCCATCTATACCACCTAGATTCGCCCAATACTCAATCAATGCAATCATGCCTGCCTTTGCCTCGAATGACTGTGTGCCTTGTTCAAAGGCAAAAGGGCGAATCTCAGTGGCAGGCTCCACTTTATAAGCGGGTAAATCCAGCACGCGATTAGAGGCGTAAGCCATGCCAAGGTGGGCACCGCCAAGTTTATAGCTGGAGGCGAAGAGTAGATCGCAGCCCATCTGGGTGGCATTGACTTTCTCGTGTACGATAGCGTGCACCGTATCAACAACCATGAATGCGCCGACAGCCTTGGTGCGCTCGATGATCGGACTAATGTGAGTCCTTGTTCCTAGCACATTCGACGCCAATGACACCGCCACCAGACGGGTGTTCTCATCGATGAGCGTCTCTAGTGACTGCAAGTCAAGTGTGCTGCCATCAGCAGTCAAAGGAATGCGGCGAATCTCTACGCCCTTATCGATGCCGGCGGTTTGCCATGATGAGACGTTCGAGAAATGATCAATCGAACTTAGGACGATGTTATCACCTGCTTGCCAATCCCGTGATAAAACTCGCGAGAACTGGAACATCAGACTGGTGGAGTTTAGCCCAAAAACCACCTGTTCGGCAGGACAGCCAAGCCAAGCGCCTGCCATCTTACGCGCAGTAGCACTAATGGTGCTGGTGCGTCTGCCGGCATCTGCATGACCACCCATGTTGCTGTTGTAGCAGCCCAGATAATCGCCCATCGCTTGGATGACTGCCTTAGGCACTTGACTGCCACCAGGACCATCAAAGAAAATCGGGGTCTGTCCCTGCTTATCCTTGCAAGAAAATGCCAAAAACTGCTCACGAATCTTGGTAACGTTGTACATGATTTTTCCTAAATCTAATAACGGAAAATAATGCCAATTGATGAATTTGCGTTAAAAATATGCTCAAAATAGCTTACTGCATATTGGCTGTCAATACGAACAGATCCCAAAAGCCCGATTCGCCTGTGGTGCTAAGCTCATTGGCATAGTGCCAAAGCTTGCTGTCATCCATCACGCAATATACGCCCGTCTCGCTTGGTAGTCTGACCAGCATGCTGTCTGGATCGTTCGTCTGATAAGCGCACAGATCACCGCCCTCTACATCTTGACGGCTGACGGTAAACATGCCAATGCGATCAAAGCCGTCTTGGTGCAGACCTTCTGGCGTGGTGATGGTGGGCTTGGCAGGGTCTTTAGAGACGATGCGCATCTGATGAACTTCGATGGTGGCATGGTTAGGCAGTCCGCCTTGCTTGGCGAAGGTATCAACGATGGTTAAGAACCCCTCGGTCTGTAGCAACTCATCACTTACGTCGTCATATTGACGAACCACGTCGCCTTGGAATTTATTTAATTCGCTACTTTGGACGAATTGGCTACCACGAATTAGCTCGATATCTTGACTGTCTTGGTTGTAGGTGAATTTAGAATAGCGGCGCAAGCGATAACTACCGTCCTTGTATAGGCTGGGCGTTAAGCTGTCAAAATCAGTACGAAGTGGGGCGATGATGTCGGTAGGCAGATTACCTGTGTGTAGAAGTGCGCTCATGATATGTCCTTATATTGGCGTTAGGAGTCTGCATAATATAACAAAAAGTTATTTTGGTAACAAATAAAATTTATTTATAAAAATCCAATGATAGAAAACCATATTATCGTGATGGCTTATTCGAACAATAAAAAAGCCAAACGCTTGATCGTTTGGCTTTTTGGGCTTGATATTATTACATGTTTGGGTAGTTAGGACCGCCACCACCTTCTGGCGTCACCCAAGTAATGTTCTGCGATGGATCTTTGATGTCGCAGGTCTTGCAATGGACACAGTTTTGGCTATTAATGACAAAGCGTGCGCCATGTGGTGCGTTGTCATCTGCCACCACTTCGTACACACCAGCAGGGCAGTATAGGCGTGCAGGCTCGGCATACAGTGGTAAGTTCTTGGTGATTGGCACGGTTGGATCGGTCAGCTTTAGATGGCATGGCTGATCTTCGGCGTGGTTGGTGTTTGAGATGAACACGCTTGATAGCTTATCAAAGGTCAGCTTGTCATCCGGTCTTGGGTAGTCAGGCTTGTAGGCGTGATCTGCCTTATCAAGCTGTGCATGATCATAAGCATTGTCATGTATGGTAAATGGAATCTTACCGCCCAGCAGATTCTGCTCAACAAAGGTAAACGCACCGCCCATCCATTGACCCATGCGGTGCATGGCAGGCGAGAAGTTGCGTGCGCTGTGTGCGTCTTCAAATAGCCATGAATTCTCAAAGGCGGTCTGATATTCGGTGACTTCATCATGCTGACGACCTGCCTGTAGCGCCTTAAAGATACTCTCGGCGGCCAGCATGCCTGACTTCATCGCAGTGTGCGAGCCTTTGATTTTGGCAGGGTTTAGGAAGCCTGCATCATCACCCACCAATACGCCACCAGCAAAGCTAAGCTTAGGCAGGCTGTTTAGACCACCTTTGGTTAGGGCGCGTGCGCCATAAGATAGGCGTTTACCGCCTTCTAGGATTGGGCGAATCAGCGGGTGAAGCTTTAGACGTTGTAATTCGTCAAATGGCGAAACGTATGGGTTGTGATAGGACAGATCCACCACCAGACCGAAGCTTACTTGATTGTCTTCAGCGAAGTATAAGAACCAGCCGCCTGTCGTGCCAGTTTCGTTCAATGGCCAGCCAGAGCCGTGTAAAATCACGCCTTCTTCGTGCTTGTCTGCATCGATTTCCCAAAGTTCCTTTAGGCCGATGCCGTAGTGCTGTGGATCTTTGTCTTTATCAAGGTGGAAGCGGCTGATTAGGCGTTTGCCTAGATGTCCACGGCAGCCTTCGGCAAACACAGTGTATTTGGCAAGCAGTTCATAGCCTGCCTCAAAAGATGGCTTAGCCTCGCCGCGCGCATTAACACCCATGTCACCTGTTAAGATGCCGCGTACTGAGCCGTCCTCGTTATATAGTATTTCGCTTGCGGTAAAGCTTGGGAATAGCATGATTTCCATCGCTTCGGCCTGCTGTGCTAGCCAGCGTACGACGTTGCCCAGTGAGACGATATAATTGCCTTCGTTGTGCATGCTGCTAGGGACGATACCATTTGGTAGGCGTTTTGTGCTGTTCTTACCAAGCATATACACGCGGTCTTCTTTGGCTTTAACGGTGATGGGTGCGCCCATCTCTTGCCAGTTAGGGAATAATTCATCAAGCGCGCGCGTCTCAAGAATTGCACCTGAAAGCGTGTGTGCGCCAAATTCCGAACCCTTCTCGATGACGCACACCATGAACTCATCCAAACCTCGCTCATTGGCGAGCTGTTTTAGACGGATGGCAGTGGCAAGTCCTGCAGGACCGCCACCTACGACGACGACATCAAATTCCATGGATTCGCGCTGAATTTCATTGTGCATATACATTCCTTAAATCGCTTGTGGGCAGGGGCTGCCAACTGGCTTTTATTGATTAAAAATAACAAAATACGGGAAATTTCATTATTTTACCAACATCAGATTTTTAAGCAAGTCAATTTATCCAATTAATCAGAGATTTGCGCGCATGCGATGATAATTTTATAAAAAATTGTGGCGAATGATTGTTGGGATGATTGATTTTTTGGGGTTAATTCAGATACAATTAATCCAAATCTAGCCTAATGATTCAGGTGATATAATGACAGATGATAATACACAAATTAATAATAAAAACAATGTCTTGCAGGACATTCTTAGTCATTCATCACCTCAAAATAACCGCAAAATTCCCCCGCTTGAGAAATGGTCACCCACGCGCATTCACGACTTTGATATTTTTATCGCGGATAATGCAGAATGGTATCATGAAGGCGATAAGATGACTCGTCAGTCATTGGTTGATTTATTTGCCAGCGTACTGTGGGGTCAGGTGGGTGATGATGGCGTGAAGTGTTATTTTTTGAAGACGCCCAGTGACATGTATCAGATTAAGGTGTTCGACGCGCCGCTACTGATTAACACCGTAGATCAAATCGAGCAAGATGGCGTGACGTGGATTGAATTTGGCACGACTAATGGAGATAAGATTATTCTTAATGGTAGTCCATTGTATTTTAAAGAATTTATCAAAGATGGCAAAGCAGAAGATCGTTTGTACATTGACACACGCCATCAGTTGACGGCACGCGTGGGCGCTAATGTGCTCTATCACCTTATACAGATGGGTGAGCTGTCCGAAGAGGGCGGGCGGACGATGCTTACGCTCACAAGCGGTGGACGCACACACCGCGTGGTAACTGAGGTGAGCCATGATTAATCAGCATCCTGATTATGTTAATGATCCAGAGAATGCGCCGATTGGCATGTTTGATTCAGGTGTTGGCGGGCTGTCGGTCTATCGACATCTAAAGGCGTTACTGCCTAATGAGAGATTCATCTATTATGCCGATACAGCAAATGTCCCGTATGGCAATAAGTCTGCCGATGAGATTCTATTGCTAACCATGCAAGCAGTGGCAAGATTATGTAAACGGGGCTGTAAGCTCATCGTCATCGCGTGCAACAGCGCATCAGCGAACGCACTGCCCACCATCAGAAAGCGATGCAGTGTACCCATCGTAGGTCTGGTACCTGCTGTGAAGCCTGCATGCGCCAAGACCCAGACAAACAAAATCGCTGTACTGGCGACGCGCGCCACATTGTCGGGGCATCTGTTTAATGACGTTATCGGTGAAGTGGCGACCCCCAATGGCATCACGGTACAAAAACACTTCGAACCGATGCTCGTGCCATGGGTGGAAGGCGGCATGCCCATCGACAGCCATGTGGCAGACCTACTCATCGAGCAGATGCGCCTGTGGTCAGCTGATGGCGTGGATGTGGTGGTGCTAGGATGTACGCACTATCCATTTTTTCGAGAGTTTTTACAAGCCTATATCGACAAAAACAACCTTAGCATGCATCTGATTGATTCGGGCGCTGCCATCGCCCAGCGTGTCAAATCGCTGCTGAGTGCTTATCAGGTTAGTGCCAATTCACCCAAGAATCTACCGCTGACTTTGTACGCCAGTCATTTCGATGAGCAGATGGCTAGAACCGTGGGCGGTCTGATTGATGATCAGGTGAAATTCGTAGGTTATGATTTTTTGCCGTTGGCTGATGATGTGCTGTAAGCCAAATGTAGAAAAATGTAAATATGCATGGATTGACATTGTCAAAGCGTTCAAAATTTGGTCTAATGGTATCAGACCAAAATAACCAAAAAGGAGATGACCATGTCAGAATCAAAGCTAAATGAACAGATCAAAAAATTCGATGAGCTGCAAGACAGCATGCACGAAGCTGAAAAAAACCGCACGCTAGAAGAGCAAGTAGCCTACCTAAAGTCACAAGGCATTGACCCATCGAAATCCTATGCCAAATGGGACGACGACCAAGAAGAGGAGTAATGTCTTACCGTCTGGTGCAATGAGTGTATAATTCTAAATTCGATATAAAAAGCCCAATCGTAGTGATTGGGCTTTTGTCTGTCTTTTAGATTAGTTTGGTACTAATGAAATGGTGCCATCAGCATTCACCACACGGCGATACGTCTTAGGTGCAACCGTCTGAGCTGGTACTTGAATGGTGCGTACAGGCGCATAAGTCGGCTGAGCTGGACGCGGCTGAGCTTGTGCAGGCGCGACCGATGGTGCTTGTTGTGCGACAGGGAGTACTACTTGAGCAGGCTGGGCGACTGGATTGACTTGAGCTGCGTTAGGGCTAGTGCTGACGCGGCTTGTGATTAAGCGATGGAATTTTTGACCTGCGCGACCATCTGGACTAACACCCACTTGTCTTTGATAATCCATGATGGCGCGGCGCGTATTATCACCGATGATACCATCGACTTTACCGATGTCGTAGCCTGCATTTAGCAGTGCTTGCTGAATTTCTTTGGCTTCACGGCGGCTGATGCCAGGATCGTCAGTTGGCCAAGGGGTGGCAAAATTGGTATTCGTATCAGAATTCTCAATCAACGTCGATAGATGAGCGATGGCAAGTGCATAGCTCTCTGATGCGTTATAAGAATAGAAGGTATCGAAGTTCTTACCAACCAAGAACGCAGGACCTTGGCGACCCGCAGGCAGTAGCAGTCCTGCCGATGCCATGTTATTCGGTAATGGGCGACCATCTGGTAGAGTGATGCCTTGATTCTGCCAGTGGCTGATGGATTTTTTGGCAGTGCGTCCGCTTGAACCTGTGTAGCCGTTTAGGCGGACTTCATAGCCCCATGGCTCGCCTGCACGGTAGCCACGTTTGTTTAGGAAATTGGCGGTACTGGCAAGCGCGTCTGCCTTAGAATTCACCAAGTCCTTACGTCCATCGCCGTCAAAATCCACCGCCAATTCCAAAAAGGTGCTCGGCATGAACTGCGTCTGTCCGAATGCACCTGCCCATGAACCTGTCATGTCAGATGGGCGGATGTCGCCGTTTTGGACGATTTTGAGTGCGCTGGCAAATTCACCGCGAAAATAGCTCTGACGACGATCAAAGCAAGACAACGTCGCCAGGCTGGTAAATAGGTTCTTGCCACCTAAGGTCTGACCAAAATTACTCTCAACGCCCCACACGCCAAGCACGTGTTCAGGCTTCACACCATAGCGCGACTCGATGCGGCGCAGCACATCGGCCTGCTCAGCACGAGCTGCCAGACCATCTGCCACACGCTCACTGTCAACAAGTGATGCGTGATAATCCCACGGGTCTTTTTTAAATTCAGGTTGATAGTTTAGTGAGCGGATAACGCTTGGGTCAGGTTCGCTAGGTCGATACATCTCAAAGGTGCTGCCAGAGATGCTGCGAAAGGCAGATGAATGCTTTAGATTATCTAGGCACTGCTGGAACTGTGCATTTGACAGATAAGGTAAATCATTGGCCTGCACGCTCGAGAATGCGCCGATGCTTGTTAAGGCAAGGCTGATTTTGGCTAAGGTTTTCATAATTGTCCTAAAAATGGCAAAAGTAGCTATAAAGTACAAAATTTTTGCCCATTAAAAAAAGTAAAATTGATAAAATCAACCGACGGGCAAGATTTGAGTAAGGTATCGGCTGATTTTTGAGCTTGTTTAGAGATTTTGTGCGATTTTTTGGCTGTGGCGTTCAAGATGCCACAACAAGAAAACCGCCGCCACCGCCAGAGAAATCACAAGCGCCGTCCAGAATCCATAGATGCCCATGTCATAATGAAATGCCAAAAAATACCCTGGAATCAGGCCACAGCCCCAGAATGCGATGAGATGAATCACCATCGGAACGCTTGTGACCTTGTAACCGCGCAGGGCATAGCTTGCCACGCATTGAATGGCATCGAACAGCTGGAATGCCGCAGCGAATAAAATCACGGTCGCAGCGATACCAATCACCGTCAGATCGTCGGTATACATGTCCGCCAATGGATAACGTAGAACAATCAAAAACGCCGCCGTGATGAATGAGACAACGATGGCAGATGAGATGGCGACACCTGAGACGTAGCGTGCACGTTCTGGTTTTTGTTGCCCTAGATAGTAGCCGGTGCGTACGGTCGAGGCGATGCCCATGCTCTGAGGCAGCATAAAGATAATACTGGTCAGGCTAATCACGATCTGCTGGGCAGCGACATAGTTCTCCGTATCGCCACTAAGACGCGCCACCAAGAACATGATGCAGGTAAATAAGCTGACTTCAATAAAAAAAGACAAACCAATTGGTGCGCCTAGGCGGGTAATCTCGATGAAGGTTTTTAGGTTGGGAGCGGTGATTTTATCTGTTAGACCAAATGGCTTAAAATACACGTCTTTGGCGATATAAATAGCCAAAACGATGGCATTCACCCAAAATACGACCGCAGTCGCCAAGCCGCAGCCAGCACCGCCAAGCGCAGGCATGCCAAATTTACCATACACAAAAATCCAATTCAAAGGAATGTTAAGCGCAAAGCAAATCCAGCTGACGATCATGATTGCACGAGGGCGATTAAGACTAGACGCATAAGCATGTAGCGCACGATGCACCATGGCGGCAGGCATGGCAAGACCAATAAACCAAATATAGATCTCGGTAATGGCAAGCGTCTGTTGACTTAAATCGAAAAACGCCTTAAATGGCGCGATCGCCACCCACATCGCCAGCATTCCAATGATGCCCATCAGTAGTCCATACCACAGACCTTGACGTCCCATCTCACCGATCTCATGAGTGGCTTTGGCACCGTGCTGCTGAGCGATCATGGGGTTAAGCGCGGTCATCACGCCCATCAAAGTCACATAGACAGTAACGAACAGGCTGCTGCCTAGCGCTACCGCCGCCAAGTCGCTCTTGCCTGCACCACCTGCCATAACGGTATCGACGAAACTAGTGCCGACTTGGGCAACCTGAGCCAGTAGCATAGGTAGGGCGAGCGCGATGAGGGTTTTTAGTTCTTTTTTGTAGGTGCTGATAGAATTGGCAGTGACGTCTAGCATGATGAGCCGAATGTGATGAATGGGGTGAATTTCGCCAAGACAGATCAAAAAAACAGATGAAATTCGTTGGTGTGTATTATAAAGAAAAACGCCCAAAAAGTCCACGTAAAGCCCAGTCGTATCTATGATAAATAAATACAAAAGTAGAGCAGTATATCCATCTTAAAATCATACGCTGACACAATGGGCGTGAATAGAGTCAAATTTGAATTGATTATTGTCAATTTATACTTCTAAAGTAGTATGCCACGCCCTATTAGATGGATGACGATTGCTGTTTGTTTTGTTAGACTTAGATTACACCCATAGCCGAGGCAACGCCCAGCCGATTAACATGAAAACGTCCGTCCCCACCTACCACGCCAAAGCCCCCTTTGCTGACATGGGCGGGCAAGGCTCACACACCCAGCTTACCCCCACCCCACTTGTGGACGGATTTAACAGACAGCTGACCTACCTACGCCTATCCGTTACTGACTTTTGTAACTTTCGCTGTGATTACTGCTTGCCGAACGGCTATCAAGGCAAACGAGCGGATGACGAGCTGACACTTGCCGAGATTGACACGCTTTTTGACGGCTTTGTCAGTCTTGGTACAAAAAAATTACGTCTGACAGGCGGAGAGCCGTCCGTTCGTCGTGATTTGGCGGACATCATCGCCCTTGCCAAACAGCATGGCATTGCCAAAATCGCCATCTCATCAAACGGCTACAAACTTGCCAAACACCTACCCTCTTGGCAAAACGCTGGGCTGAATCAATTAAATCTTAGTATTGACAGTTTTGATAAAGACATATTCAAAAAAATCACAGGCTTTGACATATTGCCCACGCTATTAAATGATGTGGATAAATTATTGCAAACGACCGACATTAAATTAAAAATGAACGGTATTTTAATGCACGATACCGCTTATGATAATTTATTATCCGCCCTTGATTTTGTCAAAGAGCGTCCTGTTACTTATCGCTTTATTGAATTTATGCAAACCAGTGATAATGCCGATTTGTTTTTTGCTCAAAATCAAACCGCCCAGTTTATCAAGGACTACCTTGTTACACATGGCTGGCAACCCAAGCCTAAAGCCCAAGACGATGGACCTGCTATTGAATATATCCACCCTGATTATGCAGGCAGTATTGGCATTATTGAGCCGTATGCCAAAAACTTTTGTGATAGTTGCAATCGCTTAAGAGTCAGCAGTCTTGGCAAAGTGCATTTGTGCTTATTTGATTCTCAAAATTATGACATTCGCCCTTATCTTACCACACAAGATAAAAAAGGGCTAATGACAGCACTAAAAGGCTTAATGCCAATTAAACCTGAACACCATTATTTAGACAGTCATAGCGGTATTATGAATAATTTATCGCTGGTGGGTGGTTAGTTATATCTTATGATATGATATGGCTTTTAGTGCATTAGGTGTTCAATCATGACCGCAGAGACAATCACACAAGCAGATGATTTGCCCAGACTTATCGGCACATTAACCGATGTACGAGCAGGCAAGGTAGAGCCGTTCGTGCGTGGCGTGAGTGCCATTAACAAAATAGCGATTGACGGTAGCATGACGGTAAATCTGCTGGGTCTGTCCGAGGATGAGCAGGCAGAACATAAATTTCACGGCGGACACCTAAAAGCCCTGCATCAAATGCCCATCACGACCTATGACGCCATCAATCAAGAATTTAATTTGAACGCGCCCATCGGTTCATTGGGCGAGAACCTAACCGTGATGACAGCAGGCGAGCCGATGTGCGAGGATAATGTCTGCATTGGCGACATTTATCAGTTTGGCGAGGGCGATGACAGCGTACAGGTGCGTCTGATACAGCCACGTCGCCCCTGCTATAAGATTAATGATAAGCTTGGCAACGCAGGCGTGTCCTATTTCGTGGCACGAGAGGGCATTGCAGGGTGGTATTATCAGGTGGTGCGAACTGGGGTGCTTCATGCGGACATGCCTGTTTATCTTATTAATCGCCCTTATCCTTTTGCTAATTTGACAGCGTTATGGTCATTGATTAACCAAAAATCTGGCATTGAGACACAGACGGCGGATAAATGGCTTGGTATTGACTGTCTAGAAATCAGCTGGAAAAAGAAAATCCACGACAAACGTAAAACTCATTGATACTTTATTTATTTTAATTTACAAGGGCAATCCTATGTGCAAACTTTGCAATAACCCCAATCACATCGCCCCGCCAAAAGCGGACAAGCCATTTATTCCGCTCAACATCGCTGTGCTGACCGTCTCCGACACTCGCACGCTGGACGAAGACACATCAGGGCAATATCTGGCAGACAGTATCGTCAAAGCAGGGCATACGCTCATCAACCGCAAACTCACAACAGATGACATCTACCAAATCCGTGCCGTGATGAGTGCGTGGATTGCTGACCCCAATGTTCATGCCGTCATCAGTACGGGCGGTACGGGCTTTTATCATCGGGACAATATGCCAGAGGCGGTGTCGGTGCTGTTCGACAAAGAAGTGGCAGGCTTTGGCGAGATGTTTCGCCTGCTCTCCAAAGATGACATCGGCATATCCACCTTGCAATCTCGGGCGGTGGCAGGTATGGCGAACAGCACGGCAATTTTTTGCTTGCCGGGTTCGACAGGGGCGTGCCGTACGGGCTGGGAGGGTATTTTGTTAGAACAGCTTGATAACCGCACACGCCCATGCAACTTTGTGCCACATCTTATGCGTCAAAATCCCATGCACGGCTAAACGATGGGCAAAGCCATGAGTGTGATTGGTCTATTGATTTTGGCAGGGGGTAATTCTCGCCGTATGGGGTCGCCCAAGGCGTTGTTGCCCTTGCCAACTCATCAAACATTGCTCGACTTTCACATCAATAATGCCAATATGTTAAATCTGCCAATATTACTTGGTGATAATGACAAGGGTCTTTTGGATAAATCTTTTTTTAAAAACGCCAATCCAATCGATTCATCGCTCATTGTGATTGATGACTATATCAAAAATGCAGGGGCGTTATCGTGTCTTTTATCGGCTTTTCATTATTGTCAAACTCATTTTGTTAATCAAGATGAAACAACGGACAATAATTTATCCGATAAATTTTTGATGGTAATTAGCTGTGATAATTTGATTGATGTTAGCCAAATTTTTAATTTATTAAAAAAGTCTAATTTAAAAAATCATCAGGGGGCATATTTAAAAGACACATCGGGCGATAAAGATTATCCGTTATTAGGCTGTTATTCGTTGTCTTTATATGATGAATTAAAAATATATTTGGATAAGGGCGGGCGGTCTGTGATGAAATTTTTAAAGGATAAAGATATTTGCCAAATACCCATGCCACTATCCACGCCAACTGATTGGCGAAATCTTGCCAATTTTAATACGCCCGATGAATTTAAATTGGCATTGTCGTATTTTAAAAACAACCCACAAAAAGAGCAATCATGAACCTTACCCATTTAGACAAAGACGGCAACATCACCATGGTGGACGTGGGCGACAAACTCGCCACCGCACGCACCGCGAGTGCACAGGGCAAGGTGGTGTTCGCCCCTGACGTGTACCGCCACATCAAAGACACAGACGGCATGACCAAAAAGGGCAGTATCATTCAGACCGCCCACATTGCAGGGATTATGGCAGGCAAAAAAACACATGAGCTGATACCCTTATGCCACGCCTTGCCCCTTGACACCATCAAGATGAGCTTTCGTTATGCTGATGATGAGTGTGCCATCGTGGTGGGGGCGACCGCCAAAGTTACCCATAAGACAGGCGTTGAAATGGAAGCCCTGACCGCCGTGTCGGTGGCGTGCCTTACCATCTATGACATGACCAAGGCAATCAGCCATGACATCATGATAACTGATATTCATCTTATCCAAAAAACAGGGGGGAAATCCGATTATGACAAATAACAATCAAACGCTTGATACGATAAGCCTTACTGTGCTGTACTTTGCCAGCCTTGCCGAGCAGGCAGGTAAGGATAGCGAGACTGTGCAGACTGATAGTGATGATTTGGCGATGATTTATGCCAAATTGTCCGCCAAATACGGCTTTTATTTGCCCCAAGACAAAGTGGCGGTTGCCATCAATCACGAGTTTGGCAGTTGGGGTGATAAGGTCTCATCAGGCGATACGATTGCCTTTATTCCACCTGTGGCAGGGGGCTGATATGAAAACGGTTCATGATAATGCGTTAATCACAAGCCTGCCCAAGGATGAAGCCTATGAGCTTGCCCGAGTGGACGGTTTTGCTTTGTCGGATTGCCTCATTGATGATAGATTGTTAAAATCGTATCTACTAAATGACACGGCAGGGGCGCTCGTCACGTTTGAGGGGTGGGTGCGTAACCATAATAATAAGCGAGCGGTGAGCCGTCTGACTTATTATGGCTATGAACAGCTTGCCATCAATCATGGGGCGAAGCTCATCCGCGAAGCCAAAGCCAAGTTTGACATCACACACGCTGTCGCCATTCATCGCCTTGGCGAGCTTGGCATTGGCGATATGGCGGTGTGGGTTGGGGTGTGTGCGTCTCATCGTACGCCTGCATTTGATGCCTGCGAGTGGCTACTGAACGCCATCAAAGCCGACATTCCTGTGTGGAAGCAGGAATTTTATGATGACGACAGCAGTTTGTGGTTGTCTAATAATGGCTAGGGGTAGTTGGGGTGAATATGACAAAATTTAGCCTAATGGCGTGTGGCATGCTACTTTTGACAGCTTGCCACGATGATAACAATGCCACACCTGCCTCAGCTGATACCATCATGCTCTACGCCGCCATTAGTGTGAGCGATGTGATGAATGAGCTTATCAAAGATTATGAAACCGCCCATCAAACCAAAGTCAACGTCTCTTATGCGGGGTCATCAACCCTAGCCAAGCAGATTGAGCAGGGAGCAGGGGCGGATATCTTTGTATCGGCAGATATGGATTGGGCGGAATATCTTGTTAAAGCCGACAAAGCACAAGCAAGTACACCACTCCTAAACAACCGCCTTGTGCTTATCTATCCCAAAAATATGCCCATCACAATCGACATGACCGCACAGACATTGGATGGGCAGTTTGATGGCAAGCTCTGCACAGGGCAGACCGACAGTGTACCTGCGGGCAAATACGCCAAGCAAGCCCTAACCGCCAAAAACTGGTGGCAAGGCATACAAGGCAGATTGGTGGAGACGGCAGATGTACGCACCGCCCTAAACTTTGTTGCTCGGGGCGAATGCGTGCTTGGGATTGTCTATGCCACCGATGCCAAGATGAGCGATGAGGTGGGCATTGCTGGCGAATTTGCCACAACCGACCACGCACCCATCGTCTATCCTGTGGTGCAACTTACCCAAAGTGCCAACGCCCATGCCTTTTATGACTACCTACAAAGCGACACCGCCAAAACGGTGTATCAAAAATACGGCTTTGGTGTGGTAGAATAGAGCCTTTGATTAACCGCCATTATCCATGCTAACCCCTGATGAAATCGCCATTTTGACCTTATCATTCAAGGTTGCTTTTTGTTGTTTGCTTATCAACATCGTGCCTGCCGTATTGGTGGGCTATTGGCTTGCTCGTAAGGAATTTTGGGGTAAGTCGCTTGTTGAGACGGTAATTTTTTTGCCCCTTGTGTTGCCCCCTGTTGTGCCAGGGTATATTTTGCTTGTGCTGTTTGGCAATCAAGGGATAATTGGCAAGCACCTATCGGCTTTGGGGCTAGAATTTGCTTTTAATTGGAAAGGGGCGGTGCTGGCAAGTGCGGTGATGGGCTTTCCGCTTATGGTGCAGTCGGTACGCCTTGCCATGCAGATGGTGGATAGGCGACTTGAAATGACCGCTCGCACGCTTGGGGCGTCTGATGTGGCGGTATTTTTTGGGATAACGCTGCCCCTTGCGTGGGGCGGGATTTTGGTGGGGGCAATACTGTCCTTTTGTCGCAGTCTTGGCGAATTTGGGGCGACCATCACCTTTGTGGGCAATGTGGCAGGCGAGACTCGCACGTTGCCCCTTGCCATTTATGGCCTACTCCAGCAAGCCGATAGCGACCATGCCATCATGCGACTTTTGATTTTGTCGGTGGCGGTGGCGTTTTGTGCGTTGTGGTTTTCGCAGTGGTACATCCGCCATCAGTCCGCCAAATTACAAGGATAAGCCATGTTTGATTGTCAATTTCGCCTAAGCCTTGGTAAAAAAATGCTTGATATCCACCTTGTCAAATCCGCCCCTGTGGTGGGTATTTTTGGACGGTCGGGAGCGGGCAAAAGTAGCATTTTGCACGCTTTGGCAGGGATTATCACGCCCACAGAGGGATATATTATCATTGATGGGCAGGTGTGGTTTGATGATAAGACCAATCTGTCACCCCAAAGTCGGCGTGTGGGGCTTGTCTTTCAAGATGCCCAGCTGTTTCCGCATAAATCGGTCATGGATAATCTGCTGTTTGGCTACAACAACATCACGCCAAGTGATAGGCGATTTAACCCTGATGAGATTATTGAATTACTAAAACTTGATACCCTAACCCACCGCCACCCAAAAAACCTATCAGGAGGTGAAAAACAACGTGTCGCCTTGGGGCGTGCGTTGCTATACTCGCCAAAGCTCCTGTTACTCGATGAGCCATTATCCGCCTTAGACCGTGAGCATAAGGATGAGATTTTACCGTTTTTTGAACATATTCGTGATACGCTGGCTATCCCTATGCTGTACGTTAGCCACGACAAAAGCGAGATTGAGCGATTGACAGATGAGATGCTTTATTTATAAAAGTTTTGGTCAATTACATCTCATACACAAACGCATCTGCCAGTTTATCAAAGCCATTGACGCTGACCTTCAGGTCATGAATCAGCCCATCTTCTAGCCCATAAATCCAGCCGTGTACGGACAATTTTTGTCCCCTGTGCCATGCGTTTTGGACGATGGTGGTGTGGCAGACGTTGGTAACTTGGCGTTTGACATTGAGCTCACAGAGCAGGTCAGTCTGTCCATCAAGGGTAAGATTGGTAAATTTATCCAAATACTGATAATGAATGCCTTTGAGTGAGCGTAGCCAATTGTCAATCAGCCCAAACTCTTGGTGCGACAGTGCTGACCGCACCCCACCACAGCCATAATGCCCACAGACGATGATGTGTTCAACCTTTAGCATATCCACCGCATATTGTAGGGCGGATAGTAGATTCATGTCGGTGGCGACGACCATGTTCGCCACGTTGCGATGGACAAACAGCTCCCCTGGCATCAGTCCCACCACTTCATTGGCAGGCACGCGACTGTCAGAACAGCCAATCCAAAAATACTTGGGCGACTGCTGGCGGGCAAGGCGTGGAAAATAATCAGGGTCTCGGGCAGACAGACTCTCTGCCCAGAAACGGTTGGATTCTAATAGGTCGGATAGCATGATGAATACCAAATAAAGCCAAATTATGACTTTAAAATAGCACACCCGCCTAAATCTACCATACCAAATACAGGTAGGATGGCTTAGCCAAAGGGGGTAGTTTTGGTGTGGGGATCAGCACTTTTGGGGAATGTGGTTTTTGGGATGATTTGGCTAAGATGGCACAAAATAGCCATACCAATAACATCATGAAATTAAATGACATATCTCACCAGGCGTATCTATTAGCGCTAGAAAGCCATCCCATCTTTGCGCTGCTGCCAAATACCCAGCAGGGCATTGATATCAAAAAATCCCTATTGTCGATGGTGTCTATCCACGAATACACCAAAGGCGAGATTGTGTTCTTGCAGCATAGCCCTGTGGTGAATTTATATTTTTTATTGGATGGGCGAGTGGATTGCCATCGGCAGCTGCCCAGCGGTCAAGAATCGCTCATCGCTCAGTACGACAGCAGCGGACTTATTAACGAAAGCGTGCTTTGGGATTGGCAAAAGACCGATCGTGAAGACTTATCTGCACTTCAAAACAAAGAAACCATCGCTGCTAAGCATTCGGCGCTGCTTAGCACCAAAGGCGGTATCCATCAGCTCACTGCCACCAGTCGCGGTACGTCACTCGTGGCAAGCCTGTGCGTGGAGAGTTATTTTAAGACGCTTGATGAGTTTGAGCTTGGTGGGCTGTTAAAATGGTTCTGCGAATGCATCAGCAAGCGATTGCATCATCACATTGTCAGCAGTGATTTACTGGCTTTCGTGCAGGCAAAATCTAAGCTAAGCTATTATTTTATCACGCATTATCCGATTGATAAGCCTTTTAAGCTGCTATGCACCCAAAAGCAATTGGCGGGACAAATTGGTCTGCGCCCAGAGACTTTATCGCGCACCTTAAAAGAAATGATGGCGGCAAACCTCATTAAAAAAGAAGGCGCCACCTATCAAATCATCGACATCGAAGGGCTGCTGGCTCTTGTTAGCGAATAAGCTAGCTTGGTAAATGATTAACCGCCCACACGGCAGCTTCCACGCGCGTGCGAAGTCCGATTTTTGCCAATATGTGCTTAACGTGTACTTTGACGGTGGATTCGGCAATACCCAGCTTATTACCGATCATCTTATTGCTCATGCCGTCTTTGATCATGTGAAGTACTTGTAATTCTCTGTCGGTAAGGTCTAGCGTGGCTTCTGATTGGTTGGGCTTTCGCATGGCAGCCGCTAGGATGGGCGCAAGTGCAGGGCTGATCACCAGCTCACCGCGCAGGATTCGGCGAATATTACCGATGATTTTCTCTGGCTCCATGTCCTTTAATAGATACCCATCAGCACCCAGCTCTAGCGCGTCTTGCACATCTTTTAGATTGTCTGACACTGTGAATAATAGCACCTTTACACCAATCTCGCGTTCGCGCACGGCTTTTAGTGTCTCAATGCCATTCATGATGGGCATGTTGTGATCTAATACGATAAGATCGACATCGTGCTGGGCTAAGAAGTCAAGCGCTTCACCACCATGATTGGCTTGTCCTATGACACTAACGTCAATCTCTAGATTTAGTAAATCAGACAGTCCGCGTCTTAGCATCGGATGATCATCGACGAGCAGTAGTTTGGCGGGATTTTCGGCGGTGTATATCTTTTGACTCATGAGTTACCTTTTGGCTGATATTGCAATATTGGCTTTATTAATTTAATTGGTCACTTGATGATTTAATTCGTCATCGAGTGCCTAAGTTAGGGTGTTGATTGGGTCATCGCTCCAGCTGTTTAGTTTGGGTTTTGGGGGTGGTGATTTGGATTGTTTTAAGAAAAACTGCGGCATGAATCGTACCGAGACTTGTGTGCCGTGCGGTACGGCGTTAGAGATATCAATCATGCCGCCAAGGTTTACGGCGCGCTCACCCATGGTGCTAAGCCCGTAATGACCTTGTTTTTGTTTGTCGCTTTGTTCGATGCCGATGCCATCGTCTTTGATTATCATGACGACATCTTGGCTGGCGCTGTCTTGGCATAGTGCTAGGCTTACGTGACTGGCCCTGGCGTGTTTTAGGATGTTGGAGAGTGCCTCGCGTATGATCTGTAGTAGGTCAATCTGCTCTGAAGCGGACAGATGCACGGTTAGAATCTGATTGTCAAACGCGGTGCTGAATCCGCCTTTTTGGGCAAATTCATCCATTGTTGCAGACAGAATCTCATTAAAATCCCCGCCATCGATGCGCAGGCGGAATGTGGTCAATAGATCGCGAAGCTGTCCATAGGCGGCATTTAGCCCTTCGGTCATCTGAGTGAGTAGCTGAGCCTGTTTGGCATGTGATTCTGATAGAAGGGAACGAGTCCCATCATCAAGCGAGTTTTGGCTTTGCTGCATGAGTGTTTTTAGCATGCTTAGCTGTATCTTTAGATATGATAATGATTGAGCGATGGAGTCGTGCAGTTCACGCGCTAGGGTGTTGCGTTCTTCTGACAGTAGCAGCTCTTGTTCTTGTTTCTTCTTTTCTTTTGAGACGAGTGCCAGCGCAACCAAGTTGGCCAGTGCAATCAATAAATCCTCTTGAGGTAAGAATTGATTGTCGTCCAGATTCACCACGTCGATTTTTAGTTGGCTTTCTTTGGCGTTATTGACGAGCAGCTCGCCCCAGCGTTTGCCCGATGCTTCGATGGGGATGATGCGTGTGTTGCTGTGCGCTTTTAATTGGCATTCATCACACTCCTCAGGAGTACAAAACTCAGGAATCTCTTTATCTGACAGCGATAGGATGATGTTGTTCTGATTGTCTTCTTCGTGTAGGCACAATGACATTTCGCTGTTGGGGAGCAGAGCGGAGAATTCTTTAACTAGAGATTGAAGTTGTAGGCTGGATAGGTTGCCTGTGACGATTTTTTGAGCGAAGTTATACAGCGCATAGATCGCCTGATTGGCCTGCGTAAGGTGTGCGGTAGTGCGGCGAACCTCGCTTTTTAATTGGCTTTGATGCGTGTTAATAGTGCCAAGCATCGCACTCATCGCATCGGAGAGCTGATTGATTTCTCGGTAGCCCTTGACTGACAGATTGCTACCGGCAAGCTTTAGGCTGCCTTGCCTGTAGGAGTTGGTGGTCTCGGTGAGTCGTTTTAGGGGGATTAGGGCGTTTTTATTTAGCTCGTGCATGCCGATGATCATGGCGGTCAAGATCAGCAGTAGCGTACCGATGTGCAGGTATTGCTGCTGCTGACTACGCACTTCGCTGCGTTTTTGAATGTCTAGCACGAAGTTATTAACTTTGGTCAGATAAACCAGCGACGATTCATAAAAGCCGATATTATCTTCTGATAGCAGGCGTGGTTGTAGATTGTCATGCCATAGATTTTCTATTTTTATTAAGGATTGATCGATGTTGTCATGTTGGTTGCCGGCTAGGGATTGGTAATTGCGTAGCTGTGACAGGCGCATCAGCATGTCTTCGTTCAATGCCTGAACGTCAATGGGTGTGCCTTTGGCATCGATGCTTAGGGCGTGACTGATGCGGTAAGTTGCCATGCGAATGGCACCGGCTTGGTTGATGGCTTGGGCGTCCGCCTTGGCGACTTTAGATAAAGAAAAACTCATCGCGCCTAAGATTGCGATGATCAGCGTAATAAACATCACCATCGTCCACGCACGCGTGACAAAGGAATGATGAAAATCAAATCGCTTCAAGATACCGCTCATCATGTCATTATTCGCCATGATACCCCTAAAGAATTGCCATGATGAATTGGTGTTGATTTTTAGCAATTATTCCAAAAATCCTGCCAGAATTCATCTTTTAAATCCATGAAAAATATGGTGTTTTTATAATATAATTCCGTATTTTTTTCCATACCACTAAAGTATTAAGCATGCATCATAACAAAAAATAACCAAAGGAAAAATTGATTAGAATCAATTTTTTTAGAATAAATATTTTTTATCATAAGACTAATAAATATGCAGAGTTTATAAGGCTTTGGCAATAATTTTCTCAATCTTAATAACGCCAACCTTCTGACAAGGAGAAGATGATGGCAACAGAAGCAACCAAACAAAATCTCGTGCTGGCGTCGTCCACGATCGCATTTACTGTATGCTTTATGATTTGGATGATGTTTGCGGTCCTGGGGATTCCCATCCAAGAAGCGCTTGGATTAAATGAAACTGAATTCGGTCTGCTGGCGGCGACACCAGTATTGACAGGCTCTCTCATTCGTCTGCCGCTGGGCATGATGACGGATAAATATGGCGGACGCATTGTGTTTTTTGTGCTGATGATGGCGACCGTTGTGCCGATTTTCTTGATGAGTTACGCCACGCAGTATTGGCAGTTTTTGATCTTGGGTCTGTTTGCAGGTCTGGCAGGCGGTTCGTTCTCGGTGGGTATCGCCTATGTCGCCAAATGGTTCAAGCAGGAGCGTCAAGGCTTTGCCATGGGTGTGTTTGGTGCGGGTAATGCAGGTTCAGCACTGACTAAGATGGTAGGCCCTGCGATCATTGCGTATGGTGGCTGGCAGTTCTTACCAAAAGTCTATGCAGGCATTATGCTGATCACTGCCATTGGTTTTTGGTTCTTATCATTTGACAAAAAAGAACACCACACCGCAAGTAATGTCAGCGTGGCCAGCCAATTGGCGGTGCTAAAAGACCCGAACGTATGGCGTTATAGTCAGTACTATTCTATCGTGTTCGGTGGTTATGTCGCCCTTGCTCTGTGGATGACCAAATACTATGTCAATGAGTATGGATTTACACTTCAAACAGCGGCATTCCTAGCAGCGTGCTTTAGTTTGCCTGGTGGTGTGCTGCGGGCGCTGGGTGGCTGGTTGTCGGACAAATACTCAGCCCATACTGTAACATGGTGGGTACTGTGGGCGTCATTCTTGTTCTTGTTCGTTCTGTCTTATCCGCAGACAAGCCTTATCGTACAAACCGTCGATGGTGAGCGCGCCTTTAACATCGGCCTAAATTCTGCTGTCTTTACCGTCTTAATTTTCCTGTTAGGCATTGCCTTTGCCATCGGTAAAGCGTCCGTGTTCAAATACCTATCGGACGAATATAAAGACAACATGGGTGCGGTCTCTGGCGTGGTCGGTCTGGCAGGGGGCTTGGGCGGATTCATCTTGCCCATCATGTTCGGCGCGGCGGTGGACATTACAGGCGTTCGTTCATCAGCGTTTATGATCATGTTTGGCGTGGTGTGGGTGAGCTTGATCTGGATCTACATCTCGGAAGTTAAGCCTAAGATGGAAGAAGGTCATCAAGCCATGCTAAAAATGAAAAACCAAAAATGAGCATGACTGATATAGGCAGATAATCTTTATGGATTGTCTGTTTTTTATTGTCTAAACAAATTCATCTACCCCCAAAGTATCATAGTTGGCTGGGTTTGTCAGTCATTAGGATAAGCGAAATTTTGCGCAAATCTGTCTACAATGTCAATCATCAAAAATCCTTAACTTTAATCAATCCAAGTGAGTGATCTGCAGATCGCATCATTCCTAGAAGGGGGAGATATGACAAATAAAGAACTAAAAGGCGGGGGCGTGATTCACGACTGGCGACCCGAAGATGATGAGTTTTGGGAAAATGGCGGTAAGCAGACCGCCAGTCGCAACCTATGGATTTCTATTCCTGCTCTACTGCTAGGCTTTGCGGTATGGGTGATTTGGTCGGTGGTGGTCGTGCGTATGCCTGACGCTGGCTTTAATTTTACCAAAGACCAACTATTTTGGCTTACCGCCTTACCTGCCTTATCAGGGGCGACTTTGCGGATTTTTTATTCGTTTATGGTGCCTGTGTTTGGTGGACGGCGGTGGACGGCTCTGTCCACGGCAAGCCTGCTTGTTCCCATGCTGTGGATGGGATTTGCTCTACAAAACCCCAATACGCCATTTGGTGTCTTTGTCATCATCGCCCTGCTTTGCGGATTGGGTGGTGGTAACTTCTCGTCTAGTATGTCCAACATCTCGTTTTTTTATCCCAAATCCAAGCAAGGCATGGCTTTGGGTCTAAACGCAGGGCTTGGCAACTTGGGCGTATCTACCGTGCAGTTTGTCGTGCCTGCGGTCATCGGCTTGTCAGTCATTGGCACGGTTGTTACGCTTGATAACGGTAAGACCCTGTATCTGCACAACGCTGCCTTTGTATGGGTGCCGTTTATCGCTTTGATGGCGACACTTGCGTGGTTTTTTATGAATGACTTATCGTCCGCCAAAGCGTCTTTTAAAGACCAGTCTGTCATTTTCAAACGCCATCACAACTGGGTTATGTGCATCCTATATCTTGGCACGTTTGGCTCGTTCATCGGCTTTTCGGCGGCGTTCCCCATGCTTATCAAGCAGTCTTTTGCCGATGTTGACCCGCTAAAAGTCGCTTTTTTAGGACCGTTAGTGGGGGCGATGTTCCGTCCTGTTGGGGGTTGGCTCGCTGACAAGATGGGCGGGGCTAGGGTGACGTTTTTTAACTTCATTGTCATGGCGGCAGCGACCGTTGGTGTGATTGTCTTTTTGCCAAAAGATGGCACAGGCGGTAGTTTTGCAGGGTATTTTGCGTGCTTTATGGTGCTATTTATTACCACGGGTATCGGCAACGGCTCGACATTTCGCATGATTCCCGTCATCTTTCGCACCCTGCACGAACGCAAAAACTCGCCCGACCTTATCAATGTCGCTCGCAAAGAATCGGCGGCGGTGGTCGGCTTTACAGGGGCGTTCGCTGCTTATGGCGGGTTCTTTATCCCTAAGATGTTCGGCTGGTTTGGGGCGAACAGCACGCTTATCATGCTCATCGTTTTTTATGTGCTTTGCCTTGTGATTACATGGTGGTATTATAGCCGTAAAGGGGCGGAATATCCGTGCTAATCGCACCATAAAAGCGTCAAAAACAGCTCTTCATGGGCTGTTTTTTGTTGCATTAAAGATATAAAACAAATCTTAAAAAGATTTATAATATCGTCATCTAAACACATGTGGCACGAACAGGCTCGTGTCCTTGGTTATGGCGGTGTAATCTTCGCGCACTCCGATGCCTGCGGCACTATGTCCGACGATCCAGCTGCCGATGAGCGTATGCATGGTCTGACCTCTGGCGTTGACGAAAGTCGGTAGAGCATGCGCCTGCTGATAGACGTGACCTTCTTTACCGTAGATGCCATCGGTGGTCTCGATGCCTGCCGAGGTGTGCAGGCTGACGTTTGCGCCTTCACGAGAGAAGAAAGGTTTTTTGACAAAATCCCCAGATAAGCGACCCTCATCCAGATAGGCAGGCAGTAGATTTGGGTGGTTTGGAAACAGCTCCCATAGCACCGCAAGCAAGGCTTTATTGCTAAATAATAGCTTATAAGCAGGCTCGATAAACTGCGTGCCACTACCTAGGATGTGCTTACCAAAGTCTTCTTCAACCAGCCATTCCCACGGGTATAGCTTGAACAGCTGACGAATTGGCGCATCATGCAAATCGACGAATTTACCATCTGATGTGCGATGACCGATGTCATGAATGTCAATAAAACGCGTATCAAGACCAGCTTGTACCGCCACGTCCTGTAGGTAGCGCGTGGTGATATAGTCTTCTTCGTTGCTTGCGACAGCGGTGAAGTATAGAGGGCTGTCGCCTTTTAGTGCCTTGAATTCGACCATCAGCCTTTCGTGGATGCTGTTAAACTGATCAGCATCGGCAAGCTCGCCATTTCTGGCTTGTAGCCAGTACCACTGCGCGACACTGCCCTCAAACAGAGAAGTTGGCGTATCGGCATTATACTCGTACATCTTGGGCGTGTTCGTGCCATCATAGCACAAGTCAAAACGCCCATATAAAGTCGGCTCTTGTGCCTTAAAACTCGACTCAATCAACGCGGCTGCGACATCATTTACCCCAAGGCGGGCATAATCGCCTGTCTGCACGACGTGTCTGGTCGCGGCAAAATACATCTGATGCAGCTCTTCGGTAACGCGCTCAATCTCATCAATCTGCGCTTCGCTAAAGACATAACAGGCATCTTCTTGCCAGTAGTTGCCATCGACACTGTGATAATCAAAGCCGATGCGAAGCATCTCATCTTGCCAATTCGGACGTGGGGCGATATTAACTCGCTTCACGAAGTCGCTCCCACGCTTGATGATTTGGCTGTGCTGCCAAAACCACTGCGGTTGGTGGTTTGGTTTTGATTTTGTGCTTGATTGCTTTGATAGTTTTGGGTGCTTTGGGCGGCACTTTGACGCGCGCCAGCTGCTTGACCACTCTGAGCAGATTGCGCTTGGTTGGTGGCGGCTGGCTGCTGTGTCATGGTGGGGGTTTGCGCGTTTTGTGATGCATTTGCCACACGGTTATTGGCGGCCTTGGTGGCAAGATAACCCGCCGCTGCACCTGCTGCTGCACCCGCTAAGAGTGCGCCACCTGCGCCCATACCACCCTCAGCGCTCGCTTCACCTTCGACGGCTGCTTGCTCATCTAGTACGGCAGTCGCATCGCCTTCAAGCTGTGCAGCGGCGTTGTTGAGCTGTTCTGCTTCTGCTTTGGCTTGTGCGGCGGCCAGACGTTCTTGGGCAGCGATAAGTTCACGCTCAGCATCTGCCAAGGACTGCTCGCTGGTCTTGGGTGCTTCACTTGGTGCAGGCGCACAGGCGGACAGACCTAGCGCGCCAACACCTAGAAGTACCAGTGAGATATTTTTGGATGATTTACGAGTTTTTTGGTTCATTAAATAGACTGCCTTAGTTGCCAGAATTTAAAAAGGGCGATCAAATCGCACCGGTAATGATTATTATGCGGATAAATGAGTGATTTTACAAGGAATTTTTGGCATAAATGCTGTCTGCTGATTGCCAATATATTTCCCAAAACGCCAAGTCATGCTATAATCTAGCTGATTTATGTTTTTAATTTAACCCCTTGATGCGGTAATATCTCATGCCTGATACTCATCCCAAAAATGTCGCCAAAGTAGGTTTTTTTGGTCGTCTATGGCAAGGTTTTTTGACGACGGTCGGCACAGAGCGTTTTTTTAATATTTTCTCCCCATGGGTGAAATGGCTTGCGCTTATCGCTGCGGTACTGCTTGGCATTGGTACGGTATGGGGTTTGGGATTTGCACCACCTGATTATCTGCAGGGCAACAGCTATCGTATTATTTTTATTCATGTGCCGGCGGCCAGCCTTGCCATGAGTATTTATTTTGCGCTCGCGGTGCTTGGGGTGATTTTTTTGGTGTGGAAAATTAAGACTGCCAACATCGTCGCTCAGGCGGTCGCCCCGATCGGCTTTGTGTTTTGTATACTTAGTCTTTTGACAGGTTCGATTTGGGCGAAGCCAACTTGGGGAACGTACTGGGTGTGGGATGCGCGACTGACCTCGATGCTGATTTTGGCGTTTTTGTATGTTGGGGTGATGGCGCTGTTTTCTGCCTTTGAGCACAGTCAGAACCGCGGCAAGGCAGCAGCGATTCTATCGATCGTGGGTGCGGTGAATCTGCCCATTATCAAGTACTCGGTGGAATGGTGGAATACGCTACATCAAGGCGCGACTTTTACCGTGACGAATGCGCCAAAGATGTCAGCGAGTATGTGGGTGCCATTGCTTATCATGCTGTTTGGCATGTACTTCTTGGTGGCGGCACTTGCCATCTATCGCACCAATTCACTGATCTTGGCTCGTGATTATAATAAATCATGGGTGCAAAAACTCATTAACAAGCCAGCCAACCCAAACTAAACAACAGGGGAGCAAGCGATGAAACCATATTTTTCTAATGTCAGCGACTTTGTGCAGATGGGTGGTCATGGCGCGTTCGTATGGGCGTGCTACAGCATCACCTTTGTGGCGATCGCTGTGTTGATTTGGCATGCGATCTCTGAACGTACGTCAACCATCGTTCGACTGCAGCGCCAAGCCAATACCACCAAAAAAACCAATCGCCTAACCAATAAACAGCGCAAAGAATTAGGCACTGGTGCACCACGCTAACCACCTTTTAAATACACTTATAAAGACAAAGAAATCATGAATAACGTTCGACAAAAAAAGCTTATGTGGGTCATCGCCATGCTCGTTGGCGCGGTGATTGCCGTTGGTCTGATTCTGTACGCCATTCGCCAGCAGACGGATTATTATTTTGACCCGACAGCCATCGCAGCAGGTAAAGCCCCTGAAGAAAAGCGCATCCGCGCGGGCGGTATGGTCGTTGCAGGTAGCGTTAAGCGCGATCCTAGCGACCAGCTTAACGTTCAATTTGAAATCACGGACTACAAAGAAGTCGTGCCTGTGACTTATCGCGGCGTATTGCCTGATTTATTCGCTGAGAATTCAGGCATTGTGGCGACTGGCGAGCTAAAAGATGGCGTGTTCGTTGCATCTGAAGTACTTGCCAAGCATGATGAGAATTACATGCCGCCAGAAGTCGCCAAATCGCTCAAACAAGAACACGCCGAACGTGGTGCAGATGTGAGCGGTGAACAGTTCACGCCTGCTGTGCCGATGTCGGAGATTGATGAGCGTAACGCTCAAAAATAATGCACTTAAAAATCGTAATGATATTAGTTGTGAAGATTTAACCATACCAACAAAAAAAACTACTACTACT
>NZ_AOMT01000011.1 GCF_000696305.2 Moraxella bovoculi 237
TTTTTTATATCAAATCTAATTTCACGCACTTTGGTACCCAAACCAACTCAAAATAACATACCAAACTACCTTTTAGACCCTATTAAAATGCGTTTGGGATTGGCAGTGAAATCAAAACTTCGTCCAGCGATTTGAGCATCTTAAAACATTGCCATAAAAAACACCCTATGATGGGTGTTTTTTATTGAGAAAGTCAATCAGCGTTTTTTGCGTTGGATGGCGTGAATCGCACGACCATCTGCAGACAGTGCCGCTTCATGCACTGCTTCAGATACGGTTGGGTGTGCAAAGGTCATCAGCTGCAAATCTTCAACGCTAGACACAAACTCAAGCGCAATCATGCCTTGATGAACGATGTCGCCTGCACCCACACCCACCATGTGCATGCCTAGTAGGCGATCAGTCTTGGCATCTGCCACGACCTTAATGAGACCTTGACCCTCACCTTGTGCCAACGCACGACCGTTAGCAGCTAAGCTGAACGAGCCAGTTTTAACTTCATGCCCACGGGCTTTTGCTTGCTCTTCGGTCAAGCCCACCCACGCAATCTCAGGATGCGTATAAATCACACTGATGATGGTATCGTAGTTTACTTGGGCTTTTTCGCCATGAATGCGTTCTACCGCCATCATGCCCTCTTCCATCGCTTTATGAGCCAGCATCGGTCCACGCACCAAATCACCGATGGCATACACACCATCTAGGTTGGTTTTGCACTGATCATCAACCGCCACCAAACCTCGTTCGGTCAGCTCAATGCCACAGCCATCAGCCAGTAGTGCTTCGCTGTATGCACGGCGACCCACGCAGACGATGAGCTTATCAAAAGTCTCAGTCTTAGTCTCGCCTTTAACGTCAGTAGTAACTACTACTTCGCCATTGACTACTTCAGCATTGGTAACTTTGGTGTCTACACGGATGTCTAGACCTTGTTTCTTAAGTAGCTTAGCGGCTTCTTTTGAGATGTCTTTGTCAGCGACCGCTAGGAATTCTGGCATGGCTTCATATACCACCACCTCAGAACCCAAGCGACGCCATACTGAACCAAGCTCAAGACCAATCACGCCAGCACCAATCACACCAAGACGTTTTGGTGCTTCTTTGAACTCTAGCGCGCCAGTTGAGTCTACGATGTACTCACCGTCAGTCTTGGCAACTGGGATTTCGATTGGCACGGAGCCTGCCGCTAGGATAACGTACTTAGCAGTGATGGTTGTTTCAGTGCCGTCATGAGCAGTGAATTTCACTTGCTTTTCAGCAGCTTTACCATCAAGTAGTGTACCCACGCCTTGTAGCCAGTCCACACCATTGCCTTTTAATAGACCTGCCACACCTGCGGTCAAGCCTTTCACGATGCTGTCCTTGCGCTCTAGCATCTTAGCGACGTCGATCGCCACATCACCTGTGGTAATACCGTGTTCGGCAAGTTCGTGGCGGGTCGCCTCATAGCGGTGCGAGCTGTCAAGCAGTGCTTTTGATGGGATGCAGCCCACGTTTAGGCAAGTACCACCAAGTGCAGGTTCGCCTTTGTGGATGCGTTTTTCGATACAAGCGGTGCTAAAGCCGAGCTGAGCAGCGCGGATGGCAGCTTCATAGCCACCAGGTCCACCACCAATTACAACTAAGTCGTATGAATTTTTCATGATTATTCTCTCTTTTTTAATGAAAGATGCCTACCTTGCGATAGGCATTGTTTTTATTATAGATCTAGGATTAGACGCGCTGGGTCTTCAATCAACTCTTTGATGGCTACCAAGAATTGAACCGCATCTTTACCATCGATCAGACGGTGGTCATAAGATAGAGCTAGGTACATCATTGGTAAGATAACCACTTCGCCATTTACCGCCATTGGGCGTTCGTTGATGGCGTGCATGCCTAGAATGGCAGTTTGTGGTGGGTTGATGATTGGCGTAGATAATAGTGAACCGAACACACCACCGTTAGTGATGGTGAATGTACCACCGGTCATCTCTTCGATTGCCAATTTACCTTCGCGCGCTTTAACCGCATAGTCACGGATGCCGCCTTCGATGTCGGCAAGACCCATGCTGTCAGTGTCACGTAGAACAGGTACAACCAGACCACGGTCGCTTGACACCGCCACGCCCACGTCATAGTAGCCGTGATACACAATGTCATCGCCATCAATAGACGCATTAACCGCAGGGAAACGCTTCAATGCTTCGGTAGCTGCTTTAACGAACAGCGACATGAAGCCCAATTTGACGCCGTGACGTTTTTCAAATTGGTCTTTGTATTTGGCACGCAAGTCCATCAACGGTTTCATGTTCACTTCATTGAACGTAGTTAGCATTGCGGTTTCTTGAGTAGCAGACAATAGACGCTCAGCGATACGCTTACGTAGACGAGTCATCGGTACGCGAGTCTCAGCACGCTCACCAACAGCTGTCGCGATAACGCTACCAGAAGTGGTTTTTAGCGTTGGGTTAATCATGTCAGACTTAGTCACACGACCGCCACGGCCACTGCCTTCTACATCAGCAGGGTTTACGCCAGTTTCTTTGGCAGCTTTACGAACGGCTGGGCTTTGATCTTTAAAGTCACCTTCAGCGCCTTTTGGCTGTACTGGTGCAGCAACGCTTGCAGGATCAATGGTGGTGCCTTTATCAGCTTCTTCTTTTGACAGTTCTTCTGCATTACCTGCTTTGGGTTCAGCAGTTGCACCCGCTTCGAATTGCGCGATAACTTCAGCAGATAGTACGGTGTCATCTACGCCTTTTACGATGCTGGTTACAACGCCATCATCAGGTGCAACAACTTCTAGAACAACTTTATCGGTCTCGATTTCTGCAAGCAGTTGGTCACGTGATACTTGCTCGCCTTCGGCAACGTGCCATTCTACGATGGTGCCATCTTGTACCGATTCTGGGAATACTGGGGCTTTAATTTCAGCCATGATAAACTCCTACGTTTATGTCAAATTTTAATATAAAAATCATAAATAATGCCAAACCGACTACCTTTGGTCAGTTTGGCTGATGAATTATTGCAATTGTTCTACTGTCACGCCTAGCGCATCAGCGATTAGGGCTTGCTGCTGAGCATTGTGGATCTTCGGAGAGCCGGTCGCAGGTGCTGCCGCTGCAGGACGTGTTGCAGGCGTTGCCAAGTTGGCTGACTGAGTCGCCATGATGCGATACATCTCAGGCAATAGATAGTACCAAGCACCTTGGTTTAGTGGCTCTTCTTGCGCCCACACGACATCAGCTAGGCTTGGATACTTCGCGAACTCTGATAAGATGCGCGCTTCTGGTAGCGGATATAGCTGCTCGATACGTACGATCGCCACGTGATCTAGACCCAGTTTACGGCGCTGATCCAGAAGCTCGTAGTATACCTTGCCACCACATAGCACAAGGCGAGTTACTTTGCTGTTGTCCAATGCATCGATCTCTGGCAGTACAGTTTCAAACTTACCATTTGCAAGCTCATCAAGCGTCGATGTCGCAAGCGGGTGACGAAGCAATGACTTAGGTGACATTACGATCAATGGCTTACGCGCAGGGCGGATAACCTGACGGCGTAGCGCATGGAAGATCTGTGCTGGTGTGGTCGGTGTAATCACTTGCATGTTGTCTTCAGCACACAGTTGCAAATAACGCTCTAGACGTGCTGATGAGTGCTCAGGGCCTTGACCTTCAAAGCCGTGCGGCAATAGCATGGTCAAGCCAGCCAGACGCTGCCACTTAGTCTCACCACTTGCGATGAACTGGTCAATCACAACCTGAGCACCGTTAGCAAAATCGCCAAACTGCGCTTCCCATACGATCAGTGCATTTGGCACTGTGGTCGCATAGCCGTATTCAAAGGCAAGTACTGCTTCTTCTGACAGTAGCGAGTTATAGGTAGCAAAACGTGCTTGACCTTCGCGGATGTGCTGGAGCGGGATGTACATGCTGCCGTCTTTTTGGTTATAAAGTTCAGAATGACGGTGCGAGAATGTACCACGACCCACGTCTTCACCTGTGATACGTACAAGCAGACCTTCATCAACCAAAGATGCATATGCCAATGTCTCAGCAGCGCCCCAGTTTAGTGGCTCTTCGCCCGTCTGCATGGCAAGACGTTGTGCTAGAACTTTGGCGACCTGACGCTGTAGTTCAAAGCCTTCTGGCACTTTTGCCATGGCTTGACCATAAGATTTTAGCTTCTCGATGTCAACGCCAGTTTCCCAGTCGTCTTCTAGCTTGTGACCCACATAAGGCGTCCAGTCAACGAATAGGCTGGTATCAGGTTCTGTCGCCAGACCTTGGGCCACGTCTTGACCGTTGTCAAGTGCCACGCGGTAGTTATCTTCGATTTGTGCTGACTCTTCTTTGGTCAGTACGTTTTCTTTTGTCAACTGCTCAGCATATCTGGTGCGAGTGGTTGGTAGTTTTTTGATAATTTGATACATCAATGGCTGAGTGGCTGACGGCTCGTCTGATTCGTTGTGGCCGTTACGGCGATAGCAGACGATGTCAAGCACGATGTCACGACCGAATTCTTGGCGATAATCTACCAATAGCTGAGAGGCAAATACCACCGCTTCAGGATCGTCACCATTAACATGGATAACAGGTGCGTGAACCATCTTCGCTACGTCAGTACAGTACTCAGTAGAACGCGCGTCTTCTGGGCGTGATGTGGTGAAGCCAACTTGGTTATTAATCACAACATGCAGCGTACCGCCTGTCTTGTAGGCACGAGTTTGTGACATTTGGAAAGTTTCTTGGTTAACACCTTGACCGGCAAACGCAGCATCACCGTGCACCACAATTGGCATCACCGTGCTGTTATCGATGTCATAGCCGTATCCTTCAGAACGACGAGCTTGACGCGCACGCACTGAGCCCAGCATCACCGGAGAGACGATCTCTAGATGCGATGGGTTATACGCCAATGCCAAGTGCAGCTCACCACCCTTGGTAACGACGTTCGAGCTAAAACCGTTGTGGTATTTTACGTCACCAGAACCAACGGTAGGCTGGATCTTACCGTCAAATTCATCAAACAGTACAGACGGGTTCTTACCCATGATGTTCACAAGTAGGTTCAGACGACCGCGGTGTGCCATGCCAATAACGACTTCTTTGGCGCCATAGCCGCCAACACGCTGAATCATCTCGTGCACAGCAGGAATGAAGCTCTCGCCCCCTTCTAGACCGAAGCGCTTCACGCCGGTATATTTACGCGCAAGGTATTTTTCCAGACCTTCGGCAGCGGTTAGACGGTCAAAGATTTCTAGTTTTTTGTCTTTATCGAAGCGGATATGGCCGTGGTTTGATTCGATATAATTTTCGAACCAACGTTTCTCGGTCGCTGTGAATACATGCATGTATTCATAGCCAATACTGCCACAATACACACGCTCTAGAATCTCAATAATCTCGCGTAGGGTTGCTTCAGATTTACCGATGGCAAGATCGCTGGTTGGGAAAGTCGTGTCAAGATCTGCTTCAGACAGACCATGATAAGCCAAGGTCAAATCTTCAACAGGTGCACGCTGCTGTAGTGCCAATGGGTCAAGCTGAGCTTTGCGATGACCACGACGACGATAAGCAGAGATCAACTGCTGAACTGCCATTTGTTTAGGGTCGCAGTCAGTGCTGCCGCCTTGGGCTTGACCAGGACGGGCGTTTGTTTGGTTGCGGGCAAGTAGCAAGAACTGCTCTTTGATCGCGTTGTGCGGGGCATCGCCTGCTTGCTCATAATCGGCAAAGTATTTTTGCCACTCGATGCTCACACTTGCCTTATCCGCCAAATAGTCCTCGTACAACGCCTCAACATACGCTGCACCATCTGCGGTGAGTTCGGTGCTTTGATAGGCCACCGTATCTTTGCTACTTTTTGTCATAATTTAACACTCTCAGTCAATGGTGTTTTCTTGATTGGTTTTTTAAATCATCACTTAAAAAGCCAATCAAACTGTCGAATTTATAAAAAAATACCATACTGTGCATAGTTTACGCCATTTGGCAAAACATAACAAGTTGCAAAGAGTTTTAAAATGTGAATAAGGGAAATTTTTTAGAAAACTTGTCCAAAAACTGCGGTATAGCAAAAAAAATTTTGCTAGGTTTAAATACTAATACAAGCGTAATGACAAACTCTAAAAATACCAAAAACATCAAAAATCAGCCCAAGTTACAAGAACCGCCAAAATAACGCAGGGGTTTGTTTGAGTAGTTTTTGGGTATCAACGATAGCAGTAAAAGTGGTACCGGCAAGATTTTTTTGGGTGTCGGTGGTGGGTAAGATTAACAAAACCTTACCCTTACTTTGATTGTCGGTGGTAAGCCACATCTTTTCAAACTGACGGCGTGTGAGTGTGCGATTGCCCCAGCTACTATCCGCCAAATAGACATTGTACTCATCAATGGCACGCACCACACTAAAATGGTCGCTTCGTTTGTGATTGACATAAACAATGGCAGGAATTTTAAGCTTGGTAAGTGTGTCATAATCCATCATTACACCACGAGAAGTAAAACCATATTTTTCACTGACCTTTGCCAAATCCAAAAACGATGACATCACATCATCTAATGCCATATCGTCCAAAATCTGCTGTTCTGTTTTAGGCGTTTGATAAAAGTAAGTTAAAATGGTAGAAAGCGATGATGCACCACAAGAATAGTCCACATCTTGCTTGGCAACTTTGCTATTTTTAATATCGGTGTAAGCGGTCTTTGTGCTAAGTGTTTTGGGTGTATGCCAATCTGCATAAGCCAAATTTATGCTAAAAGCAACTATAAATAAAAGAGCTTTTTTCATTACGATTACAATCTTAGCCATTAAAGCCTTATTTGGCATTTTGTTTTTGGGCTTGGCGGTATTTTTGAGATAAAGGCGGTGGCAACTCCCCAATCTTGGTGGTCAATCCGACCGATACCGTACTACCGCTAGCTCCTGAAATTGGTGTGCGAACATTGGCAGTCAAGTTACTTCTTGCACTTAGTGCATAAGCCAAACCAAGATTTAAAGAGGTTTGTGTTTGGTTGTTTTCTATGTTACCAAAGTCGTTTTTGTCCGCCCATTTGTGGCGAACACTCACACCGCCTGTCAGCGTAATATCAGGATTGACCGCAAAACCTACCATACCGTTTAACATCGCTGTATCGCCCAAATCCACACGATTACTTGCATTGGTCTCACGATTTGCCTGATATTGATAAGTCCCCGTCAGACTAAGTACGATGGGGTCATTGACCGTATAAGTGGTAAAATCCAATGAGTGCTGATGCACCACTTCTGCTTTTTAGCCCTTGTGTGTTGTCATAAAGCGATAATTCGCCAAACATCAAGCCATCTGGCAAGGTTTTATGGTTTTTGATGATTTGGTATTGGGTGGCTAGGCTCACATCATTTAGGCTTGTATCGCTTGACTTTGATAAATCCGCACCATTTTGATGACGGTCATTGCGATAGACACCGTTAGCCTTAATACCCATTTCTAGTCTATCACTCACACCATAACGCATTCCAAAAGATGCAATTAGGCTATCGGTATTGGTATTGCTCTCGCCAATATTGGGCAGATAAACCGTTCGTCCACCGCCTAAGTCTACGCTGTTAAAGCCTTGTGCCACCGCCGATGTTTTTTGTTGATTAAAATAGCTAAGTTCGGTATCCAATTTAAAGCGGTTTTTATCCGCCAAAATGTCATCAACCGTAAGAGGTAGGTCGGCGTGGGTGATGAGTGGCAATATGGTTAAAGTTAGCAATAAAAGTTTCAATCTCATAATATCATCTCAAACTATCCTAATTACACTATTTATCTTTATGGGATAATTGGTATCAATATTCCCAATGTTTAATTCTTTTGATTGATGAATAAGCATCTTTTGGGCTTTCTTCAAAAAAAGTCAGTTCAAAAGCTCCATAATACCTATGGATATCTTTTAACAAAGCCGCACTTTCTTGCTTTAATGCATATTCAGAATATGCAGTACCTTTTTTTATTTCTTTTATCGCTTTATGCCAAGTCAAATTAAGCACATCGCCAAAAATGGATTTTAGTTCATGTTTTAGCAAATCCGTAGCAATGCAAACAAAAGCATTGTTTTTTTGTCTTTTGCCAAGTAATGACCATTTACAAAAACGATGTGTCTGCAACATGACCATTAAGCAGTTTGATTTTAATAATCATGACTACATCCTAAAATTAATTTAAGCTTAACAAGTCAATCAATAATCTTATAAAAAATATGGCAATATGTTTAAAATAAGATAACAAACAATTACTTTTCAGCTCTGGTCCAAAAAGTATGCTACAAGGAAAACCGTTCGTGGTGAGCTTGGGAAACCTAACGGTTGTCCTACCCTTCGATAGGCTCAGGGTCAACGAAAAACCTAGTTCAGCATACTTTTTGGACCACTACCTTTGAATCAAATTCTAAAAGATTAGCACAATACATTATTATCATTAAAGACTACCAATCTAACAAGCGGAGTTAAGATAATAGCGATTAACAAAGAATAATTCAGTAGAAAATCTTCAATATAATTTTCCGTCTGAATGGTAAAAAACATAGGGCTTTTAAAATAGTCATTTATAAAAAAAGAGCCGATTAAAAACACAAACAATATTGACAATAAAAAACTCGAAGCCAAAACATCATCGCAGGGGCGATAAGAAAATAAAATTAAGACAACTAAAAAAGCGTGAAATTTGGTTAAGTGCTTAACCAAATTTCTAACTTTCTTTAGGATTTTACCCTTCAACAAAGTTACCACCAGCCTTTGCGGTTTCCAACACCATTAATTGTACCCCCAGCAAATGCTACTTTAGATGCGCCATATATGGCTTGAGCACCACGCACAGGCACCAACGCACCTCCAACAACAGACTTACCTAGACCTGCCGCAGTGCACTTTGTATAAGCACAGCCCGATATATAGCTAATACCGCCTATTGCCCCTCCAACCGCATAAGGAACCCATGCTCCTTCCGTCTCTGCCATCTCCTTATCAGTCATAGCAACAGCTTGTAAGTTTTGGGTGTCATCAAAAGCAAACGATAAATCGGTTGCTTCATTAAATTGGGTAGATAACTCTACGCTTGGTGTGGTGCTTGGTATAGTTTGATAAACAGTTATTTCTGCAAATGCAGGGGCGGTGGCGATAGTATCAGTAATTGCTAGGATTGACAATTTTTTCATAATATTTTTCTTTAAATTACAAGTCTCAACCGTCAGCAAGACTTGGTGTTAGAGTACAGTTGTGCTGACTTGCATGATATTAGTAATTCTTTTGCTTTGTCAAGAGGTTTGATACTACGCTTGTACTTTTAAACCAATCCATGATATCAATCATTTCTTGGTGAATCAACTTATCGCTCCAAGCTGCATAGTCGCTGATGATTTAGGCAGATTACAATATCAAAGTTGACATCCAGTTTGCTCATGCGCAAACGATATATAAATTATTGAACTCTACAAAAATAGCTTTTTCATTTATCATGCCTATTTTATGAGTTTGCATATTTGCAAAATCTTCAGAGTAGGAAAAAGATAAAAAAGTTTTATCTTCTTGTAATTTTTTTAATATATTGATAATACTGTTTGATAACAAAAACATCGATGGATAAATACATTTATTTCTTAAGTCCATTTTTATGCAGTTGTTAAAAAGTTTTGGATTCGATGAGTGCGTAACAATCATGTCTTCAATAATAAAACATTTCTGTATTATACCATCTTCATTATTGACCGTTTTTCTATAATAAAGATGATTATTTTTTTCACATTGTAAAAAAAATCTTGCTTCCCTTAAAAGGCAATGTTTATTATTAGACCTTGCACAGGCAATTTCAAAAAACATCTTCTTTATCTTAATTTATCTATGTCGTTTTCCATAAAAAAGCATGACCTCTGTATTTTTGGTTTGTATGCTGGTAATGCGAATAATTAGAGTGCAGCTCCTTTTTTTCCATGCCGAATAATATTTTGCCGTCCCCATGCTTGATTTGCAATTGCTTTGGCTTGTTGAGAGTTTCTCGTGTAGATATTCGCACCTTTTGATAGAGCAGCACCAGCAACTCTCTGCGTTACCCATCTTTGTGCTATAAAACGCCCACCATGAATCACCCCTATTGCCACCAATGGAGCAACCGCTCCTTCCGTCTCCTGCATCTCTGCAAGTGTCATATCGGTGGCTTGCAAATTTTCTATATCATCAAAAGCAAACGATAAATCGGCTTCCTGGGTTGGTTGAGTAGATAATTCTACACTTGGTGTGGTGCTTAGTATGGCTTGATAAACAGTCGTCTCTGCAAAAGCAGGGGCGGTGATAATAGTAGCACTTAGTGCTAGGATTGAAAATTTTTTCACAATATTTTTCCTTAAATTACAAGTCCCAGCCATCAGCAAGGCTTGTTAAAGTACAGTTGTTCTGATTTGAATGATACTATAGTATTCTTTTGCTTTGTCAAACACTTCTTGTGATTTTTTACTGGTTAAAATTCATTGCTTTTATTTCTGTATTTATTGTTCAGCGACTTTTATCCGCCAAGATATCTTCTATTGTGAGGGGTAGGTCGGCGTGGGCGATGAGTGGAAAAATAAGCACAATAGATAATAAATTATTAACTTTCATTTTGGATTTCCATAAATAATATGCTTTGACCAATTAAGCAGAGTGGACCTTGCCCATCCTATGCCACCAATAAGACAACACCAGTATCTATGACAAAACCCGCTCTTAAGTCTTTTATGCTTATCTTTTTGGCAATATTAGACGGTCTGCTATCTTCCTCATAAATAGAAAATGTAAAACTACCAACCTTATCAAAAACATCATGCAAAAATAATTCCCCATCTTGATTTAGACATCTTTGGTATTTGGCAATAATCTTTCCTCTTTGTATGTCCTTATAGATATCTTTGAGCTGTTTTTTGGGCAGGCTATCATTAAGCAATTCTCCATCAATGATGGTCTGACAATCACTCAATTCCCAAGCCCAGCCAGTAAGACTGTTATTTTTTACATCTTTTGATAGGTAATGATTGGCCAGACGAAAAGAGTGCTTTTCCATACTCTCAAAAGGTTGTATCTCAAAAAACATTTTATGCCTCAAAAATACCATCAATAAATAACCATTCAAAATCATCTACGATATTGATTGCCATAAAAAAATATGTCCTTTATTTTCCATGCCATTTATTTTTCGTATTGTCGGTTGATAATGAGAATAATCAACATGTTTTCGATGTCCACTCGGTCCATGTCGAGTAACATTGCTTTTGCCGTACGCCTAATTTGCCAAACTTTTCGCCTGTTGTGATGTACCTAACACATGAGATTACAACCTTTGCGTGCCGCATTTACAGCAATACTTCTAGAAACATAGCGTGTTGCAATAAACCTACCTGTATTCATTGCAAAACACCAAGTGCATAGATAGGAGCAACCGCCCCCTCCGTCTCCTGCATCTCGCTATCAGTCATTGCGACTGCTTGTAAGTTTTGGATATCCTCAAAAGCAAACGATAGGTCGGTTGCTTGAGTCGTTTGACTAGATAATTCTACACTTAGGGCAGTACTTGGTATAGACAAACAGTTGTTTCTGCAAAAACACGGGCGCTAATAATAGTAGCACTTAGTGCTAGGATTGATAGTTTTTTTCATAAAACTTTTCTTTATTAACATTAGGAAAAGCTATCAGTATGGCACTGATAGTCAATAACTACACTAATGTAGTATATTTAGTGTAGTTATTGTGTACGATAGCAAAAAACACAGTTGTATATGTCAGGTGTTTTTTATAATTTTTATTTAGTTTGTTTGATTTTTATCTTTTGATAACTTTTTAACAACCAAACTATAAAATAAACGCTCAATTTGATAAGAAAATAATTTATACAATAAAATCGCTATAAAACCAAATAAAGATACAACCGTATTTTGCCAGTAAGCACCAACCAAGACAATCACAATCAACAAACTTAACAGAAAATATCCCAATATCTGTAACTTTTTTTCACAATCAATACATCTAGACTGATGCTCTAAGTTGTTTATACAATTTTTATCACAACTTAATTGTTTTTTTATAAAATTCATAATAATCCAATTATATTAACTATGATGCAAAGAAAAAATAATTAAACTTAACCTGCCTGTTTTAAACAAATAAGCAGATTAAGTCTTACCAAGCTACTCAACAAACAAGCAGTACAACTACTTACCTTTATTACTATTACCTTGGCTTTTACCCCAAGTATATGTACCATAAACCAAACCAGCATTACTAATATAATGTTTAGCTAGTTGATTTGTAACAAAACGACCTCCCACATTCAAAATAATGGGTATAAAAGCCCCCTCCATCTCTGCCATCTACTTATCTGTCATGGCAACAGTTTGTAAGTTTTCTACATCATCAAACGCAAAAGACAAATCCGCTTGTGAAGTGGTGGCTGATGTATCCATAACATCAAGTGAAACGGTAGATTGTGTAACGCTTGGTGTGGCATAAGAGTTTACTTCTGCAAAAGCAGGAGTAATGGCAGTGGTTGCAGTCAGTGCAAGGATTGAGAATTTTTTTCATGAGATTTTCCTTAACATAAAAATACAAGCCTTATCCGTCAGCAAGACTTGATAGAGTACGATTGTGCTGACTTGCGTGGTATTATAGTTGTTTTTTGATTTATCAAGGTTGTTTGGACAAATGTACATTTTACACCTCTTGCCATCAATAACTTTATCAGCAACAAAAAACCCCACCAAATGGCAGGGCTTTTGGGCAAATGATGATCAGCCCGCCACATCAAGCAGCATGTTACGGATGTGTCCGATTGCCTTAGTTGGGTTTAGACCCTTAGGACATACAGACACACAGTTCATAATGCCACGGCAACGGAACAGGCTAAATGGGTCATCCAGACGTGCCAAACGAGCTTGGGTGTCGCTGTCACGGCTGTCAATGATGAAACGATAGCCATTCAGTAGTGCCGATGGACCCAGGAACTTATCAGGATTCCACCAGAATGATGGGCATGAGGTTGAGCAGCATGCACATAGAATACATTCATATAGACCGTTTAGTTTCTCACGATCTTCTGGTGATTGTAAACGCTCTTTTGGTGGTGCAGGTTGATCGTTGATCAAGAACGGATGAACTTTTTCATACTGAGCGTAGAATTGGTTCATATCTACCACCAAATCTTTAATCACTGGTAGCCCAGGTAGTGGACGTACGACGATTTTATTTGGTAAGGTGTTCATGTTGATCAGACATGCAAGACCGTTCTTACCGTTGATGTTCATACCATCAGAACCACAGATGCCCTCACGGCAGCTGCGACGGAAAGTTAGGGTCTCGTCGATTTTTTTAAGACGTAGCAGAACATCAAGAAGCATACGATCAGAATCTAGAAGTTCGATTTCGTAAGTCTGCATGTATGGGGCGTTGTCTTTGTCTGGGTCGTAGCGATAAATCTCTACAATGCGCTTGCCTCGACTCATTGTCTTTCTCCGCAATTGGCTTGGGCGTCTGGCAGTTTGGCTTTTGCCCAAGCGTTTTGTTAATTGTTAAAAATTAGAACGTACGAACGCGTGGCTCACAGTAATCCACAGTTAGAGGCTTCTTGCGAACTGGCTTATAAATCACACGGTTACCTTCAGAGTACCAAAGCGTGTGCTTCATCCATTCGTGGTCATTACGTCCCAGCGGTGCATAGTCGTCATCAGCAGGACGCTCATAATCTAGTACGCTGTGCGCACCACGGCACTCGTGACGTAGAGCAGCTGATAGCATGGTCGCCTTAGCAACTTCATACAAGTTCGCCACTTCTAGCGCTTCGATACGTGAGGTGTTGAAGACAGCTGATTTGTCTTTTAGGTGGATTTGCTCAACTTTTGGTGCCAGAGCTAAAATTCTCTCTACGCCTTCGTCCATCAACGCTTGGGTACGGAATACGCCTGCGTGTGATTGCATGATAGAACGGATCTCATCAGCAACTTCTTGGGCATTGTAGCCTTCGGTTGAGTTTTGTAGCTTATCAAGACGACCTTGAGTGTAGTCAAGTACGCGTGGATCTAGCGGCTTGTAACCGCGGTCAGACTTCGCGAATTCATCAAGGATGTGCTGACCTGCTGCGCGGCCAAATACCACCAAGTCAAGTAGTGAGTTCGTACCTAGACGGTTCGCACCGTGTACAGACACACACGCACACTCACCGATCGCATACAGACCTTTGATCACGCGACCTTCAGTGTATAGGCCTTGTTCATCAACGTTACCATCTAGAACAGGTACAGTTACTTGTCCGTGGATGTTGGTTGGGATGCCGCCCATCATGTAGTGAATGGTAGGTACAACAGGAACAGGCTCTTTGGTGATGTCAACGTTCGCAAAGTTATGACTGATCTCAAATACAGAAGGCAGGCGCTTCATGATCTCGGCGTGACCTAAGTGGGTCATGTCCATCACAATGTAGTCGCCATTGGGACCACAGCCGCGACCTTCTTTGATCTCTTGGTCCATAGAACGTGATACGAAGTCACGCGGCGCAAGGTCTTTTAGAGTTGGGGCATAACGCTCCATGAACGCTTCGCCGTGCTTATTACGAAGGATTGCACCTTCACCACGACAGCCTTCAGTCAATAGTACGCCAGCGCCTGCCACACCTGTTGGGTGGAATTGCCAGAATTCCATATCTTGTAGCGGGATGCCTGCACGCACAACCATGCCCAGACCATCACCTGTGTTAATGTAGGCATTGGTAGAAGCGCGGAAGATACGACCTGCACCACCTGTCGCTAGTACGGTAGTTTGAGCTTGGAATACAGAGATGTTGCCTGTTTCTTGATCTAGCGCAACCACACCATTGATGTTACCGTCAGCATCTTTGATCAGGTCAAGAGCGATCCACTCAACGAAGAATTGGGTGCCTTTCTCAAGGTTTTTTTGGTATAGTGTGTGCAGCAGCGCGTGACCTGTACGGTCAGCTGCAGCACAGGCACGTGGAACAGCTTTTTCGCCGTAGTTAGCACTGTGACCGCCGAATGGACGCTGATAGATTGTACCGTCTGCATTACGGTCGAATGGCATACCCATGTGCTCTAGCTCATATACAACCTTTGGTGCCTCGCGGCACATATATTCGATTGCGTCTTGGTCACCCAACCAGTCAGAACCTTTTACGGTGTCATAGAAGTGGAAGTGCCAGTTGTCATTACTCATGTTACCCAAAGATGCACCAATACCGCCTTGAGCAGCAACAGTGTGCGAACGAGTTGGGAAAACTTTAGTCAGTACCGCCACCTTCATGCCGCCTTCTACAAGCTGCAAAGATGCACGCATACCAGAGCCACCGCCACCGACGATGACAGCGTCAAAGTTTAGCGTGGGGATGTTATTAATTGTATTATCTTGTGCTGATGCCATGTTAAATCCTAGAATTTTATGAATTTGTCAAACGTTGATGAATGGTAAATTACCAAAAAATCATCACACCCCAGAACAGATACACCAAAACAGCGACGATAACCGCCGCTTGCAGTACGATGCGCAGACCTGATGATTTAACATAGTCGGTAAATACTGTCCACATACCAACCCACGCATGAAACACCAATGACAAAATCGCCACAAGACTAAACAGCTTCATTGGCAGGCTCATCATAAAACCATGCCACGCGTTGTAATCTACTTGATTGAACAAGAAAAATCCGATCACAACAACAGCATAAACTGCCAAAACTACTGCGCTGATACGCTGCAAAATCCAATCGCGCGAACCTGAACCGGTAAGACCTGTTGCGCTTTTAACACCTGAATTATTTCTAGCCATTAGAACATCACCCATACAAACGAAGCCACAATCAAGATCGCCGCAATCACAAAGCTAATAACAGCAGCAGTCTTACCAGACTTAAATTCTTCATTCATGCCAAGGTCAGCAAGCAAGTGCTTGATACCCATCACGAAGTGGTATGCTGTCGCCGCCACAAAAATCCAAGCCACGAAACGAAGCAATACATTGTCAAACACAGAAGCAAAGCCTTCAGGTGATGACAGTGACGTCTGCAGAATGCACAACATCACAGGAACAAGTAAAAATAGCACAATGCCAGAAACACGGTGCAAAATAGAAGCCATGGCAATTGGCGACTTTGAGTTCACCGCAATCACTTGGCTTAGAGGTAAGTTAATCGGTCGGTTGCTTTTCACAGCGGGCATCCTTATCTAATTTACGCCGAAAAGGGCAAGGAGAGCTGGCTGAAGGGTATGTCAATTGCCCTGGCGCACATTTACTTTGGGTTATTAAATCCCTAAAAAGTTCGATTTTACCATTAAACTTTTTAATGATTGTATTTAATAAAGCAAAACAAATCTGCGTTTTGAGATTTTTTGACACTCTAACACAGCGAACACCATCAAAAAATAAACTTTTATAGACGAGTTTCTTTAGTTTGGGTAAATAAGAACAGCCAATATCGCCCAAAGCCTTGCAGTGCAAGTGATTATCATTTATAAAAGCGGTTTGGTAAATATTGGAATTATAAAACGCTTAGGAGAATTTTACAAATAAATTTCCCCATTTTATGTAAAAATAGGGGCAATTTTTTGTAACCAATAAAAAATAATCGCAATATCAGGGTAAAACATGCACAAAGCTCAACTTAAACAAAATCATGGTTATAAAAGCAACAAACTTATATTTATACAAATCCTTAACTTATCAAATTATCAAAGTACGCATTTATATTGTTACAAATAATGTCATCAGCCCAAAATAGCTTGTCAAGTTCGTGAATTATCCCTACAATCATAGTTGCGTTTTAATGCACAACTGTTTTCGCTGACGGCTTAATCTTATTTATCAAATCACGCTAAAATGATTTTTTGATAAATATTTCTTGATTTAGGCTTGTAAGTTGGTGAAAGTTTTTGTATTATCATCGCAACCAAATCGTGTGCGCTGTTTAAGTTTGTGCACCTTTATAAAGCTAAACAAGGATGTCGCGTCCATGCTTAAAGGCTTAACATAGATGCGATGACGCCCGTCTGATATTCTGTATTTGTAGGACCGGTCAGTCTGTGAAGGAAAATAGTCAATCACCCACGGTATGAATACAGTTCAAGGACGCAACCAACCCAAAAGAGGTCTATTATGTCAAATGTAAAACTCGTCGTTGACGGCACAGAATACGAAATGCCAGTGCTAGAAAGCACGCTTGGTCGCCCAGTTTTGGACGTGAGCGCCGTGGCTAAAGCAGGATTTTGGACTTATGATCCAGGCTTCATGGCAACTGCACCTGTTGAATCAGCACTAACTTATATCGACGGCGACAAAGGCGAGCTACTACATCGTGGTTATGCCATCGATGATTTGGCAGGCAACGCTGACTACCTAGAAGTCTGCTACGCGCTACTATACGGCGACCTACCGACCACTGAACAAAAAGAAAAATTCTACGCACGCATCAATGACCGCATGGCGGTACACGATCAACTGCGTAAGTTCTTCGAAGGCTTCCGTCGTGACGCTCACCCAATGGCAATCATGATCGGTGTGGTTGGTGCGCTATCTGCATTCTATCACAACCACCTAGACATCTCTGATGCAGCACACCGTGATGACACTGCGGTAGACTTGATCGCTAAAGTTCCAACTTTGGCAGCGATGAGCTATAAATACTCAATCGGCGAACCGTTCCTGTATCCACGTAAAGACTTCAGCTATGCTGAAAACTTCCTATACATGATGTTCGCAACCCCAGGCGATGTAGATTACAAGCCAAATCCTGTGCTAGTTAAAGCAATGGACAAAATATTCACTCTACACGCCGACCACGAACAAAACGCATCAACTTCTACCGTGCGTCTTGCTGGTTCTACCGGCGCTAACCCATATGCGTGTATCGCATCAGGTATCGCTGCTCTATGGGGACCATCACACGGCGGTGCGAACGAAGCAGTTCTTACCATGCTAGATGAAATTGGCTCAATCGAAAACGTTGCGCCATTCATGGAAAAAGTTAAGACTAAAGAAGCTAAGCTAATGGGCTTTGGTCACCGTGTTTATAAGAACTTTGACCCACGTGCCAAAGTGATGAAAGAAACTTGTGACGAGGTATTGGGCGCACTAGGCGTGAACGATCCTAAGCTACAACTGGCGATGGAACTAGAGAAAATCGCTCTGTCTGATCAATACTTCATCGATCGTAAGCTATATCCAAACGTAGACTTCTACTCTGGCATCATCCTAAAAGCCATCGGCATCCCAACGTCTATGTTCACAGTAATCTTCGCACTAGCGCGTACTGCTGGCTGGATCGCACACTGGACTGAAATGCACTCAGAAGCATTCAAAATCGGTCGTCCTCGTCAGCGTTACACTGGTGAGAAGCACCGTGAATTCGTTAAGATCGAAGATCGTAAATAATCTTCCATCTACTAAAAATCCTCCGAAATTCGGGGGATTTTTTTTGATTTGTCAATTCAGGTCGGCGACACCAAATATCTACTCTGGTTAAGCCCGCTTGCAGCTGGCACCAGTATCAATTTTAAAGACCTATAAAATAAGCCACCAGAATCGTCTGATGGCTTATTGTGGTTTTATCTTATCAGTTATAGACCTGCTTGCTTTAATAATGCGCCTAGACTGCCGACTTTATTGTCTTGAGCTTTTGGTTTGTCTGATTTATCAGAACGGCGACGCTCGCTGCGCCGATCTTTGGTCTTATCCACTTTTTTGTCTGATGTGCGAGGTTTGCGATCTTCTTTTTCTTTTGACTTATCGGCTTTTTTGTCCGCCTTGGCAGCTTCTGATTTCATACTAAAACCTATACGGCCACGAGCCTCATCAACTGAGATTACTCGCACCCAGACGATGTCCTGAGGCTTAACGACAGCCGCAGGATTGTCCACGAAGCCATCGGAAAGCTCTGAGATGTGAACCAAACCATCTTGATGTACGCCAACATCGACAAAGCAGCCAAAGGCAGTCACGTTCGTCACCACACCTTCTAGCACCATGCCCACCGTCAGATCCTTGATAGAATTGACATCATCGCGGAACTTCGCCGTCTTAAATTCTCCGCGTGGATCGTGTGCAGGCTTGGCAAGCTCAGCGACGACGGTTGCAAGTTGGCTAAAATTATCAGCGCTGTCATTGAGCGATTTAGCGACCGCCTCATTACCTAGTACGTCTGTTAATGATTTATCCGCTTTACGTAAAATCTCATACACCAGTCCATAACTCTCTGGGTGGACGCCAGTAGCATCCAATGGCTCCGTGCCATCCTTGATGCGCAAGAAACCTGCCGCCTGCTCAAAGGTCTTCACACCCAGGCGCGGTACGGCTTTTAGCTCTTCACGGTTTTTGAAGGCGCCATTGGTACGACGATAATCAACAATCTGCTGTGCAACATTTTTATTTAGACCTGCGATGTGCGCCAAAATGGCAGGACTTGCTGTGTTCACGTCCACGCCCACAGCGTTCACGCAGTCCTCGGTTACCTTATCGAGGCTAGATTCTAGTTCGGTTTGGTTAACATCATGCTGATATTGCCCAACACCGATCGCCTTTGGCTCAACTTTTACCAACTCAGACAGCGGATCTTGAAGACGGCGAGCGATCGATACGGCGCCGCGAACGGACACATCAAGATTAGGCAGCTCATTGCTTGCAATCTCGCTTGCCGAATATACAGACGCACCTGCCTCAGAGATGACCAACGCTTTGGCGGACAGTTTGTCATCATCGATGATAGATTTTACCAAACTTTCGCTCTCGCGGCTTGCGGTGCCGTTGCCAATGGCGACCAGCTCCACGTCATGCGATCTGATCAGACCTGCGATCATCTTGCGCGCTTCATCGACTTTATTGTAAGGCTCGAATGGATAAGCTGTGTCGGTGGCGAGCACATCGCCTGTGGCATCGATCACCGCCATCTTCACACCGTGACGGATGCCTGGATCCACGCCCAAAATCACCTTACGCCCTGCTGGTGCTGTCATCAGTAGATGCTTTAGATTCTCGGCGAACACACCAATCGCATCGGTCTCTGCGGCCACACGGCGCTCGGTTAATAGGCGGTGCTCGATTTGGCTGCGCCACTTGGCACGCCAAAGCTTATCGACCGTATCTGCCAAAAATTCGCCGTTGACCGCTGACTGATCAACACCGAAGTGGCTTTTGATTTTTTGGACAAATGGCTCATCTTCGCCATCAACGTGTAGCACCAGCACATTCTGCTGACGACCGCGCAGCATGGCAAGCAGACGATGGTTCGATAGCTTGGCAAATGGTTCGCTGTGCTCAAAATAATCTTTAAATTTCTCGCCTGCCTCTCGCTTTTCTTCACCGACAAGCTCCGAGCGAATGCTGGCCGCCTTATTAAAGCCAAGTCGCACTTCATCAAGCAGATCCAAAGACTGCGCCCAAGTATCTAAGATAATCGCCTGCACGCCTGCTAGCTGCTTATCAAAGTCTTTAAAGTCAGCTTCAAAGGTCTCGCCGGTCTCATCAGTCAGAGTCTCAGGGCAGCTAAATCCTGCCAAAGCCTCGCTAGGTGCTGCACCCGCCAGGATGTCTTGTGCGATAGGTTCAAGTCCTGCCAGTCTGGCGCGGGCAGCCACCGAACGACGACGTGGACGATAAGGCTGATAGATCTCTTCTAATTCAAGCTTAGTATTCGCTGCCTCAATGCGAGTAACGAGCTCATCAGTCAGTGCATTCTGAGCGGTCAAAAGCTCAATAATCTTAATGCGTCTGGCTGCCAAATCACGCTGTAGCACCAGGCCTTTTTCCAATGCGCGCAGCAAGGCATCATCCAGACCGCCTGTCTGCTCCTTACGGTAACGGGCGATGAATGGCACGCTCGCACCCTCACCAAATAGCTCAGCAAATGCCGCCACTTGACTTGGCTTTACACCGTGCTCTTTGGCAAGTTTGTCATAGATGGCGGCATGATCGATCGGGGTCTGGACGATGTCTGTCATAGGCTTGTTCTTTAAAAATCCAAAATGGGAACTTAAAATAGTTATCATTTTACCATAGTCGCCAAGCCATAAAAACCGCAAAATTCATCCAAACGGCGAAATTGAGTTAAAATTTGTTATCGTTTGCAAATTTTGCTTTATTCATGGCGCGGGCATGGTATGATAAGGATGAGAGGTTGAAAAATTTTGCAAAGTAGCCAAAAATTTGTTACATTTTTTTGTGCAATGTTGTACACTAACAATAATAATCAGTGGTAATCACCTAAGGATAAACCATGACAGAAACTAACGAAAATATTGCCCATCGCATTTTGGTTGTGGACGATGACGTACGTCTGCGCACCTTATTACAAAGATTTCTAGAAGATGATGGCTTCGTCGTGCGAGTAGCGCATGATGGCAAGCAGATGGATAAGCTGATTGCGCGCGAGATCTTCTCTTTGATCGTGCTTGATTTAATGCTGCCTGATGAAGATGGTATCAGCATCTGTAAGCGCCTACGCACCGAAAATTCTGACATTCCTATCATCATGCTGACCGCCAAAGGTTCTGATGCTGACCGCATCGCAGGCCTAGAAGCGGGAGCGGATGACTATCTGCCTAAGCCATTTAACCCAAAAGAGTTGTTGGCTCGTATTAAAGCAGTCCTACGCCGCCAAAACCGTGAGCTTCCAGGCGCTCCATCACAGCAGATAGAAGTGGTTGAATTTGGCCCTTGGACACTTGATCTATCAACGCGCACCTTGAAACGCGATGGTAATGTCGTCACGCTAACCACGGGTGAATTTAGCGTGTTAAAAGCATTAGTACAGCACCCAAGAGAGCCGCTAACTCGCGACAAGCTCATGAATCTGGCCCGCGGTCGTGAATGGGGTGCGATGGAGCGCTCGATTGATGTGCAGGTCTCTCGCCTGCGCCGCCTGATTGAAGATAACCCATCTCAAGCACGCTACATCCAAACCGTATGGGGCGTGGGCTATGTGTTCGTTCCAGACGGTGCGGAGAGCTAATTAATCAGCTTCACATAAAAAAAGCAGGTTATTACCTGCTTTTTATTTATTCTATTATTGCCGTTTTTGTAGTAGATAGACGCCTGCCAGCGCACTGATGATGATGGGTAACATCGCCATGACAAATGGCGACCAATTAGCAGCCAAGGCAATAAAGCCAGTCAGATCAGTCAGATAACTAAACAAAAGCCCTGTCAATAACGCCAACACAATGCGAAGCCCTAGACCTTGGGAGCGCAGCGATCCAAATACGAATGACGATGCCACCAATACCAAGGACAGCACCGCAAAAGGTGATAGCAGCTTTTGCCAAAATTTTAACTCGTGACGTGCTGATGATGAACCTTGATGATCCATGAGCTGACCATGGGCATACAGGTCAGTCAGCGACATGTCCTCAGGCTCACGGGTCAATAAATGCACATCAGTGGGTGCAATGGGTAGTGTCAGAATCTTGGCATTCTCATGGGTGCGGATTACGCCTGATGCATTAATATTTACCACATCGATGTCTGACAGCTGCCACGAATAGCGATCATCACTGCTCTTGGCATCATACACGCCTGACGATGCGCGCATCGCCCCTGTTAGGTTGCTACTTTGATCTAGCGTATAACGCTTGGTCTCGCCAAGCACCCCATCGCTGTCGGCATAGCTGATATGGACGATGTCTTGCCCACCATCATGCTCATTCACCGACCAGTAGCCATTCACGGACACGAGCTTGGTCTCAGGGGTGCGCGTATTAATGGCTTCAGCTTTTTGGTTGGTGATGGGTAGTACGTATTGATTCACTGCCAGTGATAACACCACGAACACGCTGGCAGGGATCATCGCCCAGCTGATGATGCGATATTTGCTCACGCCCGACGCCTGCATACTCACAAGCTCGCTGTTGCCCGCCAATAGCCCCAAGCCCACAACCGCACCAAGCAGCGCGCCGGTTGGAATGAACTGCACTAAGAAATACGGCGAACGATACAGGATGAATTTGAGCGCATCCATCACCGTATAAGTATCGTTTAGATCCTCAAGCTCATTTAAATAAGCAAAAATCAGCTGCAACAACCACAACCCAAGCACCGCACCAAGCATCGCCAAGAATGCCGCTCGGATGACATATTTGGCTAAAATATGTGACTTCATGCCGCGCCTCCTTGACGATTTAGACGCAGTTTTGCCATCATGCGTTCATGATAATTGATGTATATCGCCACCGCAAACAGCGCCGCAAGAACCACAGGATACGCCCAATCTCCAACCTTACCCTTAGCGATGCTTTCCTTCAGGGAAATCAAAATCAGCACATTCGCCACGAAGATAAATAACGCTGGAATAAGCTTTAACCATCTGCCTTGGCGCGGCTTCACCTGAGCCAGTGGCGCTGCCAAAATCGTTGCAATCAAGATCAGCCATGGCAAGCTGAATCGATAACCAAGCTCAGCATGAATCTCTTGGGAACTTGGAGTTTGATTGGGCGTATTCATGTTTGCAAACAAATCTTGAGTCCGCCAACCTTCGATCTTTAAGGGTTTTAGGTCTTCGTTACTGCTGGCTGCCAGACTGATGCGATATCGCTCAAATCCAATCTGGCTGTATTTCTTACTGGTGGCATCAACTTCATAGCGCCGTCCTTGATGTAGGTCAAGTCGTATCATCCCATCATCACTGTCCACTTGGGTTGCAGACTTGGCAAAGATGATGGTGTCTTTTTCAAAGATGAGTTCTTGGGGGATTCTGGTGGCGATTTCTTGTGCTTTTTGGGCATTGTCCGCTTGGTCATCTTGATGAGCGATGTCACTCATGCTGGCGGCGTTTCTAGGGTCAGGGTTTTTTGCCATTTGGATGACGATGACGTCCTGTAGATACTCACGATTCTCGCCAATCTCACCGACATAGAGGTGATATTCGCCACTGCTGATGAATTTTCTTGGGGTGATGATGTCAAAGATCTCAAGGACTGATTGCTCTTGCCAGATGTTCGCTGCCTTCGCCACACCCCATGGTTTGGCGACAAGCGTGATGAATCCTTGAGCCAAAAAAGCCACCAACACAAGCGGTATGAGCAGCCGCGACACGCGCCCCCGACTGATGCCGCTGGCGTTTAGTGCCGCCATCTCATGATCAGCATACAGCCGACCAAAAACAAGCATCAGCCCAATAAAAAACGACAGCGGAAAAATCAGCTCCAAAAAATAAGGCAGGTTATATCCGATGAGCGTAAATAGCACGCCCACATCCAGCCCACCCTCTGCCGCCATGCCAAAATAGCGAATCAAACGCCCGCCAAGCAGCATCACCACCAAGAACCCAAGTACCAGGGCTGTGGTCGTAGCAACCTCGCGTATCATATAGCGGCGTAAAATCAAGACGTCATCCAAAACCAGGAAAATTAACCTCTCATTATATCAAAAAAACATGGCGAAGATTAGCGATGATGCGAGGATTTTGAGCTTCTTTTAAATGAATTTTTAAACAAAATGTTTAGGCGATTTTGGTAGTTTTGGCTTGTTTTTTGTCATTGCGCACTATATATTAAGCATGGCAAATATGCTAAACTAATCTTGTTGTAACCCGCTTACACCATTATTTATTCATCAACAAAACCCACAAGGAAAGATCATGTCAATTCAATTATCGGTTCATTCAGAACTTACCCTAAAAAAAGCCACCAAATCCAACCCACTACCACAGCTGGTATTCTTCGCCAACAATGAAGGCAAACTTCTTGGCAACACCCAAAGCGAACACACCGCCCGCGCAGAAAACCTTATCAAAAAATCAGGGTTCAAGGGTGAGCTGTGTGACGTGGTGAGCGATTACGCCTTATCAGATGATGGCGTAGGCATCACTATCATTGGCGCAGGCAAATCAGAAAAACTTGCCAAAAACATCCAAAAGCTTGGCGCGGCAACCTACAAAACCATCAAAAACCATAAATCAGCCGCCATCGTTTGGGGCGATGTGATTTGCCAAAAACACTTCTCACAATTTGTGCTGTCTTTATTGGCAGCCAGTTATCGCTTCGATCGTTATTTCGCCAAAAGAGCAGATGCCGACAAATTGGCTTTCCTAAGCTTCATCAACAACAAAGACAGCCAAGACGACTATCAGGCAGCACTTGATCTGACCAAAGCCACATTCGCAGGTCAAAGCTTCGCCCGTGATTTGGTAAATGAGGCACCAAACAATCTAAATCCAGTGGCGCTTGCCAAAGAAGCCAAAAAGCTTGCCAAAGAATACGGCGATAAAGTCAAAGTAACCATCCTAGGCGAAAAAGAAATGACCAAGCTGGGCATGGGCTGCTTTATGTCAGTATCCCAAGGCTCCGACGCAGAAGGTCAATTGGTGGTCATCGAATACTACGGCAAGAACAAAAAAGGCAGCAAAAAAGCCAAGCTGGACAACCCGATCGCTTTGGTCGGTAAAGGCATTACTTTCGATACAGGTGGCATCTCACTAAAACCTGGCGCTGGCATGGACGAGATGAAGTTCGACATGGGTGGCGCTGCTGCCATGTTGGGCACTACTAAAGCAGTATGCGAAGCAGGCCTTGAGATTGATCTAGTAACAGTGCTCGCCTGCGCAGAGAACATGCCATCAGGCAAAGCCACCCGCCCAGGCGACATCGTAAATGCGATGGACGGCACGAGCGTCGAGATCCTAAATACCGATGCCGAAGGTCGCTTGGTGCTGTGCGACGCTTTGTGCTATGTTCAGGATAACTACAAGCCGCGCACCATCGTGGATGCAGCAACCCTAACAGGCGCGTGCGTCATCGCTCTAGGTAGCGTGCGTTCAGCCGTGTACAGTAACGATGAAGATACGCTATTCGCCCTAGAATCAGCTGGCGAAAATACAGGCGACCTACTGTGGCAGATGCCGCTTGATGATGAATACGCAAGCCAACTAAAATCAAACTTCGCCGACCTGCAGAACATCGGTGGACGCGAGGGCGGCTCTATCACTGCAGCATGCTTCTTGCAGCACTTCATCAAAGAAGGTCAAGCATGGGCACACCTTGACATCGCAGGCACTGCATCGCTTAGTGGTGCAAATAAAGGCGCAACAGGTCGCCCTGTACCAATGCTGGTACAATTCCTAAAATCTCAAGAAAATCAATAAACCATCCAAAGAAAACGCCCTTATGATGTGGGCGTTTTCTTTATTTTGATAATAAGCTAATCGCTGATTGCCACTATGGCAAATTAACGATGAGCGATAAAAAACCGCTTAATCATAAGCGGCTTTTTGTTGAGCTAATTTAGACTTATTTTAGAACTTCCGCCATTGCATTGGCAACATATTCAACGTTCTTGTTGTTCAGGCCAGCGATACACATGCGGCCATTTTCAACCATGTACACCGCGAATTCATCACGCAGACGCACGACTTGCTCAGCGGTCAGACCGGTGAAGCTGAACATGCCGCGTTGCTTGGTGAAGTAGCTAAAGTCACGCTCTGGCAGCTTGGCGGTTAGGGTGTCTTGTAGTTTTTGGCGCATTTCACGGATACGGTCACGCATCTCATACACTTCGCCAACCCACTGCTCGAACAACGCTTCATCGTTCATCACGATGTCCACGACATTGTTGCCGTGTGATGGTGGGCTTGAATAGATGCGGCGTACGGTGAATTTTAATTGACCTTGTACGCGGTCGGCTTCTTCTTTTGATGGTGCAACCACCGACAGACCGCCAACGCGCTCACCGTATAGCGATAGGTTTTTTGAGAATGAGTTTGATACAAAGATCGGCAAGCCCATGTCCACAGCGCGGCGGATGGCGTACACGTCGCCTTCCATGCCTTCGCCAAAGCCTTGATAGGCGATGTCCATGAACGCGATGAGTTTTTTGTCTTTAACAATATCAAGCACCACATCCCATTGATCATTGGTCAGATCCACACCGGTTGGGTTGTGGCAGCATGGGTGCAGTAGCACCACGTCATTTTCGTTCAGACCTTTGAAGAATTCGCACATTTCATCGAATTTTACACCGATCGTCTGGGCATCATAATATGGGTATTTTGCCACTTCGATGCCAGCACCTTCAAAGATACCGATGTGGTTCGCCCATGTTGGGTTTGACACGTAGCATTTGGCATTTGGGAACCATTCATGAATGAAGTCTGCACCCACTTTTAGTGCACCAGAGCCTCCTAAAGTTGCGATGGTGGCGACACGTCCATCTTTGACGATCTGGCTGTCTTTGCTGAACAAAAGATCTTGGCATGCTTTTTTGTAGCCAGCCAGACCATCCATCGGCAGGTAACCACGTGGGCGTGGTGGGTTGGCGATCTGAGCTTCAGCCGTTTTTACACACTCAAGCACAGGCAATCTTCCATCCTCGGTGTAGTACACGCCCACACCCAAGTTTACCTTAATGTCGGTGCGTGGGTCGTTCGCAAATTTATCCATCAACCCTAAAATCGGGTCGCCCGCATAGTGTTCAACATGATTAAACATGGCAATTTTCCTTAGGTTAGTAAAGGCCGTTAAAAACAAAGACAGTATAGCCGAAAATCCGCACCTTGTGCAGATAAATATGTCAAATGCGATCTATTTTGGGTTGCTCACCAAAAATTCGTGCGCATTCTCAATCAAAAATTCTTTAAATGCCACCGCAGCAGGCGACAGCGAACGATTCTTGTGGGTATAAAGTAAAAAATTACGCTCCACCACAGGCTCTGCGATCGGGCGCATGACCAAGCCGTTCTGCTCTACCCATTCTGCCGCATACAGCAGACACACCGTCACGCCCAGACCCATGCGCACCATGCCAAGCGCGGTCGATAAGAAATTAATCTCAAAATCAGGGTGGAAAATACGGTTCGAGATGTTCGCAGGCAGCTCATTTTGCAAAGACTTAATAAAAGGTCCGTTCAGGGTAATCAGGCGTTCGTTCAACAGATCCGCCCAGCGCACCACGTCTTTTTTGGCGAAGGGGTGCGTGCTAGGTAGTACTAGATAAAACGGTGAACGAAATAGTGTATCGGTCTTTAGGTCATCAGAATGCACACGCTCAGGCGCCACACCCAGATCCGCCTCGAGATTCTCAATGTGCTCCACCACATCATCCACAGAGCAGTCAGTTAGCGTGACCTGAATGTGCGGATGCAGCTCACAGAACTTAGCGATGAACTTAGGCATCGTCGATGCGGATAGCTGCTGTGAGACCGCCAGACGAATGTGTCCTTGGTGCAAGGACTTTAGGTTGGAGACCTTTTCATTAAGCACGGACATCTCATTGAGCACACGGCGCGCCTGCGGCAATAAGCGCATGCCCGCATCGGATAGGTGCAATTTTCGTGTGGTGCGGTCGAACAGCTTAACGTCTAAATTCTGCTCAAGCTCCTTGATCAGACCGCTTAAGGCCGATTGCGTCAGGCATAATGTCTCAGCGGCCTTGGTGAAGCTGTTCTGCTCAGCTACCAACACAAAAGCGCGCAACTGGCGCAGCGTAGTACTCACGATTATAAATCCTAGTAATATATGTATAAGTTAATATTATAAATCATAATTCGTAAGATACAAGTGTTTTAGAAAAATAAATCTGTGATTTTGGGATTTTAATGAAATAATGCCTTTTGATCTTCGCAGCCATTTAAATTCTCATACCTTAGAAGAACAGTAGAAATTTAAAAGGTCGTTAGACACAGCACCACATAGAACCACAGCGTTGATCTACAAACAGTAGAAATTTAAAAGGTCGTTAGACGATGGGCTTGAGCTTGATCAGATGAAATCTACAAACAGTAGAAATTTAAAAGGTCGTTAGACTACATCGGCGTGGGTGGGCGAAGGCGAGCATCTACAAACAGTAGAAATTTAAAAGGTCGTTAGACAACGCACATTGTGGGGGTTTGTCGTTATCTACAAACAGTAGAAATTTAAAAGGTCGTTAGACATAAGGGGTTTTCGTGAGTTGGGGAGGCAATATCTACAAACAGTAGAAATTTAAAAGGTCGTTAGACTTTGGGCTTAAAAGACAGTGCCACTACATCTACAAACAGTAGAAATTTAAAAGGTCGTTAGACTTATCTATATGCAAGCGTAAGGCGGTAATCTACAAACAGTAGAAATTTAAAAGGTCGTTAGACTTTTATTAAACAGGAGGCGCAATGCCTATCTACAAACAGTAGAAATTTAAAAGGTCGTTAGACACAGCATCAGAGATTATTACTGCTTTTCCATCTACAAACAGTAGAAATTTAAAAGGTCGTTAGACTTAGCAGTCTAAAAGCTACTAATTTCAATCTACAAACAGTAGAAATTTAAAAGGTCGTTAGACCCATTGTAGCACAGCGCAAATGTAAAAATCTACAAACAGTAGAAATTTAAAAGGTCGTTAGACAAGTGGAGGTAATCCAGATGACTGATTTATCTACAAACAGTAGAAATTTAAAAGGTCGTTAGACTTCGGGATGCTTATGAAATTAAATCTTTATCTACAAACAGTAGAAATTTAAAAGGTCGTTAGACGGTGAACTAGACCCTATCCCCCCTAATATCTACAAACAGTAGAAATTTAAAAGGTCGTTAGACAATAAGGCGGTTTCTGAACGTTTTAAACATCTACAAACAGTAGAAATTTAAAAGGTCGTTAGACATTAATCGCCACGCGCGAAGCGTGGGCATCTACAAACAGTAGAAATTTAAAAGGTCGTTAGACCCGTTTTGGGGTATTTTTAATGATTTTTTGAGAGATTAGCAGGTTTTTTGCACAAAAAATAATCATTTTTACCGACAAAACATGATAAATCACGCATTAAGACTGAGGTTTGCAAAGTAAATATTTGAGCGTGCTTTAGCACTCTTATTATAACAAACCTCATCATTTTTTCCAAGACTTTTTATAAAATCAACAAATCCTCATTACGATGTTTGGCATGACCAAACCTTAATACTTCACGTTCTGTAAATCGAAAGATAATGACACTGTCCGCCCCTGTAAATAAAGGCTCAAATTCTGCTTTTATTTTTTCGGTGATGATATTTAAAATGCGTTCGCTGTTTTGGATTTCGTACACCGAATATTGCAATCTATCGCCATATTGCATTAAAAATTTGGCAAATCGTCCACGCACTTTATTATCACTGATATCATAACTGACGATTATCATACATCTTCTCCATTTGCTTGTATGTCAAAGCTTGGCAACATCAAAACCAATTCATCAAACGCCATATCTTTATCAGCATATTTCATATAGGCACGATAAAAATCCCTGATATACACAAATATTGGCACTTTATGGGCGATGATTGCCTGCATTAAAATGGCATTATACGTTCGCTGATGTTCGGGTTTTAATTGGTATTGCATTTTTATTTGATTAAAATGCTCTGTTTTAAATTGCCCAAGATTAAATGATGTTAATACCTGCTTATCCACGATACAGCGAAATGGTTCAACCAAATCACATACCAGAGATTTTCTTTTATACCAAAGCTGATGAAGCATGCCTTTGTAAACATCAAAACCAAATAATCTCAAATTTATCTCTATATAATTAAATAATAGCGTATAACCCATATCCAGAACAACATTAACAGAGTCTATTTTCAGGCGTGGTTTTCTGCCTTGCCAAGAAGTATGTTTTAATTGCCCAAAATGATATTTAAAATAACTTTTGGCAATATTGCCCTCTATGCCCATTAATTCATCGAAACGTTTGGTTTGACCAATCTGCCTTTGATAATCAGCCAATGTCTCTATCATTTGGCGTAATTCATCGTCTTTTTTACGAATGCCTTTTAATAAAGTGATGGAATTATTGGCTTTTTGTTCTATGAAATGTTTGGCAAAATTTAAGGCTTGATTATCGCCAATGGCATATTGCTTTTGTCTTAATAGATAATTTGCCTCACCAAAAGAGCTGACAAATAAAATCGGTCTTAATCTTGAATTTAATAAAATCAAGGCAATGCCATATTTTTGACAAAATTCAATCAACACATTGGTCAGCGTACAATACCCAATAATCATCAAAGCCATGGCTTTATGGCGGGTGATTTTGGTTAATGTCTCATCGCTGTCTTTGTTTTTGATGATGATATTGCCTTGCGAGATACAAAGATGATAGCCGCCCTCCAAGTTATTTAATAATATCATCTGTTTTTCTTTGATGTCCGAAATGCTCAGCATAGATTCTCCTTATTTAGTCCGTCTTATCACACAAAGGCTGATAAATACAATGAGTGCATTTATTGGCATTAATGTAAATATCATCAGTCATGGGATTATAATGGCGTATCTTATACAAATGATTTTCAAACCAATCAATAATCTTGTCATCAGGCAAAGCCAAGGCGTGGCTTTTATTATCCGTCATCGAATAAAAACCCAAATAATCCACTTCAAACCCCATTTCTATCAAACAAAAATACTGGGCATAAAGCTGCAATTTATAACCATCATAAATCGTTTTAATCGTGCGTTTGCGTTCGATGAGTTTTTTGCTATCGGCAAAATATTGGTCAATTTTACCTGTCAAGCCATATTTATCCGAATGCACCGCCATGGCAGTGATAACAGTCTTTTTGGTGCTGTATGTGCCATTATCCACGCCCTTATGAGCGATTTTGCCTTTGACTTGTGGCGTATCATGATATGTATCATCGTCCAATGCCTGATAGACGTTATGTAGATAAATAGAATAGGGACAAAAAATAAAATCATTTAATTGACTGATGTTTAATGTATGATATTCCATGTCATCTCCCAAATAAAAAGCCCAGCCGAAACTGAGCTTTTAGCGATTAGCGGTTTTGAGCGAAGTTTAGCCATGTTTGATTGTCAATGGCAAGTTTGACTTTATTCAAATCATCACTGTTTTTTAATTCATTTAATAGCCATAAGCCCTTTAATGCGATATGATATGCCCCATTGGCGTCCGCATTTTGTGGCTGTGTGTCATCCGCCAATGCCGAATTAAAAAACACACCCTCATCATTTGCCACAGGCGATAAAATAAAATCTTCATCGCTACTGGCGTTACTATATCGTAATGCAAGCAATGTCTTTAATAGATACATCAGCGATTTATGAAATTCTTTGTCGTTATTTTGGCAAATATCCATAACCAGATTTGGCTGTTTTTCATTGATGTGATGACGAGCAAATAGCGATTTTAATTCATCATTAACATTAATACCCTTTGCCGCTCCTTTATTTTGATTGGCGGTTTTGTCATACACATAACGTTTATCGCCATGCGAGCAAATCGTCCATATTTGGCGAGAGTTTTTGGCTTTGTCAGTAAATTTGGCATAATCAATATGAAATTCAAAATAATCCTTATCTGCGTTATAACAAATCTTATCAAATTTACCAAAAAACGCTTGCGACTGAGCGATATTTTCATAACGCGGTTTTAACAAATCCACAAAGCCCGTTTCAGGGTCTATTTTACTGGTATTCCATGCAGGCACATAGAATAAAAAGCCTGTTTGTTTGCCAATGCTTTTTAGATCAGTAAAATTATTGGTCAGTTGCAGGGCATTTTTGTATGAGCCAATCTCATCATCTGCCTTATCTTTTAATACCAAATGGTTTAGCTTTTTGATTAAGGCGTTTTCAAAGTTTTGGTAAATTTGTTTTTCCACCTTAAAGCGACCGCGCTTAAACCCAAAATTTAAATCCTCTAACACCACAATGGCATTATATTTAAGCATAAGCTGGCTGATTTGATGTACCACATGGCTTAGATAGCCCGATTTTAGCTCTTTTATGGTCTCAATCTCACCCCAACCGACACGAGCATTTAGGCGTTCTATTTCTCTCTTGTCCAGTATCTTATGATAAGGCGTGGTCATTTGTGTACCATTTGCCGATGCGGTAGTGATGTCATTGAGACTACACTGTTCTAAGATTTCACCTTTGCTATTAATCACGGTCAGATATAGCAAATGTCGCTCTCCACGGTCTATGCCTATGACATTCACCTCATCATATTGTTGTATGCTTTGATTAACTTTTTTATTAAATTCTTTAATCGTCATGCCCTGCACACCAAAATTCATGGTAATAGGCACATGTAGCATAAACTTATCTTGGGTATAGCGTTTATCTTTGATGATGTCATAGACAAATTGACGCTTTTTTGGATTATCAGGATTTTTATTTTCTAATACCTCGCCTGCACGATGAATGGTGGTTTCATTCATATCCAAAGACGCCTTACGATAAAATATCTGTGCCTCGCCATTTAATTTATAAATTGGATCGGCAAGGTTATCTTCGCTAAACAACGCCTTAAAATACAAAGTATGTAAATTGGGCTTACCGTGAGCCTTGGGCGAGAAATCTTTATTATAAATCTGGAATAAATACAACTGACCTTGTTCAACCAACTCGTCAATATAATCGGCGTTGATATTACAAAAACTGATTTTATAATTCAGTCTACGAGTTTCAATCTCTGTAAATAATTCATTTACATCAACATAACAACCAATATCTTGCAATTTTTTAGAAAATTCAAACGATTCTTCCCACTCTTCGTGCTTGCACATAGATTCGTAATAATAACGCACTAGGTCTTTCTTGAATTTTGGGTGGTTATTATAAAAATTTTCTTTTTTCCTATTGTCATTCGAATCTATTTTTTTATAGATATTATACTGATCTACAAGATCCTGACTTGGATTGTATCGCTTGAATTCCCCAATAAAAAAATCTTCCATTTCTAACTTTGGTTTACTACTAAATATCCCATTTATCTTATCAAACAAATCTTTCTCTGATATGGGAACCTCTCTACCTTTTTTATCCTTTTTAAACAACTGAATATCACCAATAGCCCCCTCAAATTTTTTATCATATTTCGGATGTATTTTTAAACATTCAAGAATAAATCTATATAATTTTAACCTTTCATCATCAGAACGTTGCCTGCCTTTATCCTTGATTTCCACCAATTCTTTTGAAGGGTGATAGTTAATAGCAATAGCCTCTTTGGAAAAAAACACCTTGGGAAATTGTTTTCTTACCTCTAGATACTTATAAATCATTTTTTGATAAATACTTTTGCCTGTATTTGGAGCATTATCAAATACTTTTTTATGAGCTTTATCCAATAACGCCAAATAATAACAGCCGTCTTTTTGTAAGATAACCCCAAAATTATCTTTTTCTTTATTCAAATCCCACCCGTTTAATAATGTCGGATTGCCAAAGTTTAATTTATATTTTTCGGTGCTAAATGGCTTTTGCGACAGATAATCACGCACTTTGTTATAAAGCGTGGGAATCTTGGCAAGCTCATCATACAACACCCCAAACTCACCATAAAAATTGCCGTCTTGGTTGTCTAGCGTGGTTTTGGTCGTTAATAACTTGGCAAAATGCGCCACGTTTAGGGCGTTGTCTAGCAGCTCTTTTAGCTGTCTTAACTGCGTCATTTCAGGGTTTTTGCCTGACTTAATTTTGGGCAATGCTCGCTCGCCTGCTGGACGTTCACGCTCCAAAAAACCCTTAATGGTGCTGTGGTTGTTGTGTATTTTTTGGATTGGATTATCCACGCCTGCCAGACCGTGTTTGAAATACTGTCCAAGTTTGCCCGCCTGCACAGACTCATCATCATGCCTAGCAGTATAATGCTCTATCGCCTGCTCAAGGCTTGCCAAAGAATGCACGCCTTTGATGAATTTGTCTTTTTCTTTTGTCAGTTTTGCTTTGGCATTGTCGGTTTTGGCTTTGGCAAATCTTTCATTAAACTCTGGATTCACCACATCCACATAATAGCCGTCCAGCACCCGACCCAACAAGGCAAAATCACCAAATGCCTGCTTGGATAGCTCATTTAAATTTTTATGCTCAACATAAATGCCGTCCTTTTGATGGTCATCAAACCCATCAAACAAGCTTTGCACCTTGGCAAAAACATCAGCATAATGGCGGTAAAATTCATTGACCGCTTGGCACATCTCGCTATCATCGGCAAATTTGCTTGGCAAAAATGACACACTCATGCCGTCGCTTAGGATTTGTTTGTGTAGGGGGCGTAATTTGGCGATACGTTCGGATTTGTGGCAATGTTGGTTGTGATGACTATTGATAAGCTCATTGATACCTTGTATCTTGGGAGAACCTGCCTCGCCACTGATACCGCCAAGCAGGGTATTATAAGCCGTGATACCCTCTTGGGTTAAAAGCTTGTGATAGCCGTCCAGATGACTTGCCAGCGACACATCCAAGCCACTCGCAGTCAGCTCATTTATAATCTGGTCATACAACGCCGAGTGCTTTTGTTTGATGGTTGTCAGTATTTGTAGGTTGTCAATAAAACGTGGCAGGTTTTCATGTATCAGACGATAGGCAATGGCGGTGTGTTTATCCTCATCGCTGTACATGTTTTTGCGGTTATCATGAAAACCAGTAAAGTAAGTGCTAAACTTCTCAAAATGGGCAAGGTGAGCAAGCTTTGGCGATGACTCACCCTCTTGGGCGATGACAAATTTCGCCAAATCACCAAGCTCTTTGCCGTCCTTAAAGAGCTTTGCCCCAAATAAGCGGTCATAACCCGCCTTGTATTTTCCGCCATTACCGATGGGCTTCACAATCTCTTTTCTTAAAACTGCTTGCAAGTCCTTTAGCTGTTTTTGCAATTCATCGTCTTTGGGATTTTTTCTAAATTTTAAATACACATCATAAAATTCTGCCAGCTTAGTTAGCTTAACTTCGCCCATCATATCAGCGATAAAATCACGATGATAATCGTCGAGTATCACCTTCACCTTTTGGTGCATGTCCGCCATGGTCTCATCTTGGCTCAAAAAGTTTTTGGCATGGATATGTTCTAATGTCCTGTCAATGGGCTTTAATTCAAAACGCACGGTTTTTGATAAGGGGTATAGATGAGTAAAGTCTTGAAACAACATAAAAATCTCCGTTTGGTGGTGGCTAGGTGCTGTTTTGGTACAGTTGATTTTATGAAAGGCGATTTGTCTCGTCAATATTTTTTATGAGAATATGATATATGATAAAAATATCATTTTATGATGTGTTGTGTTATAATTTTAGCCGTCTAACGACACCACTAATTTCTACTGTTTGTAGATTGAGAATATGCAAAAAGTTAAAAAATATCAATGATTTGATTGAAGCTACCAAATAGATAACATCGAACTTCAAAGTATTTATTATTCAACCAAATACCGTCAGCCAATAAAAAACCGACTTCCTAAGAAATCGGTTTTTGATGGTTTTTAGATTAGCCCTTGTAGGCGTATTTTGGATCGACTGCTGCGGTAAATAGCACGTCAGTTGATGAGTTTAGCGCGGTCTCCGCCGAATCTTGTACGACACCGATGATGAAGCCGATCGCCACCACCTGCATGGCGATGTCATTAGGAATGCTGAACAAGCTACACGCCATCGGAATCAGTAGCAACGAACCGCCTGCCACGCCTGATGCACCACACGCTGCCAAGCTACCAATGATGGCAAGCAATAACGCCGAACCGAACGATACATCCAGACCCAACGTATGCGCCGCTGCCAGGGTCAACACGTTAATGGTGATCGCCGCACCCGCCATGTTAATCGTCGCGCCCAGCGGAATGGTCATCGAATAAGTCTCTTCATTCAGACCCAGCTTACGCGCAAGGTTCATGTTCACAGGAATGTTCGCTGCTGATGAACGCGTAAAGAACGCCGTCACGCCCGACTCACGCAGACAGGCCAATACCAGTGGGTATGGGTTTTTACGAGTAACTGCAAGCACGATAATAGGATTCACCACGAGCGCGATGAACAGCATACAGCCCACCAACACCATTAGTAGATGACCGTAGCCCAGAAGTGCATCCAGACCAGTCTCAGCGACGGTCGCCGCCACCAGACCAAAGATACCAATCGGTGCAAAGGCAATCACCCACTTCACCACGTTGGTGATGGCAGCACTTAGGTCTGTTGCGACTTGGCGTGTGGTCTCACTCACATGGCGAAGCGCCAGACCAATTAGCACCGCCCACGTCAAGATGCCCATGTAATTGGCTTCTGCCAATGACTTAACAGGGTTCGCCACCAGATTCATGAGCAGCGTGGTCAGCACTTCTTTTAGGTCCTGTGGCGGTGTCTGTTCGATGTTATCTGCTGCCACCAGTACAAGCTCCGTTGGGGAAGTAAAGCTCGCCACCACGGCCGTCAGTGCCGCGGCAAAGGTGCCAAATAGATATAGAATAAAAACTGGCTTGATGCGAAGATCGCCACCGCCACGATAAGACGTCACCGCCGCAATCACCAGCACAAACACCAAAATCGGGGCAACTGCTTTTAGCGCGCCCACAAAAATCGCACCCAAAATACCAACAGAAATACCTACAGACGGCAACAGCGCGCCCACAATCGCACCTAAAATCAGCGCCGCGATGATCATCGGCACCAATCCGGCTTTAAGGTATGCATTCACCAACGAGCGCATACAGACTCCTAAATTGTTAAATAATGATTGATAATGCTTAAAATTTAATTAAAAATTGTTCTACTATACCACTTTTATCGCCCATAAATCTAGCATTTTTGCAATATTGGAAGCAAAGTCTTTACATATGAGTAAGTTTTAAGACCATAAAAGCTGCATTAATTATAGTCGATTTCTCGCATTCAATTCATGTAAAATAGTTGCCCTAAGCCAAACCAACAGTCATATCAGCACAAAAAAACGCCCGCCAAGGACGCTTTTATATAGCAGCTGCATTCAGATCAAAGCAGTATCTGATACCAAGATGCCATTATTATCAGCATAGACGTATGCGCCATCTTTGATGCTAACCCCGCCAAAATTTAGCATCACGCCTGTCTCACCGATGCCTTTGCGGGTGGATTTTTGGGGAATGCAGCCCAGCGCATGCACACCCAAATCCAGCTCGGTCAACGCATCGACATCACGCACACAGCCATAGACGATCACGCCTGCCCAACCATATTTGACCGCGCTCTCAGCGATCATGTCACCAAGCAGCGCACAGCGCATCGAGGCACCGCCATCTACGACAAGCACCTTGCCATCACCATCGGTCGCAAGTAGCTCTTTGACACGTGAATTATCCTCGAAGCACTTGACCGTAACTGCCTGCCCGCCGAATGCTTTTTTGCCGCCAAAACTACGGAAAAACTTCCCATCCATGCTTGGGCTGACCACCTGAATGTCTTTATCCGCATTATCATCCAACAGGTCACAGGTTACAAATTCGCTCATTTTTTACTCCTTGTTCAATGATGATAAGCCTAACGATTGGCTTTAACGGATATAATCTCACCAAAAATAGCATTCTCGCCCTGATTTGTCAATTCGCGAAAGCTGGCACACGCTATCAAAAATCAAGCTTTCGCCTTGAATGAAAATCAATCTGCTCGCCCGTGACAGGATCGATGAATGACAGCGATTTGGCGAGCAGCTGTAGCGGTGCATCGAACTCGCCACGCGCTTTGTGCTTAACCTGCGGATAATAGGGGTCGTTCTTGATGGGCATGCCCAGATGGTTTAGATGTACTCGTAGCTGATGCAGCTTGCCTGTCGTGGGGTGCAGCTCATACTTTGCCCAGTCGCCTTGGGTCTCCAGCTGATGAACGAGTGTGTGCGAGTTCGGCGGCGTATTGACATCGACACGCATCGTATAAAATGGCTCGCCGCGCGTTAGATGTAAGTGAACATCCATAGGAAATGTCATATCGGCATTGCAGGGTGCGATGGCGTGATAAATTTTATGAATGGCATTATCTGAGAACAGCGACTGATAGATGCCGCGAGTCTTTACATCTTTACTGATCAGAATCAACCCTGCCGTCTCACGATCCAACCGATGAATGGGCGAGAGGTCAGGATTATTGGTCTGCTGCTTTAGCCGAGTGAGCAGCGTCTGACGAACGTACTCACCGCCTGGCGTCACCGCCAAAAAATGCGGCTTGTCCACCACCATGAATCTGTCGTTCTCATAAAGCACCTCATGAGCAAAAGGCACAACAACCTCATCCTCCAAAAATCGATAATAGTACACCGAACGCCCATGTACATAAGGCGCATCTATGGTGGTAGTCTCGCCATTCTCCCAAAATACCAACCCATCCTCAAAGCGTCTGCGCCATTCTAGAATGCCCACATGGGGGAATTTTTGGCATAAAAAAGTAAATAAATCGACAGGCGGACTGACTAATTTCTCAAGATAAATCGTGCTTGGTGATACGCCAGCAATCATCGGCGGAACAAAATCTGACATGGCTGGGTTTAATTGTCATGGCTAAGGATGGATGTGCATTGTAGCATGATTGTCTGCTTAGTCTCGAACTTATCTGATGCTAATAACTTGACATATCTAAAATTACAGATATAATGATATGTAAGTTTAGATTTGGTTATTTTATATATGAAATCAACTGAGATTTTTAAGGTGCTTGGCAACGACTGCCGTTACCAGATTCTATTGTGGTTAAAAGACCCTGCGATCCATTTCGGTACTGATGCACTGCGCTGCGCTGAGACAGGTTTTGATGGCGGCATCTGTGTAGGCATGATCGCTGATAAGTCAGGACTGGCCCAGTCGGTCATCTCAAGCTATTTGGCCAATCTACAGAATGCGGGGCTGATAGAGAGCAAACGACTAGGCAAATGGACCTACTATCGATATCGCGCTCAAGGCGTGCGTGATTTTATCCACCAAATCACACATGAGCTAAATTAACAAAAGTATCGCCAAGCCAAATTTACCCAAAGCTTATATTTCCTTGAAAAAAACCTTTATCAATCATATCTATATTGATAGATATTTATAAATTTTACAAATAAGAGAACCATTATGACTGACGTATCCATCCTAAACCTAGCGCCATTTCGCGATGGTGAGACCTTTACCGACGCCGTGGACGACTTGGTTGATCTGGCGCAGCGCGCTGAGAAGCTAGGCTATTCACGCTACTGGATCGCCGAACATCACAACATGCCCTATCTTGCAAGCTCAGCGACCAGCCTGCTGATTCAGCGCGTGCTTGATAAAACAAACACGATCCGAGTTGGCTCGGGCGGCGTCATGCTACCCAACCATTCGCCATTCATCGTCGCAGAGCAATACGGCACGCTGGCAAGCCTATACCCGAACCGTATCGATCTAGGGCTTGGTCGTGCACCGGGTACAGATCCTCAGACCGCGCGTGCGATTCGTCGCCATCAAGATGACTTCGCGATGAGCTTTGCTAACGACATTAAGGAGCTTCAATTTTATTTTGGCGATGATGATCAGGGCAAAAAGGTTCGCGCCTACCCTGCCAAGGGGCTTAATGTGCCGCTTTATATCCTAGGCTCAAGCACCGAGAGCGCCTATTTGGCGGCGGAATTGGGCTTACCTTATGCATTCGCCTCTCACTTTGCACCGAGATTCTTGACTCAGGCGTTGGACATTTATCGCAACTACTTTAAGCCATCTGCCGTGCTCGACGCCCCGCAGGTCATCGCAGGCATCAACGCCATCATCGCAGACAGTGATGATGAAGCCGAACTGCTCTCCACGACAAGTCTTCAGTTCTTCTTGAATGTAGTAACGGGCGATCGCTCCGGCATGAAGCCACCTGTTGCGGACATCGAAAGTCATGTGCCACCTCGCATTCTAAACATGGCAAAAAGCATGATGGCGTGCAGCATTATTGGTTCGCCTGCCACTGCCAAAGAACAAATCGAAAAGCTGCAATCACGCATTCAAGCAGATGAGCTAATGGCAGTCAGCTACATTCATGACAAAGCCAAACAAAAATACTCCTACGAGCTGTTCGCTGACGTTGTGCGTTCGCTATAGCATGTAAGCTAAAACTTACAGTATTTTAAGAAGTTGGCGTATTTTCATCCCTGCTAGAACTTGGCATAATACACCCAAGCAGCAAGGAAGACGGCAAATGGATGCGCTAGCATGGATGAATGCTGTGGCTTATGGATAGAAGTTAAGGATGATGCAACAAGTAGTTAAGTAGTAACAACCCTCCCACCTAAAAAGACCGCATTAATTGCGGTCTTTTTATATTGAGGTCAATAGTTCTACTCTGACGGGTAAAAAAAAGACTTGGCGCACACCAAGTCTTTTTTATGAATCGTTCGATTATTTAATCGACCAATATTTGGCTTGCCAATTGCCCAAGGCGTCGTTAGTCGAATAGCCTGCCACGTAAGGCTTAACCACGCGAGCATTCACTTGATAATACACCCAAACGTTCGGTACATCTTTGTCCAAGATCGCCTCTAACTGATGGTATACCTTGGCACGCTCAGCATCGTCTGACTTGTTCAAAGACGTCTTTAATAGGTTGTCATATTCTTGGCTAGAATAATCGCCATAGTTACCCGAACCCTCTGTACGCATGACGTTTAAGAACGCTGCGGGATCGTCATAATCACCGCACCATGCCGCACGCGCCATCTGATGTTCGTGATTACGGCGGCTGGCCAGATATGCTTTCCATTCTTGATTGACAAGGGTAATTTTGGCAAAGCCTAACGCCTCTTGCCATAAAGACTGTGCTGCGACGGCGACTTTTTTATGGTTCTCACTGGTGTTATACAGCAGGTCGAATTTTAGCGGGTTTTGCTCATTATAGCCTGCTTCATTTAACAGACGCTTGGCTTCTGCGATGCGCGCTTCCTTATCAAGTTTTTGCCACTCTGGGGTGTAATTTGGGTTATTCGACACCACCGTTGGGGTCATCTGATAAGAAGGCGTCTCGCCACGGGCGGCGACTTTCTCGGCGATGGTCTCACGGTCTAGCGCCAAGGTCATGGCACGACGAACACGAACATCGTTAAATGGCGGCTTATTCACGTTCATCTCATAATAATACGAACAGAACGATGGCGACGTCTTCACGTCATCACCCTTGACAGATGTCAGAATGTCGCTTGGCACATCGGTATAAGTCACATCAATCTCGCCCGCCTGATAACGCGCATAATCCGTAGGGCCGCTGTCGATCGGTAACAGCACCAAATTCTCAATGGCGACATTATCCGCATCATAATAATGAGGGTTTTTAACGAAATTCATTCTCTCGCCCACGCGCCAATTTTTGATGATGTACGGGCCATTAACCACAATGTTCTCAGGTTTTGCCCAAGCATCGCCAAGCGCTTCTACGACTTTTTGGGGAACAGGACGCATTGCGGTATAAGCAAGCATCTGCGGTAAATATGGCACCGCCTCAGACAGCGTGATTTGTAAGGTCTTGTCATCCAACGCTCTGACACCCAGCTCTGCAGGCTTACGCTTACCCTCGATGATATCGCCAGCATTCAAGAACTTAGCATCTGCCACGAAGTTGGCGAAGTTGGCAGCAGTCTCTGGATTCACCATACGCTGAAAACTATAAACAAAGTCTTGGGTAGTGACGGCGTCGCCATTTGACCATTTCGCATCACGCAGCTTGAAGATCCACGTGATATTATCACTAGTCTCCCAGCTCTCAGCAATGCCTGCGATGAGCTTACCATCAGCATCGGTTGTCGTGAGCCCCACGAACTGCTGACGCGCCACACCCGACTCCGGTACACCGCCTGTCTTATGCGGATCTAAGGAGCTGATCTCAGCGCCATTGTTAATGGTGAGCGTGGTTTTGTCTGTTTTGGTGGCGGTGTCTGTGGCGGATTTATTACCGCAGCCTGTGAGTGCTAACATCACACCTAATGCCAATGCGGTGGTGCTGTGCTTGGTAAAATTCATAAGAACCTCGGGTTGGTTAATCTTTGGGGTATTTTAACACTGTCATGAATCGGGCATAGAGGTTTCTTTATTCTTATTTGGAATAATATTTTTACATAGATGTGGGATAGGTACAAGTTTGTAGTCAATGTCTTACACACATTTGAGAGGTTGGCGTATTTTCATCCCTGCTAGAACTTGGCATAATACACCCATCAGCAAGGAATACGGCGAATGGATATGCCAACATGGATGAACGCTGATATTATGGATAGAATTTAAGGATAGCGCAAGTAGCAAAACCCCCATACGGTAAGCCCTAACTGATGTTAGGGCTTTATCGTTTGTGTTTATTCGCTCATCTCTCCATAGATGCCTAGACTCTCGCTAAATGCCTGAACCTTCTCACTGTCTAGCTGCACCGACATCGTCACATTATCAGAGTATTCTGCTGATAATATCTCACCGCTCGCCTGTCCCACCAGATAGCGTATTTGGGCTTCGTTAGCAAAGTCCGTGCTCACTTTCACCACAGATTTTGGGATAAATTCCACCAAATCCATCTTATCCACGACCATCTGCGTGGCTGTCGCATAGGCGCGGGTCAGACCACCTGCCCCAAGCTTAATCCCGCCAAAATAACGAACTACAACCACCAACGCATTGCCAATGCCCTTGTGCTGTAAGACATTTAGAATCGTTCTGCCTGCGGTGCCATTGGGCTCGCCATCATCATCAAAGCCTGCGCGCGTGGTATTATGTGGATCGCCAATGATGTAGGCCGTACAGTGATGGCGCGCGTCTGGATAGCGTGATTTTAATTGTTCCACGTGAAACATCACGTCTTCTTTGATGTTGATCGGATAGGCAAAAGCAAGAAATTCGCTTTTTTTGATTTCATAAGCCGCATCGCATGGCGCGGCTAGGGTATGGTAGCTCATGTGAAATTTTTTCATATAATAAGCCAAATATGATACACTAAACGCCATGATTTTTAAATGAAGACAACACATGAGATTAGATAAATTCCTAAGCAAAGCCACTGAACTGTCTCGTAAAGAAGCCAAAAAAGTCCTGCATGCAGGCGAAATCACCGTCAATAATGAGATCATCAAAGACGGTAGCGTACACATACAAGCCGATGATGAAGTACTGTGGGCGGGAGAGCCTTTAAGCGTGGCAGAGGGGAATCGTTACATCCTACTATATAAGCCAGATGGCTTTGAATGCACTCTAAAAGCCAAAGAATACCCCATCGTCACCGATCTCATCGCTGTGCCAGAGATTGGCAGCCTTCGCATCGCAGGACGACTGGACGTAGATACCACAGGTGCGTTGCTGCTGTCCGATGATGGCGCATGGCTGCATCGTGTGACCAGCCCCAAGCGCCATCAACCCAAGCGCTACGAAATCACTCTAGCCAATTCGATGAACGCAGACGAACAAGCCCACGCAATCAAACAAGTTGCCAACGGGATATTGTTAGAAGGCGATACTGAAAAGACGCGCCCTGCTGAGCTATCATTCATCGATGAGACTCATGCTGTGCTGATACTAACCGAAGGTAAATACCATCAGGTCAAGCGCATGATGGGTTATTTTGGCAATAAAGTCGTAGAGCTCCACCGAGCCAGTATTGGTAGCATTACACTTGATGGGCTTGAGATGGGTGAGAGCCGATTCTTAACAGCTGATGAAATCGAGCAATTTTAAGATTGCTATCATTTAATTTTAAAGAACCAAAAATATGAAAACTTTACTAAAATCTTTAAGTCTAGCCGTTATTCTATCTTTGGGTACGGCGCACGCCAACATTAACGAAGCGCAGATTCGCGCCACCCTTAACGGCGCTGGTCTTAGCATTCCTGTTGAGAGCATACAGCCGAGCCCGATCAGCTCCTTGTTGCTGCTTAGCCTTGGGCAAGGTCAAGAGCCCCTACTCATCACACATGACCTAAACTATGTCATTCAAGGCAACATCGAGCCCAATCCAAGCCCAAAAGCAGCCACAGGCAACCACCCAAAGGCCAAAGCCGGCACACCCATCACGAATGCTCATAAGGCTGATCTGCTTGCCAACATGACAGTTCTAAAAAACATCGATCAACAAGCCGCCTTCTACCACACGAATGTTGATGGCTTGCTGTGGGGCGTTTCTGCCAGTGGAACGCCATTTTTGGTGAGCAGTGATGGACGTTATTTCATCAATGGGGAGATTTCAGTCATCGAAGATGGTCTGTTTGCAGGTCTAGACACTGACTTTGAATACGCCAAGAATCGCCATGCCCTAGGCCAGCTCGATCAAGAAACCTTAGCCATCTACCCCGCCAAAGGCACCGAGCGCGCTGTGGTCTATATTGCCACCGACATCAACTGTCCGTATTGCAAGATTTTCCATAGTAAAATCAATGAGTTCAATAATAAAGGAATCACCATTAAGGCGATCGGCTACCCTGTCTATGATGAATCACCAGAACCGATGCGACAAATTTGGTGCGAAAGCGACAATACCAAACGCGCCTCTCTACTCTCTGCAGCCATGCGTGGCATCCGCATCAGAGCAACCTGCCAAGGCGACGAGAATAACCTTACCCACAACCAGCTCGCCGCACAGTCTTTGGCGATATTTGCCACACCTGCCATCTTCAACGATCAAGGCGAGCTGTTCCAAGGTGATTTTAATGGCGAAGAATTTTTAGAATTTCTAAATATTAAATAGAAAAAATGGGCGGTAAATTACTCAAGGTTTACCGTCCATTCATACTTGCCATTAAGGTAGGATAACATTATCTATCTTCCACTGCGTCAGCCCATGCCGAGACAGTCGAACATCGACATCCTTGCCTTGCACGCTTGTCTTTACAGAAAAGCAGTTGATGCCGCGGTAGCCAAGCTGATGATTTTTATCATTATTCTGATCGACATCTGTCGCTTGGTTTGGCTCGCTATCATCCAATGACTGCCACGCATCGCCCAATACGACCAAATCAGCAATGCTGGCATCAGTTGCTTGTATCTCGCCCTTGCTTAGACGAATGGCATTATCGTATGTAATGACATTGTCAATACTACCATCGATCATAGTCTTATCTATATTGTTAAGTTTTTCTTGATTAATTCCTAGAAATTCAAGCTCTTTTGGCACTTCTTGAGCAAGGTTATCCGCATTGGTATAAAGCTGTGTCTTTAGATTGCTGCGCAGAGTATCAAAATCCACCGCCTGCACAATGGGCAGATAATCACCTCTCTCATAAGCCTGATTGAGCTGATAAAGTCGATAATACGGTGACACGCCTGCGATGATCAAGACAATAACGAGCAGAAAAAGGCTTATTTTTAGGGCAGTTTTCATAAACAAATCCAAAATGACAATGAATGCATTATTTTGCCATAAATTGGTGAAAGCCTTAGAAAAATTTGCGATTTTTCGGCGCTTTTAACTTGATAAATAAGGCAAAACCACCATAAAAGGCAAAACTATTTTGACACTGTGGAATTAATATGAGCAGAGATTTTTATACCGTTTTGGGTGTGGACAAGTCGGCTGACGAAAAAGAAATCAAAAAAGCCTACCGCCGTTTGGCGATGAAGTACCACCCTGACAAAAATCCAGACGACCCAAGCGCTGAAGAGAAATTCAAAGAAGCGACAATGGCTTATGAGGTGCTCTCCGACGCCCAAAAACGCGCCAGCTATGATCGCATGGGGCATGATGCTTTTGAACAAGGCATGAATAATGGCGGATTCGGCGGCGCTGGTGGCTTCCATGGCGACTTTGGCGATATCTTTGGTGACATCTTTGGTCAGGCATTCGGCGGCGGTTCTGGTGGCGGATTTGGCGACTTCTTTGGTGGATCTCGCTCATCACGCGCTCGTGCCAGCAAGGGTTCCGACTTACTTTATCGCCTAAGCCTAAGCCTAGAAGAGGCTGTCAAAGGCTGCAAAAAAGAGATTCAATTTAGCTCATCAGTCAGCTGTAGCACCTGTAACGGCAAAGGCGCGAAGTCAGACGCTGACATCACCACCTGTAGCACTTGTCATGGGCAAGGTCAGGTTCGCATGCAGCAAGGCTTCTTTGTCATGCAGCAGACTTGCCCAGACTGTCATGGCACTGGCAAGACCATCAAAAACCCTTGCCCAGACTGCCACGGCGAAGGCAAACAACAAAAATCTCAAACCCTAGAAGTCTCCATCCCTGCCGGTGTGGACGATGGCGACCGCGTGCGCCTATCAGGCAAAGGCGAAGCGGGTGATGCAGGCATGCCAAATGGCGATCTGTATGTAGAAATCCATGTCAAACCGCACGAGATCTTCACACGTAACGGTGCCGATCTACACATGGATGTTCCTGTGGATATCGCCACCGCTGCCATTGGCGATGAAGTTGAAGTGCCTACTTTGGATGGTCGCCTCAAGATTAAAGTCTCTGAAGGTACTCAAAATGGCAAACTGCTGCGCGTGCGTGGCAAAGGCGTAACCACGGTTCGTGGCGGAATGCAAGGCGATCTGATCTGCCGCATCATCGTTGAGACACCAACCAACCTGACCCACGAACAAAAAGAGCTACTGCGTCGATTCCAAGCCAGCCTTGGTAAAGACAATCAAGCCTCTGCCAAGAAAAAAGGCTTTTTTGACAAAATCAAAGACGACGTAAAAGACCTTTTTGATTAATCAAACACGCCCAAAACAAGCACGGTAAATCATTGCCGTGCTTTTTGCATTTTCATTTGTGAAATTTTTGGGTATAATCAAAGTGAATTCACAAACTTTTAATTGGTAATAAGGGATCATCATGAGCAGCATCAACATCGGTATCATGGGCGCATCAGGTCGCATGGGTAGAATGCTATTACAAGCCACGCTGGATAATCCACATACCACCCTCAAAGGCGCATTCGTGCGTAGTGTCTCGAGCCTTATCGGTGTGGATGCAGGCGAATTTATCGGCTCTGACAAAAATGGCATCGCATTATCGACGTTAGATGTCGCAGAATTGGGTGCGCTGATTGATTTTAGTCTACCAGAAGCGCTTGATGAAGTGCTGGCGCAATGCGTCATCAATAAAGTTGCGCTGGTGATGGGTGTAACAGGCTTATCCGAAGATCAAGAAGCCAAGCTAAAAGAAGCCAGTCAATTCATCCCGATCGTCTATGCGGGCAACTTCTCCACTGGCGTGAATTTGAGCCTAAATCTTCTTGCTACCACCGCCAAGGTGCTTGGTATGGATGCGGATGTTGAGATCATCGAGCATCACCACAAGCACAAGATTGATGCGCCATCAGGCACCGCCCTTATGATGGCAAAATCTGTCGCCGATGCCCGCAATCAAAGCCTAAAAACAGCGCTCGTACACGGAAGACAAGGTGAATCTAAGCGCACCGCAGGCGAAATCGGCATGCATGCGATTCGTGGTGGCGAGATCGTGGGCGAGCATACGGTTGGATTTATCATGGATGGCGAGATCATCGAGATCACCCATAAGGCGATGAGCCGCATGACCTTTGCAGCTGGTGCTGTCCGTGCTGCCGTATGGGCAAGCAGTCAGCCTGCTGGACTGTACGACATGCAGGATGTGCTAGGTCTAAAGGCTTAAATTAAGTCAAATAAAAAAAGCGTTCTCAATGA
>NZ_AOMT01000012.1 GCF_000696305.2 Moraxella bovoculi 237
TTAAGATGCCTATTAAGTATCTTAGTAAACTAAGATAAGTTAGGACTTGGCTCATTTATTATATTACTAGCAAAATTTGATACTTAATGACTTAATTTATTAAATTAAGAAACAAGCATCCGCTCATCGTGTAAATGAATTAACTTTGAGTATTTTTGTCTTAATAACTAATAAATGAATATTTATATATTATTTATTGAATTATCTTGTATTGACAAAAATCCACACAAGTTGTTCTTTAGTTTGGATTTTAAATAGTGTATT
>NZ_AOMT01000013.1 GCF_000696305.2 Moraxella bovoculi 237
TTATTTATCTTTATTTATAAGTTTACTACCCCCTCTTCTGCGGCCTTCTTATCTACTATTATACATATAATAAAAGCCGTGCATTTCGCACGGCTTTTGTCTATTGTATATTGAGTATCAATTTAGCCTTTGATGCGTTTCACTTTAGAGACTTTGCAGCCTTTATAAGCTGTATTGGCTGATAGGTCTTGAATCACTACATCAGACTTATGATAATTACCCAACGTTCGTGCATCTGAACTGATCTACTAGCTTTCTTCATCTTCAAAGGACATACCTGCGACATCAGATCGGTCTATGTTGATCGGCAGGAAGCAAGTCTTACCCTAGGTTAGCCTCGGCATATGTTGAAGTTTTTGCGTATTAAAGCCATAAGTCAACTTGGTTGTTCCGCCTGTGGTGCATTTAGAAGTTACTTGACTAACTTTAACTGCGGTTTTGTCGGCGGTGGTAGCCTGTATATGCGCAGCGACAGACAGTCCGATGCCTAGAGCGAATAGTGGTGCTATTAATTTTAATGTTTTCATTATTATTCTCTTATTGCTTGGTTAATGAAATATGAATCACATTAATCCATGAGTAAATTATAGCCAAGCATCAAAATGATCATATGTTGCTATTTTTGAGAATAAGTTGTGTTTATCAAATTATCGACATATTTTATTGCATTTAGTTTAAGTCGTTACAAATTTCTCAAACTCTGCTATTCTATATTGTATTTTTTGACTAAGAACATTATGAATTTTGATGATTTTGAATTGCAAAATGAAGAAGCGCCGTATTTTATTGGCATGATGAGCGGCACAAGTCTCGATGCGCTTGATGCTGTATTATGCCGATTTGACGATGAAAAGCCTGTTGTTATTGCCAGCCACGGCGTTGATTTTCCCCATGATCTAAAAGCTGCGCTACTTGCCTTAACTGCGCCGAATGGCACGGATGACTATATTAAGGATAATGAGCTAAGCTTTGAAAGTGAGCTTGATGTCTTTGGCTGGGCGAGTGTGTTTTATGGTGAGTTATGCGCTCAAGCTGTGTTAGAGCTGCTGGATAAATCAGGCATTAGTAGCGAAGAAGTATGCGCCATCGGCTGTCATGGGCAAACTGTGCGCCATCGCCCACATTGGCGATTTAGCTTACAGCTGCTCGACCCCAATGTACTGACTGAGCGTACTGGCATCACGGTTGTTAGTGATTTTCGCCGCCGCGACATGGCTGTGGGCGGACAGGGCGCCCCGCTTGCGCCAGCATTTCACGAAGCCATCTTTAATGATTTTGATGACAAACGCACCAAAGCCGTTCTGAATCTGGGTGGTATCGCCAACATCACATTGCTATCTGATGGTCAACGCGAGGTCATTGGCTTTGACACAGGCTGTGCCAATCTTCTGCTAGATGGCTGGACTAAACGCCATACCGGTGCTGATTTTGACAAAGATGGTGCGTGGGCTAAGTCTGGGAAAATCATCACATCTTTATTAGAGCAGCTATTAAGCCACCCTTTCTTCAAAAAACCTTACCCAAAAAGCACGGGCCGTGAAGAGTTTAACTTAGAATGGCTGGATACAGAATTAACCAAGTTCAGTACGCAGCATAACAGTGAGTACACACCACAAGATGTACAAGCGACTCTCATCGATCTGACTGCTGTAAGCGTCGCTGATGCATTAACTCAAGTCTCAGCCGATGACGGTGAATTATTCGTCTGCGGTGGCGGCGCGTTAAATGACTACCTCATGACGCGTCTATCACATCATCTGCCTGCTTGGCAAGTTCAATCAACTGACACACTTGGTGTTCCGCCGACATTAGTAGAGAGCTTGGCTTTTGCTTGGCTTGCTCGTCAGACCATGCTATCACAAGTAGGTAACTTACCAAGCGTTACAGGGGCGGATAGATCGGTCGTACTAGGGCAAGTGTGCTTTCCTTAAATAAATCCGCCCACAAAAACCGCAAATCAATGCGGTTTTGTTATTGAAATAAATTATTCAGCTTCAAAAGATACTTCGGCAGGAACACCGTGAATATTCTTATAAGCGAATGTCGCTACATCGCCTTTTTGATGCCATTCACCGCCATGGCCTAAGATGCCATTTTGTGAAACATGGCGCTCGCCTGATCCAGCAGTATCTAGCATCAGCGTCGTGGTTGTGCCTCTAACATCAACTGGGCTTGGTTTTCATTAATATAAGTCAGCTTTGGCGTCATGCCATTTGCACAGATGAAGTTCGAAGAATGTACTTGATAAGTGCTTGAAGTTGGTACTTTAACATCGCTGACATTATTAGTGGCACAACCTGCCAATGCCAAGGCAACAACTAAAATTACTGGCATCATGATTTTGATGGGAAATCCCCAAAAATAAAACAAAGTTAAAATTTATGGTATGTTATGAATTAATCATAAGCAAAAATCATAATAAGCACACGTGGTAAATTATATATTTTGTGTTTATAAGATATACATAATCGCCATAGCTTGCAGGCAAAGCAACACAAATCAAGAAAAATACAGTTGTAAACTTTTCATCCTGAAAAAATCATGTTAAGATAGCTTAATTTGTAACAAAAAATAAATGTGCGCTCGCACGAATTGACGGATGATACCATGACTCAAAAACCCATTCACCATCAAAGACCAGACCATGAACGCGTTGTCATTACAGGCATGGGCGCAATTACACCTGTAGGTAACGACCTTGCAACCATTTGGGAGAATTTAACCAATGGCAAAAGCGGCATTACCAAGATTGAGAGTTTTGGTAATGACATTGATGTAGCTGAATTTCGCTCACAAATCGCAGGTCTTGTTAAAGATTTCGATGCCAAAAACTACCTAAACCCAAAAGAAGTTCGTCGCTATGATGAATTCGTGCATTATGCGCAAGTGGCAGCCGCACAAGCTCTACATCACGCAGGTCTGATTGATGACATCAAAGGCGACAGTTTGCCGATTAATGTCGATGGTGAACGATTTGGCGTGGTGATGGGTTCAGGCATTGGCGGCATCGGAACCATTGAGAGCAGTCGAGACACCTTAAAGGCCCATGGCGCAAAGAAAGTCTCGCCGTTCATCATCCCAGGCGCCATCGTGAACATGCCTGCAGGTCTAATCGCCATCCGTCATGGTTTAAAAGGCGCAAACCTATCCACAGCCACAGCCTGCACCACATCGACTCACGCCATCGGACTTGGTGCTCGACTCATCGCTTATGGCGACCTGGATGCGGTACTAGTCGGAGGTAGCGAGAAAGCGTCTACACCGCTGGGCATGTCAGGCTTTGGCGCGATGCATGCCCTATCGACACGCAATGATGAACCCACACGTGCAAGCCGCCCCTTCGATACAGATCGTGACGGCTTCGTTCTGGGTGATGGTGCTGGCGCTCTGGTGCTTGAAAGCTTAGCTCACGCCAAAGCTCGTGGCGCAACCATCTTGGCTGAATTGGTAGGATTTGGCATGAGTGATGACGCAAGTCACATCACTGCCCCGCCAGAAGATGGTGAAGGTGCGCGCCGCGCGATACAAAATGCGCTACGTGATGCAGGTCTAGATGCCGACCAAGTCGGCTACGTCAACGCACATGGCACAAGCACACCAGCAGGCGATGTCGCTGAGAGCTGTGCGATTCAGAGTTTATTCGGTGATGACATTCTGGTGAGCTCAACCAAGTCAATGACAGGCCACCTACTGGGCGCAGCGGGAGCGATCGAAGCGATCTTCACTGTGCTCGCTCTACAGAACCAAACGCTACCCCCAACCATCAACCTAGACAACCCTGATGAGCGTTGCACGCTAGACTACATCGCTCATACCGCCCGTAAGGTGGATAATGTTAATTATGCCATCTCGAACAGCTTTGGTTTTGGTGGTACGAATGGCAGCTTGGTATTTGGTCGTTGGCAAGACTAAACTAATCCCATTAAAAAGTACGCTTTGATAAGCGTGCTTTTTTGTTTCACGTGGAACATAATACATCAAAGATGGATTAGATTTGCCAATTGATAAAATTAGATAGCAATTGTAATCCTGCTTCATGGCTTTTTTCAGGATGGAACTGAGTGATGAACAGATTATCCTTAATGACGCTCGCACAGAACTCCACACCATAATCACACGTCGCCACGATGATGCCGTCATTGCGCGCATCTGTCATGTCGGGCTTACAGTAATAGCTGTGGGTAAAATAAAAATGCTTATTCGCGCAGCCCAGCCATAGCATATGATCGGTGTCAGTCTTCACCACGTTCCAACCAACATGCGGGATCTTGATGGGCTGATTATTATCTACCCAAGATTCATCGAAACGCTCTACAACACCTGCAATCTCGCTCAGACATTCTACTCGACCACCTTCGGTAGAATAGTCGAACATCGCCTGCATGCCAACACAGATTGCCATCACAGGCTTGTCCTTTAAGGCTTGCTTGACAGCGACATCCACGCCTGCCGCTCTCATGTGGTGCATCGCATCACCGATCGCGCCAACACCTGGCAGCAGCACCTTGTCAGCAGCAGCGACTTTATCAGGCTCATTGGTGATGATGACGTCAGCACCGACGGTTTTTAGGGCATTGGCGACAGAATATAAATTGCCGACGCCATAATCCAATAATGCAATTTTCATAATACAATCAAAACCTTATAGTACATTCTTCGTCGATGGTAGCACACCGCCTGCGCGCTCATCGATCTCACACGCCATACGCAGTGCTCGCGCCAACGCCTTAAATACACTCTCAATCTGATGGTGGCTGTTTTTGCCTTTTAGGTTGTCGATGTGCAGCGTGATGGCAGCATTATTCACCAGTCCATAAAAGAATTCGCTGAACAAATCCACATCAAGCTTACCCACATATGCGCGCGTAAATGGCACGTCCATGTGAAGGCTTGGGCGACCTGAGATGTCCACCACCACACGGCTTAGGCTCTCATCAAGCGGCGCATAAAAATGCCCATAACGGCGGATGCCTTTTTTGTCGCCAAGTGCAATCTTTAGCGCCTGACCAAGCGCAATACCAACATCTTCAACACTGTGATGATCATCAATGTGCGTATCGCCCGTACATTTGATCTCAAGGTCGAACAGTCCATGACGTGTAATCTGCTCAAGCATATGATCCAAAAATGGCACACCTGTGTCAAGCTTGCTGATGCCAGTGCCATCAATATTAATAGAAACAAAAATCTGTGTCTCGGCAGTATTTCGGCTAATCTGTGCGATACGTGGGGCGGTCATGGCTTCTCCTTGGGTTTAGCGCAGCGATTCAAAGACAAAAACACCATTTTACACAAAATTTGGTTGCTTTTGGGGAAATTTTGGCAAAAAAGCCGCCCTATTTTGCATAAATTTTGCCATTAAAAGGGCTTTGAATTATAATGGTGATAAATTTAACAAAAGTATGAGAAATTTATGGCAATTTTACCAATTTTGCATTATCCAGATCCACGCCTGCGCACCGTCGCCAAAGAAGTGGAAGTGATTGACAACACCATCAAAACGCTCATCGAAGACATGTTCGAGACCATGTACGACGCTCGTGGCATCGGGCTGGCTGCCACCCAGGTGGACAGACATGTTCAGGTGGTGGTCATGGATCTAGCCAAAGAAGGTGAGGAGCCACAGCCTAAAGTATATATCAATCCTAAGGTAACACCACTAACCGAAGAGCTGGCACCTTACCAAGAAGGCTGTCTGTCCATTCCTGAGGTCTATGACACCGTGGAGCGTCCTGCTCGCGTGCGCATCGAGGCTAAAGATGAGAATGGGGAAGATTTTAGTGTGGAGGCGGATGGTCTTTTGGCGGTGTGCATTCAGCACGAATTAGACCACCTAAAAGGCATCGTATTCGTTGATTATCTATCACGTCTCAAACAAGACCGCGCCCGCGATAAAGTGCGCAAAGTCATCGCCAAAAAAGGCTAAAACACGCCAAATAAAAACCCCCAAGCTCATCACTTGGGGTTTTTGTTACTCGTCCATCTCACCTAAGAAGCCGCCAGACTGTCTCGCCCACAGGTGCGCGTACACACCACCTTTGATGATGAGCTCATCATGGCTGCCGATCTCACTGATCTGACCTTTGTCCATGACCACAAGCTTGTCAAGACTTGCGATGGTAGATAGACGGTGTGCGATGGCGATGACCGTCTTACCAGACATCATGTCATCTAGGCTTTGGGTGATGGCGAATTCCACTTCACTGTCTAGTGCAGAAGTTGCCTCATCAAGCAGTAGAATTGGCGCATTTTTTAGCATGACGCGCGCGATGGCGATACGCTGACGCTGACCACCTGAGAGCTTCACACCACGTTCACCCACCTGCGTATCAAGTCCCACATTACCATACTTATCCTGCAATGTCTGAATAAAATCCCACGCATGTGCGGCTTTGGCAGCGGCGATGATCTCTTCATCTGTGGCGTTCGGCTTGCCATAAGCGATGTTCTCACGCACGGTACGATGTAGCAGCGCAGTATCTTGAGTGACCATGCCGATGTTTTGGCGAAGAGAGTTCTGAGTTACGCGCTTAATGTCCTGACCATCGATACAGATTTTACCGCCATCAACATCATAAAACCTAAGCAGTAGATTCACAAGCGTAGATTTACCCGCACCACTTCGACCAACCAGACCAACTTTCTCGCCTGCTTTGATGGATAAATTAAACTGCTCTAACAGCTTGATTGGCGAATCTGATTTACCATAATTAAAAGACACATCATCAAAGACAATACTGCCTTCGGTCACGACAAGCTCAGTTGCATCCGCATCATCAACGATGGCGTGCTGTGTGGTCAGCGTGCTCATGCCATCTTGGACTGTGCCGATGTGCTCAAATAAACTTGCCATCTCCCACATGATCCATTGAATCATGCCTTTTAATCTAAGCGCGATGCCCGAGGCAATGGCGATCGCACCCACAGTAACCTCGCCTGCCATCCACAGATACACGCCAATCGCGGTACTACCAACGATCATGATGAGCGAGATGGTCTCGGTCGTCGTGCCCAACAGCGACACCCAGCGCATCTGTGCATGCACGGTCGTCATGAATTCACTCATGGCAGATTTGGCATAGCCAAGTTCACGGTTTGAGTGACTAAACAGCTTCACCGCACTGATGTTAGCATAAGCATCTGTCACACGACCTGTCATCAGTGCACGAGCATCGGCTTGATCACTGGCGGTTTTTCTAAGTCTTGGTAAGAAAAATTTCATCACCACCACAACCGTAATCAGCCACAGCCCAAACGGCACAAATAACCAAAAATCAAGCCCAAGCAAAATCACGCCACTGGTAATAAGATATGCCGACACAAAAGACACCATCTCCGCCATCGTCATGATCGTATCACGCACACCCAGCGCCGTTTGCATGACCTTAGCAGAGACACGTCCAGAAAACTCATCATGATAAAACTGCATCGACTGTCCCAGCATGTGCTTATGGAACCACCAACGAAGTCGCATTGGCAGAACGCCTTGAAGCACTTGAAAGCGAATCAAATTACCAAAAAATTCTGCAAAAATCGACAAGACACACAGACCCAAAATCATCATGATGGTCTGTCCTTTTTCTTGCCAAAGCGTGCTTGGTGTGTAGATGGTTAGCCAATCAACCACATCCCCCGCCCAAGCAAAGAGCAACGAACCAAACACCCCAAGCAGTACTGACAGCACAATACGAACAAAAATCCAACCACGCGCACCCTTGGTACATGCCCACAGGAACGACAACAATTTACCACGAGTCATCACAGGCATGGTACTGCTTGGATAAGGGTCAATCTTGCGTTCAAAATAAGAAAATAAAGACATGCTACTCACAATTATTATAAAAATTTGCTTATTATAGCAGATTTTGAGGGTGCTTTTTGATGGGTAAGGTTTTTGATACAGAATAAAAAACCACACCATGGGTGCGGTTTTTGATTGAATTTACAATGGATGATAGAGCTTGGCGCCTGTCTCGTGGTATTTTTGGCGCATCTCATCAAAGCCCGCCTGCTGTTCATATTCCAGACCTTTGGCGTACTCCCTAACGTTTTGCGTGATTTTCATGGAACAAAACTTCGGGCCACACATAGAACAAAAATGAGCCGATTTATGGGCTTTTTTTGGCATGGTCTCATCGTGCATTGCCCTTGCCGTGTCAGGGTCTAGGGCAAGGTTAAATTGGTCTTCCCAACGAAACTCAAACCGTGCCTTAGACAAGGCGTTATCACGCACTTGGGCGAGTGGGTGTCCTTTGGCAAGGTCGGCGGCGTGAGCGGCGATTTTGTAAGTGATGATACCGTCCTTTACGTCCTTTTTGTTGGGCAAACCCAAATGCTCCTTTGGCGTAACATAGCACAGCATTGCCGTACCATACCACCCAATCATCGCTGCCCCTATTGCACTTGTGATATGGTCATAGCCAGGGGCAATGTCAGTCGTCAAAGGCCCTAGCGTATAAAACGGAGCTTCGTGGCAATGCGTGAGTTGCATATCCATATTTTCTTTAATCATGTGCATCGGAACGTGCCCGGGTCCTTCTATCATCACTTGCACGTCATGCTCCCACGCACGTTTGGTCAGCTCGCCAAGCGTTTTTAATTCGCTAAATTGAGCTTCATCATTGGCATCTTGGATACAGCCCGGTCTTAGTCCATCGCCCAAACTAAACGCCACATCATAGGCTTTGGCAATTTCACAAATCTCATCAAAATGCTCATAAATAAAATTCTCCTTGTGATGAGTCAAGCACCACTGTGCCATGATTGACCCACCCCGAGAGACAATGCCCGTCAAGCGATTGGCGGTGAGTGGCACATAACGAAGTAGCACCCCTGCATGAATGGTAAAATAATCCACGCCCTGCTCTGCCTGCTCAATGAGCGTATCCTTAAAAATCTCCCACGTCAAATCCTCCGCCACACCATTTACCTTTTCCAAAGCCTGATAAATCGGCACCGTCCCAATCGGCACAGGGCTGTTGCGGATAATCCATTCTCGTGTTTCGTGGATATTTTTGCCTGTGGACAAATCCATAATCGTATCCGCCCCCCAACGTGTCGCCCACGTCATCTTCGCCACTTCTTCATCAATGGACGAGCCTAGGGCGGAGTTGCCGATATTGGCGTTAATTTTCACCAAAAAATTTCGCCCAATAATCATCGGCTCGCTCTCTGGGTGATTGATATTGCAAGGAATAATCGCTCGCCCTTCTGCCACTTCCTTACGCACAAATTCAGGGGTAATCTTACGCACTGTTTTCCCAAAATTTTGCCCCTGATGTTGGCGTAAATCCACGCCATCACGCTGCTTGCCATTTTCACGAATGGCGATGTACTCCATCTCAGGCGTGATAATGCCTTGTCTGGCGTAGTGCATTTGGGTAACGTTTTTGCCACGCTTGGCTCGTCTAGGTCTGGCAATGTGAGCAAAACGAATGTCCGCCGTGCGAATGTCGTTAAGCCGTGCCTTACCAAAATCCGATGTCAAACCGTCCAAAACATCCGTGTCATCACGCTCGGCAATCCACGCCTCACGCAGTTTAGGCAAGCCTTGATTTAGGTCAATGTGAACGCTCGGGTCGGTATAAACGCCTGATGTGTCATACACCAAAATCGGCTCGTTCTTCTCAAAACCATCCTGTTTGCCATGGCTAAGACCTATGGGCGTGTCGGTGAGCGTAATCTCACGAAACGGCACACGAATGTTGGCTTGTGAGCCTTGCACATAGACCTTTTTGGACGCAGGTAGAATGCGAGTTAAATCTTTGGCGTCTTGTTCACAACCTGCGAACTTGGCTTGCTCTACTTCGTCAAACTCACTCGTAGTACTATTTGTACAACTTGGCTCGTTTTTATCGTATATCCAGCCAACTTCTGTGGTTGTGGCATCTTGTGGGGAATGGGTGTGGGGTTGATTTGCGATTTGGCTCATCATAATATCCTTTTTAAATGGCTAATAAACAAATCAAGCCATCAAAAATCTTATGATGAAAAAGAATTATTGATATAAATCAATAATATACAGAATTCTTAAGATTTTGAAAACTTGATTTCCTACGGCGGTACGAACCGCATCAGGTTCAACGGATTTTGTGGCATAACCACAATCTCGGCAACTTTGGGTTGCACTCCGTCAAGTTGGTAACATTATAACACAGCTTTTATCCAAACAAAGCAAAACATTTTTTGGGCATTATCATAAAATATTTTCATACCTCATGAATGTCGCTTGTTATTCATTCAAGCGATTGTTATCATAAGCGATTGTTTATATCATTACTTTCAAGGACAGTCAGTTATGAAAGCAATCGTACTTGGCGGCGGCGTCATTGGTGTAACGTCAGCGTATTATCTTGCTAAATTGGGCGTAGATGTCACCGTCATCGAACGCCAAAACGATGTCGCCGAAGAGACCAGCTTTGGCAACGCGGGTCAAATCTCCCCTGGTTATTCAACCCCTTGGGCAGCCCCAGGCATCCCACTAAAAGCCGCCAAATGGCTACTTCAAAAACACGCACCCTTTGCCATCAGTCCCGATGGATCCCTTTGGCAGGCGCAGTGGGCAGCCAAGATGTTCGCCAACTGTAATGCCGATCGCTACGCCCTTAACAAAGAACGCATGATGCGAGTCGCGGAATATAGCCGTGATTGCCTACAAAATCTGCGCCAAGAGACGGGCATTCAATACGAACACCGCACCAAAGGCACATTACAATTATTCAGAAAACAAGCTCAGCTGGATGTGGTGGGTCGTGACATCGAAGTTCTAAAAGAATGCGGCGTGGCTTACGAGCTGCTTGGCCGAGATGAGCTAGCCCGAGTCGAACCTGCCCTAGCTCACGCCAAGGACAAACTTGTAGGCGGACTTCGACTGCCCAATGACGAAACGGGCGATTGTAATTTATTCACCAAAAGACTCGCCGCGCTCGCCAAAGATCTGGGCGTGAAGTTCTTATTTAATAAAACCGTGCAAAAAATTCAGCATGATGGTAATGCCATCACAGGCGTTCTGGCTGATGGCGAGCTACTTACCGCTGATCATTATGTGCTGGCCTTTAGCAGCTACTCGCGTGACATTGCTAAGCCTTTGGGGCTTAATTTACCTGTTTATCCCGTCAAAGGCTATTCTCTGACTGTGCCCGTTATCGATCCTGATAATGCGCCCGTCTCGACCGTGTTAGATGAGACCTTCAAGATTGCCATCACACGCTTTGATGATCGTATTCGTGTGGGCGGCATGGCAGAATTAAGCGGTTTTAATCTAAAGTTAAATCCCGCTCGCCGAGCCACGCTTGAGATGGTTACACGTGATTTATTCACAGGTGGCGACTTACCGAATGCGACTTTCTGGACGGGTCTTCGCCCCATGACACCAGACGGCACACCAATCATCGGAGAGACCAAATTCAATAACCTATTCATCAATACAGGGCATGGCACACTCGGCTGGACCATGGCGTGCGGTTCTGGGAAATTAATTGCGGACATCATCACCAAGCGCGCGCCAGACATCAGCCTTGACGGGTTGTCGTTGGCACGGTATCATTAATCATCCAATCACCACTAAGGAATCATCATGGCTAACATCATCAAACTAGACAGTAACGACACCTTGAGCGAAATCGCCATCCATAATGGCGTGGTATATTTGGCAGGTCAAGTTCCAGACAATGATGACTTGGATATTATTGGACAAACACGCGAAGTATTGAACAATATTGATAAGGCACTCGCCAAAGCTGGCACAGACAAGTCAAAACTACTCACCGCCCAAGTATTCATTAAAGACTTGAAAGATTTTGAGCAATTCAACAGTGAATATACGGCATGGATGGCAGGGATCACACCGCCAACTCGTGCAACAGTACAAGCAAACTTAGTCAATCCAAACTGGCTTGTGGAAATTGTTGTTACTGCCGCCATTTGATAAATAATGAAATTCTGATTGTTTCCGTGGGGGGTGTAGTGAATAACATCATAACCCCCTTCTTATTTACCATGTGTGGTCTAGCAATTTCTTTTTCACCCCAATCATCAATCATAACATAATCTGAATTTATCACATAGCCAAAACTCATTAGTAAATTCATGACATGCAATTTAAATGACAGTGTGTTTTATATGAAATACCGATTAACACATCATCTCGCCTGCTTTCTTAAAGCAACTTGACAGTCAAAATCCTTAATGATAACATATAATAATTATCATTCAAATTAGGGATAACTCATGAAAATCAAAAAAAGCATTCTGACTGGCTGCTTGACTACTGCTCTTTTATTTGGATCAAATATCTCACTAGCAAAAGTTCCAAATGATGCCTCTTTACTCAAGTTAGTAAAAATAGTTAATGCAGAACAAAATATTCAAGAAGGAATGAAATTTGGTTTTATCAATTCATTTACGCAGAACAATCTAAACAACCCCATGTTTCGAAGCTTGTCAGAAGACAAGCAGGCACAGCTTGAAGCCCTGACACAAGAATTTGCCGAAAAAGTTTGGGCGGAAGTTGATACCAGTGCTCTACCACAACAAGTGGTAGACAATTATTTACTGATTGCCAAGAAGTATTACAATCAAGAAGAAGTGGATGCCTTAATCAAATTTTATGACACGCCACTTGGCCAAAGCATCATTGCGAAAGAGGTTCACATTGCATCACAATTACTTAATAATGTGATGGCAGATTTTTTGAATGATAAAGAATTGATTCAACTGATAGAGCAAGGGGTGATAAAAAATTCAGCCGAATTTGAAAGTCGTTTACAAGAAATTTTGCAGCAATAACACCCCAAACAATAAATCCCCTAGATGTCTTGATAGGGGATTTATTTTAGCCGTTTATCACTCCCACTCAATGGTCGCAGGTGGCTTACTCGATACGTCGTAGACCACACGAGATACGTCACGAATCTCATTCATTATACGAGTTGAGATTTTGTCCACCAGATCATATGGTAGATGAGCAAAGCGAGCAGTCATAAAGTCCACTGTCTCAACCGCACGCAAGGCAATCACCCACGCATAACGGCGACCATCGCCCACCACACCAACTGATTTTACAGGTTGGAACACTGCAAAGGCTTGGGCGGTCTTATCATACCAACCAGATGCGCGCAGCTCCTGCATGAAGATATCATCTGCCACACGCAAGATATCGGCATATTCTTTCTTGACTTCGCCCAAGATACGCACGCCTAGACCTGGACCTGGGAATGGATGACGATAGATCATGTGATACGGGATACCAAGCGCGACGCCAAGTTTGCGCACCTCATCCTTAAACAAATCACGCAGCGGCTCAACCAATTCAAATGCCAAATCTTCAGGCAAGCCACCCACATTGTGGTGTGACTTAATGACGTGCGCTTTGCCTTGCTTGCTTGCTGCTGACTCAATCACGTCAGGATAGATGGTGCCTTGGGCTAAGAATTTTACACCGTCTAATTTACGAGCTTCTTCAGAGAACACTTCGATGAATTCGCGTCCAATGATCTTGCGCTTAGCCTCTGGATCGGTAACACCTGCTAGTGCGCCCAAAAAACGATCCTCGCTGTCGGCGCGAATCACACGAATGCCCATATTCTCAACGAACATTTGCATGACTTGATCGCCTTCGTTCAGACGAAGCAGACCATTGTCCACGAATACACAGGTCAGCTGATCGCCAATCGCCTTGTGCAGTAGTGCTGCCACCACTGAGCTGTCAACACCGCCAGACAGACCTAGTAGTACTTTTTCATCGCCGATCTGCTCTTTTAGTTGGGCGATACGCATCTCAATGATATTCTCAGAGTTCCATGCGTTGCCACAGCCACAGATGTTATGTACGAAGTTAGAAATAAACTCAACGCCTTTTTCTGTATGGGTGACCTCTGGGTGGAATTGCACACCATAAAAACCACGCGCTTCATCACTGGCAGAGGCATATGGACAGCTTGGCGTGCTCGATGTGGTCACAAAGCCCTCAGGCAGACGTGATACTTTGTCGCCATGGCTCATCCATACTTGTGATTGGTTATTGGCATCTGAGATGTCATTTAGCAGTTTGTCATTCTGAACGATGTCAATTTTGGCATAACCAAACTCATGCACATCACCAGCTTCGACCTTACCGCCCAGCTGTTCTGCCATCGTCTGAAAACCATAACACACACCAAGCACAGGTACACCCAATTCAAATACCGCTTTTGGTGCGCGTGGACTGCCTTCTTGATGAACGCTCTCAGGGCCGCCAGATAGGATGATACCTTTAGGGTTAAAGGCGCGAATGTCTTCATCAGACATATCAAAAGCATACATCTCAGAATATACGCCTGCTTCACGTACACGGCGCGCGATAAGCTGACTGTACTGCGAACCAAAATCAAGGATTAAAATACGGTCTTGGGTAATGTTGGTCATGGCTATTCCAGTTAAAAAACCAATAAAATAAACGCAATTAAGCGCAAAAACAAAAAGAGTTAAAGCAGGGCTGAGCCTGCTTTTATTTAAGTATCGATGTCTGCGTTGAGCGCATTTTCTTCAATAAAGATACGACGCGGCTCAACTTCATCACCCATCAGACAGTTGAACAGGTGGTCGGCAGCGATGGCATCCTCGATAGTAATTTTAAGCATGCGACGATTCTCTGGATCCATTGTCGTCTCCCACAGCTGATCAGCGTTCATCTCGCCTAATCCCTTATAGCGCTGAACCGTCATGCCACGGCGTGCATCATTCATCATATAAGTCCACAGATGATGAAAATCCTTAATCGCCATGTCTTTGTCGCCACGGCGCAAGAATGCATCCGCGCCTAAGATAGTATTCCACTCGCCAGAGAGTTTAAGCAGACGAGCGTATTCTGATGATCTTAGGAACATGGCATCTAATGTATAATACTGAGGCAAGCGATGCACAAAAATCGTCACGCGTGGTAACCATTGCTGCTTACCCGCTTCATCGCCGCCAGTTATTTCAACAAGCTCAACCTTGGGCGATAGATGCTCTGCCAGCTCGTTCAGCTTAGCTTGCAATGAATCTGCCCAAGCCTGCAAAGCCGCCTTATCATGAAATTCTGCATCAAACTTTGGAATGAAAGTCAGCGCATCCAACAGCTCAGAAGGGTATTTATTCTGAAGGCGAGACTTGATGACCTGTGATTGGTTGTAATCATTAAGTAGTTTTTCAAGCGCAACCCCAGTTACTGCGGGTGCATCTTTGTGTAAGAACAGCTGATTTTCATCAATGGTCGATGACAGCAGATAGGATTTGAGCGCTTCATCGTCTTTTAGGTATAGTTCGTGCTTGCCTTTTTTGACTTTATAAAGCGGTGGCTGTGCGATATAGATGTGACCACGCTCGATAAGTTCTGGCATTTGACGGAAAAAGAAAGTCAAAAGCAGTGTACGAATGTGAGAGCCATCAACATCGGCATCAGTCATGATGATGATCTTGTGGTAACGAAGTTTATCCGCATTGTATTCATCTGCGCCAATGCCCGTGCCAAGCGCTGTGATCAGTGTGCCGACCTCAGCGCTCGATAACATCTTATCAAAGCGAGCACGCTCAACATTTAGAATTTTACCTTTTAGCGGCAAGATTGCTTGCATCTTACGATTACGTCCCTGCTTAGCAGAACCGCCCGCAGAGTCACCCTCGACAATATAAAGTTCTGACAGAGCAGGGTCTTTTTCCTGGCAGTCTGCCAATTTACCCGGTAGACCTGCGATGTCTAGTGAAGTCTTGCGGCGTGTCATTTCACGTGCTTTACGAGCAGCTTCACGAGCACGCGCAGCATCGATGATCTTGCCTGCGATCGACTTGGCAGCACCTGGATTCTCTAGCAAATATTCGTTCAGACGCTCATGCATGGTGGTCTCTACCGCACTTTTTACTTCGCTAGATACCAGCTTATCCTTAGTCTGTGAGCTAAATTTCGGATCAGGAACTTTCACTGAGACAATGGCAACCAAGCCCTCGCGAGCATCATCACCCGTGACTTGTACTTTTTCTTTTTTGCCAATATTTTCAGATTCCATGTAGTGGTTTAAGCAGCGAGTCAAGGCTGAACGGAATCCTGATAAATGCGTACCGCCGTCTTTTTGGGGGATGTTATTGGTGAAACACAGCACTTTTTCGTTATAGCTGTCTGACCACTGTAGGGCAACTTCCACACCGATACCATCTGAACCTTGGGCGGTAAAATGAAAAATGTCGTTTAAGGTTTGCTTACCTTCATTGATGAAAGTAACGAACTCGGACAGACCGCCTTTGTGCTCAAAGACTTGTACGCGATCATCACGCTCGTCGGTTAGGACGATGCGCACACCAGAGTTTAGGAAAGATAATTCACGCAAACGCTTGGCAAGGATGTCATAATCAAAAATCGTCCCGCTAAAAATCTCAGAACTTGGATAGAATCTGACCTGCGTTCCTGTCTTGTCAGTCTCGCCCAAGCGTTTTAGTTCAAAGTCAGGCACGCCATCGGTATAATCTTGGGTGTGTTCATAGCCATCACGCCAGATGTTCAAGGTTAGTTTCTCAGACAGCGCATTAACGACCGACACACCCACGCCATGCAGTCCGCCCGATACTTTATAAGAATTGTCGTCGAATTTACCGCCAGCATGCAGCACCGTCATGATGACCTGCGCGGCTGATACGCCTTCTTCTGGGTGGATATCTACAGGGATGCCACGTCCGTTATCCATGACCGAGACCGATTCGTCTTCGTGGATGATGATGTTAATCTCATCACAATGACCTGCCAGCGCTTCGTCAATGGCATTATCCACGACCTCAAACACCATGTGGTGCAAGCCCGTGCCATCATCGGTATCACCGATATACATACCAGGACGTACGCGAACCGCTTCAAGTCCACGCAAAACTCGGATATTTTTTGAGCTGTATTCGCTATTTTGGTTATCAACGGATTCGTCGTGTTGCGCCTGCTCAGTCATGAAACTTCCTTAGAACTTGCGCACAACTATGAATTTAATGCGCAATTAATTGATAAAATTACACATTATTATAGCATTTTTTTTATAAAAAGTCATAAATTTAAACATGAAAACGCCCATCAAATCAATATTTTAGTGAGCTGATGACAGCGGTTCAGCAACTTTTCCTTGTTCCACGTGAAACACTTTTAAGGCATCATCATTATTATTCAAAACAGTCATTTTTTGTTGTATTTTGCCAATGGTATCTGTCTGCAAACTTGAGATGAATAATTGGCATGGCAACACCAAAAGTGCATCAAGCAAAATATCAATCGCTCTATCATCAAGCTCAGCGTCCAAGTCATCAATCAACACCACAGGTTCGATGTCAGGCAGCCTAGCGCACATCATCTGTAACTGCGAGAGTCTAAGTGCGGTAATCAGTAGTTTTTTCTCACCGCGTGATAGAACGTTCACCGCCTGTTCTCTTAACTTATCGCCGTTTTCATTGATATTCTTCAAGGATACCACAACATCCGCACGATGCGCGCCAACACGGGTATAGCCCAGCTCTTTGTCCTGCGATAAGCGATTTTGTAGTACTTCAAATAAGCCTGTTTGGGTATCAAAGCCAGCACTATAGCTCAAAGTTATCTGACTTTCATAAGCAGGTAATAGACGCCCAAGCATCTCATCAAACAACACCTGCCACTCATTAAACACCACCAGGCGATAATGATGCAACGCCTTTGCATGAATGGCCAGCTGATGATCCCATGCGCTGACTTCATGTAGGGTAAGAGATGATGATTTTAAAAGCGCATTACGTTGTTTTAGCAGCCTTTGATAAGCCAACCACTGCGGATAAAAATCAGGTTCCACGTGAAACGATAGCCAATCCAACAGCTGACGGCGCACTCCGCTGCCTTCTTCTAGCAGTGCCATACTGGTCGGATCTATCAATAAAGTAGGTAATGCAAAAGACAGAGCGCTTTGGCTAGGGACAGTGCTGTTATTGAGCTTTAAAGTTGTGGTGGCAAGATTTGCTGCATCGAGCTGTTTTTGAATAGCCAGCGTCTGATTGTGAGTCCTTGCCCAGACAGTACAGGTCTTGGCGTAATGTGTGATATAACGCTTAGGTTCATGATGGCGAAAGCTTTTACCCCGAGAAAGCAAAAACACCGCCTCAAGAAGCGATGTTTTGCCACTGCCGTTTTTACCAATAAACAGATTGCACTGCTGCAATTCTAACGATGCTTGCTGTATATTGCGTAGGGCGTGAATGCGTAATTCTTGAATCATTTACACACGCATCGGCATCACGACGTATTGATGATTCATCTCATCGCCCACTTGGTAGATGAGTGCAGGTTTCACCGCCTCAGTCATCTCGATACGCACATCACCATTTAGTACCCGCAATACCGCACGCAGATAGGCTTCATTGAACGATACTTCAAGCGGCTCACCTTCATAACTTACCGCCAAGTTCTCTTCTGCCTCATCTTGTTCACGCTGATTGCGAACATTGACCTGAACCCTGTCCGATTCTTTAAAATCAAACAACACACCAGGCGCTTCTTTGCTGTTTAACACAGACAGGCGGCGCAGCACTTCTACCGCTTCATCTTTATTAAAGATTGCAGCTTTATCGTAGCTTGGTGGCAGTACACGGCGATAATCAGGGAACTTACCTTCAATTAGGCGCGCGACCATACTAACTTGCATGCCTTTATAGTCACTCTCGTCGCCAAAGCCTAATGACAACTGTAAAAATTCATCATCAAAACCAAGCGCGACCACATCATCTTCTGAAGATCTAACAAGCTCGCCTAACAGACGCTCAAGCTCGGCCACGGCCTTACCTGGGATAATCACACGACGATCATCATAACTGGCGTCTAGAGCACGATGAGCCACTGCCAAGCGATGCCCATCGGTCGCCACGGCGGTAAGCTTGTCACCATTGATCTCAAGCAACATGCCTGTTAGATAATGACGAACGTCTTGGGTTGCCATAGCAAAGCGCGTATGATTGATCAAATCATACAAAGTGCCACGATTGATGTTCAATGCTGCAGCAACACTTGGCGCACCGATACTTGGAAAATCCTTAGCAGGTAGGGTCTTTAGAGTATAACGCCCTTTGCCGCTCACAATAAAACAGCGCGTCTCATCAGCATCCAAAGACACCATCTCATCTGAGAGCGCTTTACAAATAACGAATAATTTCTCAGCTGGCAGGGTTGTCTCGCCGGTCTGTTGGCATGCGCCTGCTGGCAGTGCAATCGTCGCAGTCAGCTCCACCTCTAAGTCAGATGCCACCAAGGTTAGCACATCTTGATCCAATACAAACTTAATATTAGCTAAGATAGGTCCAATGCGGTGATGTTTATCAGCAGCTTTGGCAACCAGGCTGATGGCGTTTATTAATACATCGCGTTTTATGGTTAATTTCATTGTTATAGTCCTGTCATTTCATGTGCTTATGGTACTTGCTTTTTTTGGCAAACACAAGTTATTCAATCAAAAATTATCACTCGAATTCCAATGTTGCTTTTAAGGCTTGATAAGCCTTATCCACCTTAACATCTGTCGCTCTTAGCTCTTCAATTGCCTTACATGCGTGCATGACTGTGGTGTGGTCACGACCCCCGAAAAACTGCCCGATCTCAGGGAAGCTGTCTTGAGTTAATTCGCGAATCAACGCCATGGCCATCTGGCGCGGTCTTGCGATGTTACGCGCGCGTTTTTTACTCATCAAATCTTTGGCAGAGATACCATAATACTGAGCCACCAAGTCACGAATGTTATCAGCGTTGACCGCACGGGCGCGAGCTTCAATGTGGTCTTTGATGGCATGGCGAACAAGTGACAGAGTCACAGGCTCTCCAGACATGACAAAATTAGCATGCACCTGATTGAGCGCGCCTTCTAGACGGCGTACATCTGGCGCAACGTTCTGCGCGATGAACAGCGCACATTCTTTTGGCAAATCCATGCCAAGAACGCTCGCCTTTTTCTCCAAAATCTGTACGCGCATGTCAATGTCAGGCGGCTCAATCAATACATTCAGACCGCTTGAAAAACGCGATTTAAATCGCTCATCAAAATTATTAAGCTGGGCCGGCTGTCTGTCAGAAGCCAAGATGATGCGATTTTTTTTGTTTTTGCTAAAATCACTAAAAATCGTTAAGAGTAAATCGGAGATGTGCGGCGCACTTTTACCGTTAATCAAATGAATATCGTCAATAATTAACAGATCCGCTTTGCAGATTTTTTTAACCAACTGATCAACTTTTCTGTCGCGAAACGCGTCTTTGGTGATGCGAAAGAAATGATCTTTGGTCATATAGCAGAACCTTGATCCTGCTTTTTGATAGCGATGCGCCACGGCATGCATAAGGTGCGTTTTACCCAAGCCTGATGACCCATACAAAAACACCAAAGGATAAGCGCTGTCACCGCCTTTTTTACCCAGATCGTAACAAGCATTATAAGCAAAGGCATTGGATTTACCCTTCACAAAGGCATCAAAAGTGTAGTTATCTTCAAGTTGCTCGCTTTCTTCAATTTGAGTATTGGTTTTGGCTTTTTTCGTGACTGTTTTTTCACTTTTTGGCTTAACATCGATCACCTTGGGCGTCTCAAGACGCACGCCTTCAATCCCTGCTGGTGCATGTTTTTTTACCAACAGCTCAATCTTATCGATGTAGTTGTCCTTAATGTGCGTGATAAAGTATTGGTTAATCGCAGAGAGCACCAGCACATCGCCATCAACACTCGCTTGTATAGGTGACAACCAACGCAAAAAGTCTGCCTCTGAAACTTCAAAAGACAGCTCTTTTAAACATTCTTGCCAAAAATCAGCAGAAGGGCTTGGCGCGCTCATGGGCACCAACTCATCTTCATCAAACAGTGACATGCTGGGTCAACCTCTAATGGCTTACTTAAATAATATTAAACTATCATTTAAGTAAAATTTTATGTAGTTAAATTAATTATTTTTTTAATTTTAATTGAACAAATGGAAAATCCTTCCATCTTTTCAAATGTGTGGGAATATTAGCACAAAAATTTAAAATTTCAAAGCAAATTTTTCTGTGGATAACTTTATGGAAAATCCTGTGGATAACTTAAAAATTAAACTTATTCACAGGCTTTAAACATTTAATTAACATATTTTTCCACAATTTAATTTTATGATTTTTATATTTTTTTATGAGTTTTCCACATAAATTTTATCGCATTATATCTACTATTTTTATATTTATAATATAATAATTGACTCCGATTAAATCTGTGGATAACTTTTAAAGCCCTACTAAAATCAAGCCTTTTACGGTTAACTATTCTATCAAAAGATTAGATTCAAATAAACTTCTATTATCTGCTATAAAACAAGTCTTTATGAAAATCATGGCAAATATCTTGACAATGAGTTTTGCTTTTGCTAGAATTGGTTCGTTTTTTCACCTCATATTAGTGAATTTTCATTTATTAAACCCACCACAGCAGTCAGCTGCGGTACAAAAGTCGTCACTGTCAGGCTTCTGCAGAGCTTAGTGATGCCAACCAACCTTAAGGTATATTATGAAACGTACTTTTCAACCTAGCGTTCTAAAACGCAAGCGTACTCACGGTTTCCGTGCTCGTATGGCTACCAAAAAAGGCCGTCAAGTTTTGGCGCGCCGTCGTGCTAAAGGTCGTCATCGTTTGACCGTATAAACGACACATATCAAAAAGCACCACATTGTTGGTGCTTTTTTATTTGCCCTTTTTGATATATACTGCTTATTTTAAGCAATATAATCCTTCATGAACAGCCAAAATTTTCATTTTACTAAAGACCAGCGTTTACTCACCCCTGCTGACTTCAAGCATGTCTTTGATTCCCCAATAAAAAAAATACATGGCGATCACTGTATTATGTTTGTCAAACACAATGACAAGAATATGCCACGATTGGGACTTGCCATTACCAAGAAAAAACTTAAACAGGCAGTCATGCGTAACAAAGTCAAACGAGTCACCAGAGAGGTTTTTCGCCTAAACCAACATGAGATAGCAGATGTGGATTTGGTGTTGATTGTTAAGATTGGCTTTACAAAAGATTTTGACATCATGAGTGATATTGTTAAGATTTTTGAAAAAATAAAATATCACTACCCTAAATCGTCCTAATCTTGGATTTATGATTAAGCATTTGTTGTTATTTTTGATAAAGATTTATCAAAAAGCCATCAGTCCAATGTTGCCAGCGCGTTGCCGGTATTATCCAACCTGTTCACACTATGGGCGACAGGCGTTAATGTGGTATGGTGTTCGCCGAGGATTGCCTTTGGCTGTGCGTCGTGTGTGCAGCTGCCACCCTTGGGGAGGTTCTGGCATAGATTTTGTGCCTGTGCCGATGCATCGATATCGTTATGATTTGGCGGATGATGCTTTGCTGATAGGGCAGACTGTGTTTTTGGATAAATTTAGCTATGCTGCCAGATTGAATCATCTAATGAAAAGTGGCTAAGTTTGCGCTTTTGTGAATATTTTCTATGATTTTATGCAAAAGTTTAGTAAAATAAAGGGTTTATTCACAAATTTATTGATGAATTTTGATTAATGGTGCGTCATTTTGCGCGCCTAAACGCATTGTTAGGATGTTTCCATGCAAAAAATTCTTCGGATTTTAATCATTATTGCCATCTTGATCACGAGTTATTTGCTCGTGCTTGCATGGCGTGATGACACAATGAATGCGCCAAAACCTGCGCCTATAGCGACACAAACCAGCAGCGTTGATGTCCCGAATACGACATCAGGCGGTGGTGATGTCCCTGCAGGCAGCACAGGCGCGTTGACAGCAAATGCAACAGCCACGACTCAAGCCGCTGCGGGCAATCTAATTACGGTATCGACTGATCGCTATGACATTCGTATCAATCCTGTCGGCGGTGATATTGTATATGCGGCGCTAAAACAGTACAATGCGACACTTGATAGTGCTGAGCGCTTTGTGCTACTTGAGAGCGATGCTGGGCGTACATATGTGGCGCAGTCAGGCCTGATCGGTCAAAATGGCATCGATACCGCTGAAGGTCGTGCTACGTATACCAGTCCGCGTAATAGCTATGAGTTAAATGGCGCAGGTACGCTACAAGTGCCTTTGGTACACCAAAAAGATGGTGTAACCATCACCAAGACCTATACCTTCAAGGCAGGCGAATACCCAATTAATCTAAGCTACAACATTAACAACACCTCTACTTCTGCTTGGCAAGGTCAAATGTATGCGCAGTTAAAGCGCGACAACAGTACTGATCCTGGTGTTGAAGATAAGGGAATGATGAGCATGGCAACCTACCTAGGTGGTGCTTGGGGTACGCCTGATGATCCTTATAACAAACTAAAATTTGGCGACTTTAATGACGGCGAGCTTAACGTTACAAGTCGTGATGGTTGGGTGGCGATCATCCAGCATTATTTCGTGTCAGCGTGGACGCCAGGCGAGTTTGATGGTCACTTCTACAGCCGCACCAGTGGCAATGATCATTTCATTGGCTTTAATAGCCCTGTAGTTAATGTGGCTGCCGGTAAACAAATCACGCTAGATGCTACGCTATACGCCGGTCCTAAAGTCCAAAAAGAGCTAGAACCTGTAGCAACCGGACTTGAAAAAACAGTTGATTACGGCGTGTTTTGGCCGATTTCTAAGCCGCTATTTATGGTGCTAGAAGCGCTATATAAGATCCTTGGAAACTGGGGTTGGGCGATTGTTGGCTTGACAATTTTGGTTAAAATTGCACTGTTCTGGTTGTCTAACAAGAGCTACGTGTCTATGGCAAAAATGCGTGCCATTGCGCCAAAGCTACAAGCGCTGAAAGACAAGCACGGCGACGACCGCATGGCAATGAGCCAAGAGATGATGCAGCTTTATCGTGATGAGAAAGTGAACCCGATGGCAGGCTGTCTGCCAATTCTAATTCAGATGCCGATTTTCCTTGGGTTATACTGGTGTTTGGTTGAGAGTGTTGAGCTTCGTCATGCGCCTTGGATTCTATGGATTAAAGACTTGTCTGCGATGGATCCTTGGTTTATTTTGCCAATCATCATGGCGGGCACGATGTTCGTTCAGCAGCTACTAAACCCGCAGCCGACAGATCCGATGCAGGCTAAGATGATGAAGATCATGCCGCTTGTGTTTGCAGTGTTTATGCTGTTCTTCCCAGCAGGCTTGGTGCTTTATTGGACAGTGAATAACTTGTTCAGCATGGCACATCAGCACTGGGTAAATAAGCGTGTTGAAAAACAAATGCAGGCACGTGCATAACCATCCCATTAAACTCAAAAAAATCCCGTCAAATTGGCGGGATTTTTTTGTTGGTTGGAGTTTATGAATGTTTTAAGGTGATTTATTGAGCAACAGATAGTTATATAACTTTTCTGCCAAAAGTGCTACAATAAAAGGTTATCAAAAAATAATTTCAGTAAATTTATGACTATCACCAAAATCATTCAAAGCCCTACGATTGCAGCCATCGCCACGCCCATTGGGCAAGGTGGTGTTGGCGTCATTCGTTTATCAGGTAAAGATGCTTATGAGATCGGCTGTAAGATCAGCAAAACGTCATCTTTGACGCCACGCCATGCGCATTTCACTAAGTTCATGTGCGATGCAGGTGTGATTGATGAAGGGGTGGTGATTTATTTTAAGGCGCCGCATTCTTTTACTGGTGAGGATGTGGTAGAGATTCAGGGGCATGGCGGTGTTGTGCTTCAGAATCTGCTTCTTGCGCGTTGTTTTGAGCTGGGTGCACGTCAAGCAACTGCCGGTGAATTTTCCATGCGTGCCTTTGAAAATGATAAGATTGACCTTGTGCAAGCCGAGGCAATCAGTGATGCCATTAGCGCAACCAGCATCGCCCAAGCCACCAGTGCCATTCGTTCTTTATCAGGTGAATTTTCTAACAAAATCAATGATCTGCTGGATAAATTAACCAACCTGCGATTATACGTCGAGGCGAGCATTGATTTTCCAGACGAAGAAGATGTGGATTTTTTATCAGATGGCGTGATTGAAGCTAAGATCGATGAGATTTTGTCGAAATTAGATGAGATTTTGGCCACAGCTCATCAAGGGCAGCTGCTTCGCGATGGTGTACATGTGGTGCTGGCAGGTAAGCCCAACGCTGGCAAATCAAGCCTTTTGAATCGATTGGCGGGCACTGAGCGTGCAATCGTAACCGATATCGCAGGGACAACTCGTGATACCCTAGAAGAGCAGCTGAATTTAGATGGGCTTAGTGTGCATTTAACGGATACTGCAGGACTTAGACAAACTGATGACAAAGTAGAGCAGATAGGCATCCACCGTGCCAAAGAAGCCATCCATCGCGCTGATATTCTCTTGATGGTGTATGATGTGACTGCTGAGAATGATCCTGTGTCGCTCGCAAAATCACTGTTCGAGACCGAAGATTTTAAGAGATTGAATAAGAAACTTATCATGGTGGCAAATAAATCTGATTTATTGAATAATGTTTCACGTGAAACAGATGATGCTAATGCCTTGTATGAGAACTTAATCAATGTTTCATGTGAAACTGGTGAAGGTATTGATCGTTTGATTGAGTATTTGAAGCAAAAAGTAGGTTTTCATCCGCCAGAGAACAGCTTAATTGCCCGTACGCGCCATATTGATGCATTAAAACGCGCTAAGGCGCATGTTGTCGACGCCAAAGAACAGCTGACAGTATTCCTTGCCGGTGAATTGGTGGCAGAGAGTTTAAAATCATCACAGCAGGCACTGGGCGAGATTACAGGTCAGATGAGTGCCGATGAGCTGCTTGGTAAGATTTTTTCTAGTTTTTGCATTGGTAAGTAATGATTGGATAATAAAGGAGTGACGGATGTATTGCCCTTATTGTAATGCGCTAGACACCAAGGTGATCGATTCTAGGCTGGCAGCTGAAGGCGCTCAAGTGCGCAGACGTCGTCAATGCACAGAATGTGGTGAAAGGTTTACTACATTTGAAGTGGTGGAAGTTGTCATGCCGCGCATCATTAAGACAAATGGGCGCATTGAGCCTTATGATCAGAACAAATTAAGACGTTCTATTTCACTGCCATTGCAAAAACGCCCTGTTACCAGTGATGAAATTGATGCCACCATTGGGCGTGTCGAACATAAGCTACGTAATATGGGTGAGCGTGAGATTTCTAGTAAGATGGTGGGCGAGGTGGTCATGTCTGAATTAAAAGGATTGGATGACGTGGCTTACGTAAGATTTGCCAGTATTTATCGGGATTTTCAAGACATCGCGGCATTCCAAGCTGAGCTTGCCAGCATTCATGCTGATGTAGAAATTGTGGAGAAGTAGCTTCATGACCCAGTTATCTTATGATAAAAATTACACATCAGAGGATGTGTACTATATGAATCTTGCCATTGCGGAGGCAAAAAAAGGTAGTTTTACTACAAAACCAAATCCTGCAGTAGGCTGTGTTATTGTTAAGAATAATTTAATAATTGGAATTGGATTTCACCCTAAGGCTGGCATGCCACATGCTGAAGTTTATGCGCTAAGAGATGCAGAATCTAAAGGTATTGATGTCTCAGGAGCGACAGCCTATGTGACGTTAGAGCCCTGCAGTCATACTGGCAGGACGCCGCCATGTGCCGAGGCGCTAGTAAAAGCCAATCTAGCGCGCGTTGTTGTCGCTACGCTAGACGCTAACCCTCTCGTGTCTGGTAACGGTGTTAAGAGACTCATACAGGCGGGTATCTTAGTCACGGTTGGCGTGTGTGAAGATGAAGCTAAAGCATTAAATAAAGGCTTCTTAACCGCCATGGCAACCAAAAAGCCCTATGTACGCTTAAAAATGGCAATGAGCTTAGATGGTAAAATTGCCATGAGTAACGGCGAATCTAAATGGATAACTGGTGTAGAAGCGCGAGAAGACGTCCAAAAACTTCGTGCAAAAAGTGGTGCTATCATCACTGGTTCTGGTACTGTTATCGCAGATGATCCGGCCTTAAATGTACGCTCCAAGATGTTGGGGGTTGCTGCAGATGAGATTATTCAGCCTAAGATAGTGGTGGTTGATAGAAGCTGTAAGCTTGATTATTGTGATGATTATCAAGTATTTAAAGATAAAAACACCCTGCTATGGCGAGATGATTTAGAGGCGCTACTTGACGTACTGGCGACCCAGTATCAATGTCACGATGTGCTGGTTGAGTCAGGAAGTGTGTTGGCGGGCGCTTTTATTGAAAAGGGGCTGGTAGATGAGCTTATTATATATCAAGCGCCTTGTATTTTGGGCAGCACTGCAAAAACAGCATTTGAATTTACGCTGGAAACACTGGCATCACAAAAAAAATTTAATTTAATAGAGTATAAAAAGATCGGCAACGATCTAAAATTGACATTCCAAAAGATCTGATGAATCAGTAAGAAATAAAGTTATCCACAGATAAAAATAGATGATTTGAATCATTATTCATATTAGTTTTTAGGTTAAGAACCATTGTGGATAAATTTATTGAATTAGTGACGTATTTATCTGATATTTTTCAATAAATACATGATTTTATTAATGTTCCATGTGAAACATTGACCTAATGTTGATTACTATTTATTTATCAGTTGTTTGTGGATAACTTTTATTGTCTTTACAGTATAATTGCCTAAATATCCAAGAGATTTAGAGTTATCCACAGGATTTTTATCATTAGTATATTGCGCTAATCTGATAACTTTATGAGTAAATAATTTGATGAGTTATATCAATTAAATTTTGATTTAAATAATATTAATAATCTAGAAATTAGGATGTTGAGACTAAGTATGTTTACAGGTATCATAGAGACGACAGGCACGCTGACCGCCATTACGCCCACAGGTGGCGATGTGCGATTAACCATTTCTGCCCCCGAGCTTGATTTTGGCGATGTCAAATTGGGCGATTCCATTGCGTCCAACGGTATTTGCTTGACGGTGGTGGCAATAGACGGCAACAGCTATACGGTCGATGTTTCACGTGAAACATTAGCCATTTCCGCCCTAAACGTCTGGAAGGTGGGCGATACGCTGAACCTAGAAAAAGCCATGCTCCCAATCACGCGTTTTGGTGGGCACATCGTGGCAGGTCATGTGGACGGCGTGGGCAAAATCGCCAAAATCGCCAAAGACGCTCGCTCGGTCTATATCGAAGTCGCCCTACCGTCAGAGCTGATGAAATACACTGCCGACAAAGGCTCAATCACGGTGGACGGCATCAGTCTCACGACCAACCGCATAAAGCCGTCTGAACATATCGTCTGCCTGAATATCATTCCGCACACTGCTGAGATGACCAACATCGCACGACATTGGGCGGTGGGGCGAGCGGTGAATATAGAAGTGGATTTGGTGGCACGGTATTTGGAGCGACTTATCGGAGCAAAAACCGACACACCCCAAAGCAACATTACCGAAGAGCTATTAATAAAAAGTGGGTTTTTTAAACAGGCTTAATGAATTCAATATGTGGTATAGGATTTGTGGTGGCGTGCTGTACACGTCTATGAAATGATAATACCAAAGGACGTGTTCAGTACGTCCCCACATTCATATTATTAAATTGGATTGCGGTAATTTAAAAATATATGATAATTACCCAATATTATAAAGGTAAAAAATGAACCATAAATTACGCCTAATTTTCGCAGGCACACCAGAATTTGCCAAAGTCGCCTTACAAGCCCTGATTGACCGCCAAGATGAGCTAAATCTTGATATTGTGGCGGTCTATACTCAGCCCGACCGCAAGGCAGGACGGGGACAAAAATTGACCGCCAGTCCCGTCAAAGAGCTTGCCCTTAGTCATAATATTCCTGTGGAACAGCCGATAAGTTTTAGCTTAAAGCATGAAAACGGACAGGTTTCACGTGAAACGCTTGCCAATTATCGCCCTGATGTGATGATTGTTTGTGCTTATGGCTTGATTTTACCGCTTGGCATCTTAAATACTCCAACCTATGGTTGCCTAAATATTCACGGCTCGCTACTGCCTAGGTGGCGTGGGGCGGCTCCCATTCATCGCTCGATTTTGGCGGGCGATACGACCACAGGCATTACCATCATGCAGATGAATCAAGGACTTGACACGGGCGATATGCTCTACAAGCTCCCTTGCGAAATTATAGATACTGACACAACCCAAACGCTTCATGACAAACTTGCCGAGCTTGGCGGGCAGGCGATGGTAATAGTGTTAAAAGACTTGGCAACTTATCAAGCCAATGCTAAGCCACAAGACGACAGTCTTGCCAATTATGCTGAAAAAGTAAGCACCGATGAAGGGCGAATCAACTGGCAAAATTCTGCTCATCACATTAACCGCCAAATCCGTGCGTTAAATGCGTTTGCTTTTTTAAATGGCGAGCGTATCAAGGTGCTAGAATGCACGCCCATAAAGCCTGACCAAACCACGACCGAGACGGCAGGTAAGATTGTAAGCATTGGGCGAAAGGCGGTGCTGGTGGCGTGTGGTGCTGATGACAATGGCAATAAGCATTTGATAAATATCACAAAAATGCAATGGGCAGGGGGTAAGCCTTTGACTGCCGAACAAATTGCGGTGGGTGATAAATTAAAAGACGGACAGGTTTTTGATAATAATGCTGACAATGGGCAATAATATGCAAATCAATCCACAATTACCCGTCCGAGCCAATATTATTTTAACCCTCGAAAAAATCAATCAAGGGCAATCTTTATCATTATTATTAGACGATTTATTGACCGCCGTCAAAGATAATGAAAAAGGCTTTACTCACGAATTATTATTAGGCACGCTTCGTCATTGGCACGCCATTAGTCGCATTGGCGAGAGTTTGATAAAGCAGCCCCCAACCGATATTGGCATTACTTGTGCGTTAAACATGGGCTTGTATGAACTTTTATATATGAACACGCCTGATTATGCCATTATTAACGAAACATTAAATGCGGTCAAATCTTTAAATAAAAATTATGGCGTAGGGCTAATTAACGCCATATTGAGAAAAGTGGCGGATAAAAAAGAAAAATTCGCCAAAAAGATAAATAAAAATCACAGCCTGCCAAATTGGCTTGCCAAAGAATTAAAACAAGATTGGGGCGATTATTATGAAAATTTGGGGCAAAATCTGCGAAAACCCGCTCCGATATTTTTGCGTGTGAATGGCAAATTTAGCACACTTACATATTATGCTAATCTGTTAAATTCTGCCGATATCGCCCACGAAATTCTACCGCTTGGCGTGGCACACGAGCGTGTGATTAAGCTGACTGCTTCGCAAAAAGTGCAATCTTTACCACATTTTCAAGACGGTTTTGTGAGTGTGCAAGACCGTCATGCACAGCTTTGTGGGCATATTTTAAAGGCGTTAAACCTACCCAAAAACCTAAGACTGTTGGACGCTTGCACCGCCCCAGGGGGTAAGTTGGCTCAAATGTTGGAGTTGTCAAACGATGTGTTTCACGTGGAACATGTTACGGCATTAGACAATGACGAAAAACGTCTAAACCGTGTGCATGACAATTTGGCTCGCTTGCAGTTGGCGGACAAGGCGGACGTGATTTGTGCGGATGGCACGAGTTATCGCACGGACACGCCCTTTGATGTCATCGTGCTTGACGCTCCGTGCAGTGCCACGGGGGTCATCAGGCGACACCCTGACATTGCCCTGCTTCGCACCGAGCAAGATGTCGCCCAAACGGTTGCCTTACAAGCTAAAATTTTACAAAATCTGTGGCAGAATCTGGTGGTGGGCGGACATTTGTTCTATATTACCTGCTCCTTGTTAAAGGCGGAAAACGAACACCAAATCACAAATTTCCTTGCCAAAATATCAAACGCCAAAGCGGTGGATTTTGAATTGACCCTACCCAATCAAATCAAGCAAGCGGTGGGTTATCAATGCTTGCCTTTAAATGACGATGACGGCGACGGGTTTTATTATGCGTTGCTACAAAAAGTGTAACGGCATTTGCCAAACTGTGCTAAAATTTGGCTAATTTGTTTTATTATAAACTTTTTATTTGGAAAATTTATGCAATACATCAGTACTCGTGGTAATACCGCTCCCATGCAGTTTAGTGACGTTCTATTGATGGGTCTTGCTCCTGATGGCGGTTTGATGCTGCCAGAGGTGTATCCGCAAATTGACCGTACTACTTTGGATAAATGGCGTTCGCTGTCTTATACCGAGCTTGCTTTTGAGATTATGTCGCTGTTTGCAACAGACATCCCAAGCGATGATTTAAAAGCTCTAATCGATAAAACCTACACCAAGGCGGTGTTTAACTCAGATGACATCACGCCAGTAACACGCTTGTATGATGATGTGTATTTGCTTGAGCTGTCCAATGGCCCAACGCTTGCCTTTAAAGACATGGCGATGCAATTTTTGGGCAATGCCTTTGAATACGTCTTAAAGCAAAAAGGCGAAAGACTGACCATCATTGGCGCAACCTCTGGCGATACAGGCAGCGCAGCAGAATATGCGCTGCGTGGCAAAGATAATATCCACGTCTTTATGATGTCGCCACATGGCAAGATGAGTGCCTTTCAGCGCGCGCAGATGTATAGTCTAGATGATGACAATATTCATAATATTGCCATCAATGGCATGTTCGACGACTGTCAAGACATCGTAAAGGCTCTGCAAGAAGATGCTGATTTTAAGGCGAAATATAGCCTTGGCACGGTCAATTCAATCAACTGGGGTCGTATTTTAGCTCAGATTGTTTATTACTTTAAGGGTTATTTTGGTGCGACGAATAGTAATGATGAGAAAGTGAGCTTCTGCGTGCCATCGGGCAACTTTGGTAACATCTGCGCAGGTCACATTGCTCGTGAGATGGGCTTGCCGATCGATCGCCTTATTGTCGCGACCAACGAAAATGACGTGCTAAATGAATTTTTTGCCACTGGTAATTATGCGCCAAGAAAGGCAAGCGAGACTTTCGTAACGTCTAGTCCGTCGATGGACATTTCAAAAGCGTCTAATTTTGAGCGTTTTATTTATCTTCTGCTTGATAAAGATACCAGCAAGGTTAACGCCTTATTCAACGATGTGAGAACTGGCAAGGGCTTTGATCTAGAAGATAAATTAAGCGACATCAATGGCAAATTTGGCTTCGTATCTGGTAAATCCACCCATGCTGACCGTCTAGACACCATTAAAAAAGTACACACTGAGACGGGCAGACTTATCGACCCGCACACAGCCGATGGCGTCAAGGTGGCACTAGATGTCAAGCAAGCCAATGAAAAAATCGTCGTGGCTGAGACTGCCTTGCCGATTAAATTTGAAGAAACCATGACAGAAGCCTTAGGTCAAATTGACCTACCAAGACCTGAGCACACTGTGGGACTAGAAGACAAAGAGCAGTTCGTAACCATTCTGGAAAATGATGCTCGTCTGGTAGCAGAACAGATCAAAAATGTAGTTGCTGCCAAATAAATCCATCATAAAAAACAGCCAAAATCATGATGATTTGGCTGTTTTTATCTGCTTATGATAAATATGTCTTATCAAACTTTAAATGCGCATACAGCCACTTTAGCGCTTTGGTACATCGTTAATACATCGCTATCGTCTTATTATAAGCTGATGGGCGCTTTTGATGATCCTAAGTCTGCACTGAGCCAGCCTGTCGATGCGTGGCGTTCATTGTCGATTCATACCGCCCACATCAAAAGGTGGGAAGATGAGGATAATGTGATGGCATTCGTCAATAAAGTTTCGGATGACGTCAATCGTGGTGTGTATGGCGTGTTATTCTGTGGTGATGAGGATTATCCTGTTCAATTAACCAATATTTATGATCCGCCGCCGGTGCTGTTTTATCGGGGTAATGTCGCTCGGTTGATGGATAAACAAATCGCCATCGTTGGTAGCCGTAATCCGACAGAGCATGCACAGAAAATCACCTTTGATATGGCGCAATATTTGGTGCAGTCGGGTTTTAGTATCACCAGCGGTCTGGCGCAAGGTGTAGATCGTGCTGCACACCTTGGTGCCTTGTCTCAAGATGATGTATTGGGGTGCACCATCGGCGTGATGGGTACGGGCATCGATGTCTGTTATCCTAAGAATCATAACGCATTATTCGCACAAATCATCCAAGATGGCGGTGTGCTGATTACTGAGCTTCTGCCAAGCACCCCTGCCAGTAAGCATACTTTTCCACGTCGCAATCGATTGGTGGCAGGGCTGTCATTAGTGACCGTGGTTACAGAAGCCGCACTTCAAAGCGGTTCGCTCATCACGGCTCGTCTGGCCGCTGAGCAAGGCAAACAGGTCTTCGCTGTGCCAAGCTTGATTGATAATAAGAATGCTGAAGGTTGCCATCATCTCATTCGAGAGGGTGCAACGCTCATCTATCATCCAGATCAGATCTTAGAAGATATTCAAGATGAGAGCGCTTATACTGCGCTGCCTAAGACGTTCTCGCGTGGCGTTTCGGCATTTAGTGATGAACAAGTTTCATCAGAAGAAATTAAGCCCGCTGCTAAGGCTGAGCCCTTTGTGCCTGTGGTGCCGAATCATTTGGCGCTTTTGATATCGAGGCTTGGCAGCGAGCCGAAGGATTTGGATGCTTTGGTTGCAAGTACTGGCATGGATACGGGCAGCCTACTGGCTCAGCTGATGGAGCTTGAATTATTGGGGTTAGTGGCTCAAATCGGGGGTCGTTATGTGCGAACCTAAGATTTTTAATATTGATCAAATCCCTGATGTGGTGAATTTCTTACGTTTGGGCGGTGTGCTTGCCTATCCTAGTGAAAGCGTATGGGGGCTGGGCTGCGATGCTTTTAATACATCAGCCATTGAGCGGATTTTTGAGCTAAAATCACGTCCTGAGCACAAGGGATTGATTGTATTGACTGATAGCACTGCCAAAGTTGCGCCGCTATTACAGGATCTACCCCAAGAGCTACAGAGCGATGTTTTACAAAAGCTTCAAAAAGCAAATGACGAATTTGATGTCCATACTGCTGATCAAGCCCAAACTTATCTCATGCCAGTCTCTAAGTTGGTAAAATTACCCAAAATACTTACGGGCGGCTTTGACACATTGGCGGTACGCGTGACGCATCATCCGATATTGGCGCAGATTTGCAATCAATTAACCAACGCCGAAAACCCTTTTGGATTTTTGGTATCTACCAGCTGTAACATCAGCGGTGCACCATCTGCCACCGTAATTAATGAAGCGATGGCGTATTTTGGCAGTCAAGTAGCGTATCTTAACACAGATGGTTTAGGTTTTACCAAGCCGAGTCAAATTATCGATCTGATGACGGGCGATGTGTTAAGATAATTAAATGTTCCACGTGGAACTAATCAAACCATAATTAATGCAACAAGCAAGTAAAAAAGACAGGCATAAAACCTGTTTTTTTATTGTAAATGCCATGAATTAGGTGCGCTTAGCAATAAACTCATAGATGAACAGTACAATGATCGCACCAATCACAGAAAGCACTAAGCCACCAAAGCCACCACCAGCGTGAATGCCTAAGCCGCTAGCGATTAGATCGCCTACGAATGCACCTACAATACCTAGAATGATGGTTAGAATCCATCCCATGCTGTCAGCGCCTGGCTTGATTGCACGTGCTAATAAACCTACGATAAATCCAATAATAATTGTCGAAAGCCATGCCATTTTTAATCTCCTCAAGTTTTGTTAATGATTGGGATCTAGCAATTAACCTTGATTTCATTATACATAACTCAGATGGTTTTGATAGTCAAATCGGCCAGATAATTGTATAAGCTGTGTCGCAAAATTCCGTTATCTGACCAAAAATTAATCAAAATGTTAACTTATGTGACTAGCGTTGGTTTTGGGTGTTAGTTTGGGTTATTTTGGTGCACTAACAGACTCTACGATATTTAGATCAAAGCCCGATACGTTAAATTTGGCAGGGCTAGACAATAGGCGCATGTCGCGAACATCTAGCAGTTTTAGGATCTGTGCGCCCACACCAATGCTGCGGTATGGCTCTTTTGCTTCGTGGATACTGTTATTTGCTTTGCATTTATCCAATGCGTCGCTTAGATCCACAGGTGCGCCATTATCGATCCATACGAATACACCGCGATCGCTTTGACCGATTTCTTTTAGGGCGGCTCGGATGTCCCAGCCTGATTTGCCCGTGGTGCTGTCGCTTGCGCCTAATAAGTCGCGCAGTGGGTTTAGGCTGTGGACACGAACGGTGGCTACGCCTTCGGATGGTTCGCCTTTGGTTAGGGCGATATGAATCTCACTTGCGCCATATTCTTGGAAGCGGTGCAGGGTAAATTGACCAAATTCGCTGTCAAACTCACGGCTATCGATGAGTTCTACGGTTTGTTCGTTGGTCATGCGATAGTGAATTAGGTCGGCGATGGTGCCGATTTTTAGGCCGTGTTCTGCTGCGAACACCTCAAGATCATCACGACGTGCCATCTCACCATCTTCTTTGATGATTTCACAAATCACTGCTGCAGGCTCAAGTCCTGCAAGGCGCGCTAGATCACAACCTGCTTCTGTATGACCAGCGCGATGCAGCACACCGCCTTTTTTTGCCATGATGGGGAAGATATGCCCAGGCTGGACGATGTCTGATGGTTTGGCAAATGGCGCAACCGCAGCTTGAATGGTGCGGGCGCGATCAGCCGCTGAGATGCCTGTGGTAACACCTTCGGCAGCTTCGATTGATAGGGTGAAGTTGGTGCTGAATTTGGCGCCGTTCTTGTCGCTCATGAGCGGCAGCTCAAGCTGTTTGCAACGCTCTTCTGATAAGGTTAGGCACACAAGACCGCGTGCGTATTTAATCATAAAGTTAATGTCTTCGGCGCGCACGTGCGTTGCTGCCATGACAATGTCGCCTTCATTCTCGCGGTCTTCGTCATCCATTAAGATGACCATTTTGCCGGCTTTGATGTCTTCGATGATTTCTTGTGCGGTGTTTAGTGCCATGGGAGGTCTGCCTAAGTTGATAATTTTATAAGAATATGGGGGTGGTTTGGATTTTATAAAGGGCGATGATCAAAATCTTAATCGGTCAATTTGCCGTGACAATGTCGGTATAAATCAGACAGCGTCGCGGTGGTTTGCACTGCCCAACTCACCAATGAATCAGCATCAAAATCATCCAAATCCTCCGCCAAGATATAAGTGCCAACTCGGAACCAATTGGTGTCGGTGTCCAGATGTTGATCATTAAAGTCATGGTAAAATCCGCTCATCGGCATAAAATTACCATATTCATCAGTATCATTCGTCCAATAATAAAACGGCAAATCACCATCCGTGATTTTGGATAAGTCAGCATCTATCCATGTGTTAAAGTTAGCCAACGTAGATGCTGATTGTGCCGCCTTGTAAGCGTGCCAGTCAAGCTGAATCATTAGGCGTTTTTTGTTCAAAATAACACTAATGATCGGTGCGTTGCCAAGATAGGCATCGTATTTAAAATAAGCAAAAAAGTGATTGCGAATCTGCCAGCCGTTGCACCATTTTTTGATGTGTGGCGTGGCGAATTGTGTGGGCAGATTGGCATAGACAGACAGGATGAAAGCCTTAAAATCCTGCCATGCACCTTGATGATTTGCCTTAATGATGGGCAGATTATCTGCATGATCGTGCTTTAGTAGTTTGATTTGCGAGTGTGGTTTGTCCAGAATATGAGCGTGCCTTTGGGTGATCATGATTTGCTTTCAAACATGTAAGGGCGCGTGGCGAACCAAGCAAAGTAGATATTGGCAACCATGAGCGCCAAAAATGTCATAAGTGGCATGTGCCAATCTTGATAAATCTCAAACAGCTTGCCAAGCAGCACAGGCCCAAAAAACGCAATCGTATAACCCACCGCCTGCACCATTCCCGACACATCACGAGCGGTCTCGGCATCATGTGTGCGCAGCGAGAACATCATAAGTGATAGGGTAAAAATAGACGCCGCACCCAGCCCCATTAATAAAGACCACAGATGCAGATACTCTGGCATATAAATCAGACCAGCCACACCAACAGCATCCAAAATGGCAGCGACCACAGCCGTGACACGCACAGGCGCGCCGCGCTTGATGAGATAGGTTAGCGCGATGATGGTGAACGGTGCGGCAATCTGAAAGGTGAGCGCAAGCTCAGTCGCACGATGTAGTGGCAGCCCCTTGGCAGCCCCGATCATCGGCAAGAATGCCGCCATCCCATAGAACAGCAGCGACTGAATGCCCATAAATGCTGCCAGTGCCCACGCATTAATGTCCGCCCATGGATTGAAGTTTGATTTGCCTTGGCTTGTTAAAGTACTGTTAGGCTTGCTGCGCTTGGCGATTATCAGCCAGATGATGAGTGTCATCACACCGACTACCGCCCATGAGCCCATGCCAATTTGCCAACCAAAAGCTTGCGTCATCGGCAGCACCGCCCACGCCACTCCGCCTGCAAAAAGCGACATACATAGACTAAGCAGGCCTGTCATCAGTGCGATGTGGTTGGGCGCGTGTTTTTTGATGAGTGGTGCGCCAAGTGTGTTCATAAAACCAATCGCAAGCGCCATCACGCCCGTGCCGACGAAGAATAGCCCAGCATCACCCAAGACGCGCACACCAAGTGCAAGGCTTAGCAGTCCCACCATCAAGATTAAACTCTGCTCAAGCCCTAGACGCCTTGCAAGATAAGGCGATAACAGTGAGCCTATCGCAAAGGCAGGCATTGGTAGCGCGCCAAGCCAGCCGATCATGCCATCTGTCAGACCCAGTGTGTCTTTTAGAATTGGCGCAAGCGAGCCTAACATGACAATCGGCGCGCGCATGTTAACAGCAAGTAGAATGAGTGCGATGGCAACTAGGGCGAGTGGGACGGCTGTGGCTTTTGATTGTTTCACGTGGAACACCTAAGGCTGATTGGCTGGTTAAGTAATTTATTTTAAATATAAAATCTTCAATTGATTCACTACATCATGGAACACTTGCCTTTAGCCAATTCATAAAATTAAAACTTGCTTGTTCTTTTTGATTGTCGGCAAAATGATAAAAGCGTTTGCCAATCAAATTATCAGGCAAATAGGTTTGGGGATAATAATGATTGGCATAATCGTGCGGATAGACATAATCCACACCATAGCCTGATTGTTTCATGAGTTCGGTTACGCCATTCCTTAGATGCAGCGGTACGGGCGAGTTGTCGTTTTTGACAAAGGCAAGGGCTTCGTTAATGGCGGTGTAGGTGCTGTTGGATTTGGGCGATGTGGTAAGATAGACAGTCGCTTGGGCAAGGATAATGCGGGCTTCGGGCATACCGATAGACTGCACCGAACGCAAGGCGGTGTCGGCAAGTAGTAGGGCGTTGGGGTTGGCAAGTCCGATGTCCTCACTTGCCAAAATCACCAGTCGCCTTGCGATAAAGGTGGGGTCTTCGCCAGCAGTCAACATACGAGCGAGCCAATAAATGCTAGCGTCAGCGTCCGAGCCACGCACTGATTTGATGAATGCCGAGATGACATCATAGTGCATATCGCCTGCCCTGTCGTAGCGTGGGAGTACGGTTTGGGCGATGTTTTGGAGCAGGGTGTCGTCTATGATTAGGGTGTGATTGTCTGAGTTTTGGCAGGCGATTTCTAATAAATTGAGTGCCTTACGAGCATCCCCACTGGCAAGGCGTACGATATTGGCAAGGTCGCCTTGTACCGTGAAATTTTTCAAAAATGTATCAGTCGCCAACGCCCTTTTTAATACTTGTACCAATTCATCAACGGTCAATGGCTCCAAGCGATACACTTGACAGCGAGAGAGCAGGGCGTTGTTTACGCTAAAAGACGGATTTTCGGTGGTCGCCCCAATCAGGGTAATCTTGCCAGACTCAACCGCCCCAAGCAGAGCGTCTTGTTGGGCTTTGTTAAATCGATGAATTTCATCAATAAAAAGCACAGGCGAGCCAAAATCAAAACCGCCTGTCATGCCTTTTCCGCCGTCTATCAGTTCACGCAACTCCTTGACGGTCAAATCAAGGGCGGATAGCAGATGAAATTCACGCCCAACAGCATGGGCAAGTAGACGTGCCAAAGTCGTCTTGCCAATGCCTGCTTCGCCATACAAAATCAGGCTTGGCAAGTGGTTATGAGCAATCATACGGCTAATGGGGGCATTGTCGCCCAATAGGTGCGTCTGTCCGATGATGTCGGATAAGCTCTTTGGGCGGACTCGTTCGGCAAGCGGGGTGTTTAAAGTAGCCATTTTGGAGTTTTGTACCAATGGTATTTTGTCAATAAATCGATTAAAAATAATGCAGGGGTAAATAAAATAAAGAAATAAAAATCAGCCCCCAGATATCTTATCATGAGAAATCCAGTAAGATAATTTAATATAAACTCTACTAGATTGATATTCTTTAATTTTGGATTTAATCGTAATGTTGTATGGCAATTTTGACACACAAAATCATCATCAATCGTTTTATGTAGTCTTTGCGATTGGCAATGTAGGCAATAAGTGGTAAATCTATTAAACGTGGCTTTTAATTCATCATGAGCAAGCGATACATTAAAATCATTTTTGATAGTATCATAAATATCAACGCCCTTTATAATGAGTTTGTTTTTTAATTTATAAGCATGGTAATATTTAAGATTATTTTCAATGGCAAAAATACCCATAACAATTAAAATGCCAATAATAATGGCAAATGTTATCCAAAATTCTGTACCAAGATTTAATTTATCAAAATTATCAACGGTAAATATGATGGCATAAAAAATTGCAAACATAACCGCAACAACAGTATATATTTTATATTGATGTTTGGTAAAATATTTGGTAAATTGCCAAAAGGTCATTTGCTCCAAATCAGGCGTAAAAGGATTAACCAAAATGCTTCTTTGGCAATGCGGACAAAAAATAATGCCATTTTCATAAATCACATTATCAAAGACCTGACCGCAATCGCTGTGCGGACAAGTGCATGGGGCGGGTGGTGAAAAAATGGGTTTCACGGAGTATTATACTATTTTTTAGGCTTGTAGGGGCAAATCACATTTGCCCTTTGAAATATCAAATTTTTGGGCGAATGTCATTCGCCCCTACACGTCCAAATTTTAAAATACATCTTTGTTGAACAATACCGCCAATTTTAACATTTTTAATTGTCGTTTGACGTAAAAAATTACCAAAATAAAAAAGGGCTTTCGCCCCATTATGCCATTATCCACCCCTTTTCACAAGATTGGTAAACAGCTCTCAACCTTCTCTAGGCTTGACTGAATTATGAACCACTCCATGGTCTGTATGCCAAAATAAGGCTCAAACAACGCGCGATACTCCGCCATACTACCCCCAAACGGCGGACTGCTCTGAAACTCACAATCAAACAGTACACCCGCCGGTCGCCCCTTATCACGTAGCAAGCGATGCACTTGGCGAGCATATTCATCACGGCGGCTTGGGTCTATCGCACCCAAAAAGTCTGCTCTATGATGATGTCAAACTGCCCAACCCAAGCATATGCACATCAAAAAAGTCATGACAAATCAAATGCTTGGGGTTAAAGGTAGGATTGGCGTTGGCAAAATTATCCAGTACAGATGGCACGATGTCAAGCACATGGACGTTGGTAAATCCTAGCTCGTGCAAATAACGGGCTTCGTGAGTATTACCTGCTCTGACAATGAGCAGTAGCGCGGATTTATCGGTGAGTGTGTCAAAATACGCCTAGTGGGGGTGATACTTGTCCTAAGTCCCAACCTGTCTGGTTGGCTTTGTACCGATCTTGCCAAAACTGGGCTTGATTAACGTCCATGCCATGCTCCTTTTAGGGTTTGCCAATGTGGCGAACGGTTAGAATCTGTTCGGCACGCCCAAATGAGCCATGTTCGTCATACAGAACACTGCTCGTCAGACCCACACCACTCTCGCCAATCTGCTGCACGGTATCTAACCCCAGCCATCGCCCTCTAGGAATACGATACAGATGAATCTGTAGGTCGATACTTGGGGAAATCCACGCTCTGTCCTTAGTGCGCATGGCGATGCCGTTGGCGGTGTCCACCATGCCGATCAGGTGTACGAAGTCTGATGTTGGTTCGTCTGCTACCATCTCAATGTCAGTGTCGAACCACACTAGGCTTTTTCCGGTACGGTGATGGGCGACCTTCGCCTTTAGTGTATTAATATAGCCGCTGTCCCATACGCTTATGCCATCCCAGTCCGGCAGGTCAATGGGGCTACAAGAAGCGTCCTCAGTCCCTGCAATCGCGCTCGTGTCACTGACAGCAAGTCGCCAAGCACGCATGATGATGCTAACTCGCTCGGTGCCATTCTTATCAAAGGTGGATAGAGTGCTCTCGATCAGCTCGATCGTGCGCCCTGTGCGGATGAAGCGTGTACGAACGACCGTCTCGCCCTGATAAATCACGCCCAGAACGTCTAGACTTAGGCGTGCGATCGCCAAATCATTTCGGGGAAAAAACTGCTCAAGCTCGCGCGCCATTAGCCCTGTGGCAACAGCCATGTGCTGCTCGAATGGATTCCAAACACCTTGGGCGTAATCGGTTGATTGATACTGCGCGGTGGTGGTGTCATCATTGACGCTGCGACTGATTGGCTCATAATAGGCACGCATACAAACTCCTTTTTGTGTGGGTGTGGATCGATGAATAAAAAGTCTCGCTGTGCGGATTAATTTAACTGGCAAAATACTTGTCAAAGATTTGTAAGATTCTGACAGCAAAAGCACTAAAAATTATCGACACATGTTCCTAAAATTTAAAATAATTTCACCAAGAAGTCAATAAACAAAACGCCATGCATAGATGGCGTTTTGTGCTTTTGGAGGGTGTTAGTCTTTTGTTTTGGCGGCTTTTCGCACTTCGGTAATGGAGCGACCGCCCAAGCCATAATTATCCATGTCAATCTCATCAATGACTACCACCGTCGTGGCAGGGTTTTTGTTGAGAACTCGCCCAAGCAGTTCGGTAACGCCTTGGATGAGTTCTGCTTTTTGTCCGGTGGTGGGGGCTTCAGTGCCGCCCGTTACTTTGATATTTACATAAGGCATGACATGCTCCTATTGTGTTGTGGTTAAGGTAAAAAGATAAATTTATTCGTTATTTGGTTACAAGTTTACGCTCGTTGGTGGCAGATGACCGCGCCCAATATTAACGCTAGTGTGGCAAGCCCAAGCGCAGGGGCGAAACTTTGGGTAGCTCCATACAGGCCACCTGCAACCAAAGGCCCGACAATCTGCCCGATGCTGTATGACAGCGTGGCTAGAGCGATGAGATTTTTGCTGGTGGTTTTGGCGATCATCTGCGCCACTGACATGACAATCGTTACCGTCCCCATAAACGCACCGCCTACGAGCAAGGCACTCATCAGATACCCTGCCATGTTTGGCATGATAATGGGGAACATGACCCCGATGATTTGGGCGGTGAAATTGGCAATCAGTGCCACACGAGCTCCCAAGCGAACATGAACCATGTGCCACACAAAACAAGACGGCACCGCCGACAAACCAAACACTGCCCAGATATGTCCCACGTTCACATCGGGCAACATCATGTTCACCAGCAGGGGCAGATACGTGGCGGTGATGATATAACCAAACCCTGCCAGCCCATAGAGTGCGATGAGTGCATTGGCGGTAAGTTTTGGTGTGGTGATGAGTGCATTGCTTGATTGGTGACTGTCGGCTGGCTTTTGTAAAAATAATCCATGTAGCACAAATAAAGACAACACGACCGCAAGCACCCCAAGCCATAGCCACAGCCCAGATGAATCCATGCCCGCACCTACGCCCCACACGACAAGCTCGGATGATAAGGCAATACCAAGCCCCACACCTGCGTACATGAGCGGGGTTGTGCCGGTGTGTTTTTGTTTGGCAAGTAGCCACATTGAGGCCGACACGATGCCTAGGGCACTAAACACCCCTGCCAAAAACCGCACACCACCAAGCCACAAAGCCCCCGAGATCATTGACATCAAGCCAAGGCATACGCTCGTGCCAATCAGAGCAATTAAGGTAAAGACGCTTGATTTGTCCGCCTTGATGCGCACAGCGAAGAGCGCCCCGACTAAGTAGCCGACATAGTTCGCTGAGACGGCAACGCTCCCTTGTGCCACACTTAGCACGTCGTCTGTTACCATATATGGGTACAACGCCGTATAAGCAAAACGACCAAATCCCATGACAAGGGCAAGTATGAGAGCGGCTTCAAGTCCGTTCTTGATGGCGGATGATTTCATAGCATTAAAAAATGGTGGTATAAATGATTGAAATATTCTAGCAACCATTCATAATAAGGTAAATATCACAAATCCGAAAACAGTGCTCGATCTGCCGAACAATTACTCTAAAGTTATCAATATATCTCATGCAGCATCTCAACGACATGGCAATTTTTTTTGTGGAAATTGTACGCAGTAAAAGCTTTTCAAAGGCAGGCGTTCATCTTTCCATGCCAAAATCCACATTCTCCGAGCGTATCAAGCGACTGGAAAAATCGCTTGGCGTGCAACTGCTAAACCGCACCACACGCAAGATTGAGCTGACCGAAGTAGGCGAGCTGTATTTTGACAAAGCCCAAAAAATCATCGATTTTGCATTGGCAACCCATGAGCTGATTAGCGACTTTGGGCAAGGGGTGTATGGCGAAGTTAGGATTTCGTTGCCGGTGGATTTTGCTTATGAACTCACCGCTCCGATTGTACCTAAGTTCTGTGAACGCTATCTTGATATCAGGCTGTCTTTTGACCTAAATTCTTGTAAGGTGGATCTGGTGAGTGAGCCTTATGATGTGGTCATTCGACTGTGGACGGCGGACAGTGATAGCCTGGTGAATCATCTTAGTTTTGATTTGGACGGTGGGCTATATGCTTTGCCAGATTATCTAAATGTACATGGCAATCCGCAAAACCCTGATGAGATGTATCAACACAAGCTCATTCGCATCAAGGCGGGCTATAATCGGCAGTGGCGGCTGTTTGACAAACAAGGGGCAGAGACAATCATTCATGCGGACGGTTAGCTGTTTTCAAACAGTTTGGGGTTTACGCTACGGCTTGGCTTACAAGGGCTTGACGTGGTCGCCTTGCCACGCAGGTTGGCGGACAGTGTCGTCAAGGCAGGTGCTCTGGTCAAGGTGTTGCCTGATTGGGAGCTTATGCCAGTTCGGGTCTATGTCCTAACCACGACCCGACTGCCCCCCCTGCCAAAGTGCAGGCGTGGATTGGGTCTTTGAAAAATGAACTTATCGACGCCAAAAAATAAGCCCACCACAGACATGATCTTGACAGACTTATTTTTATCTAGTGAACGTGATGGGTGACTGGCGATTAGCTACAATTTGCCAGATAAGCCTTGGTCGCCATCGAGCCGTTGTCTCGATTGAGTTTTTGGCAGATGTCGGCGCTCACTTTAACGAGCTTATCAATGTCAATGCCTGTCGATAGACCAAGCCCTGTCATTAGATAATGCACGTCTTCGGTGGCGACATTGCCCGATGCGCCTTTTGCATAAGGACAGCCGCCAAGACCGCCCACGCTGGCATCGAAGATTCGCACGCCCATATTTAAGCTCTCATGGATGTTCGCGATCGCCATGCCGTAGGTGTTGTGATAATGCCCTGCGATGACGCTGACATCCAGCTCATCCATGCAGGCTTGTAGCATGGCTTTGATGCGATTAGGCGTGGCGGTGCCGATCGTCTCGCCCAGCGAAATCTCATAACAGCCCATGTCGTACAGGCGACGTGCGACTTTGGCGACGATTTTTGGGTCTGTTGCGCCTTCATAAGGACAATCGACCACGCACGACACATAGCCGCGGACCTTGATGTCATGCTCTTTGGCAAGCGCTAAGATGTCTGCAAATCTGTCTATGCTTTCATCGATGCTACAGTTGATGTTCTTTTGGGTGAAGGTCTCGCTTGCACCTGTGAACACGGCCACTTCTTTACAGCCAGCCGCCAGGGCATCTTCAAAACCGCGCAGATTCGGCGTCAGTAGAAAAAAGCTCACGTCCGTATCGGTGGGCAACCTTCCAAAAATCTCCGTACTGCCCGCCATCTGCGGCACCCATTTTGGCGAGACGCATGAGCCAGCTTCGATGAATTTTAGATTGGCATCTGCCAGCCCTTGAATGAGAGTAAGCTTATCGCCCATGCTAAGCGGTGTTTTTTCGTTTTGTAGGCCGTCTCTTGCGCCCACTTCTACGATCTTGATGTCAGGTTTCATTTTTTTATCCTTAAAAATAGGGTTAAAGTGCATCCATCAGGGGATGGCAGATGGGCGGTTTGGCTTGTTATCTGCCAAACACCCATGCTGAATTACCATCCTGTCATTATTGGTCATTTAGGGTGAAAGCAACGAGCTCATCACCGGCTTTGACCTGATCGCCTGCTTGATAATACACTTCTGACACCGTGCCGTCTTCTGGGGCTTTGATGGTGTAGACGATTTTCATGGCTTCCATGGTCAGTAGGATCTCGTCTTTTGAGACGCTTTGACCTGATGAGACGCGCACATCCACGATCACGCCTGGCATTGGCGCGGTCAGACCGCCGCTGTCGCCATCATCATCTGTGCCGTAGTCAGCCTTGGGGTGGGTGAATTTGATGGCGTTGGCGCCGAAGCGATCATCAAATACCGTCACTCCGTCCGCACTTTGGCTAAATGCCACGCTTTGGCGTTTACCACCGATCGTCATGTCAGTGGTGTGATCATCGGTTAGGCTGCCTGTCACGGTAAAGCTCTTATCGCCCACATTCGCTGTCCATATATCCTTGTCATGGCTGAATGTCACCACGTGCGTCTCGTCTTGATGGATGATTTTGACGGTTTGGGTGGTTGGGGTGTTTAGTCGCCATAATGAGGACTTTTGCCAAATGCTGCCCTTACCAAGTCCGCTTAGTAGCTTAATGAATGCTGTCTTGGCGATCAGTTCATCATCCACTTGAATGGTCGGACGAAGCAAGAAATCTTCTTCGCGAGCGATTAGGTTGGTGTCTAGTTTGACATGCTTAAAGCTGTCGGTTCTTAAGATACGCTCCAAGAAGGCGATGTTATTGCCTAGCCCATCAATGTGCGTCTGTGATAGTGCGTGGCGAAGTTTGCCGATGGCCTCCTCGCGGTTCTTGCCCCAGACGATGAGTTTGGCGATCATCGGATCATAGAAAGTAGTGATCTCATCACCTGCCACGATGCCGCTGTCGATGCGCACGCTGTCGGTCACGTCAGGATATGACAGATGGGTGATCTTGCCTGTCGCTGGCAGATAGCCTTGTTCTGGAATCTCAGCATAGATACGCGCTTCTAGGGCGTGACCTGTTGAGGTGAGCTCGTCTTGGGATTTTGGTAGTGGTTCGCCATAGGCCACGCGAAGCTGCCACTCCACTAAGTCCACACCTGTGATCATCTCTGTCACAGGATGCTCGACTTGCAGGCGAGTGTTCATCTCCATGAAGTAGGCTGTGCCGTCTTGTTCTACGATGAACTCGACCGTCCCTGCGCCGACATAGCCGACTGCACGACCTGCGTTGATGGCGGCAGTACGCATCTGAGCTAACTTCTCTTCGCTGATGTTCGGCGCTGGTGCTTCTTCGATGACTTTTTGGTGGCGGCGCTGAACTGAGCAGTCGCGCTCAAATAAGTGCACCACATTGCCAAAGCTGTCACCAAAAATCTGCACTTCCACATGGCGAGGATTCACGATGTATCGCTCAATCAAGACATCATCGTTGCCGAAGCTAGACAGTGCTTCACGCTTACAAGACGACAGGCTCTCTAGGAAATCCTCTGCACGCTCAACCAAGCTCATGCCCTTGCCGCCGCCGCCAGCGCTTGCCTTGATCAGCACAGGATAGCCGATGCGATCTGCTTGTTCTTTTAGGAAGGCTGGGTCTTGATTCTCGCCGTGATAGCCAGGGGTTAGCGGTACGTTCGCCTTTTCCATGAGGGCTTTTGAGGTGGCTTTTAAACCCATCGCAAGAATCGCTTCGACAGGCGGGCCGATAAAGACGATGTCGTTGTCAGCGCAAGCTTTGGCAAATTGGTCATTCTCGGACAAGAAGCCATAACCAGGATGAATCGCTTCGGCGCCTGTCGCCTTGGCAACTTCGATGATCTTATCCATGAGCAGATAGCTTTTTGAGACCTGCGATTCACCGATGTGCACCGCTTCATCCGCTTGTTTGACGTGCTGGGCGTTCTTATCGGCATCTGAATATACCGCCACGGTGGCGATGCCAAGATTTTTACAAGTTTTGATCACACGGCAGGCGATCTCGCCGCGGTTAGCAATTAGAATTTTTCTAAACATTTCAATTATCCTTTTAAAATTATTAAATTTATCAGTCAAGTACAGCTACTTAATCCAGTTCGGCGTTTGCTTATTTAAGAATGCATCTAGGCCTGATTTGGCTTCGTCGCCTGTGCGCACGGTGGCGATGTGGTTAGCGGTGCTGTTAAGTAGGCTGTCATCGATGCTGGCGTGATCCACCATGGTGATCAGTTCTTTACTGGCGGTTTGGGCGTTGGGTGCGCCTTTTTTGATTTCGCTGATAATCTGACTGATAATCTCATCAAGTCCGTCATCATCTTCGGCAATTTCATGCACAAGCCCAATCTGCTGAGCTGTATTGGCATTGATACGCTCAGCGGTCAAGAAGTAGCGGCTGGCTTGTCTTGCGCCGATCGCACGCACCACATAAGGGCTGATGGTGCTAGGCGCAAGTCCTAGGCGCACCTCTGATGTGGCGAATTTGGCGTTTTGGCTGGCTACCGTGATGTTGCAGGCGCTGACCAGTCCCATGCCGCCGCCGAGTGCAGCGCCATGCACGCGAGCGATGGTGGGCTGGCGAACGGTTGCGATGCGTTCTAGCATTTTGGCAAGCTTTAGGGCGTCGGCTGAGTTGGTGTCAAAGTCTGCCTGTCCCATCTCTTTCATCCATGACAGATCAGCGCCCGCCGAGAAGCTTTTACCACGACCGCCAAGCACGATGACGCGTACGTCCGCCTTTTTATCCAACGTATCAAAGCAAGCATGAAGTTCGCTGATGACATCGGCGTTAAAGGCGTTGTGTACGTCAGGACGGTTTAGCCAGACATGGGCGATTTGGTTGTCAATGATGCATTCTATCGTGGTATAACTGTTCATCTTATTTCCTTATAAAATTCAAACGGTTGATCTGTCATGCTGAATCCCATTATAGGACTTGCCAATCACATGCGGAACACGCCAAAGCTCATCTCATCAATCGGTGCGTTCATGGCAATGGCAAGGCTAAGCCCCAATACATGACGGCTCTGAGCTGGGTCAATCACGCCATCGTCCCACAGGCGGGCAGAAGCATAATAAGGGTGGCCTTGATGTTCGTACTGTTCGCGGATTGGGTTTTTGAAGGTGTTCTCTTCCTCGGCTGACCATGTGCCGCCAGCACCTTCAATCTGTTCGCGCTTGATGGTGGATAGCACCCTCGCCGCCTGCTCGCCGCCCATGACCGAGATGCGAGAGTTTGGCCATGTCCACATAAAGCGTGGCGAGTAAGCACGACCACACATGCCGTAGTTACCAGCACCGAATGAACCGCCGATGACCAGCGTAATCTTCGGCACGTTGGCGGTGGCGACTGACATGACAAGCTTGGCCCCGTGCTTGGCGATGCCTTCGTTTTCGTATTTTTGACCGACCATAAAGCCTGTGATGTTCTGCAAGAACAGCAGTGGAATCTTGCGCTGACAGCACAGCTCGATAAAGTGCGCGCCTTTTTGGGCGGATTCTGAGAAGAGGATGCCGTTGTTGGCGATGATGCCGACTTTTTGACCGTAGATCTCCGCAAAGCCAGTCACCAATGTCGTGCCAAAGCGTGCCTTAAATTCATCAAATCGTGAACCGTCAGTTAAGCGCATGATGACTTCACGGATGTCAAAAGGCGTCTTGGCATCGGCAGGAACGACGCCGTATAGCTCATCACTGTCAAATAACGGCTCATCGAATTCTTTAGGTAATGACTGCTTAGGATAGTTTAGGTTGGCGACGATGTTACGCGCGATCAGTAGCGCGTGTTCGTCGTTCTCTGCCAGATGGTCGGCCACGCCCGATAGGCGCGTGTGTACATCGCCGCCGCCTAAGTCTTCACTGGACACCACTTCACCCGTGGCAGCCTTCACCAGCGGTGGACCACCCAAGAAAATCGTGCCTTGATTACGAACGATGATCGTCTCATCACTCATTGCAGGCACATATGCACCGCCTGCGGTACAGCTGCCCATGACGACAGCGATCTGAGGGATGCCAAGCTTAGACATCTGGGCTTGGTTGTAGAAGATTCGCCCGAAGTGCTCTTTGTCAGGGAAAACTTGATCCTGTAAAGGCAAGAACGCGCCGCCAGAGTCTACCAGATAGATACAAGGCAGGCGGTTTTCTTTAGCGATTTCTTGAGCTCTTAGGTGTTTTTTTACGGTCAAAGGATAATAGGTGCCGCCTTTAACGGTGGCATCGTTGGCAACAATCATACACATGACGCCATTCACCAGACCAATACCTGCCACCACACCAGCACAAGGCACGTCATCTTCGTAGACGTTAAGCCCTGCAAGCTGTCCAACTTCCAAGAATGCCGATCCAGTATCGACCAAGGCATTGATACGCTCGCGCGCTAATAACTTGCCACGTGCTGTGTGCTTTTCACGGGCTTTTTGGCTACCGCCTAGCGCAAGTCTGGCGGATAGGCTTTGCAAATCCTGCACCAATGGCAGCATGGCGGATTGGTTGGTCTTATAGGTGTCACTGCGGACGTTGATTTTGGAATTTAACACGTTTAGGTTGGCAGTCATGGTGCATCCTTTTTTCTTTATCCTTAAAAAATAATATTAGCTCATCACTTAGCTTAGGTTTTTGGATAAGGGCGTGAGCCTCAGCGCCCTTATCCTTATGGTGGCTACCGATGATGATTATTTGGTCTCGCTAAACAGCTCACGACCGATTAGCATTCGTCGAATTTCTGAGGTGCCTGCGCCGATCTCGTACAGTTTGGCATCACGCCACAGACGTCCTGCTGGAAATTCATTAATGTAGCCGTTACCGCCCAGTGTTTGGATGGTTTCGCCTGCCAGCCAGGTGGCTTTTTCGGCGCTGTATAGGATTGCGCTGGCGCAGTCTTTACGTAGGCTGCGATCGTGGTTTGATTTGTCGCAGGCGGCGCCTACGGCATAGACCAGTGATTTACATGCCAGCATGGTCGAGTACATGTCAGCGATTTTGCCCTGCATGAGCTGGAATTCGCCGATGGCTTGACCAAACTGCGTACGTTCGTGAATATATGGCATCACCAGATCCATACAAGCATCCATGATGCCTAGCGGGCCGCCGCTTAGTACCGCACGCTCATAATCCAGACCGCTCATCAGTACCTTAACGCCATTGCCGACACCGCCTAGCACGTTCTCAGCTGGGATTTCTACATTATCAAAGAACATCGGATAGGTGTTCGAGCCGCGCATGCCTAGCTTGTCCAAGTGCGTGCCGTGGCTAAATCCTTTCATGCCTTTTTCTACCAAGAATGCGGTAATGCCTTTGGCGCCTGCATTTGGGTCGGTTTTGGCATAGACGACCATGACATCAGCGTCGCCACCGTTGGTAATCCACATTTTTGAGCCATTTAAGATGAAGCGGTCGCCTTTTTGTTCAGCTTTTAGCTTCATGCTCACCACGTCCGAGCCTGCGTTTGGCTCACTCATGGCAAGCGCGCCCACATAATCACCGCTGATTAATTTTGGTAAAAAACGCGCCTTTTGTTCTTCGTTGCCGTTTAAGCTGATTTGGTTGACGCACAGGTTAGAGTGCGCGCCATAAGACAGACCGATAGAAGCCGATGCACGTGAAATCTCTTGCATCACTAGGATATGAGCCAGATAGCCCAAGTTCGCACCGCCGTATTCTTCAGAGACGGTCATGCCTAACAGGCCCATGTCGCCAAATTTTTTCCACAACTGGGCAGGGAAGTGGTTTTCTTTATCGGCGGTTTCAGCAAGTGGTGCAACTTCTTTTTGGCAGAACTTACGTACCTCATCTTGAACTGCAAGCAATGTCTCATCGATGCCAAAGGTTAGGTTGGATAGAGTGGTTGGGTTCATGGTTTCGTCCTTGTAGTCCTTGGGAAATGCCAAAACTGGCGGGGGTTTATGTTACAATGTGCCTCACATTATAATCAGCAAATTTCACATTTTTAACGGTCAGGTTATCTTCAATAACACTACCCAGCCTAAAAAATTATCCTAAAAATTTGCCTTTTACATACTGTACCACACTATTTTTTTTAAAAAAAGTGAATTTTATTAAAAAAATGATTTGCAATTCATTTTTAAATGAGAGACAATAAAATCATGAATTACAAAAGATCCGTATTAATGCAAGAGCGCCTACGTCAAAATCGCGAAGCGATCTTACAGGCAGCCAAGCAGCTCATTAGCCAAGGAGGTATTAAGGACGCCCAAATCCAAGCGATGGCGGATTTGGCAGGCGTGTCGAATGGTCTGGTGTATCGTTATTTTGATAATAAAAACCACATCATCATCGAAGTGCTGTCCGAGGCAATCATGCGTGAGATTGATATTCTAAAGCAGATTGCCGGTCAAGAAGGACCAGCGCAAGACAAATTACACAAGGCGGTGAGAGTCTTTGTAAAGCGGGCATTGAACAGCCCGAAACTTGCCTATTCACTCATGCTAGAGCCTGCAGATGCAGCGGTGGAGGAGGCGCGATTTAAAAGCAAACAAATCGTCAAAGAGGCGATCGAGCACATCCTAAAGGAAGGTCAAGCGCAGGCAGTATTTGAATTTGAGGATGTGGGCGTAACTGCGCAGTGTATCGTTGGGGCGATGACGTTTGCTGTCATTGAACCTTTAAGCCTAAATCCGCAAGCGATGAACAAGGAAGTATTTAGCACGCAAGTGGCAGACTTCTGTCTCAAAGCGGTCAATCAAGGAAAGTAGGGCGCTGTGGTAAGGTGGTTTGGCGTATCTTAACTTGAAAAAAAGCGACACGGGTGTTGCTTGTCCTGTTCATCAGGCGGATAAATCATGATCTAAGGAGAGTGTCATGTACCAAAAACTAAGCTACCTATCAGGCACGAGCGATAAGCCGCTCATTGGTCTTACCATCGGTGAGATGTTCGATCGTGCATGCCTACAGTACGCTGATAAGGAAGCCATCGTCAGCGTTCATCAAAACATACGCCTAACCTACAAGGAGCTGGCTGATAAGGTCAATGCCTTTGCAGCGAGCTTGCTTGAGCTTGGGTTCGACACGGGCGACCGCTTTGGGGTTTGGGCGTTAAACAGCATTGAGTGGATTGTTGCTCAGTACGCCTGCTTCAAGATTGGCGTGATTTTGGTCAATCTAAACCCTGCCTATAAAGCCAAAGAGCTAGAATACGTTCTTAATAAAGTTGAGTGTCGTGGCATTCTGATCGCTGATGCCTTCAAGACATCAGACTATCACGCGATGCTGGTCAGTATTGCACCTGAGCTTGAGAGCAATCACAGTAAGCATCTGGTGTCTCATAACCTGCCGCACCTAAAAGTCGTCATCAAGGCAAGCGATGTCGAGCACGATGGTGTGTATCGCTTTAAGGACCTGCTAAACCCACCAACATTGGCGCAGCGACAGCACATAGAGTACGTCGCCAAAAAGCTACAATTCGACGACGTGGCGAACATTCAGTTCACCTCGGGCACGACAGGCAACCCAAAAGGCACGATGCTAACTCACCATAATATCCTTAATAACGGTTATTTTGTTGGTGAAGGCATTAAGCTGACCGAGCATGACCGCATCTGTGTGTCCGTGCCGCTGTTCCACTGCTTTGGTATGGTGATGGGTAATTTGGCGGCGATGACACATGGTGCGACCATAGTGTATCCGTCTTTTGCTTATAATCCGACCGAGACGCTACAAGCGGTTCACGATGAACGCTGTACTGCGCTGTATGGCGTGCCATCGATGTTTATCACCATGCTAGAAGATAAGCGATTTGAAGAATTTGACTTATCAAGTCTGCGCACAGGCATCATGGCAGGCTCGCCATGTCCGCGTGAGATCATGCAGCGTGTTATTGAGCGCATGCACATGAGCGAGATCACCATCTGCTATGGCATGACCGAGACATCACCAGTATCAATGCAAAGCCATGTTGATGACCCAATTGATAAGCGCGTAAGCACGATTGGACAGATCCATCCGCACCTAGAGGTTAAGATCATCGATGAGAATGGCAGCATTACGCCTGTCGGTGTCGCGGGCGAGCTGTGCACGCGAGGTTATTCGGTGATGGCGGGCTACTGGGGCGAGCCAGATAAGACCAAGGAAGTCGTGGACAAGCACGGCTGGATGCACACAGGCGACATCGCTGAGATGGATGAAGATGGCTTCGTGAAAATCAAAGGGCGCATCAAAGACGTCGTGATCCGCGGCGGTGAGAACCTGTTCCCTAAAGAGATTGAAGATCTGCTATTTAAGCATCCTGCCGTCTCTAGCGTACAAGTCATCGGTCTGCCTGACAAGCGCTATGGCGAAGAGCTGTGCGCGTGTATCATCCTAAATGATGGCATGAACGGTAACGAAGACGAGATCAGAGACTTCTGCCGATCGCAGGTATCGCATCACAAGGTACCGCGCTATGTCGCCTTTGTGAAGGAATTCCCGATGACCGCATCGGGTAAGCCGCAGAAGTTTAAGTTACAAGAGCTGATGCGTGTTGAGTTCAACCTAACGGGCAATATTTTTGAATAATCATTAGCCTATGTAAAGTACAAAAAAGCAAGTTTTCGGACTTGCTTTTTTAGTGTCTTTTACACAAGATGTTGGGAATCTTGCCTAGATAGATGTGCTCAGCGATGCGCCCTTGTTGCTCGATGTTATAATCCCAAAAGCTCTTGTATTGATCAAAAGTGTATCTATAAGGGTTGTATTTTTTTAGGCTAAGGTAATGCAGCGTCTGTAGCCATGCACCCTTTAGCAGAACATTGATGCCGTGCTGATACTGCAGAACGTGCGTCATCTCATGAATAAAAATCTGCTGATACAGCCTGCCATGCGCGCTAAAATCATCACGATAATGCCGACCACCCACAAAAATCCAACCATTAGGCGCAATAAACACATCGTCAGACTGCCAAGGAATGTAAGGATAATTCACCACGCGCACCCTATTGTAATCCATGAGCTCGCCAAATACACCGCGCGCCAACGCCACCTCACCATCTGTCAGGTGGCGAACGGGTGGTTTGATTTTTTGGTATTTTTTGATGAACCATGGCAGTTTTAGCCATGGCAATGCCCAGTTGATCATGTTATACCGACATCATGCCCATGCCTGACAGATCTCTGGCCAATGTCGCTGCGCGGTTGTCGGTCATCCCACCCACAAAGTCAAGCACCTTCATGTATGCCTGATAAGGTGTGTCATGAGGATCGATCGGCGTGTCGATGAGCTGTAGGCATAGCGCGTCTTTGTTGGATAATGATTGATGGGTGACTTTGGCGTGCACTGCAGGCACCAACAAATCTAAGATCAACCCAATGCAGCCAAAGCTCGCCACTTCGGTCGCAAGCTTACTATGATGGTTAAAAATTTTACGCCGTGCTAGGTCTTTGGCGTTTTCTAGGGTTTCTTGTAGGTTGTCATCACAGACAGCGAGCAGGTCTTTGGCGGCGAATTCACCTGCCACGAGTGCACTTTGATGGCGGATAAAGGTATCTGCCACCACCTCAATCGCCTGACCGATCGCCATGCCGCGCAAGGCAGCGCAGCGCTCTTTTTGGTTGGTGATGCGCCAAGTTTTCTCGACAGGGATAAGGGTGTGTAGCACGGTCTCAAATTCATTGATATCTAATAAATCCAGCTCAACCGCATCTTCTAAGTCCAGCAGGGCATAACAGATGTCATCCGCCGCCTCCATCAGGTATGACAAGGGATGACGTGCCCAGTGGTTATCGCCGAGCTTGGCAAGCCCCAGATCTTCGGTGACTGTCTGCATGAGTGGCAGTTCGGTCTGATAGATGTTGAATTTACCTCGGGTGCGTGCGGTGGGATGGCTGGACGTCCAAGGGTATTTTAATAGTGTGCCTAGGCTGGCTGAGGTGAGGCGCATGCCGCCGCGTTCAGCATACATCTCAAGCGTGGCAAGCAGCCTTAGGCTGTGAGCATTGCCTTCATAAGTGCAGATGTCATCATGTTCAGGGTTGCTAAGATTCGCCAAAAAATGCGAGTGATTCGGATCGCGAAACCACGCCCGCAGCGCATCTTCGCCCGTATGCCCAAAGGGCGGATTGCCCATGTCGTGCGCCAAACACGCCACTTGAACCACCGTGCCGATGTCGCTTGGGGTGAACGGATCGGGCAGAAGACCGCCTTGTTCGAGCTGTACCCCGACACGATTACCAAGGCTTCGCCCGACACTCGCCACCTCGACGCTGTGAGTTAGGCGGTTGTGGGTGTGGTCGTGCTTGGCAAAGGGGTGCACCTGAGTCTTGCGACCCAATCTGCGAAAGGCGCCCGAGAAGACCACACGGTCATAATCCACATGAAAGGGCGTGCGCATAACATCGATGCCATCTTGACTGGTCATCTTTGGACTGACGACGCCACGTTCAACCTTAAATCGATTGGTGGAGAGTAATTGTGACCAGCTCATGAATTTTCCTTTTGATGGTGGGTGTTTGCTCGAATGGCGCTATTCCTTCACCGCAAGCGTCACTGTATAAGTTTTGCCCTGTTTGATTTTATCGGCATTACCAAATACTTCATTAAATGAGCGTTTCATAAAATCTCTCAGTCCGTTGATGGTAACCACATAAAACCGTCCGCCCACTTCCATGCGTTCATAAGCGTCTAGCAGGTACAGATAGTGCTGTTCCTTGCTTGCCTTGGCGGGTAGGTTACTCATGACAAGGCTGAATTTTTTGTCTTTATCCACGTGATAAAAGCCGTTGGAGAGCATGACTTCGGTATTTTTTAGATTATTTTTTTGGCAATTTAAGCGGGCGTATTCTAGCGCGACGAAGTCCTTGTCAATCAGGATGTGCTGACCATTGGGGCATTCGCGAGCCGCCGTCATGCCCAGCACGCCATAGCCACAGCCTAAGTCAATGGAGTTATCATGAGCCTTAAAATCAATATAATCAAGGAGCATGAGACTGCCGTCATCAAGACGTTCTGGGCTAAAAATCCCCCAGGTGGTACGAAAATCAAAGGGCTTGCCAAGCACGTCTTGGGTAAATGTGATGTCGTCTCGCCATTGTTTGGCTTTTTGTTGTAGGTCGGCTAAGGTGGTGGTCATGATGTTTTTCCAAAAAAGTTTTGATTATTGTAGCACAAAACTTTTTTGTGAACATGACTAACCCCTAGGATGATGCTCGCTGTGCAGTGCTTGTAGGCGTGCGGTCGCCACATGGGTATAAATTTGCGTGGTGGATAGGTCGCTGTGCCCGAGCAAAAGCTGAACGCTACGCAAATCCGCCCCGTGGTTGAGCAGGTGCGTGGCAAAAGCATGGCGAAGCGTGTGGGGTGAGATGTCGGTTTTGATACCCGCCAGTAGAGCGTATTTTTTAATCATGTGCCAAAAATTATGCCGGGTCATGTAGCCACCTTGTTCGGTGAGGAACACCGCTTGACAGTCGCTCTTGCCTAACAGCAGTTCACCGCGTCTGATGAGATAGTCTTGTAGGGCGTTTTGGGCGTATTCACCCAGTGGGATAAGGCGGGTCTTGTTTCCTTTGCCGGTGATCTGTAGCCAGCCGGCGTTGAGATTGACCTGCTCTAGCGATAGATTCACGAGCTCACTCACGCGCAGCCCGCAGGCGTACATGACTTCAAGCATCGCTTTATCGCGTAGTCCGCACACAGTGGCGACGTTTGGCGTGTCTAGCAGGCGTGTGATGTCGGCTTCGGATAAGATCTTGGGTAGGGGCTTGGTGACTTTTGGGTTCTTGATGTCTTGACAGGGGTTATCAAGGCGTACTTCATTGCCAATCTGCCACAAGAAGAACTGGCGCAGGCTGGCGAGCATTCTAGAGATGGTGCGCGGATTTTTGCCTTGGGATTGGGCAGATTCTAGGCAGTGATACACGTCCGCTTTATCCCAAGTGGTCAAAGGCTTGTCGGTGGTCGCCATGCACAATCTTAGGTCTCTGATGTAGGCGTTACGCGTGCGCACCGACAGTCCGCGTGCCAGCATCGCTGTACGAAATTCGGTCAGATAGACGGGATCGCCCATCACATGGATGATGGTGGGCGTGCGTGGCTCTTTGGCGCGGACTTTGCTCATGTTAGGATTTTTTGATGATCAGATAGCGGTATTTGCCGTCCGCTAGGGTTTCTTGATTCTCTAGCGTATGCCCCAGATGCCGACAGAAATTCGGAATGTCGCGCGTCGTCGCAGGATCGGTGGCGATGATTTCGATGCGCTCGCCGCCTGCTGCCTTACGGATGGTCTTATGAAGCAGCATGATGGGCTCTGGGCAGATGAGTCCTGTGGTGTCTAATTGATGATCGCTCATGAGTTGGTTTCGCTTTTTTGTTTGTCTTCTAAAAAGTTTAAAAATTTCTTTAAATTCACCCGAAACACATACGGCATGGTAAACCACGCCACCATCGCCAAAAACATACTCATAAAGAAAGTCGTGGTTGCGCCATGTAGCACATAGACGCCAACAGCAAAAGCAACCAAGATAACGGCAGTTAGTAGAATCGTCGCCAAGATGCCGCCTTGCATGATGCGATAACGCTGCAAGAACATCGCATGAAAAAGACTCAGCGGAATGCCAAGCCCGATCAGCACATAAGGCAGGTAATGAAAGGCGTAATAGATGAGTGCGTTATCCTTAAAGCTTGCCATGCTAGCCAATGTGCCAAACACACCAAAGCAGGTAATGGCTGCCATGCCCAGATAGATGCTAATGTTGGCAAGTCGGATGGCTTCTTTGGTGCGGGTGATGAGTGTGGCGGTATGAGTCATGAGTGTCTTGGGTGAATGTTGTCAAAATAAAGTTAGTCTTTGCCTTTGGTGGGGTTATCATGGTAGCTGCCGACATATTGGGCAAGCTCTGGCGCATAAAAATAACCATCCAGCAGAATGCAAGCCGCGATGTCATCGATCGAGTCACGCTCATTCTGCATCCAGCCGCGCTCCCACGCCAATGAACGTGCTTCAGCAGAGCTTAGGCGTTCATCATAAGTGAAGACCTTGGCAGGGTGTTTGCGTTCGCCAAGGCGATGCGATAGGCGGCGGGCGAATTTATGCGCGCGCTTTGAGAGCATCGAATCCGTGCCATCCATATTCAGCGGTAAGCCCACCAGTATTTCATCGATTTTCCAAGTCTCGATGATGCCAAGCAGGTTATCCCAGTCGGGCTGACCGTTGTTCATCGCTAGGATGTCAAAGGGGCGCGCATCTTTACTTAGGCTATTGCCCAGCGCCATCCCCATTTTTTTGACACCAAAATCCAGTGCAAGGATGAGAGTTGGCTTGTCAGTCATTAGGCGCGTCCTTGGGTGGTGACGAAGGCGGTGGGTTTGACACCGATTTTATCATAAGCTAAGGACAGCCGCTCATCAAACGGTGCGCGGAACAGTATCTGCAAATCAGCAGGGCAAATCAGCCAGTTTCCAGCTTCAAGCTCGTCTTCAAGCTGACCCTTACCCCAAGTACAAAAGCCCATGCACATCAGATAATGCGCCATGCTGTCTTCTGACAGGCGCTCTAGGATGTCTTTGCTGGTCGTCAGACAGACATTCTCTCCGATGGCGAAGCTTGATTTGAAGTCGGGCAATCCTGTATGCAGCACAAAGCCTGCATCAGGGCGCATTGGCCCGCCATTGATGGCAGGCGTGTTCATGGCGATCTGTGAGCTTGGTAGATCCAGCTCGTGCAAGAGTCCACCTACCGAAATGGATAGGGGCTGATTGACAATAAAGCCCCACGCGCCATCGGCATTGTGACGGCAGACATAGATCAATGTATCTTCAAAGCGCTCATCATCCATCTGTGGGCTTGCCAACAAGAAATGATGCGCAAGGTTTTTTGGATTGGTTTTTTTATTCATCGTGTGTGTTATTTTTATTTAATTATTTAAGTTGGCATCGGCATTCGCGCCAATCTGGTCGGCATGGGCAATATCCGCCAGCAGGCTCTTGACGTGGTTGCGCGTGGCTTCAGTGATGTTCACGCCACCTGACATGCGCGCCAGTTCATCGATCTGATGTTCGCCTGCGATGACGCTGATGTCGCTGGTGGTCTGTTCACCATGGTCTTTATAGACCAGAATGTGGCGGTGTGCAGCGGCAGCGACTTGGGCTTGGTGGGTGATGGCAAGTAGCTGCTGATGCTTGCCCAAGCTGCGAAGCAGTTCGCCCACGACCTGCGCTGTGCCGCCACTGATGCCCACATCGACTTCATCGAATACCAGCGTTGGGCGGCTGCCTTTGCCATCACCTGCTGCCATTACCTGCATGACGAGCGCCATACGCGACAGCTCGCCCCCTGAGGCGACCTTGTGTAATGGCTGTAGCGGCATGCCGACGTTGGCACTGAACAAGAGTGTGATGTCGTATTTACCGTGTGTGTTATATTGGCTTTCGTCTTTGGCATTGAAGGCAAATTCGCAGCGTGCATTCGGCAGAGCAAGTGGTAGCAGTCTCGCCTCTAGGCGCTCACAGATGTCAGGCGCGATGGCGATGCGTGCGTTATCAAGCGCTTCTGCCGCTGACAGATATGCTTCATAGGCTTCATTGACCTTGGCATCAAGCGTATCATTATCGGGTAGACCGCCCAGATGATCAAGTTCGGCTTGCCAGTTCGAGGCATCCGCGATCAGTTCATTGACAGGCGTGTGGTATTTATTAGACAGCCGGTGAGCCAGCCCAAGCAGGGTATTCAGCTCATGCAGGCGTTCTTCGTCAGGTAGTGACTGTTCAGCATAGTCGGAGAGCTTGGCGGTGGCGTCCATGATTTGCTCTTGGGCGAGTGCCAGCAGCTGACTGCATTCGCTAAATACCTTGCTCTTATCCACGCTGTGATCGCAGATACGCATCGCACGACCCAGCAGGCTTGCCACGCTAGGCTCGTCACTGTCATTATCCAAGAAATTCACCGCCGTCATCGCCTCGGTCATCAAGGCTTCAAGGTTTGACAGCTCGTCATATTCGCTTTCGATCTCGTCGAAATTCACTGACAACAGCGGTTCAATGTCAGCAAGCTTGGCAGACAGTAATGCCATGCGATCGGCACGTTGTACAGATTGGCTTTTTGCGTCATAGGCTTGTTTTTTGATGGTTTGCCAGTTCTGATAGGCTGTTTTGGTGGCGGTCTTTAAGGTGGTGAGTTCGCCAATTTTATCCAGCCAATCAATGACGAATTGCGGCTTTAATAATTCAAGCCCTGCGTGCTGAGAGTGGATATTGACGAGAATTTGCCCCAGTGATTTTAGCTCGCTGATGCTGGCGGGCACGCCGTTGATCCACGACTTTGAACGCCCTTGGCTACTGATCTTACGGCGGATGAGCAGGGTGTCTTCTTCTAATTTGCGCTCGTGCTCGGCGAACCATGCGGTGACTTCATCGTTATTGGTGATGTCAAATTCGCCAAAAACCGTCGCCTCATCACAGCCATGACGCACGATGCCACTGTCAGCACGTTCCCCAGCGCATAAGGATAATGCATCTAAAATCAATGACTTACCCGCACCTGTCTCACCCGTGATGACGTTAAAACGCTCATCAAAGCTGATTTCTTTTTGCTCGACCAGGGCAAGATTATTTAGGCTTAGAGATACCAACATGGCGACATTTTTCCGTAAAAAGGCGGCGGTTTATGATAATCAATTTATGCCGATTTAGCAATTTATGAAATGTTAATTTTAATGCATGCGTGAGATGATGACGCACACCATCGTGGGCGGCATCGGTTATTTTTGTTTGCTTTGGGATTATAATGGGGATGATGCTTGCCATTCAAAAGTGCTGGATAAAATTATCTACCATTACCAGGCGATGTTTTGACAATTTGGCATAAATTTGCCACAATATCAAAGATTTTACCTTCTTAATAAGCCCATTTTATGTCAAAAGCACCCAAAGCATTCGCCAAATCTACCGATAAATTCAAAAAAGACAAGTCGGGCAAGCCAAATTCACCAAAAGCCAAACCCAATCGCACGCCACATTTCTACGGCATTCATGCGGTGACGGCACTATTAAAGCACCGCCCACAGGACGCGTTGACGTTATTCGTGCAGCTGCGCGAAGATGGTGCGACTAGCCAGACGCATGACGACATCATCAAGCTCGCCAAAGATGTGGGCGTGAGTGTGCAGATGACGCACAAGGACAAGCTTGCTGAGCTGTGCGACAGTCATCAGCATCAGGGTGTGGTTGTGTCTGCGCGAGCGCCGAAGCTGTATGATGAGAGCGATCTGGTGGCATTGTGTGATAGGGCAGATGCGTTATTTTTGGTGTTAGATCAGATTACCGATGCGCATAATCTGGGCGCGTGCCTGCGTTCTGCCAGTGCGATGGGTGTGGATGCGGTCATCATTCCTAAGCATCAAAGTGTCTCCATCACGCCGACGGTCGCCAAGGTGTCGGTCGGGGCAGCAGAAGTTATCCCATTGGTGGCGGTGACGAATTTGGCTCGTAGTCTGTATGCCCTCAAAAAATCAGGCGTATTCGTCTTTGGCACCGCCCTAGATGAGACGGCCAAGCCTTTGTATGATTGTGACTTCTCGGGTAAGGTTGCCATCATCATGGGGTCAGAAGGCGATGGCATGAGACGCCTGACGCGTGAGTATTGCGATACGCTGGTCTATATCCCGATGGCGGATAACCCTGATCGACCTCAGAGCCTTAACGTGAGTGTTGCCACAGGCATGGCGCTGTATGAAGTAACAAGACAGCGCACCAAATAACCTTAGTTAAACCACCATAATAAATCGCCCAAACTCAAGAGATTGGGCGATTATTTTTATTGTGTTTCACGTGAAACATGATTCAGCTTTATGCAGATTTTGCCAAGCTTTTGGCTTTATCGCTGGTCGCCTTGTCCATATTGCTTTCGCATTTATTGGGGTCGTTGCCGCAGAACTGGCAATATTCATCACCCATAAGATTGGCGACACCGCCGCATGAGCCTTTTAGGGGTTGTTTTTTTACCAAATAGCCCACGCCCATGAATAAGAAAAACAGCAAAAAAATACCGAAAGTCACCGCAAATACAGGTAAAAATTGATAAAACATGTCGGTCATGGCTTGCTCCTTTTTGTCAGATGGCAAGATAAATTTATTCTATTATAAGCTTTTTTGCACAAAAAATCAGCCACATTTGTAAACCCGTGGCTGATTTTTGTATGGTTTTGGTGCGTTTATTGGTCTGATAAAGGGTTTGCTTGGCAACAGATTTGTTTATCAAAGCTAAGAATCAGCCCCAATGTTGGCAGATACAGCCAATGTAAAAACTCTACCGCGCCTTCAGAATGCCGCATGATGGCAGATTTGGACAAGCCGATCAGATCATGGGTTTGCATGGTTATCTCCTTCTGGTTGATGGGTTTGGTTTGGCTTCATTGGGTTTAATTCTAGAGCGTACCAATCCACCTTGCGTGTGATGAACATGACCGCCGCTAACAGTAGGAAGCAAAAAACAGCGCCCAACAGTAGATTAAGTTCGTCGATCGATAGGATAAAATAGAATCCTGCATAAAGTGATGATAATAAGAGCGTAAATGCGCCAGAACGCTTGGCGCCATCCAATACGTAGTAGGTATAGAACCCGATGAGCAAGGCGCATGCACCTGCCGCGATGCCATAGGCTGCATAGAAGGCGATGTGTTCAGCAAGCGACAGCAGCAGCACATAAAACATCAATAAGGCGCTCGCCACCAGACCGTACTGTAGTGGGTGAATGCGCAGCTTCTTTATGGTCTCAAATAAAAAGAACGTACCAAATGAAATAACCAAGAACAGCAGTGCGTATTTGATGGTGCGGTCGGTTAGGGTGTAGGTGTCGGTGGTATTGACGAATGCCACCGCCAAATGGTTTAGGTTGTTATGAAGATTGGGGCTGCATTCGCTCTTGCATTCGCTGGCGCTGATGATGGCTTGTGTGTTGGCAGTCGCCAAAAAATCATTCTGCCAGTCCGCGCTAAATCCTGTGGCGTCTATGCGCTTATTATTTGGCAGCGCATCACCCAAAAACTTAGGCTCTGCCCAATTGCCCGCCAATGAGACTTCGGCATTGTCACCTGTCGGTGCGATGTGCAGGCTGTCGATGCCTAAGACGTTCAAGTTGGTGCGGATGTTTAGAGGCTTATCCAAGGTGCGCGCATCGTCGGTGATGATGGCCTCGATGTAGGATAAGTGATATTTACCTTGAGTGTTGAACTTGGTCGGATATTCTTTGCCATTGATGGTGATTTTGGCGTTGCTTGCGCCGCGAAGGTCGGATATGGGGATGATTAGGCTGACGGGGGCTGCGTCGTTATCTTCGGTCTTTGGTGGGGTGATGGGTTGGTATTTTTGGGAGATGTCTAGGCTGCTTTGATGGCTGATGGCGTGATAAATGCCGCGGCGATATTTGTCATCCTGTACGTCGCTTGTGCCCGCGATGTTGCTACTTTGGGCGAAAATGGGCGCATCACCGACCAATAAAAATGGCGCAATCATGAACTGATCGCCTGCGTGCATGGTTTTGATTTCTTCCATCACGCTTTGGTGGTAATTTGAGCGTTCGTAAACCAGTGAGTTTATAAACACCATCCCTAGGCCGAACAAAAAGCATAGCGTGCCGATGATGAATAGTTTAATGGTAAAGGTCTTTTGCATAAATACTCCTGTGGGAAATTTATGCAAATAGTACAAACCCTGTATGCAAAAATGATGGAAAAAGGTGGGACTTTTATGAAAAATGTGTGAAATCAGCGCGGCACACTCATTACCATAATCACGCAATTATCCTTGTCCTGCCTAAAACTCACTGCCCCGCCATGTAGCTCTATCACTTGCTTGACAAGGGTTAGCCCAAGCCCTGTGCTTTTTTGGCGGTGGCTGTTGCCCATGCTAAAATACCGCTCAAAGGCTTGCTTGATGATAAAGTCGTCCAGCGTGTCGCTGTCGTTTTTGATATGGATAAAGGTATCCGTCTCGGTTTGGCTTATATAAATGGCTATCGCACTTTTGCCATAATAAATGGCGTTGTCAATGACGTTTTGCACCGCTTGGGTGAGCCAAAATTCATCGGCACGGATATGAATACTGCTTTTGGTAAATTGCACGGTTTTGCCAAGCTGTTTTAGGGTTGCCGACTGCTGATTTAGGCAGGTTTGAATGAGTGCATCCAAATCAACATCGCTCATGGTAAGTTTAAAGGTGGGCTGTTCAATCTTGGCAAGGGTTAAAAGTTTGTCCACTAAGGCGGTCAATTTGTCCGTTTGCGATAGGATAATGCCAGTAAACTGCTCACGCTCGGCAAGACTCAGCTCGTCCGTCAAAATCTCACTACTGGCACGAATGGCGGTCAGGGGCGATTTTAGCTCATGCGTGAGCGTGTGGACGTACTCGCTGACGTACGCCTTATTTTCTATGGTGTCTTTCATGGCATGAATGCTTGCCATGAGTTCGTTCAGCTCTCGCCCAAGATAAAAATGGGGCGGAGCGGTGCTGGCAAGCCCTTTGGTGTAGCGGTTCACGCTGTCTATGCTGCGTCTTAACCACCATGCCATGAGCGTGGCGGTGGTAAGCGTGATCGCCATAATCGTTAAGATAATCTTAATGATTTCATCGGTGCTTTTGTTGATATAAGGAATGAGCGTTTGAGTGGGCTTGCCAACGGACACCACGCCAATTATCTGCCCGTCTGAGACAATCGGGCTTGCCACATACATGACCGAATGCCCGCCGATGTCAGTGCTTCTTGCCCCGTATTTGCCACGCAAGGTCAGATACACGTCATTCCAACGGCTAAAATCCGCCCCCACGCTTGCCCCACGACTGTCATAGATGACCACTCCTGTGCCGTCTGTGATATAGATGTGGTAAGTGCTTTTGGATTTTTGGTGATACCAAAGTGGTTCATCAGGGTTGGTAAAGGCGTGGGATAATTTGGCGTTAAGGGATTGATTTAACTCATCTTTTGATAAATCTGCCACGTCATCTGCCACGATGTGCGACAGTAGCACTGATGTATCTACAAGACTGTCTTCTACCACACGCTTGGCGGACGGTCGCACGGTTTTTTGGACATAATATAGGGCAAGGGACGATGACAACAGGGTAATCAAGGCAAAGGTGAGCCATATCCGCACAAAAATGCTAAAACTTAGGCGTTTTTTAAAAATGCGGTCAAGTAGGGTGTGAAAAGTTGGCATGATGATAATTATTTTGATTGATTCTTCTTATTTTAGAATTATCTAAAATAGCATTGTAGGGGTGGGTAAATTATGCTATAAATAACTAAACCCACGAATATCAGGGAGCGGACACATGAACGTACATTCTTTTTTAGACCCACAGACCCAGACGTATAGCCACATACTCATCGATGATGATACCAAACTGTGTGCCATCATTGACCCTGTGTTAGATTATGACCCTGTGTCGGGGCGGGTGAGTTATGATAATGCCGATAAACTCATCAATTTTATCACAACGCACGATTTGACGGTCAAATACATCATTGAGACCCACGCCCATGCCGACCATCTTACGTCCGCCCATTATCTAAAAGAGCAACTTGGCGGGCAGACGGTCATCGGCAAACACATTGCCACGGTTCAGCATATTTTTAAGGACATCTATGACCTTGATGATGACTTTATTCCCAATGCGTCTCAATTTGACCATTTGACCGATGACGGCACGACTCTTGCACTTGGCAGTCTTAGCATTACCGCCATGCACGTGGCAGGGCATACCCCTGCGGACATGGCGTATCAGGTAACGGACGGCACACGACTCATCGTCTTTGTGGGTGATACGCTCTTTGCTCCCGATGTTGGTACGGCTCGTTGTGATTTTCCTGCTGGTGATAGCGGTCGGCTTTATGATTCGATACAACGCATTCTGGCACTGCCCGATGAGACGGTATTGTATCTGTGCCATGACTATCCGTCAAAGCACCGCACGTATAGCCCAACCACGACAGTCGGCGAGCAAAGACGGCATAATATCCACGTCAAAGACGGTATCAGCCGAGATGACTTTATTAACATGAGAGACACTCGGGACAAAACCCTATCCGTGCCTAGACTCATGCTTCCGTCCGTGCAGGTCAATATCAACGCAGGCGAATTTTTTACCACCCAAAACGGCAAGCCGTATGTTCGCATTCCTGTTAATCAGTTTTAAGCCTTAAAAGTTTTTAAGCTTGAACTATCAAACCAACTGCAACACTTCATCAAAATAAACCTCATAAGGTGTTTTCCAGTTTAAACACTCTTTGGGTCTATGATTGAGTTCATTTACTTTACTGATAATATCGCTTTCATGCCACTTGCTTAAATCTTGATGCTTAGGGAAATATTCTCTAAGCAGTCCATTGGTATTTTCATTACTGGACGTTCTGATAATTCATGACTGATCTTAATTTTACCACGCTTTTCATCATGAGTCTTAGCATATCTTGTCTTACCTTTATGGCGTAGCTTACGACGTGCCAATCTGCCACCTTCATCAAACCATCCATGATAAATGGCTCGATAAATTGTATTGGCACTTATTTGGTGTTTTGTATTCTCAAGCCTAAGACGTTTGCTGATTTGCTCTGGAGACCACCTGTGACTCATAAACTTATCATGCACCAACTGACATAACTCTTTGTCATCTAATTTAAACTTAGGTTTGCATGCTTGACGGTTTTTATCCGTGGGTGCTCAAATGAACTGCAACAGCTGTCATATCGCAAGCGGTAAAATCCCCTTGGGCGACCCATACATTAACAGCTTTAATACCTACCCAACTTACAAGCCACGAGCAGGCAAGGAGGTGGATTTGGTCATGCGTATCAATGGCTGTTTTAGGCGTTCTATGAATGGCAAACCCTTAAAGCCTGATTCACCTGAGATGACAGCAATGATTGCTTATATGAAATGGCTTTCACAAAATCTGCCCAAACAAAGCATGGTAGATGTAAAAAATGCAGGTAAGGTTGATACCAGTCTTGTCCCAGACCCTATCAGAGGTGAGCAAATTTACCATGCTCAATGTGCCAGTTGCCATGGTGACAACGGTGAGGGCAAAAAAGACCATCTAGGGTTAGTTGCTTTTCCACCTCTTTGGGGTGATGAATCGTTTAATATCGGTGCAGGCATGGCAAGAACCTACAAGGCGGCGGCTTTTATCAAGTATAATATGCCTATGGGTATGCAAACACAAGGGCTCTGGGGGCATGGTGGTGTGCTAAGCGACCAAGATGCTGTTGATGTTGCTGAGTTTTTTACCCATAAGCCAAGACCTGATTTTGAGGGGAAAGTTAAGGACTGGCCAAATGGCGATAAACCTAAAGATGCCAGATACTAATCAAAAACCATAAAAAATAGGCTGTATTGATTGGAATATGCTTTAAAATGGGCTTGGGTTTTGTAGGTTGCTCAAAAAGTGAGCAAATCACCTTGTCAATCCAGGTTTTATGATGATTTTTAATGCGTCGAATGGCAGAAAGTTGTGATTGGGCAATAGTTTCCTGCTTAATCGCAATCTAAAAAGCACAACCTAAATTGTGCTTTTTTTTGAACATTTAACTCACTCTTCTGGGCTTGTATCGTTTAATAAATCATTGTCTTTATTGGTAATCTCATCTTGGACTTTTTGGCGAAGTTTGGGGTCGGGGTCGGTGCTTAGCATATCATCAATGCTGGCGTTGTCTAGGATTTGCTTGGCACGCTGTTTGGCTTTTTGTTTTTCGCTGTCATCAGCGTTTGCGATTGGGCGTACTTGATTTTGACCAAATTTATTGGCAAGATTGACAATCGCATCTTCTAAGGCTTGGTCAAAGTTTAGCTTATAAATCGGTTCAGGCAAGCTAAACCCTGTGTTTTCTAAGGCGTGTTTCGTCTGGCGAATAGCGATACTGCGTGCTTTGGCAAAATCGGTTTGGCTTTGATTGACCCACACTTGAAATTCAAGTACGATGTTTGAGTCGCCAATCTCGTTAATTACCGCCACCGCTTTTGGCTCATCAAGCACAAAATCTAGCGAATTTATCGCATCAAGCCCCACTTTAATCGCCGCCAAGGGGTCGTTGTTGGCGTCCACCCCAAGCTCGAAGCGAAACCGCCTTTCAGGATTTTTGGTGTAATTTAAAATTGTGCCTTTAAACACTTCTGAATTGGGGATTCTTAAATGATTGCCGTCAAGCGTCATCAAAATGGTCGCACGGCTTGTAAGCCTTACCACAATGCCCTCTTTGTCGTTGATAATCACACGGTCGGTCGCCCGAAATGGCTGACGTAGGCTTAGCATAATAGAGGCGATGTAGTTTTCAATAGAATCTTTGACCGCAAAACCCACTGCAATACCCAAAATCCCTGCACCGCCAAGCAAAGTACCAATCACGCCTTGAGCCCCCATTAAAGACAAGCCCAAAATAAGCCCAAGCACGATAAAGACAAATTTGACCGTGCCAGACAACAGCTCTGCCACAAAAGGGTTTGGGGTCACTTTTTGCCAAAACTGTGTGCGGTTTGACAAAAATTTGCCAACGCTTGCCACCACCAAAAACGCCAATAAAGCAGTGAGCAATAAGGGCAGGGCTTTTGTCCAAGATTTAACCTTACTCATTAGCTCATTGACCACAGGCGTGACATTGTCTTCAACGCTTAGCGTGCGACTGATTTCGTCTTCTACTGCCACCACGCCTTGTAGGCGATTTGCCAAATTAAATGCTTGCACGGCTTTTTTGTCGTTGGCGGTTTCGCCTAACAGTTTGACCACGCCTTGATTGACGGTTACGACCACTTTGTCAAGCCCGTCTATTTCTGCAAAAATTGCCTGAATGCGGTTTTGAATGTCGCTGTCGGCAATGGCTTTATTGTCAATGGCGATGTCGTCTAAGTCTGTTGGCTTGTTGTCTGTTGTGGCTTGGTTGTTGTCGCTTAAAATCAGCTCGCTGACCGCTTGTTCGTCAATTAGAGCATGGGTTGGTACAACAAGTGCTTGCACGGTAAATGCTAGGGCGAATAATAACTGTCTCATAGGTATTTGTATAATGATTTGGTATATTATAAACCAATTACCCAAAAACAGTCTAAATTTGTCTTAGGCTTTTGTCAAAAAGTCTTTTATCGCCTTGGTAAATTTATCAGCTTGTTCTATATTGGAAATATGCGAAGCATTGAGTGTAACAAGGCGTGCATTGGGGGCGTTATCTACAATAAATTGTCCGTCTGCCACGGTAGTAACAGGGTCTTTTTCGCCTGTGATGACAATTATCGGCGTTTTGGTGTTTTTTAACTCATCACGCAAATCAGCGATTGCTAGGGCTTGACAGCAGTTAGCATAGCCGTCTTTGTCGCCTTTTGCTAGGCTGTCGCCTAAATTTTTGACAATATTGGGGTGATTTTGAATAAAGCCATTGCTAAACCAACGACTCGGAGCGGTGTCAGCGGTAGGTTGTAAGCCATTGGCTTGTACACTTGTTGCTCTGCCTTGCCAAGCGTGTTGATTACCGATTTTGGCGGCGGTATTGGCAACAATGATTTTATCAAATTTATCAGGAGCGTGAATAGACAGCCAAATACCTGTTAGCCCCCATAGAGATACCACAAAAATGGGCTTTTTTGATGTGCAAATGCTCTAATAAACCCACCACATCACACCCCAATTCTGCTATTGTATAAGACTTATTGGGTGCGGTGCTTTGACCGTGTCCACGAGTGTCATAGCAGATAAGAAAAAAATCTTTTTGCAAAGCGTCAATTTAGGCTTGCCACATTGTGTAGTCTGTTCCCGATGAGTTGGAGAAAACCAAGGCAGGATTTTTTGGGGTTACCAAAGGTTTGGTAGTGTAAACTGACATTGTTTTTTTTGAAAAATAGGCATAATAAGTTATCCTGATAATTTAATGGTGCTAATAATTTAATAAGGTCTATACTCTTTTAATAATTAAGGCAATTCCCTGCCCTACGCCAATACACATACTACACAGGGCGTATTTGCCATTGATATTTTCTAGTTGATTTAAAGCGGTGGTAACCAGTCTTGCCCCAGACGCACCTAAGGGGTGTCCGATGGCAATCGCACTGCCATTGGGATTGATACGGCTGCCATCATCGGCAAGTCCTAGTTCACGAGTGCAAGCAAGTGCTTGGGAAGCAAGGGATTCATTAAGTTCAATGACATCTATATCATCAAGACTAAGATGTGTCATAGCAAGCAATTTTTGAATAGCAGGAGCAGGGGTAAAACCCATAATGCGTGGCTCAATGCCTACGGTGGTACTGGCGATGATTTTGGCACGAGGTTTTAGACCAAATTTTGCTACTGCTTTATCAGAGGCAATCAGTATGGCACTTGCACCATCATTAATGCCTGATGCGTTGCCAGCGGTAATTGTACCGTCTGCTTTGACAATGGGTTTGAGTTTTGCTAGACCTTCAAAGGTCGTATCTGCTCGTGGGTGTTCATCTTTTTTACAATCACAGGCTCTGCCTTGCGTTGGGGTATGCTAACAGGGGTAATTTCTTTGTCAAAAAAAGCCGTTTTCTTAGGCGATTTTGGTTAATTGCTGGCTTCTTAGGGCGAATTTATCTTGGTCTTCACGGCTAATGCCAAACTTTTCTGCCACATTTTCTGCCGTTTGGGGCATAGTGTCCACCCCATATTATTCTTTTAATTGTGGGTTAATAAACCGCCAACCCATCGTGGTGTCTTCTATTTTTTGGGTGCGGTCAAAGGCGTTGTCAGCTTTACCCATAACAAATGGTGCTCGGCTCATACTCTCCACACCGCCTGCGATGATGAGATTGGCTTCGCCTGCTTTAATAGCACGATTGGCAATGGCAATGGCATCTAGCGATGAACCACACAAACGATTAATGGTGGTGGCAGATACTTGTGTAGGCAGACCTGCCAAAAGTGCTGACATTCGTGCCACATTGCGGTTATCTTCGTCTGCTTGATTGGCACAGCCAAAAATCACATCGTCCACTTGACCAAAATCCACTTGTGTGTTGCGATTTATGAGTGCTTCAATGACGACTGCCCCCAAATCATCGGCACGCACACTTGCCAAACTACCGCCATAACGCCCAAAAGGTGTGCGAATGGCATCAATAATATAAGCTGTTTGCATAATTTATCTTTATTAAAAAAATTGATATTCAATCATTGTTCTATCCAATAATTGGCATTAATTTGTACTGTCTATTAAAGTTGCATCTGTTAGGCGTTGTAATTCATCAAATGGCAAACCATCAATTTTTTTTAACACCGATTGCCAAATCCATCGCACCGCCCACCGCAGGAATGGCATCAGGCTCGCCTGTGTGCCAGTTGGCAAGGTCGCCGTCTTCGTCCACTTAAAATGCTCCCAATACGCAAATATCAAGATGTCCACCATGCATCATACTAAATGCACCGCCGTCTAGCATAGTTACAAATTCTTTGCCAGCATTGATAAGTTTTGGGTCTTCTTGTCCTTTTTGGGGTGCTTTGCCAATACCGCTGCCACCAAATAAAACACCCCATCAAATACACCACCGACATAGCGTTTGGCAGGATTGTCGTGGCAGTCTTTGCTCATACATAAAGCGGATGTAACCGCTGCTAGTACGATACTAATACCACCAAAAAATGCTACCAAAACTGATAATATACTGACAGTCGTGATGATAGGACGGCTAGATACGGCGTATTTATGGGTTTTGGCAAGTGCCATACTTGGCAAAAATTGCCCTGTTAAATTTAACAACACCAAAGGGATTGCTAAATTGAGTATTGCTTGTACCGAAAATGCAGGAAAAATAAAAATCGGCTCAGTAATATAGATAGTAAGTACCTGTTTGGTTTGAATAAGCCCCAAATAAAACGCCACCACAAGACCACTAAATAGCACCCAAACAATGGCATAGCGTGGCGTAAAACGCTTGGCAAATAAAAAACTGATAAGCATCGCAAAAGCCAGTAGTGGTGAGTTGGCAGATGCCAAAAACGCCCCACGCCCAAAATCAAACAAAATTCCCGCCATCATACCACTTGCAATGCCTTCTGGAATATGATGTAAAATTTTATCAAGACCGCCACTTATGCCAATCAACAGCGTGATAAACCCTGCAACAATATAAGCACCTACTGCTTCATTTAGGCTTAGGTTTGGAAATAAGCTGACCAAAAGTGCTGTACCTGGGATTGACCAAGCAAGTAAAATCGGTACTTTGTAATACAAAGACAATACAATACTACCAACTGCCAAACCCAATGACACCGCCCAAATCCACGATATTATCATAGGGGTGCTAACGCCTGCACTTTCACCAGCTTGAAAAAAATTACCAAAGGATCTGCATAAGAAATTACGACTGCCAAAAGCCCTGCAATCATCGCCGACAAAGAAAAATCTTGTTTAAACTCTTGAACTATCAAACTAACTGCAACACTTCATCAAAATAAACCTCATAAGGTGTTTTCCAGTTTAAACACTTTTTGGGTCTATGATTGAGTTCATTTACTTTACTGATAATATCGCTTTCATGCCACTTGCTTAAATCTTGATGCTTAGGGAAATATTCTCTAAGCAGTCCATTGGTATTTTCATTACTGGACGTTCTGATAATTCATGACTGATCTTAATTTTACCACGCTTTTCATCATGAGTCTTAGCATATCTTGTCTTACCTTTATGGCGTAGCTTACGACGTGCCAATCTGCCACTTTCATCAAACCATCCATGATAAATGGCTCGATAAATTGTATTGGCACTTATTTGGTGTTTTGTATTCTCAAGCCTAAGACGTTTACTGATTTGCTCTGGAGACCACCTGTGACTCATAAACTTATCATGCACCAATTGACATAACTCTTTGTCATCTAATTTAAACTTAGGTTTGCATGCTTGGTTTAACTTAAATTTTTTGATATTTCTCTTGAAATTGTTAAACGAGAACGTCCTAACATGCTTGCGATTTTACTGGGTTTTATGCCTTGTGCAAGCATTAATATTATCTTTTCTCGTTCATCAGAGCTTGGGCGTGGATTTGTCAAAAGTTAAGCCAATCCATATCCAAGCCCCCGATGAGTGATGATAATCTCATCATCGCACACTTCTGCCAATTTTTGCCGTAAAGTCTTGATATGGCTGTCAATGGTGCGTGATAGGCGGTGTTCGGGGTGGTCGGAAATGCTTGCCAAAATCTGCTCACGGGACAAAATGTGCGTGGGGTTGGCAAGCAAGGTGAGCATGATACCAAGCTCAGTTTTTGATAAGGTCAAGGCATGATTATTTAGAAAAAGTGAATAATCATGGGCTTGATAATGCCAAGTGTGTCTGCCTGTGGTTTTGGTAAAATCGGTGTGGGCGGTGTCTGATTTGCCTGATGTATCAGATTTGTTCGATTTTTGGGTAAAGATATTCTCTCTACGCCATATCGCTTTTAGCCGTGCTATCAGCTCTCGGGGGCTAAATGGCTTGGCGATGTAGTCATCCGCCCCCAGCTCCAAACCCAAAATGCGGTCTATCTCGTCCGTGCGTGCTGTCAAAAACAGTATGGGGGCGTGGGCGTGCTTGTCGCCTTGGCGTATCATTTGGCACACGTCAAAACCGTCTCCGTCAGGCAATCCCACGTCCAGCACGACAGCGTCAAGGCGTGGCGTATCAAGGCATAGGGCGACTTTGGCAATCGTGTCTGCCCATGACACGGTATGGCCTTCACGCTCTAAGGCAAAACGCAAGGTCGTGGCAATGGCAGGGTCGTCTTCGATGATGAGAATGTGCATGGTGTGGCGTATTAGTTGGTATGTCAATATTATACGTCAAAATTAGATACAAATACTGCACAAGAAAATTTTTCACAAATTTTCCATAAAAGAACACCGCCCAATCAAATTGAGCGGTGTTCTTTTGTTTTCCAGTAGTTACCAATCAAAGATTATTTATCATCTTTAACTTCGGTAAACTCAGCATCTACCACGCCGTCATCGGCAGGTTTGGCTTGCTGTGCTTGACCTGCGTCCGCACCTGCACCTTGGTCAGTGCTATAAATCTTCGTACCGATTGGCAAGAATGCGTTGTCAAGGGCTTCTAGCTTGGCTTTGATTGCGTCCACGTCATCTTCTTTGGTCGCAAGTTCTAGCTCGCTGATAGCCGTTTCTACCGCTTGTTTTTCTTCATCGGTCGCTTTATCGCCATTTTCTTTTAGGGCTTTTTGTACCCCTGCGATACGCCCGTCCGCTTCGTTGCGCACGCCCGCAAGCTCGGCAAACTTCTTATCCGCTTCGGCATTGGCTTCGGCATCACGCACCATTTGTTCAATCTCTTCGTCCGTCAAACCGCTGTCGGCTTTGATTTGGATAGATTGTGATTTGCCTGTGCCTTTGTCTTTAGCAGAGATGTTCATGATACCATCAGCGTTGATGTCAAAGGTAACTTCAATCTGTGGCACGCCACGGGGTGCAGGCGGAATGTCAGTCAAATCAAAGTTGCCCAAAAGTTTGTTTTGGCTCGCCACTTTACGCTCGCCTTGATACACCTGAATGCTTACGGCAGGCTGGTTGTCGGCAGCGGTTGAGAACACTTGTGATTTTTTGGTGGGAATCATCGTGTTCTTCTCAATGATTGCCGTCATCACGCCACCCATGGTCTCAATGCCTAGCGTTAGCGGAGTTACATCAAGTAGCAAGACATCTTTTTTGTCGCCAGAGAGTACCGCCCCTTGAATCGCCGCACCGATTGCCACCGCTTCATCAGGGTTCACGTCTTTTCTTGGCTCTTTACCGAAGAACTCTTGTACTTTTTGCTGGACAAGTGGCATACGGCTTTGACCACCCACCAAAATCACGTCATCAATGTCGCTGGCAGATAGACCAGCATCTTCTAGGGCGATTTTACATGGGGCAATCGTGCGAGCCACCAACTCTTCGGTCAAGGCTTCTAGTTTGGCACGGCTGACTGTTACTACCAAGTGCTTAGGACCTGTGGCATCTGCGGTGATGTACGGCAAGTTCACTTCGGTAGACGTTGAGCTTGACAGTTCAATTTTGGCTTTTTCGGCAGCTTCTTTTAGGCGTTGCATGGCTAGCGGGTCGCCTTTTAGGTTGACGTTTTGCTCTTTTTTGAACTCGTCCACAAGGTAGTCAATCAAAGCAATGTCAAAGTCTTCACCACCTAGGAAAGTATCGCCGTTGGTAGACAGCACCTCAAACTGCTGTTCGCCGTCCACGTCCGCAATCTCAATGATAGACACGTCAAAGGTACCACCACCCAAGTCATACACAGCAATGGTGCGGTCGCCTTCTTTTTTGTCAAGACCAAAAGCAAGGGCGGCAGCGGTTGGCTCGTTGATGATGCGCTTAACATCAAGCCCTGCGATACGTCCTGCGTCTTTTGTGGCTTGACGCTGGGCATCGTTAAAATAAGCAGGCACGGTAACAACCGCTTCGGTTACGGTTTCGCCAAGATAATCTTCGGCGGTTTTTTTCATTTTTTTCAAAACTTCGGCAGAGATTTGTGGCGGTGCTTGTTTCTTGCCGTTCACTTCTACCCACGCATCGCCATTGTCGGCTTTGACGATTTTGTAAGGCACAAGACCGATGTCTTTTTGAACCGCTTGTTCGTCATAACGGCGACCGATAAGACGTTTTACGGCAAATAAGGTGTTTTGTGGGTTGGTAACTGCTTGGCGTTTGGCAGATTGACCGACTAGGGTCTCGCCGTCTTTGAATGCCACGATAGAAGGCGTGGTTCTCGCCCCTTCGGCATTTTCAATGACTTTGACGTTGCCATTTTCTAGTACCGCCACACAAGAGTTGGTTGTACCTAAGTCAATACCGATAACTTTACCCATAATTTTTCTCCGATTTGTTCAGTTAATTTTTGACAAATTTGCAAAACAGTTTTGTCAAACTTGGTGTGTTATATTTGTGTCAAATTTGTATTTTCAAGAGAAAATTTGACAAATTTTTAAAAAATTTTTTATAAAAAATTTTGTTTTAAGCCATTGAAATTTAAAACAAAATCCATAAGCTATCATAAAAATTTCGCCCATGTGTTTTTATGCTTATCCAACTTGAGGTAAGTTGTAATCCACCCAAGTTTTAAGCATAAATCAAACTTTCAAGGACGGTATTAAGCTCCCACCAGCACCATTGCAGGACGAATGGAGCGTTCATTTAGCGTGTAGCCTTTTTGCAGTACTTGTCCAATGGTGTCTTTGTCCGCATCAGGGAAAATACCCACCGCTTCGTGCAAATCAGGGTTGAAACTCTCGCCAACTTCTCCGACTGCTATCACGCCATTGCGTTCTAGCACACTAAGCAGAGATTTATGGGTTAGGCGCAAGCCTTCAAGAACGCTCTCATCCGTTCCTGATTTTTCGCTGGCTTCTAGACCGCGCTCTAAGTTATCCACCACGTCCAGTAGCTCTTTGGCGAACTTTTGTAGAGCGAATTTTTTGGCTTTGTCGGTTTCTTGCTCCATACGGCGTTGAGCGTTGTAGGACTCGGCATTGGCACGAGCTGCTGCGTCTTTGGCCTCTTTGACTTGGGCTTCTAATTCGGCAATTTTGGCGGTCAATTCGCAAGTTTCGCCTGCGACCTGCTCGGTGGCTGTGGTCTCTTCGTTGGTGATGTCTTGAGTTTGTTCGGTCATGGTTGTCCTGCCTGTGAAAAGATATAACAATAAAATCCTTATCTTGATAAAGGCTTTTGGGTGTTTTTCAAGGGGCGTGGGAAAAATTTGCCAAAAATTGGTGAATATTTAGCAGTTTAGCAGTCTAGGAGGTCTTGAGATAGGCGTGTGATGATGGCGCTGACGTGGTCGGCGTCGAGATTATCAATCAGATATACCTGTGCGGCGGGGTGCGCGGTCTTGACGATATCAAACAAACGCTCGCCTAGGGTGAGATAGTGCAGCTGTGGGGCGTGTGGGTTGTTGAGGCTTTGCCAATGTTCGAACGCCATCTGACTGGCGATGAGCATAAATACAGGTGTGCGCATTGCCATCGCATCATCGATGAGTGGTGCGATGGCATGATGAATGTTAATCAGGTCATGTGGGACGGTGCGTTCGTACCATTCGATGGCATCTATCTGCACGCCGCGGCCGATTAGGTCATCATGCAGTAGCCTGCGCCCACCTACACCGCGCCAGACCATGACCTGATCGCCTGATGTTAGGCGCTGGATGATATCAAGTGCCAACATGCCTTCGTTATTGGCGGTGGCAGGCAGAACCACCGTAAAGCCAAAATTTATCAAGGCTCTGGCGGTCGCACTTCCCACGGCGACAATAGTGCATTCTGATAGAGCTGTCAGTTCTTGAGCGGTATTATAGCCTTGATTGCTTAGATAACGAATGGCGCGTTTGGCGGACTCTGCACTGGTGACGATCAGGACTTTATACGGGTTGGTGTGACAAAATCTGCCCATCATCGCCTGCTCGCTTGCCGTCAGTGATAAATCATTGATGGCAAGCAAGGGCAGATTTGCCACACGCACGCTCAAGCGATTGAGTGCATCACTTCGGTGCGTGGGGCGGGTATTGATGAACAGAGTGTCAGCCATTGTTTTGATAGACTTCTTTTAGAATCTGATCAGCGCCTTGGGATAGTAGGTCTTGGGCGATTTGTTTACCTAGGTTCTCGGCATTTTGTTCATCATCTGCGGTGTGTGTTAAGGTGATGGTGTTTTGAGATTTTAGTAGTGTCTTGCCATCGATGCTGCCCACTCGGCCGCGAAGGCTGAGCGTGTCGCCATCGATGGTGGCAAAGCCTGCGATCGGCACTTGGCAGCCGCCTTCTAGCGTCTTGTTCATCGCACGTTCTGCGATCACACACAGACGTGTGGCTAGGTGATTTAGCGGTGCTAATAACTGTAAAATCGTCTCGTCATCCGCTCGGCACTCGATCGCCAATGCCCCTTGACCCACCGCAGGCAGACTAAGCTCATCATCGAGCTCATGACGGATACGCTCACCCAAGCCTAGGCGCTCTAGTCCGCTGGTTGCCAGAATGATGGCATCATATTCGCCAGCATCGAGTTTTGATAGGCGGGTGCCGACATTACCGCGCAGGGATTTGATGATCAGGTTTCCCTTGGTGTGAGCGATTTGGCATTCGCGGCGTAGGCTTGATGTGCCTAGGACTGCGCCATCAGGCAGCTCATCTAGGCTGGCATAGCGATTCGATACGAAGGCGTCTGTCGGCGCGTGGCGCTCTAGATAGGCGCCTAGTGTCAGCCCTTCTGGCAGAACCATCGGCACGTCTTTTAGGGAGTGCACAGCAATGTCAGCGCGTTTTTCATATAGGGCGTTTTCGAGTTCTTTGACGAAGAGACCCTTACCGCCGATCTTGGCAAGAGGGGTGTCTAGGATTTTATCGCCTTTGGTAACCATCTCAAGCAGCTCGACTTTCATCGTAGGATACAGCTTCTCAAGCGTATCTTTGACAAAATTCGCCTGCCATAGCGCAAGCGGGCTTTGACGTGTGGCGATGGTTAGGGTGGCAGGGATGTTAAGTGCAGTTGTCATGATTTTTCATTTTTCCGTAGGGTTGTTTGATTGGTTATATTTAATCACATTAATGAGCTTTGGGCAAATGCTGACCTATTTTGGTTATCTTGGCTGCTTTTTAACTTATCACGCAGGGCTGGCAGGCAGCGCCGTGAGATGTCAAGTGATTCGCTGACACCGTATAAATGCAGCTGATGACCGTCATCGCTCGTGATGGCGCGGATGTGCGCCATGCCTACTAAGGTGTGGCGATGGATGCGCACCAGCTTGGCGGGGTGTAGAGACTCTAGGGATTTTAGGGTGTCGTCGGTGAATGTGGTGCCGTGGCGATGGCGAATCTTGGTGTATTTTTGTTCCGCTTGGCAATAAAAAATATCATCAATAAAAATCCGCTCATCGCCGCGATGGCTGCGTATCATGACGTACTCGTGCGACTGGCGCTGCGCTAGGGTTGGCTGGGTGCAGCACTCGATGATGTCTGACATGCAGGGGAATTTGTTATCGCCATACGCGTGAACGCCCTGCACGCCAAGCGATGCGATGTCCATGGGCAGGTTGTCATTTTGGCTAAACAGCACAATGGCAGGGCGCAGCTTTCTATGATAGTGCTCGATGAATCTGTGAACAAAGAACGTGATGGGTGCTGTAGAGACATCAATAATGATGATGGCAGGCTGGTTTAGCTTGCATGATGTGATGGTGTCTGTGAGCGTGCCAGCATGAATCAGCGTGTGTGAGCTATTGTCATCCGATAGGGATCGCCGAACGTGGTCTATCAGCGCGCGATGATTGCTAAATAATAAAATCTGCATGGCCAAACTTGCGAATAATTTACGAGCATCATAGCATTTTTGTGATAATTTTCCCATCTTTGGCGCAGTTTTGGAGGTGGGCTGTGTTATAATTCATGAGATTTTAGACTGAATATAGGTGTTATGATGACCAATAATACACACAATGATCAAGCCACCGCCCAAATGTGGGGCGGACGTTTTAGCGAAGCCACCGACCGTTTTGTTGCCGAATTTACCGCCTCTGTCAATTTTGACAAACGCATGGCAAATCAAGACATACAAGGCTCTATCGCCCACGCCACCATGCTTGGGCAGTGCGGTATCATCACCGCCGATGAAAGCCGTCAAATCGTGGACGGACTGACCCAAATCAAAGGCGAGATTGAGCGTGGCGAATTTGAATGGCGTGTGGAGCTAGAAGACGTTCATATGAACATTGAGAGTCGCTTGACCGCCTTGATTGGCGATGTCGGCAAAAAACTGCACACAGGGCGTAGCCGTAACGACCAAGTGGCAACCGACATTCGCCTGTACCTAAGAGATGAGACCGACAAAATCATCGCCTTAATTGGCAAATTACAAAACGGTCTACTTGATTTGGCAAGCAAACACACCACGACCATCATGCCCGGCTTTACGCATTTGCAGACCGCCCAGCCTGTGAGTTTTTCTCATCATGTTATGGCGTGGTTTGAGATGCTTTGCCGTGATAGCGAGCGTTTTGCCCAGACTCACACTCGCATTAATCAAATGCCACTAGGCTCGGCAGCCTTGGCAGGGACGACTTACCCTATTGACCGCACAATCACCGCTCGCCTGCTTGGTTTTGACGGCATTTGTGAGAACTCGCTCGATGCGGTGTCTGACCGTGATTTTGCCATTGAATTTACCGCCAACGCCAGCATTTTGATGATGCACCTATCTCGCATGAGTGAAGAGCTGATTTTGTGGATGTCGGCACAGTTTGGTTTTATCCATATCCCTGACCGCTTTTGTACAGGGTCGTCCATCATGCCCCAAAAGAAAAATCCTGACGTGCCAGAGCTTGTGCGTGGTAAGACCGCTCGTGTGTTCGGACAGCTCACAACCCTGCTCACACTTATGAAAAATCAGCCCTTAGCGTACAATAAGGACAACCAAGAAGACAAAGAGCCCTTGTTTGACTGCGTGGATACGCTGACAGGCTCGCTCATCGCCTTTGCTGATATGCTCCCAAACATCACGCCAAATGCCCAAAATATGCGTACCGCCACAATGAAAGGTTATGCCACAGCGACTGATTTGGCGGATTATCTCGTCAAAAAGGGCTTGCCGTTTCGTGATGCTCATGAAGTGGTTGGGAGTGCGGTGGCACTTGGTGTATCAAAAGGCGTGGATTTGAGTGAGCTTAGCCTTGATGAGTTAAAGGCGTTTAGTCCGCTCATCGGCGATGATGTCTTTGACTGCCTAACCCTAGAAGGCTCGCTAAATGCTCGTAATCATATCGGGGGTACTGCCCCAGAGCAGGTGGTAAAAGCGATTGAGCGCGGGCGTGGTCGGGTTAAAGGCTGATTAAAAAGTGATTGATAAAACCCAATGTGTTAAGCGTTGGGTTTTTGTTTGGGCGAAATGTCTGATAGATTATTGGTGGTAGATGTGCAGGATGGCTAGATTTTGACACTAAGTTTTTACCGTGTTAATTACGGTAGCTCTTGCCATCGCATCTAAATCTTTATAAACTAAAAAACTCATCATTGATAACACCAAATCCATCCCCACATTTGTTATAATACCTTTTTATCATTTGGAAGCACCATGGAAATCTTTAACCCTAAAGCCAATCTTGTGATGTGCCGTAAATACAAACAAGAATTACCCAAACTACCCAATCCACCTTTTCCTAATGCCAAAGGGCAGGAGATTCAAGACACCGTCTCTGCTAAGGCATGGGGCGAGTGGCTAGAACTACAAACCATGCTCATCAACGAAAAGCACCTGAGTATGGTGGATAAAGAAGCCAAAAAATTCATCGCTGAACAGCGTGAGTTATTTCTAGATAATGGCGATTACGAACGCCCCGCAGGCTATAAACCAAAGGCGGATGCCTAATGCTTAGTGTGACTGGCGTGTATGAGCCGATATTGGTGGGCAACGATCGCCCTGATGTGTTGGCGGAGTATCCTAGCGTCCATGTTCAGCCTGTGGCGTGGGGCGAGATGGATGGCTTTCATCACCTAAATAACGTGGTATTCTACCGTTATACTGAGTCAGCGCGCATCAGCTATTTGCGTGCGTCCGGGCTGGTAAAGACGCGTACTGATATCTCGACCATCTTGGCGGCGAGCAGCTGTCAGTACAAATGCCCCGTCACTTATCCAGACACATTGCTGGTCGGTGTGCGCATTAAGAACTTGGGCACGACAAGCGTGGTGTTCGAACATGCTTATTATAGCACCGCCCAAGACACCATCGTAGCGACAGCCGAGGCGGTGATGGTGCGCGCTGATGAACATGGCGCAAAGCAAGCGTGGACGGACAGTGAGCGAGCAGCCTTTGCTAAGTTTGAAGGTCGCGAGCTTTAAGCTTAAATAATGCAATCAATAAAAAAACCTCGAAATTACTATCGTAGGTTTTTTAGTTGTTCCTAGACATCACTTAGACAAT
>NZ_AOMT01000014.1 GCF_000696305.2 Moraxella bovoculi 237
AAATAAGATGCTGACGATGACCTACTCTCACATGGGCGAACCACACTACCATCGGCGCTAAGACGTTTCACTTCTGAGTTCGGGAAGGGATCAGGTGGTTCCATCTTGCTATTGTCGTCAGCGTAAAAGGATTAACAACGCTGTTTATGAGTCTGTTGTTTTGTTTTTATTCAAGATTGATTCAAGCTTGTTAGGTAAAATCTTTACACTTATTTCATACTAAACCACTTGGGTGTTGTATGGTCAAGCCAAACGAGCAATTAGTATTGGTTAGCTACACATGTCACCATGCTTCCACACCCAACCTATCAACGTCGTAGTCTACAACGGCTCTTTAGGGAAATCTTATCTTGAGGTGGGCTTCCCGCTTAGATGCTTTCAGCGGTTATCCCATCCGAACGTAGCTACCCGGCGATGCTTCTGGCGAAACAACCGGAACACCAGAGGTTCGTCCACTCTGGTCCTCTCGTACTAGGAGCAGATCCTCTCAAATTTCCAACGCCCACGGTAGATAGGGACCGAACTGTCTCACGACGTTCTAAACCCAGCTCGCGTACCTCTTTAAATGGCGAACAGCCATACCCTTGGGACCTGCTTCAGCCCCAGGATGAGATGAGCCGACATCGAGGTGCCAAACACCGCCGTCGATATGAACTCTTGGGCGGTATCAGCCTGTTATCCCCAGAGTACCTTTTATCCGTTGAGCGATGGCCCTTCCATACAGAACCACCGGATCACTAAGACCTACTTTCGTACCTGCTCGACTTGTGGGTCTCGCAGTTAAGCGCGCTTTTGCCTTTATACTCTTTGAACGATTTCCGACCGTTCTGAGCGCACCTTCGTACTCCTCCGTTACTCTTTAGGAGGAGACCGCCCCAGTCAAACTACCCACCATACATTGTCCTTGATGTTGTTACATCTAAGTTAGAACCCCAACATAACCAGGGTGGTATTTCAAGGATGGCTCCATGGCAACTGGCGTCGCCACTTCAAAGCCTCCCACCTATCCTACACAAGTTAGGTCAAAGTTCAATGTAAAGCTGTAGTAAAGGTTCACGGGGTCTTTCCGTCTAGCCGCGGGTACACAGCATCTTCACTGCGATTTCGATTTCACTGAGTCTCTGCTGGAGACAGCGCTGCCATCATTATGCCATTCGTGCAGGTCGGAACTTACCCGACAAGGAATTTCGCTACCTTAGGACCGTTATAGTTACGGCCGCCGTTTACTGGGGCTTCGATCAAGAGCTTCGCATACGCTAACCCCATCAATTAACCTTCCAGCACCGGGCAGGCATCACACCCTATACGTCCACTTTCGTGTTTGCAGAGTGCTGTGTTTTTAATAAACAGTTGCAGCAGCCTGGTATCTGCGACTGCCAACAGCTCAAAGAGCAAGTCTTATCACCATCGGCAGCGTACCTTCTCCCGAAGTTACGGTACCATTTTGCCTAGTTCCTTCAGCAGAGTTCTCTCAAGCGCCTTGGTATTCTCTACCTGACCACCTGTGTCGGTTTCGGGTACGATTTGTTTATGACTATCGCTTAGAAGCTTTTCCTGGAAGCAGGGTATTTGCCACTTCGCCAGTAAACTGGCTTGCTATCAGATCTCAGTAATAGTCTAGCGGATTTGCCTACTAAACCTACCTACATCCTTCCACCTGGACAACCAACGCCAGGCTGACATAACCTTCTCCGTCCCTCCATCGCATCATAAACAAGTATCGGAATATTAACCGATTTCCCATCGACTACGCCTTTCGGCCTCGCCTTAGGGGTCGACTCACCCAGCCCCGATTAACGTTGGACTGGAACCCTTGGTCTTCCGGCGAACGGGCTTTTCACCCGTTTTGTCGTTACTCACGTCAGCATTCGCTCTTGTGATACCTCCAGCATACCTTACGATACACCTTCACAGGCTTACACAACGCTCCCCTACCACTTAATTGAAACAATTAAATCCGCAGCTTCGGCTCCTAGTTTGAGCCCCGTTACATCTTCCGCGCAGGCCGACTCGACTAGTGAGCTATTACGCTTTCTTTAAATGATGGCTGCTTCTAAGCCAACATCCTAGCTGTCTGTGCCTTCCCACATCGTTTCCCACTTAACTAGGAATTTGGGGCCTTAGCTGGCGGTCTGGGTTGTTTCCCTCTTGACGACGGACGTTAGCACCCGCCGTCTGTCTCCCGGATATCACTCATCGGTATTCGGAGTTTGCATCGGTTTGGTAAGTCGGGATGACCCCCTAGCCGAAACAGTGCTCTACCCCCAATGGTGTTCGTCCGAGGCGCTACCTAAATAGCTTTCGGGGAGAACCAGCTATCACCGAGTTTGATTAGCCTTTCACCCCTATCCACAAGTCATCCCCTGGCTTTTCAACGACAGTGGGTTCGGTCCTCCGGTGCCTGTTACGGCACTTTCAACCTGCTCATGGATAGATCACTCGGTTTCGGGTCTATACCCTGCAACTTAATTCGCCCTATTAAGACTCGGTTTCCCTACGGCTCCCCTAAACGGTTAACCTTGCTACAGAATATAAGTCGCTGACCCATTATACAAAAGGTACGCCGTCACCCAACAAGTGGGCTCCGACTGCTTGTATGCACACGGTTTCAGGTTCTATTTCACTCCCCTAACAGGGGTTCTTTTCGCCTTTCCCTCACGGTACTGGTTCACTATCGGTCAGTCAGGAGTATTTAGCCTTGGAGGATGGTCCCCCCATCTTCAGACAAGATTTCACGTGTCTCGCCCTACTTAATATGTCGCATTTGCAGTTTCGCATACAGGACTATCACCTACTATGGTTGGCTTTCCCACGCCATTTTGCTACTACAAGTTTGATCGGCTACTCCCCGTTCGCTCGCCGCTACTTGGGGAATCTCTATTGATGTCTTTTCCTCGGGGTACTGAGATGTTTCACTTCTCCCGGTTCGCCTCCTAACCAAAGGTTAGGATAGCCAACTTATGTTGGCTGGGTTTCCCCATTCAGAAATCGCCGGGTCACAGGATATTGCCACCTCACCGACGCTTATCGCAGGCTATCACGTCTTTCATCGCCTCTGACTGCCAAGGCATCCACCATGTGCACTTCATTACTTGACCATACAACCCCAAAGGGTCTTTAATGTATGGGTAATGTGTAACGATTCACCTATGTTTACGCTTGATTCAGTTCTCTTTACTTTAGGTGATTGTATTGGGTACAATCACCATGGTTAATTATTTGTTGGAATTAAATAATTAACCCAGACTCATATATACGTTGTTAAATAGTGATATAAACTTCGTCAGTTTATAAAGTTAAAGCATAAATAAGAAATCTTATTTAAATTGCTTATGTATGCTTTTGATGTTTAATAATGGTGGAGTTAAGGAGAGTCGAACTCCTGACCTCCTGCGTGCAAGGCAGGCGCTCTACCAACTGAGCTATAACCCCATTTGTTAATGGTGGGTCTAATAAGACTTGAACTTATGACCCCCGCGTTATCAACACGGTGCTCTAACCAACTGAGCTATAGACCCGTTTTAAACATCTTACTAAAGAACAACTTGTTGTGAATTCTTGCCAATCAGATAATATCGTTAAGGAGGTGATCCAGCCGCAGGTTCCCCTACGGCTACCTTGTTACGACTTCACCCCAGTCATCGACCCCACCGTGGTGAGCGCCCTCTTGCGTTAGGCTACCCACTTCTGGTGAGATCAACTCCCATGGTGTGACGGGCGGTGTGTACAAGGCCCGGGAACGTATTCACCGCAGCATTCTGATCTGCGATTACTAGCGATTCCGACTTCATAGAGTCGAGTTGCAGACTCTAATCCGGACTACGATTGGCTTTTTGAGATTAGCATCACATCGCTGTGTAGCAACCCTTTGTACCAACCATTGTAGCACGTGTGTAGCCCTGGTCGTAAGGGCCATGATGACTTGACGTCGTCCCCGCCTTCCTCCAGTTTGTCACTGGCAGTATCCTTAGAGTTCCCGACCGAGTCGCTGGTAACTAAGGAAAAGGGTTGCGCTCGTTGCGGGACTTAACCCAACATCTCACGACACGAGCTGACGACAGCCATGCAGCACCTGTATGTAGATTCCCGAAGGCACTCCCGCATCTCTGCAGGATTCCTACTATGTCAAGACCAGGTAAGGTTCTTCGCGTTGCATCGAATTAAACCACATGCTCCACCGCTTGTGCGGGCCCCCGTCAATTCATTTGAGTTTTAACCTTGCGGCCGTACTCCCCAGGCGGTCTACTTATTGCGTTAACTGCGTCACTAAGTCTTTAAAAGACCCAACGACTGGTAGACATCGTTTACGGCGTGGACTACCAGGGTATCTAATCCTGTTTGCTACCCACGCTTTCGAACCTCAGTGTCAGTATGATGCCAGGAAGCTGCCTTCGCCATCGGTATTCCTCCAGATCTCTACGCATTTCACCGCTACACCTGGAATTCTACTTCCCTCTCACCTACTCTAGTCACCCAGTATCAGATGCAGTTCCCAGGTTAAGCCCGGGGCTTTCACATCTGACTTAAATGACCACCTACGCTCGCTTTACGCCCAGTAATTCCGATTAACGCTTGCACCCTCTGTATTACCGCGGCTGCTGGCACAGAGTTAGCCGGTGCTTATTCTGTAGGTAACGTCAGGGCTTGTGGGTATTAACCACAAGCTTTTCCTCCCCACTTAAAGTGCTTTACAACCAAAAGGCCTTCTTCACACACGCGGCATGGCTGGATCAGGCTTTCGCCCATTGTCCAATATTCCCCACTGCTGCCTCCCGTAGGAGTCTGGGCCGTGTCTCAGTCCCAGTGTGGCTGATCATCCTCTCAGACCAGCTACAGATCGTCGCCTTGGTAGGCCTTTACCCCACCAACTAGCTAATCCGACTTAGGCTCATCTATTAGCGAGAGCTAAAAGCCCCCTTTCTCTCGTAAGACGTATGCGGTATTAGCCATCCTTTCGGATGGTTATCCCCCACTAATAGGCAGATTCCTAAGCATTACTCACCCGTTCGCCACTAATCATATCTAGCAAGCTAGATAGTCATCGTTCGACTTGCATGTGTTAAGCCTGCCGCCAGCGTTCAATCTGAGCCATGATCAAACTCTTCAGTTTAATCTTT
>NZ_AOMT01000015.1 GCF_000696305.2 Moraxella bovoculi 237
GTTCAGCTAAATTATTCCTAAAATCCGTTAAAAGTCAATACCTTAACGGTTTAAATTTCCTATTTTCAAATAAAAGTCCGTCTTTGCACGGGCTTTTTTCGTGCCCAAAATTTACCCAAAATCTATCAAAAGAGGGCGGTGCAAAATGATGGGTGCCGCCATTCAAAAACACATCATTGATTTTTCTGTTGCTAATTTATCAGAAGACGATTTATATCAATATTCATCAGAAATCTTAGATACTTTATTAAGAGATAGAACGACTTCTTTTTATGCCAAAAAGAAGCGAAATATCATTTGGGCAAATAATAATTATTTAGAACTTGGCGAAAATTATGGAGCAACTTGCCAAATTACGCCCAATTTGATTACGGGTAAAATGGGGAATTTAATCGTACCACGAGCCTTAAAATCCAAAGAACAACAAAAAGAACGCACCAAATCTAAGGCGGAAGTATTTACGCCCAGTTGGGTTGTTAAAAAGCAAAATGACGCCTTAGATGAAAATTTTTTAAATGACGATTTAATCACCTATATATCAAGAACTTGGCTAGAAATTACTTGCGGAGAAGCGCCTTATATTGCTAATCGTTATGAAATGGCTACGGGTGAAATCATTGATTTAAATGAACGAGTTGGATTTTTGGATAGAAAATTACGCCGTATCAATCAAGAAATTAATAATAAGAAAAAATGGCAAGAATTTGCCAAAAAATCTTATCAAGCCAGTTTTGGCTTTGAATGGAATGGTGATTCTTTATTGCTGGCTCGTGAAAATCTGCTTTTAACTTATCGTGATTATTATGTGGACAAATGGGGTAGCGAACCAGAGTATGAATTATTAAAGCAAATCGCTGAAATCATCAGTTATAACATTTTTCAAATGGATGGATTAACGGAATGCCTTCCTTTAACGCAAAAAAGAGAAACGATTTTCAATCATCAAGCTGATTTATTTGATGATGTAAAACCGAAAATCGTCATGATTCATCAAGGTCAGCGTATCAAAATCAAAGATTGGAAAACACGAAAAATGGTATTTTTTGATGAGGAGTTATCAAATGAGCAGAACTGAAATTACAACTGCAAAAGCGGTTTATCCACAAATCTATGCTTATACCTTGCCAACCGTAACAGATAAACAAGGTTGGGTAAAGATTGGCTATACAGAAAAATCAAGTGTGCATACTCGTATTAAAGAGCAGGTGCGAACAGTAGATTTGAGCTATGATTTATTATGGAGCGAAATTGCAAAATTGCATAATGATGAATATTTTACCGATCATCAATTGCACAGCTATTTAAGACGCCATAAAAATATTGAGAACAAAAAAGGCGAGCATAGAAGAACAGAATGGTTCTTCTATAATGGTACGCCCCAAAAAAGCTTGCAAGATTTTTATGATTTTGTGAGTGCAAATTATTCACAAGAAAATAATTCATCAGAATATGAATTACGCCAAGAGCAATTAGATGCGGTTAATAAGACTTTGGCTTATTTTAAAGATAATCCAGATGGCGAATTTTTGTGGAATGCCAAACCCAGATTTGGCAAGACTTTAACCACTTATGATTTAGCTTGTAAATTAAACGCCAAAAAAGTTTTAATTGTTACTAATCGTCCTGCGATTGCTAATTCTTGGTTTGATGATTTTGAAAAGTTTATTGCATGGCAAACGGATTTTGCTTTTGTTTCAACCAGCGATAGTTTAAAAGAACGCCGTGTTTTAAATCGTGAACAATTTCTTGACCAAATGACAAAGCCCAATGGCAAAAAGAGTATGATTGCTTTTATTTCTTTGCAAGATTTAAAAGGCTCAATCCATTTTGGTGGGCAATTTGATAAATTGGATTGGGTTAAAAAGCTCAATTGGGATTTGCTCGTTATTGATGAAGCCCATGAAGGTGTGGATACTCTCAAAACTGATGTCGCTTTTGATAATATCAGTCGTGATTTTACCCTACATTTATCAGGCACACCATTTAAAGCATTGGCAGGCGGGCAATTTTCTCAAGATGAAATTTATAATTGGACTTATGCCGATGAGCAATCCGCCAAATTAAATTGGGCTGATGATGAAGACAGTAATCCTTATGCGACTTTGCCGACTTTGAATTTATTCAGCTATCAAATGAGCCGAATGATTAGCGATAAAGTTAATCAAGGAGCGGATATCGGCGGTGATAATATAGATTTTGCTTTTGATTTGAATGAATTTTTTGCCACCGATGATAAAGGCAATTTCATTCATAAAAAAGAAGTAGAAAAATGGCTAAATACTTTAAGTCAAAATGAAAAATATCCATTTTCTACCAAAGAATTGCGAGATGAAATCAAACATTCTTTCTGGCTGTTAAATCGTGTGGATGGTGCCAAAGCCTTAGCCAAATTATTAAAAAATCACCCTGTTTTTGAAAATTACCATATTGTTTTGGCAGTAGGCGATGGGCGTGGTGATGACAATGATATGATTAGCGGTAAAGCCTTAAACCGTGTCAAACAAGCCATTAAGGAGAATGACAAAACCATTACTTTATCGGTGGGACAATTAACCACTGGTGTTACCATTCCAGAATGGACAGCCGTTTTAATGCTCTCTAATTTAAAATCACCTGCTTTGTATATGCAAACAGCGTTTAGAGCGCAAAATGCGTGGCGATATGAAAAAGATGGGCAATTCTATCAAAAGAAAAATGCCTATGTTTTTGATTTTGCACCTGAGCGTACGCTAACGATTTATGATGAATTTGCCAATAATTTATCGCTAAAAACTTCAAATGGTAATGGCACAACAGATGAAAGAGAAAATAACATCAAGGAGTTATTAAATTTCTTTCCCGTCATTGCCGAAGATAACGAAGGCAGAATGGTGGAGCTTGATGTCAATCAAGTTTTGACCATTCCAAAAGTATTTAAAGCGACCGAAGTGGTAAAACGGGGCTTTATGAGTAATTTATTGTTTCAAAATATCTCTGGTATTTTCTCGGCTCAGTCTGACGAAGTTCGTGAAATCATAGAGCAATTTGAATATTATGACAATGGCAAAATCAATAAAGAAAAAACCAATAAACCGATAGATACACAAGGCGTGCAGGTGGATAGTGACGGTAATGCAATTATTGATACCGAAATCGTGATTAACACCAATAATGCTCGTTTTGGTGAAAAAGTTTATGGCGATATTAAAGAACAAGCCCAAGACATTATTCAAAACAATGAGTTAAATAGTGAAAATTTGGCAAATAAATTAACCAATATCATCACAAAAAACACGCAAAGTGCCTTTAAAGAGTTGGCAAAAGAAAATGGTTTGACTGAAAAATTTGCCGACAAAGTGGTCAAAGAACAAAGTCAAGAAATTGCTTATGAAGTGAATAAACTTCAAGAGCAAAATAAAATTGAGCAAAATACTGCCAAAATTCATTTTGAAAATAAATTAAAAAATGCCAAAACTGAGAGCGAGAAACAGCAAATTAAAAGTGATTATGAAATTAAAAAGCAGGTAATCAATCAAGATTTGCAACATAAAATCAGTGAAACGGTCAATGAAAAAGTTGCCCAATTGACCCAAAATAGCACCGAAACCATTTTGCAAAAAGCCGAACAAAATAAACAGAATAAAGTGGAAGATGATGTTCGTGGGCGTTTGCGTGGATTTAGTCGCACCATTCCGTCATTTTTGATGGCGTATGGCGATAAAAATACCACATTAGCGAATTTTGATACACGCATTGATGACAAGGTATTTAAAGAAGTAACAGGCATTACGATTGAGCAATTTCGTGTGTTGCGAGATAAGCATCAATTTTTTGATGAGCAAGTTTTTGATAATGCGGTGCAAGAGTTTTTAAACAAACGCTTTGCCCTTGCTAATTATTTTGATGAACATCAAACCGAAGATATTTTTGATTATATTCCGCCCCAACGCACCAATCAGATTTTTACGCCCAAAAAAGTCGTAAAAATGATGATGGATAAGTTTGAAGAAGAAAATTCTGATATTTTTAGTAATCCTAATCTAAAATTTGCTGATTTATATATGAAATCGGGGCTATATATCACCGAAATTGTCAAAAGGTTGTATGTGGGTTTAGAAAGTGAATTCCCAAATCCAAAAGACAGATTAGCCCATATTTTTGCCCATCAAGTCTATGGCTTTGCGCCGAGTGAGATTATTTATAATATCGCCAAAAACTTTATTTTGGGATTTGATGAAACCTTAGATTTTGAACATTCGCATATTGTGCATTTGGACACCACGCCCTATGCCAAAGGCGAATTAAATTTTAATGACAAATTAACTGAAATTTTTGGAAAAGCAATGAAATTTGATGTTGTAGTGGGTAATCCGCCTTATCAAGATAATATAGAACACAGAGAAGAACAACCTTCTATATATCAATACTTTTATGATTTGGCTGAAAAATTCGGTAATAAATACTGTTTAATTTCTCCTGCACGATTTTTGTTTAATGTTGGCTCAACACCAGCTAAATGGAATAGAAAAATGCTTAATGATGAGCATTTAAAAGTTCTGTATTTTAACGGAAATCCAAAAGGAGTGTTTGATAAAAATGAAATTAAAGGCGGGGTAGCTATTGTTTACCGAGATAATGATACTAACTTCGGTAAAATTGGTATTTTTACAAGCTACAATGAATTAAATGATATTGTTGAAAAAGTTGTTACAGAGAATTTTACTTCTATTGGTGAGTTATTACACAGTAATACAAGCTATAAATATTCGCAACTATTATGGCAGGAAAACCCAACATTGGTTAGTCGTGTCTCTGGTGGTTCAAAAAGATATTTATCTTCATCTGTTTTTGAAAATTTACACGAATTATTTTTTGATGAAAACCCAAATGATGATAAAGAATATATTCAAATTTTAGGTCGTCAAAACAATGCCCGTATTTTTAAATGGTTGCGTAGGGATTATTTGTCTAATCATCCAAATATGGATAAATACAAAGTTTTAATTCCTAGTTCCAATGGCTCTGGAAAATTAGGGGAAACCTTATCAACACCTACTATTGAAAATCCAAATCAAGGACATACAGAAACTTTTATTTCATTTGGTGCTTTTGATAATAAAATAGAAGCGGAGAACCTACTAAAATATTTAAAAACAAAATTTGCTCGCCTAATGCTTGGTGTTGTAAAAGTAACGCAAGGAAATAAAACCAAAGAAGTTTGGTCAAAAGTCCCCCTACAAGATTTTACCGCCGATTCTGATATTGATTGGTCTAAGTCCATTCGTGAGATTGATAAACAGCTTTATGCCAAATATGGGCTTTCTGATGAAGAGATTGATTTTATTGAGAGTAAGGTTAGGGAGATGAGCTAGTAAGATAAAGTTCTGAGTGCGTATGTATAAAAATATTTTAAAATCAACCACCTATAAAAATTTCATCATAAATTTTAAAATTTTTTCAAAAAAGTGTTTGACAGTCAAAAATAAATCTGTATAATACGCACTCATTCCAACGCAGCCTAGTTGCAAAAAATAACAAAGCAAGTTGGTTAAAATAATTCAAAAAGAGATTGACATCACAAAATAATGTGATAGAATGGTCAGCCTTGATTAATGATAATGATGCAGACGATGTATCATACACTATTTAAAATCCAAACTAAAGAACAACTTGTGTGGATTTTTGCTAATACAAGATAACAAAAAAATTATCATTTATCAAGCAAAAATACTCAAAGTTAATTCATTTACACGATGAGCAAATTTGCTAGTAATAAATGAGCCAAAATTAAAAGTCCTAACTTTTTATTTACTTTCTAAGTAAATAATCAATTAGGCAAAAC
>NZ_AOMT01000016.1 GCF_000696305.2 Moraxella bovoculi 237
GAGGATTTTTATTGGGCGAGTTTTGATGTGAATGGCAATAATTTATATTAAGCTTGCTCATCGCGCTTGAACACCCATTCGACATCAGTGCTTAACGCCTCATCAAAACAATAACCATCGCTGTCGAATTTCTTTAGGTCTTCAGGAGTGGTGATGTTATTTTTGGCGGCGAAATTTACCATCATGCCACGGGCTTTTTTGGCGTAGAAGCTGATGATTTTGTATTTGCCATTTTTTTGATCAAGGAATTTTGGCGTGATGATGGTGGCGTTGATGTTTTTTGGTTTGACTGCGCCATAATATTCGGTTGAGGCAAGATTCACTAGGACATCAGAGCCGCTTTCTTGAATGCGTTCATTGATCAAATCAGTGATGGTGTCGCCCCAGAATTGATACAGGTCATCGGCATTTGGCGTCTTAAACTTGGTGCCCATCTCAAGGCGATAGGGTAGCATATAATCCAAAGGCTTCAACAGTCCGTACAGACCAGATAAGATGCCTAAGTGTCTATTAAGATATAAAATTTCTTCTTTGGATAATTGATAAGCATCCAGTCCAGTATAGACATCACCATCGAACAGATAGACGGCAGGTTTTTTGTTATCATCAAAAGGATAAGCCCAAGCTTGATTGCGTGCGACATTTAGTTCGGCAATCTTGGCAGAGATGTGCATGAGTTCTTGTAGGTCGAGCACGTCTTTTGTCTTTAGGGTTTTCATGAGATCAATAGCTCCTTCGATGAGAGTAGGCTCACTGTATTGATCATCTAGCTCAAGTGGCAGGGCAGTCTTTTCGTCTAGGTTTTTGGCAGGGGATAATAAAAAATACATCGTACGTCCTATTGTGTTGCTAAATTTATCTTATTATAGGCAAAAACACCAAAAATATAAAATTTAAATTACCAATCGCCACGTTTTTGGTGGCTTGCTGGATTGATTGGGTGTTATAAATTTGATATGCTTAACCCGTCCAAGGAATGATAACTCAGTGAATTAAGGAGTCACCATGACAGATCTAATCCTATCCGAGCAATTACCCACCGATGACGGTCGATCCATCGGCATCATCACTTTAAATAACCCAAAAGCACTCAACGCCCAAAGCCTAGACATGGTAAAGGCGATGATGCGGATTTTTAGCGATTGGCGAGATGATGAGAGTGTGGTTGCCATAGTGCTTCGTGGCGCTGGCGAGCGCGCATTGTGTGCCGGTGGCGACATCAAGACACTATCACAGGCGACAGGTCTAAGCGATGTTCAGGAATTTTTTGAACATGAATACGCGCTCATGCAGATGCTGTATGAATATCCCAGGCCAATCTTGGCATGGGGTCATGGCGTGGTCATGGGCGGCGGCCTGGGTCTGTTGTCGGCATGTAGTCACAAGGCAGTCACGAGTGAGACCATGATGGCAATGCCTGAGGTGTCGATAGGCTTATTCCCTGATGCAGGCGGCTCCTGGTTTTTGAACCGTATGATGGGTAAGGTTGGGCTATTCTTAGGGCTTACCGGCGCGCGCTTCTCTGGAGTGGATGCGCTATATCTAGGGCTTGCGGATGTCTATGTAGTACCAGACAGCTATGGTGATGTTATTAAGGCGCTCACGTCTGCCGACTGGCAAGGTGACCGTCATGGACTGCTTAATCAAATCCTAGCCAAATTCTATCAAACGCCAGACCATGACAGCCAAATCCTAAAAGACTTCCATGCCATCAATGCACTCATGAATGCAGAGTCGCTGGCTGATGTGGATCGCGCACTTCGTGGTTATCAAGGTGATAGTGAATTCATTAAGTCTGCCATTGAAAACTATACCAAAGGCTCTGACACCACCAAAGCACTAACATGGCGTATTTACCATGAGGTTAAGCCATATTCCATCGCCGAGATGTTCGACATGGAGCGTAAGGTCGCGGTAAATTGCGCCATGCGTGGAGATTTTAAAGAAGGGGTGCGAGCCCTACTCATCGATAAAGACAAAAACCCCAAATGGCGATATACGCTTGCCGATATGCCTGTGGGATATATTGATGGGTTTTTTGGAGACTGCGTGTAGGGGGTTTATCGATCATCTATTTATAAATGGATCTGGGTGGAGTGAATTTCCCAAATCCATTTAAGAGTCATACTACTGCACTTTGCATTTAACCGTATTGCTGTTTTTGTTGGTACCCCAACCATACATGTTGATCAATTTACCTAATTTGGCTTTATCGGGTGTGATCATAGAGAGTGTATAGGCTTGGGTTTGAAAAGAGCCTGTGATGACGTAAGTTTCCACTTGCGAGCTTGCCATAAATAAATCGCGTTTGCCAGCACCGCCAAATGATGAGGTAGATTTTGGTAATTTATAGACTTATTGAAATGCCAATTCTACCCCGGATTCGTACTCAAATCCATCATCATTACCTGATTCGCTGATGGATACATTGTTAAAATTGCAATTGTTTCTCAGGGTGGTATTGCCTTTTAATTTATTAAGTTTGACAAAGGCGGTATCTTGAGTATTGGCTGTTCCCCAAGCGCAAGCTTCTATGATGGCGACATCGGCAGAGTTTTTATGCCATAAAAGGTAATGGTGGTGTTGGGGTTTTGTTCGCTAATGGTCAAGGTTTGCATGAGTCGCCCTGCGTGGTCAGGGTCGGCTTCTTAGGTAGAAACGTTGGGTAATTGGGCGACATTTTGCCACGTCCAGTCAAATGCGCGTAATTTTTGTACCGTTGGCAAAGCAGGGCGGTTATCAAAACTATCAGGAATGTTATTGGCATAAGCAGTAGATGACAGCAATAGCGTAAGTGCGAGTAATTTTTTCATCAAACGTCCTTTTAAGTTGGTAAATCGACAGCTATGTTTTATTATAGTCAAAACAAAAAGCCACTCTATCCAGAATGGCTTTCTTTAAAAACAACAGACTGCGTTACGCCTTTGGCGGCAAACAGCTCTCCAAATGCTTGGCAGGGTCGGTTTCATACGCCTTAATGGCATCTTCTACCGTCATGCCCAACGCCTTGGCAACACCCACGCCATAATCAGAATGGCAGGCGTGGCAGTTGCGGATATGGCGGTATTTTATGAAATCGAGCGCATCGCCCATCGCTGCTGCGGTATTGTCAAACAGGGCCTGCTTTTGCTCTGCGTTCATCAGATTGAACAAGGCTCGTGGCTGGCTAAAATAGTCGCTGTCGTCCTCTCTAAAATCAAAGCGGTCAGCGTACTGATCAATCTTTAAGGGCGGTTCGGCAAATTGTGGCTGTTCTTGCCATTGATTAAAGCTGTTTGGCTCATAGTGCGGACGGCTACCGTAGTTGTTGCCTACTCGCCCTTGACCGTCTCTGTGGTTTGAGTACACAGGGCAACGTGGGGCATTCACAGGGATTTGGTTGCGGTTTACGCCCAAGCGATAACGCTGTGCATCTGTATAATTGACAAGGCGTGCTTGCAGCATTTTATCAGGCGATACGCTAATACCTGGTACCAGATTGCTTGGGGCAAAGGCGACTTGCTCCACATCCAAAAAGTAGTTGTCAGGATTGCGGTTTAATTCAAATTCGCCCACCTCAATCAAAGGATAATCGCCTTTTGGCCATACTTTGGTCAGGTCAAATGGGTGGTATGGCACTTTCTCAGCATCCGCTTCTGGCATGATTTGTACATACATTTTCCATTTTGGAAAATCGCCTTTTTCAATGGCATCGTACAAATCTTTTTGGTTGCTTTCACGGTCTTTGGCGATGATTGCTTCTGCTTCTGCGTCGGTCAGATTTTCGATACCTTGCTGGGTACGAAAGTGCATTTTGACCCAGAAGCGTTCGTTATCAGCATTGATAAAGCTGTAAGTATGGCTACTAAATCCGTGCATATGGCGGTAAGATTTTGGAATGCCACGGTCGCTCATCACGATGGTCACTTGGTGCAGTGCTTCTGGGAGCAGTGTCCAAAAATCCCAGTTGTTGGTTGGTGAGCGCATATTAGTGCGAGGATCTCGCTTGACCGCTTTGTTTAGGTCAGGAAATTTTAATGGGTCACGCAAGAAAAACACAGGCGTGTTGTTGCCGACCATGTCCCAGTTGCCCTCCTCGGTGTAGAATTTTAGGGAAAAACCACGAATGTCTCGCTCGTCGTCCGCCGCCCCACGCTCGCCTGCCACGGTGCTAAACCGTGCAAACATTTCGGTTTTTTTGCCAACCTCGCTAAAAATCTTGGCACGGGTGTACTTAGTGATGTCGGCGGTTACGGTAAAAGTACCAAATGCCCCAGAGCCTTTGGCGTGCATACGACGCTCTGGAATGACTTCACGGGCAAAGTCGGCAAGTTTTTCGTTCAGCCACAAATCCTGCAACAGGATAGGCCCACGAGGCCCTGCGGTGAGTGAGTTTTGGTTGTCTACGACAGGTGCGCCATTGGCACGAGTAAGATGGGTTGCAGGGCAGCCCATTTTGTGTGCGTCCTGCATGTCGTTTGGCTGCTCGCCTGCGCCTTCTTTGGCGGCTTTGTTGAGTGCGTCAATCATCTCGCCATCAGGTTTGGCGGGATTGGTAGGGTCTTGCTTTTTGTCTTCAATAGATGACATGGCTGGTTCCTTATTGGATGAGTATTAAAAATATGCCCAAATTCACATCAAAACCACCCAGTTTTCCTGTGATGGATGTCTTGGGTGAGATTTTTTATGGCTTGATGAGTTTACCACGAATGAGAAAAAAACGTTTGGCTTTAAGTGGAGATGTTACCAAAAAACTACTCATTTAAAACTTTTTTACAAACTGTCCATTCATCATTTGAGGAATGACTTGTTTTAGTTCAGCAACTCGTTTTTCATTGCAAAAATCTTTAATTTTAGATTGCTGGATAAAATGAAAACCCACACCATTCATTTCATGAACCAATTCATCGTATCCATACTTTTTGGCAAGAAGTGAAATGATTGTCTTGCTATCTAAAGTCATGCCACAGGTTTTTGCTCCTGCTGTTCTTGACCATGCATATTGCAAATTACCATCCCAGCCCATTGCATCAACGCCTGTAAAGCCATAATCATAATGATATTTATAGGCATTGCTGTCAATGGCATAAGCTGTCATGCCGCCTTTGCCAGGATAATTGCCATAGTCGCTCTTAGACGGGGTTTGGTTATTTGTTGTGCTTGTGCTGGCACAGCCAAACATCAATAGGGTGGTTGCAAACCATGCCAATTTTTTCATAAAAATCCTTAAAAATGAATATTGGTTTGATTTTGATTTTAGCACATACTAAACCAAAAAAACAAAATTTTAAAAATAAAAAAACAGCACGCCCCATTTGGAGCCTGCTGTTTTAAACTATCCGTTTAGATTATCTTTGTAAATCATAACGGTCAGCTTTCATCACTTTCGTCCACGCTTTTGCAAAGTCTTTTGCAAACTTTTCACGGCTGTCGTCTTGGGCATATAGCTCGGCATAGGCACGAAAGATTGAGTTTGAGCCAAACACCAAGTCCAAGCGAGTGGCGGTAAACTTAGTTTCGCCAGATCTACGCTCATTGATGTTGTAGCTGTTGCGACTTGTTGGCTCCCAAGTGTAGTTCATATCCACAAGGTTACGGAAGAAGTCGTTACTTAGCACGCCCACTGTGTCGGTAAACACGTCTTGCTTATTGCCTTCAAAATTAGTAATCAATACACGCAAACCACCCACAAGCACGGTCATTTCCACCGCCGTCAAGCCCAAAAGCTGTGCACGGTCAAGCAAAAGCTCTTCTGGGGTCGGCTCTTCGTGAGCTTCTTGGAAGTTTATAAAACCGTCGTGAACTGGCTTTAAGTACTAAAAGCTCTTGGCATCGGTCATCTCTTGCACTGCATCGCCACGACCTGCGTTAAATTGTAAAGGAACATTAAAGCCTGCATCTTTGATTGCTTTTTCAACGGCGACAGTGCCACCAAGTACAATAAGGTCAGCGATTGAAACATTGGTCTCGGCTGATAGTTTTTCATAAACAGCCAATACTTTTGCCAGACGCTCTGGCTCGTCGCCCATCCAGTCTTTTTTTGGGGGGGGGCTAGGCGAATTCTTGCACCGTTGGCACCGACACGACCGTCTGCCACACGGTAAGAGCCTGCTGCGTGCCATGACAAACGACCCATCAAGCCACCGTAGTAGCCGTAGTCAGCTGACCACCAGTCTTGGCTGTTGCAAAGCACTTCTTTTAAGTCTTTTTTTAGCGCGTCCACATCCAGCTTTTTAAGTTGTTCGGCGTAGTCAAAATCTTCGCCCATTGGGTTTACTTTGCTGCCGTGTTGGTGCAAAATGTGAAGGTTTAGGGCTTTTGGTCACCAAGCCATCACGCTCTGACCGTCGCTGGTGTTACTGCCGTGAAATGGGCAATCACCTTGTGGTGCGAAAGATTTTTTGCTGTCGTTAAGTTAATCTAGGACGATGTATTACTTGCCCATGGTGTGTTTACTGTGTGAAAAAAGAATCGCCTTTAGAGAGTCTTTGTTGGCTACGAACAGATTATAAAGGGTTTTTTATTGATTGGTAAGATATAATAATTTGTTTTGTTTTGTTTTGTTTTGTTTTGTTTTAAATTAAATCTCAATCGTCAAGCATGGATTGGCTTGTAAAATTGTCAATAAAAAAGACCGCCAACATGGGCGGTCTTTTGGATAAAGGGGGATTATTCTTCATCATCGCCATAATATTTCACGCCGATTTTAATGGGTTCACGCCCTTGGCTACGGCGAAAATTATTGGTATCACGGAGCGAATAAGCACAGCCACAGTATTCTTGTTGATAAAAATGCTCACGCTTGCTAATCTCAATCATACGGCTGCTGCCACCGCCTTTACGCCAGTTAAAATCCCAATAATCAAGACCCTCATAGGGGGCAACGGCGCGATGCCCGCAGTCGTTGATTTGAGCCATGTTTTTCCAGCGACTAATCCCAAGTGAGCTTGTCATTACAGGAAAGCCATGCTCATGAGCGTATAGGGCGGTGCGTTCAAATCGCATGTCAAAACACATGGTGCAACGGCGACCTCGCTCAGGGTCTTGCTCCATGCCTTTGGCACGAGCGAACCAATTATCCATGTCATAATCAGCATCAATAAACGGTATGCCGTGCTTTTCGGCAAAAGCGATGTTTTCGTTTTTGCGAATCTCGTATTCTTTTTTAGGGTGAATGTTGGGATTATAAAAATAAATGGTAAATTCAATGCCACTGGCAAGCATCGCCTCCATGACCTCGCCTGAGCAGGGGGCGCAGCATGAGTGTAATAGCACTTTTTTGTGTCCGTTTGGCGGGGTCAAAATCTCACGATCAATCGGCGTTAGGTGTGGATTGCTTGGGTCAGCTTTGGCGGTTTGCTTGCCTTTTTTGGGCTGAGATTGTTGATTTTGGGGGTTGTGTGTTTGTACGGTCATGATGGTTTTTAACTGTTAAAAATGCGCTTATTATATCATTTTTTGGCTAACTTTGATAAAATTTACCAAACTTCGACCAAATAAAGAGAGTGATTATGAAATTAACTTGGCACGACACGCCAGACATTGCCATTGAGCTGTCTGAAAAATACCCAGATGAAGATGTGCAATACATTCGCTTTACTGACTTACATCGCTATGTGTGCGAGCTTGAGGGCTTCGTCGATGATCCAAACAAGTCAAATGAAGCCATATTGGAAGCCATTCAGATGGCGTGGCTTGAGGAATTGGATTAATTATTCATCCGAAACAAAAGACAGCTTGGGCTGTCTTTTTTTATTGCCATGCTAAAAGTAATAACCGTTCTTTGTGAGTAATGTGATAAAAAGTTTGTTTTTCTTACACGATTGTGTTTTAATGACAAGTTTTAAATGTGAGTATTTATTATTTAACGATTAATTCTATGATAAATATTGGATTATATTTATCTATTTTGTTGTGACGGAGTAAATATGCAACAACAAAATTCTACCCGCATGGGGCGTTTTTTAAAGGGCGTAGAGTGGCTTGGCAATCTGTTGCCACACCCTGCCATTTTATTTGTATGGATGTCAGTTATTTTGCTCGTACTATCGGCAATCATGTCGATGATGGGCGTATCAGTAGTTGACCCACGCCCAGAAGGGGCAAAGGGTCGTAGTGAAGACGGCATGATTTATGTTGTCAATCTCTTAAATGGTGATGGGCTTGCCAAGATTGTAGAGAATCTTGTGTCCAACTTCACAGGCTTTGTGCCACTGGGGACGGTACTTGTCGCTCTGCTCGGGGTGGGCATTGCTGAGCGGTCAGGCATGATTTCGGCGGCTCTTCGGGGGCTTGTCATGAACGCCCCGCCAAAGATGGTTACTTTTGTCATTGTTTTTGCAGGTATTATGTCAAACACCGCATCAGAGCTTGGCTATGTGGTGCTGATTCCTCTGGCGGCGATGATTTTTCATTCGTTGGGTAGGCATCCATTGGCAGGACTTGCCGCTGCCTTTGCAGGCGTGTCGGGCGGTTATAGTGCCAACTTATTGCTTGGTACGGTTGACCCACTACTGTCGGGTATTAGCCAAGAAGCGGCACGCATTATTGACCCTGACTATGTCGTGGGGGCAGAAGCCAACTGGTATTTTATGGCGGCAAGTACGTTTTTGGTAAGTGGCATTGGCTACTTTGTCACCGAAAAAATCGTGGAGCCATCTTTGGGTAAATACAACCCCGATGATGCCGATGACCCAAGTGTGCTTGACAGCAAGGTAGAGCGATTGACCGCCTTAGAAAAGAAAGGACTGGTTTGGTCGGGCGTGTCCATGCTAATTTTTTCTCTGCTACTGGCGTGGACTGTTGTGCCTGCCGATGGGATTTTAAGACATCCTGAGACAGGACTTATGGCAGGGTCGCCATTTTTGCATGGGATTGTGGTATTTATCTTTGTATTCTTTGCCATTCCAGGGATTGTGTATGGTAAGATTACAGGTACCATCAAGAGCAATGATGATGTGGTGGACGCCATGAGTGCCGCCATGAGTTCGCTTAGCATGTACATCGTGCTGGTGTTCTTTGCTGCTCAATTTACCGCCTTTTTTAACTGGTCTAATATCGGTCAGATCATGGCGGTATCGGGAGCGAATTTCCTAAATGACATCGGACTGACAGGACCTTTGTTGCTCGTGGGCTTTATTTTGATTTGTGCTTTTGTCAATCTCATGCTCGGCTCGGCATCGGCTCAGTGGGCGGTTACCGCACCGATTTTTGTGCCGATGCTCATGCTGACAGGCTATGCCCCAGAGATGATTCAGGCAGCGTATCGTATTGGTGATAGCAGTACCAACATCATCACCCCGATGATGAGTTACTTTGGGCTTATCATGGCGGTGGCAATTGGTTACAAAAAAGACACAGGGGTCGGCACACTCATGTCGCTCATGATTCCATACTCGCTCTTGTTCTTGGTGGGGTGGACAGTACTCTTCTGTATTTGGGTATTTGCCTTAGGTTTGCCTGTGGGACCAGGGGCTGCGACTTATTACACCCCGTGATTGAATGGATAAAACATCCCCTAAAAACTTTAGGGGATGTTTTTTTGTTAGTGATGGTATTGTGTATCGCTTTTAATGCTTGGTGATGACGGTGTGCTAGAAAGTTGCTACTTGGTGAGTCATGATTTGGATGATATCACCTATTTGTTGTTTGTGATGATTTTTGGTCATGGCAGTTTGCATGAGTAGCTGGTTGCCTTGTTCGTCTTGCAGGGTATAAAGCCAATTGCCGCCACGAAAATCTTTATCCATGATGCGAAAGTCCATGCCTTGACCGTCTGTGCAAATCTGCACATCATGTGGTCTGATGAGTATCTGCGTGTCTTGATTGGTGTTTGGCATAAGAGGAATGAAACCAATCGCACACTCCATACCGTCAGCATGTATGTCAGTAATGTCATATAAGACGCCTTCGCCAACAAAACTGGCAACATGGGCATTGGCAGGACTATGATACAGCATCTCTGGGTCTGCCCATTGTTGAATCATGCCTTCTGATAGTACGCCAACCGTATCTGCCATGGCAAATGCCTCAGATTGGTCATGAGTAACCAAAATGGCACTCACGCCTTGTGATTTTAGTAATTTACGAACTTCTTTGGATAAGGTGGTGCGTAGTTCAATATCCAGATTGGAAAAAGGTTCATCAAGTAGTATGAGCTTTGGCTTGGGTGCAAGTGCACGCACCAATGCCACACGCTGCTGCTGACCACCTGACAACTCATGGGGGTAACGATCTTTATACTCACTTAAATCAACCAATGTTAAAAGCTCATCAATACGAGCATTTTTCTCTGAATGACTTAACTCATTTAGTCCAAAGCCAATATTCTTTGCCACCGTCAGGTGTGGAAACAAGGCATAGTCTTGAAATACCATGCCAATGTGTCGTTGGTGGGCGGCGACATTGGTGGTGTCATTGAATAATGTTCGCCCATCTAGCATCATCGTTCCTGATTTTGGCGTCTCAAAACCAGACAGGCAGCGTAAAATTGTCGTTTTGCCACAGCCAGAAGCACCCAGCAGACAAGCTATCTCGCCAGTCTGCAAGGAAAAATTGACATCATTTAAGATGATTTTTTTGTCAAATTCAACAGATAGGTGTTTTACGGTCAGCATAAGTCAGTTCTTTTGTCCTATTTTGGTGAATAAAATCACAGGAATCAGTCCTGTCAATACGATGGTCAATGCTGGCAAGGCGGCGGCTTCATACATGCCTTCACTTGTAAAAGAATAAATGCGTATTGCCAGCGTATCCCAATCAAAAGGGCGCATCATCAAAGTGATGGGCATTTCTTTCATGGTGTCCACAAACACCATGAGCAAGGTGGTACCCAGTGAGCCTTTTATTAAAGGTAAATATACTTCAAAAAGTGAGCGAATCGGTGTCGCCCCTAGACTTTTGGAAGCTTCTATGTGGGCGGATTTGATACGCTTCATGCCTGCGTCCACGGTCTGCACACCCAACGCCAAAAATCGAATCAGATAGGCGATGAGTAACGCTAACACCGTTCCCTTAAAGATGGCACCGTGCTCGGCAAATATTGCCACATGTTCAATGAGATAGTTATCAAAAAAAGCCACAGGAATGAAAACTCCGACCGCCAGCACCGAGCCGGGAATGGCGTAACCAAGCGTTGAGATTTTGGCACTGCCCAAGGCGAATTTACTGGCATCATGTCGAACGCTTAGGCTGATAAAAAAAGCAACCATGGTAACTAATATGGCAGCACATAGGCTGGCGATGACAGAATTTTTGGTTTGTTCAAAGATGACACCAAACTCAATGCCTTGCCAAGTTTCAACGACCCACACGCTTAGCTGAATGAGGGGCAGGATAAACGCCAAAAATAAAATGCCAGCACAATAGCTAAAAGCCAGCCATTTTGTTAGACCGTGTAGAGCAATGTGTCGATGATGACCACCACGACCGACGCTTTCAAAGTTTTTGCGTCCACGACTAAGCTGTTCTAATACTAAAAAGATGAACACTAAACCAACCAAAAGACTGGCAAGCTGTTTGGCAGTATCAAGGCTAAAAAAGCCATACCAAGCCTGATAGATGGCGGTAGTAAAAGTATCATAGCCAAAAATCGAAACCGCCCCAAAGTCTGCCAGCACTTCCATGAGTGCCAAGATGACGCCACTGACTACCCAAGGTTTTGCCATCGGTAGAGCAAGCTTAATAAACGCCTGCCAGTTTGACAACCCCAAAGAAGCACCAACCTCCAAAATGCGATTGCCCATGCTTCCAAAAGCATTTTTGGACAATAAGTAGACATAAGGATATAAAGTTAGACTCATCACCAAGGCCAATCCTCCACCATGCCTGATGTCTGGCAGACCATTTTCAAAGCCCCATGCCTGTCGCAAATAGGTACTGATGGTGCCTGTGTAATCAAATATGTCAAGCTGTACAAAGGCAAGAACATAAGCAGGCACCGCCAAAGGCAGCATCATTGCCCAGCTAAAAATACGCTTCAGCGGAAAGTCATACATGGTGGTCAGCCATGCAGTGGTGGTGCCAAGCACTGTTACGCCAATGCCTACCGACAAAACGAGCCATAGAGTATTTTTTAATAAACTGGGCAACTCATGATCCAGTAGGAATTGCCAAATTTCAGCATCAAATTCGCCTATTGAAGATAAAATTACCCCCAAAGGAATGATGACTAATAAAGAACAAAGCCCAAGCCATAATCGTGCAAGCAGTGTTGAGTGTGTCATAAGCGTGTTGCGGTCATATATGAGTGATTATTATTATCAAATAGATACCATAATGATAATAATCATTGTTTAAAAATGGACATGGTATTATAATACAACAGGAAATAGCAATCTTTTTAGGATTTTTTTATCAAAAAGAGAGCGTTTCATGTGTTGTAGATTATGTTTTTTTAAGCCATGAGATGGCGTTTTAGAAGGATGAATTTATGTTAAAAAAAATCTTAATCGCTCAGGTGGCTGCATTGATGGCACTACCAGCATTTGCTAGTGAATTGGTGGTTTACTCATCTCGTGCTGACGAGTTATTAAAGCCGATCGCTCAAGTCTATGAAGCAAAAACAGGAACAAAAATCACGCTGGTCAATGATAAAGCTGGGCCTTTGATGGCAAAAATCCAAGCAGAGGGTCAAAATACCAAAGGTGATGTCTTAATCACGGTTGATGGTGGCAACCTTTGGAAAGCATCAACCATGGGTTTACTACGCTCAATCAACTCGCCAACCTTAAAAAATAACATTCCAGCACACCTAAGAGCAAAAAATAATCAATGGTTTGGCTTGTCGGTGCGTGCGCGTACGATTTTTTATAATCCTAAGACGGTCAATCCTAGCGAATTATCTACTTATGCCGACCTAGCCAATCCAAAATGGAAAGGTAAATTATGCTTGCGTACATCTAATAATGTATACAACCAATCGCTGGTCGCTACCATGATTGCTAATCATGGTCAAAAAGCCGCCACCCGCACAGTAACAGGCTGGGTAAATAATTTGGCAACCACACCATTTTCTAATGACACTTCCATGTTAGAGGCCATTAATGCTGGTCGTTGTGATGTAGGCATTGCCAACACCTATTATTATGGTCGTTTGGTCAACAAGAATCCTGAAGTGGCCAATAATGTCAAAGTATTTTTCGCTGATCAAAATGGCAAGGGTACGCATGTCAATGTCTCTGGTGCAGGCGTGCTAAAATACAGCAAAAACCCTGTTGAAGCCCAAAAGTTCATTGAATGGCTATCAAGCCCAGAGGCCCAAAAGCTGTATGCTGATCGCAACTTTGAATATCCTGCCAACAATCGCACCAATGCGGCTCCGCTGGTGGCCAGTTGGGGTTCTTTCAAGCAAGATGTCATCAATGTTGCGGTAGCGGGTAAAAATCAGCAAAAAGCCATCATGTTGATGAAAAAAGCAGGGTATAACTGATTTTTTGAACTCATCATGCCTAGGAGCAGAATGTCTTTTGGGGTGATGTGCTAAAAAATCTTTACCAAAGAAAGCCATGCTATTTAAGCATGGCTTTTTTGATGTTGGTTGACATGCTAGCTGATAAGTGTGTCTAAAATTTGCTCATAAATCAGCGTCAATTTCTCCAAATCATCCACCGCCACTTTTTCATCCATCTGATGAATGGTGTCATTTAGTACGCCAAGCTCTACCACTTGGGCATTCATAATCGGAGCGATAAACCGCCCGTCCGATGTTCCCCCCGAGGTGGACAGCTTACCATCCGTGCCTGTAACATCCTTAATGGCAGACACCACTGCATCCACAAACTCGCCTTTTGGGGTCAAAAACGGCTCGCCTGATAAATTCCATTCAATCGTATAATTTGCCTTTGAACTCCCAAAATGCTTATCCAAAATGGCGTGAGTTTTTGCCTGTAAGCTCTCGGCGGTGTTCTCGGTGCAAAAGCGAAAGTTAAACAGCACCTCCACGCTATTGGGTATGACGTTGGTCGCCCCTGTGCCGCCGTTTATGTTGGAGATTTGCATACTGGTGGCAGGAAAATAGTCATTGCCATTGTCCCACTCACACGCCACAAGCTCGGCAAGGGCGGGGGCAAGCTCGTGCATGGGATTGACCGCCAGATGTGGATAGGCGATGTGTCCTTGTTTGCCCGTTACGGTCAGGCGTGCGTTTAGTGAGCCACGTCTGCCGTTTTTGATGACATCGCCAAGCACGTTCGTGCTAGACGGCTCGCCCACCAGACAAAAATCCATACGCTCACCCCGTTTGGCAAGCTCCAATACCACCTTGTGCGTGCCGTTAATCGCCACGCCTTCTTCGTCTGCGGTGATGAGTAGCGAAATATCGCCCTTGTGGTCGGGGCAGGTCTTCACAAACTCATCGCACGCCACACAAAAGCAGGCAATGGCGGTTTTCATATCAGACGCCCCACGCCCCCACAAGTAGCCGTCTGCAACCGCCCCTGAAAAAGGCGGATACGTCCAAAGGCTTTCATCGCCCACAGGCACGACATCGGTATGCCCTGCAAAGCATAGGTGGGGGGCGGTGGGGTCGCTTCCTTTTTTCTTGGCGTAGAGATTTTTGATTTGGGCGTTTTTGCCGTTGTCATTTGGGTCGCCAAAATACAAAAATTCACAGTCAAAGCCTAAGTTGCCCAAATATTCTGCCAAGATATTTTGGCAGTCAAAATCATGGGGGGTAATGGACGGCTGTTGCAGTAGGGCGGTGGATAGGGATAAGGTGGGGGTCATGGGGGTTCCTTAAAATTAACAAATGAAAATATGAATTTAGGAGTGGTTTTTCCTTTCTTTTAAAATCGGAATCACTGTAGAAAGCATTGCTGAGCCAATCACCAGCATGCTCCCCAAGGCGGTCATTGAACTCATTCGCTCGCCCAAAAATAAAAAAGCAAATAATACCCCAAATACAGGTTCTAAACTAATGAGCATGCCACTAATATGGGCGGGAGTTTTATTAAGTCCAATATTCCAAAGTTTATAGGCAAACCAACTACACCCCAGCCCCAGATAAATAATAGAAAATAAACCAAGCCAATTAAAATCCACTTGCCAATCTTTGATTAAAAATAATGATAAAGGCAAGCATAAAATCATTCCTTGTACCAATATTGCCGAAGTATAGACTTTATTATCTAGTTGTTTCATAATGTCTTTAGCAACATACAAACTTAATGCAAATCCAGTCCCTGCTAAAAATACCAATATAAGTCCAAACAAATTGACCGCTCCGTCATTTTGCGAACCCAATACCAAGAAGCCAATGCCGATAAAAGCGATCAAACTTAACAGCCAATCATAAATCGCTACTTTTTGTTTAAATAATAAAAATCCCAATAATAATACCAATATTGGCTCTGTCCCAATCACAACTACCGCACTGCTTGCCGAAGTGTAAAACAATCCCATAAACTGCATAAAAATACCAATAGGAAACATCAAAAAAGACACGCCCCACAGTTTTGTGCGAATGCGTTTTTCTATCAAAGGATATGTTTTGATAAAAAAGGGCAAGACAATCAAACTTGCGATGATAAATCGAAGTTCAATCGCCATTGCAGGGTCAAACATGGAATAGGCATATTTGCCTGCGGTAAATGAACTTGACCAAATTAATAAAGCGATGATTATATAAATCATGGCAAAATATTTTCAAATAATTACAAAGTGATTATATCAACCTCTCATCACGCCGAAGCCACGTTGCAATAGAAAACCGTGTACGATTGGTAATTTCCACTTGGTGCAATAGATTGCTATCAAACACCACAAGGCGGTTAAGTTGTGGTAAAAGCTGGATGGTCTCGCCCGTTTTATCCACCACCGTTATCGCACCGCCATTGTCCGCTGTCCAGTTGTCATTTAAATAAAACACCGCAGAGATGACCCGCTCGTCTCGTCCTTTGGGGTTGTCTGAATGCCATTTGTAGCCAAAGCCTGACGGATAGCAGGCATAATGGGCTTCTGATGAGCGAATGCCTGTGTACAGCGTGGCGTTAAAATACCGCCCAAGCTCATCAATCGTCCCAAGATACGCCGACCCCACAGGGCAAGACTCATCAATCCAGCGAATGCTGTCGCCACGAATGGCACTCTCTCGCTCGCCGTGGGTAAGATGAGCTTGCCTGTACTCTATAAATCCGCTCTCATTTTGCAAGGCGGTCAAGGCGTCCATAGCAAAGACATCATCAAGCATCATCGTGCCTGTGGCGATAAAGTCATCAAGCTTGGCATCAATCAAGGCGTGCCAGTCGGCATAAAAGGTTGTCATACAAATAAAAATAGCTAAAAACAATCAACTATGTTACCATAAACTCGTCCAAAAAACACAGACCATAATAGACCAACATGAACTATAAACATGCTTATCATGCAGGTAACTTCGCTGACGTTGCCAAGCATATTTTGTTATTACAGCTGCTTTCTCAATTCTCCGCCAAAGCCAAGCCTTATTATGTATTGGATGCTTATGGTGGGCGCGGTTTGTACTCGCTAGAGAGTACGGAAGCCACCAAGACAGGTGAGGCAAATAAAGGCATTCTTGCGCTAGAGAATGCCGTTCTTGGCACACCGCCAAAAGCCATCGCTCAGTACCTATTAGACCTTGACACCGCTCGCAAGACCTATGATAAACACGTCTATCCTGGCTCGCCATGGTGGATTGCCAATCATGCCCAAAACCATTCGGACAACGCCCCCTTACGTGCCGAAGCCTTTGAAGCGGTGGCGGACGAGTATGACGCCCTAAACTATCAGCTTTATCAGCTCCCTATTGGCATTCATCATCGTGACGCTTTTGAAGGCGTGCCTGCCGTGCTACCCCCAAAAGAGAAGCGTGGTATTATCCTACTTGACCCGCCATTTGAGCAAGAGCATAAAGATTTTAGCCGTTTGGTGGATTTGCTTGTGGCAAGCTATAAGAAATTTGCCACGGGGACATTTGTGCTGTGGTATCCCATTAAGAACAAAGAAGCGGTAGAACTGTTCTACAAAAAAATGAAACGCACCGAAGTCCGTCGTCAGCTGGTATGTGAGCTAAATTTATATCCTAATGATGTGGCGGTGGGCATGAATGGCACAGGACTGCACATTATTAATCCGCCTTGGCAGTTTGATGTGCGCGCCAAAGAAATTTTGCAGACACTCGCGCCAATTCTAAAACCAGCAGATGCACCTGACATGACTATTGAAGACATGGCGGTCGTGAAATGGCTGGTCGGAGAATGATGTATGAAGAAGTCAGACAATCATCTAAATGACTTTGATGATGCAGGCGGCATAACTTTTGAAGTTGTTGAAAGTGAGGCCATTGATGGGCAACGACAAGTAAGAAAGGGCGTCTATCTCGTTCCTAATCTTATCACCACTGCATCTATGTTGTGTGCGTTTTTCTCCATCGTCGCTAGTAGTGAAGGTGCTTACTATAAGGCGGCTTTAGCAATTTTTCTGTCCGCTGTGCTTGATGGCATGGATGGGAGAGCTGCACGCATCTTAAATGCACAAAGCCCATTTGGTGAGCAGTTTGACAGTTTGGCGGATTGCATCGCGTTTGGACTTGCACCCGCAATGCTTGTTTATCAATTTGGCCTGCACGAGTTAGGACGCTTTGGTTTGGCGTGCGCTTTTGTGTTCACAGCTTGCGCGGCGTTTCGTTTGGCGCGTTTTAATGTGCAGATTGGCGAAGTTGACAAGAAGTACTTTATTGGATTGGCAAGTCCTTTGGCTGCCATTCTGTTGGCATCAAGTGTCATGGTTGCGATTGATCATGCCGATTGGTTGGGAAGCGTGGGAAATAATATCGGTGTGGCAGAATTTGTTTTTGCTGCATGGGTTGTGATCTGCGGATTACTCATGGTGAGTAATATTAAGTATTACTCCTTTAAGGAATTTGACCGCCAGAAAGTTCCGTTCGTGGCATTGATCATTGGGGTGCTCGTCATGGGTGCGGCGCTTTATGATCTGCCCGTGGGTATATTGGCGATTGGCATTATTTATGCACTGTCGGGTTTTTGGATGACATTCTTTGCCAAGAAGTCGTGATAAGTCTTGATGGTTGGGTATAATGAGTGTGTTTTGTTTGGTGATTTTACTATTGACAAGCGTTAAAATAATCGTATCCTTCTTCAGCGTTCAGCGTTCAGC
>NZ_AOMT01000017.1 GCF_000696305.2 Moraxella bovoculi 237
CCTGCGGTAAGGCGAGCGGTGTTTAGGATTTTATTCTTCTATTTCGGGATTTATAGGAGAAAGAAATTTATCTTTATGCAGGTAAATATGACCCTTTTTTAAAGAGTAAACAACAAAATTGTCTGGGTTTTTCTCATCTTCATCATTTAGAATATAAATCAATCCATAAGAGCCTATAGCGTGATTAGAAATCCATTTTAAGAATGAAAATAAATATTCATAAGATGAGTCTAAATGATTGGAATTGCCAAAAATGGAAATTTGATAACTTCCATTTTTTGCCCTTAAAGAAAAATCAATGTCAACAACATTTAACATATTGCTTAATGCATTTTGTATGTTTTTTATAATGGTGTTCATATCAAAGACGCCCTCATCCTTCTGGAGTAGCAGTCTCTAATCACAACCCAACCATGAATCTCAATCATAGAAACTCCTTAAAATGAATTGGTGTCTATTACCACTTTAACACCATAATATTTTGAATACTCATTTAATTTTCTGATAGTGTCTGGATGTGCTGATCCATTAAAATGATAGTAAACACTTTTTCCGTTATCTCTTGCTGCCTCAAAGGTTGCTTTTGCCTGATCTCTACCGGGCTTATTGAATTTATAATTACCTGGTTTTGCTTGAGCGATATATCTAAGACTAATAGCATCAAATTCTCTATCGCTGTTTTTATATCTAACTCTAGGCACCCCCCTAATCTGGCAGCCAATTTGTCAGCCCGTAGGTTGGGTTGAG
>NZ_AOMT01000018.1 GCF_000696305.2 Moraxella bovoculi 237
ATGGCCAAAGCCAAGTTCGAACGTAACAAACCACACGTAAACGTTGGTACCATCGGTCACGTTGACCACGGTAAAACTACCCTAACTGCTGCTATCGCAACTGTTGCTGCTAAGCACCACGGTGGTGAAGCAAAGGACTACGCTGCAATCGACTCAGCACCAGAAGAAAAAGCACGTGGTATTACCATTAACACTTCTCACATCGAGTATGACACTGAAGCACGTCACTACGCGCACGTAGACTGCCCAGGCCACGCCGACTATGTTAAAAACATGATTACTGGTGCGGCACAGATGGACGGCGCTATCCTAGTTGTAGCAGCTACTGACGGCCCAATGCCACAAACTCGTGAGCACATCCTTCTATCTCGTCAGGTTGGCGTACCTTACATCATGGTATTCATGAACAAGTGCGACCTAGTAGACGACGAAGAACTACTAGAGCTAGTAGAAATGGAAGTGCGTGAACTTCTATCTGACTACGACTTCCCTGGTGATGACACTCCTATCATCAAAGGTTCTGCACTACTAGGTCTAAATGGCGACCAAGGTCAATATGGCGAGCCAGCTATCCTAGAGCTATTAAGCACTCTAGACAGCTACATCCCTGAGCCAGAGCGTGACATCGATCGTCCATTCCTAATGCCAATCGAAGACGTATTCTCAATCTCTGGTCGTGGTACTGTTGTAACTGGCCGTGTTGAGTCTGGTATCATCAAAGTTGGTGACGAAGTTGAAATCGTTGGTATCAAAGACACTGCTAAGACTACCTGTACTGGTGTTGAGATGTTCCGTAAGCTTCTAGACGAAGGTCGTGCTGGTGAGAACTGTGGTGTTCTACTACGTGGTACTAAGCGTGAAGAAGTTCAACGTGGCCAAGTACTTGCTAAGCCAGGTTCAATCACTCCACACACTAACTTCGACGCAGAAGTATACGTACTGTCAAAAGAAGAAGGTGGTCGTCACACGCCATTCCTAAATGGCTATCGTCCACAGTTCTACTTCCGTACTACTGACGTAACTGGTGCCATCACTCTACAAGAAGGTACTGAAATGGTTATGCCTGGTGACAACGTTGAGATGAGCGTTGAGCTTATCCACCCAATCGCCATGGACAAGGGTCTACGCTTCGCAATCCGTGAAGGTGGCCGTACCGTAGGTGCTGGTGTTGTTGCTAACGTTAAGAACTAATCTAATAAGATTATCTTAACAGCAAACAAACCAAACGACTTACCAAAGTCAAAACCCCCTGCCAGAGATGGTGGGGGGTTTGTGGTTTT
>NZ_AOMT01000019.1 GCF_000696305.2 Moraxella bovoculi 237
GGGGAATTTTTCAATTAATGCTCATCGACAAGATTGATAAAAATTTTGTGATTTAAGATAAAAATGCTTGTATTTAAAAAAATATTTGCTATAATAGCAGTCCTTAACTCCTTAGGCGATTGGCTCAATTGGTAGAGCATCGGTCTCCAAAACCGAGGGTTGGGGGTTCGAGTCCCTCATCGCCTGCCATCTTATATTTTCCATGCCATTATTTTAATTTTATAAAAAAATTGGTCACTCCAAGGCAAATTCCTGCATGAGCGATAATAAAGATAATTTTGATACCCAAGCTGAAACTGTGGCGTCAAATGGTCCAGCTCAGCAAAAACAGTCTGTCACTATCTCTAAAGAAAACGTTGTTGAGGTTGCTAAAAGACGCTCAGCCAAAGACTATATTCTGTGGCTATTGGCAATCGTTTCTTTAATTAGTGCTACCTTGGTGACGGAATACCTGCCAAGATATTGGGCACAAGGTAATAATGTTTGGGTGCAGCTGGGTATTACAGTTGCTTTGGTTGTTTTTGCCATTATCTGTCTGGTATTTACCAATCAAGGTCGCGCTTTTAAGACGCTATTAAAAGACGCGGGCATCGAATTGCGCCGTGTGACTTGGCCAAGTAAAGATGAGACTTTCCGTTATACATGGCAAGTGATTCTGGCGATGATTATTATTGGTTTTATCATCTGGTTGCTTGACAATATTTTTAATAAGATTATTGGTTTTATTTTAAATTAATTCATGGGGTGATGTGATGCGTTGGTATATTATCCAAGCATTTTCTGGTTACGAAAAACAAGTTCAGCGCTCACTAATCGAGCGTATTAAGCGCAGTGAATTTGCCGATTCTTTTGGTGATGTTTTGGTGCCAACCGAAGAAGTCATTGAAATGCGTGAAGGTAAAAAACGCACTGTTGAACATAAATTATTCCCTGGCTATGTCCTAATTAATATGGACATGAATGAGGATACTTGGCACATCGTAAGAAGTTGCCCGAACATCACAGGATTTATCGGTGGCACGCCGGAGCATCCAGCGCCAATCACTCAAGTTGAAGCAGATCGTATTCTGAATCGTATTCAAAAAGGCAGCGATGCACCTCGTCCTAAGACAATGTTTGAGCCGGGTGAGGAAGTGCTTGTGATTGACGGTCCATTTACTGATTTTAAAGGACTTGTCAAGAAAGTAGATTATGACAAATCCAAGCTGCACTTAACTGTTAGTGTGTTCAATCGCCCAACCGAAGTTGAGCTTGAATTCACAAAAGTTGAAAAAATCGTATAATCTTGCTATAATAGATTCTTTGGCTCTGAGCGTTGCTCGGGGCTTTTCGTCGAATTAGATAATCTAATTCATAACATTGGGGAGCTAATTTTTAGCGTTACTACCCACCATTGGAGTATATTTCATGGCAAAGAAGATTGATGGCTACATCAAGCTACAAGTGCCTGCTGGTAAGGCAAACCCATCACCACCAATTGGTCCAGCATTGGGTCAAAAAGGTGTTAATATCATGGCGTTCTGTAAAGAGTTCAACGCAGCATCTGCTAACTTTGAACCAGGCTTGCCAATTCCAGTTGTAATTACCGTTTTTAACGATAAGTCTTTCACTTTCGTAATGAAGTCGCCACCTGCGGCAGTTCTACTGCGTAAAGCAGCTGGTGTTGCTAAAGGCTCAAGTGTACCTAACAAAGATAAAGTTGGTACTGTGACTCGTGCGCAACTAGAAGAAATCGTAAAAACTAAAGAGGCAGATCTGACCGCTGCTGAACTTGAAGCTGCAATCCGTACCATCGCAGGTACTGCACGCTCAATGGGTCTAAATGTGGAGGGTGTGTAATGGCTAAGCTAACTAAGCGTCAAAAGCTAATCAACGAGAAAGTTGATGGCAACAAACTATACACCATCGAAGAAGCGGTTGCGATTCTAAATGATTTGCCAGCGGCTAAATTCAAAGAGTCTATCGACATCGCGATCAACCTAGGCATTGACCCGCGTAAATCTGATCAAGTAGTTCGTGGCGCAACCAACCTACCTGCAGGTACTGGCAAAACTAAGCGTGTTGCTGTATTCGCTCAAGGCGCTGCTGCTGACGCTGCTAAAGAAGCTGGTGCGGATGTTGTAGGCTTTGAAGATCTGGCTGACAGCATCAAAGCTGGTAACCTTGACTTTGACGTAGTAATCGCTTCTCCAGATGCGATGCGCGTTGTTGGTCAACTGGGTACCATCCTAGGTCCACGTGGTCTTATGCCAAACCCTAAAGTTGGTACAGTAACTGCTGATGTAGCGACTGCTGTTAAAAACACCAAAGCAGGTCAGGCTCAATACCGTGTAGACAAAGCTGGTATCATCCACGCTTCTATCGGTCAAATAGGCTTTACTGGCGAGCAAATCGAACAAAACGCTACTGCGTTGTTGAACGATCTTAAACGTGCTAAGCCGGCTACCTCTAAAGGTATCTACATCAAGAAGATTACTTTGTCTAGCACCATGGGCCCTGGTCTCGCAATTGATCCAGTTCCACACCGTGCGAACAAATAATCCTGCCCAATTTATGAGCGTGAAATACACAAACCTAAGAAAAACATAGATTTTACTTGATTTGTCGTATTTTTCGCTTATAATAGCGTATTTATCAATGAATTTCCCCGTATTTAAGTTTATTGGTAAAACAGAATTTATTAGTTCAGCACAGCGGGTTGTGCTGTCTAAGACCGTAGGTGTCATTGATTGTTCTCAAGCAATGACATAATCGATGAATAAAATCATCAGCCTACGCAGACGGTAAGACGACAAGTCACCGTATTTGGTGCAGATCACTTTGTGATTTGTGAAATTTGCTTATTATTTGCAGTTGCAGATAATAAATATGGAGACAACCCATGGCACTAAATCTTCAAGACAAACAAGCAATTGTTGCTGAAGTAAATGAAGCTGCCAAAGGTGCGCTCTCTGCTGTTGTTGCCGATTCTCGCGGCGTAACAGTAGCACAGATGACCGAACTTCGTAAAGCGGCTCGTGCAGCAGGTGTTGATATGCGTATCGTTCGTAATACTCTATTACGTCGCGCGCTAGAAGACACTAACTTTGCTTGCATGAACGATGTATTCGTTGGTCCTACTCTAATTGCATTCTCAAATGAACACCCAGGTGCAGCAGCACGTCTGTTCAAAGAATTTGCAAAGGGCAATGACAAGTTCGAGATCAAAGGCGCAGCTTTTGAAGGCGAATTTATTGACGCTAAATCAATCGATAAACTTGCAACTCTACCTACTTACGACGAAGCTATTGCACGTCTAATGGGCACAATGAAAGAAGCAGCAGCAGGCAAACTTGCCCGTACTCTAGCTGCTCTACGCGACAAGTTGCAAGCAGAAGCGGCATAATTTTATTTTTAACTTTTAAAATTATTCGTTTTTTACAATTAACATTTTTATTTCATAGGAACAATTGCTATGCCACTAACTAACGAACAAATCCTAGACGCGATCGCGGAAAAATCAGTAATGGAAATCGTTGAGCTTATCTCTGCGATGGAAGAAAAATTTGGTGTATCTGCTGCTGCACTAGCAGCAGCTCCAGCAGCTGGCGGTGAAGCAGCGGCAGCTGAAGAAAAAGACGACTTCAACGTTGTTATCACCAGCGGTGGCGACAAGAAAGTAGCTGTTATTAAAGTAGTACGTGAAGTAACTGGTCTAGGTCTAAAAGAAGCTAAAGATCTAGTTGAAGGTGCTCCACAAACTGTTAAAGAAGGCGCATCTAAAGCTGAAGCTGAAGAGCTTAAGAAGAAGCTTGAAGAAGCTGGCGCGAGCGTTGAACTTAAATAATTTAGATAGCTTTCAACCAATCGCTGCCTAAGCGATATTGAAAACAACTAATTATTTATCAAAAAGCCAATTTTGCACTTGCATTATTGGCTTTTTTTTATTATAATTTAGTATTTGACCTTTTGTACTTATCTTAAGCGCTATAGGTGAGTACAATGCAAAAGGACAAACACACCCTATGCAAAACGACCTAATTTGTAATAACCAAATTTAAGCTAAATACTTCTGGTATTTGGCGCTTTGTTGTGTGTGGGGTTTTTATTGGCATGCAGTAGGGGCGTGCTGATGGTGTTTTTTGACTTTTTTGTGATGGATATTCTAATAATTTAAAATGTCCATGATGTTTACAGATGGTTGAAATTGTCTTTTATTTAACGGTGTTGCTGTGATAATCGCGGTGCGCCAAGTTAACTTAACGTAAGGAATCTTAATGGCTTATTCTTATACCGAAAAGAAACGCATTCGTAAAAGTTTTTCTAGACTTCCAGACGTCATGGATGTGCCATATCTATTGGCAATCCAAGTAGATTCTTACGAGCAGTTTTTGCAAGAGCATAAAAAGCCAAAAGCCCGTGCAAATGTGGGCTTACAAGCGGCTTTCTCGTCTATTTTCCCCATCACCAGCCATTCTGGCAACGCTGAGCTTCAGTTTGTCGAGTACTATTTGGGTGAGCCTGAGTTTGACGAGCGTGAATGTATCATGCGTGGCTCAACCTTCGCTGCACCTTTGCGCGTAAAAATCCGTCTAATCATCAAAGATAAAGACAGCAAAGACAAAGATTCTAAAGCGGCAATCAAAGACATCCGCGAACAAAGTGTGTTTATGGGTGAAATCCCGCTAATGACGGATAATGGTACTTTTATTATCAACGGTACTGAGCGTGTGATCGTATCGCAGCTACACCGTTCGCCAGGTGTGTTCTTTGATCATGATAAGGGTAAATCACACTCAAGCGGTAAAGTGCTTTACAATGCACGTATCATTCCTTACCGTGGCTCATGGCTTGATTTTGAATTTGATGTTAAAGACCTAGTATACGCACGTATCGACCGCCGCCGTAAGCTACTTGCGACCATCATCTTGCGCGCTATTGGTATGGATACTGCGCAGATCCTAGAGACTTTCTTTGACACAGTTGAAGTTTATAAAGGTGAAGGGTCTTTTGAAGTTGAGCTGGTGGCTGAACGTTTGCAAGGCGAGATGGCTCAGTTTGACATCGTATCACCAGATGGCAAGGTGATCGTTGAGCAAGGCAAGCGTATCAATGCCCGCCGCATCAAAGAAATCGTTGCCTCTGGTATGACCAAACTTGCCGTGCCTGATGAATATCTATATGAGCGTATTTTGGCAGAGGACATCGTTTATCACGATGAAGTAATCGCTCGTTCGAACACGTTAATTGACCATGAGCTTTTGGTTAAATTAGCCGATAAGAACATTAAAGGTTTTAAGATTCTATTTACCAACGACATCGACCACGGTGCTTATATCGCTGATACATTACGTGCTGACACTGTAATGAGCCGTGAAGAAGCGCTGATCGAGATCTATAAAGTCATGCGTCCAGGCGAGCCACCAACGTTAGAGACTGCTGAGAAGCTATTTGAGCAAATGTTCTTTAGTCAAGAGCGTTATGATCTGTCTAACGTTGGTCGTATGAAGTTCAACCGTCGTTTGGGTCGTGAATTTGTTGAGACTGATGACATTGATGTTCAGCGCGATCAAGGCGTATTGTCAAATCAAGACATCATCGACGTACTAAAAGAGCTGATCGAAATTCGCAATGGTCGTGGCGAAGTGGATGACATTGACCACTTGGGTAACCGTCGTATTCGTTCTGTTGGTGAGATGACCGAGAATCAGTTCCGTATCGGTTTGGCTCGTGTTGAGCGTGCTGTCAAAGAGCGTCTAACCACTGCTGAATCTGACAACCTATCACCACAAGATTTGATTAATTCTAAGCCTGTGGCGGCATCTATCAAAGAATTCTTTGGTTCTTCACAGCTGTCTCAGTTCATGGACCAAAACAACCCACTGTCAGAGATTACTCATAAGCGCCGTGTTTCTGCGCTTGGTCCTGGCGGTCTGACCCGTGAGCGTGCAGGTTTCGAGGTGCGTGACGTACATAACACTCACTACGGCCGTGTATGTCCGATCGAGACACCTGAAGGTCCAAACATTGGTCTGATCAACTCATTAGCAGTATTTGCTAAGACCAATAACTTTGGCTTCCTAGAGACGCCTTACCGCCGTGTTATCGATGGTAAAGTGACTGATGACATCGAATACATGTCTGCCATCGAAGAAGTAGGTTCTGTCATCGCACAGGCCGACTCGCCAATGAACGAAAATGGCGAGCTGACCGAAGAGATGGTGATGGTGCGCTATCAAGGTGAGTCGGTACGTATGGGCGTTGATAAAGTAACCCACATGGACGTATCGCCACGTCAGGTTGTATCGGTGGCGGCCTCGCTGATTCCATTCCTAGAGCACGACGATGCTAACCGTGCCTTGATGGGTGCGAACATGCAACGTCAGGCGGTACCGACTTTGCGATCTGATAAGCCGCTTGTAGGTACAGGCATGGAGCGTCACGTAGCGCGCGACAGCGGTGTTTGCGTGGTTGCTAAGCGTGGCGGTGTGATCGAAGAGGTTGATGCCAGCCGTGTTATCGTGCGTGTTAACGAAGAAGAGATGGTCGCAGGCGAAGCAGGTATTGATATTTATAATCTAATCAAATATACCCGATCTAACCAAAACACTTGTATCAACCAGCGCATCATCGTCAATGAAGGTGATGTAATCGCTCGTGGTGATATTTTGGCAGATGGTCCTTCGACAGATCTGGGTGAGCTTGCACTTGGTCAGAACATGCGTGTGGCGTTCATGCCTTGGAATGGTTATAATTTCGAAGACTCGATCTTATTATCTGAGCGTGTTGTTCAAGAAGATCGCTTCACAACCATTCACATCCAAGAGCTAACTTGTGTCGCTCGTGATACCAAGCTTGGCCCTGAAGAGATCACTGGTGATATTCCAAATGTTGGTGAGGCAGCACTTGCAAACCTTGACGAAGCGGGTATTGTTTATATTGGTGCTGAAGTAGATGCTGGCGATATCTTGGTGGGTAAAGTTACTCCAAAAGGTGAGAGCCAATTAACTCCAGAAGAAAAACTGCTCCGTGCTATCTTCGGTGAGAAAGCTGCTGATGTGAAAGACACGTCTTTACGTGTACCATCTTCAACTAAGGGTACAGTCATTGATGTACAAGTCTTTACCCGTGATGGTCTAGAAAAAGACAGCCGCGCCAAAGCCATCGAAAAAGCGATGCTTGATGACTATCGTAAAGACCTAAAAGAAGAGCTAAACATCTTCGAAGCGGCTGCTCGCGGTCGTATCGTACATCTACTAGAAGGTAAGACCATCAGTGGTGGTTCTGGCTTTAAGGCAGGCACGGTATTGTCAGCAGCTGATCTTGAGAATCTATCTCTTGAAAATCTGCTTGACATCCAGCCTGCGGAAGAAGAGGTGTCTGAGCGTTTGACACAGATCGCCGAATACCTAAGCGACAAGCAAAAAGACATCGACAATAAGTTCGCTGAGAAAAAACGCAAGCTAACAGCGGGTGATGATCTTGCGCATGGCGTTCAAAAGATCGTTAAAGTTTATCTGGCAGTTAAGCGTCGTATCCAGCCTGGTGACAAGATGGCAGGTCGTCACGGTAACAAGGGTGTTGTATCGCGTATCATGCCTGTTGAAGACATGCCATATGACGAGAAAGGCAACCCTGTTGATATTGTACTTAACCCTCTGGGCGTACCATCACGTATGAACATCGGTCAGGTTCTAGAGACTCACCTTGGTATGGCAGCTCGCGGCCTTGGTGACAAGATCAACGAGATGATGCGCGCTCAAGCAGCTGTTGGCGAACTTCGTGAATTCTTAGATAAGATTTATAACAAAGTTGGTGGCGAGCAAGTTGATCTAGACAGCTTGTCTGACGAAGACATCATGGCAATGGCCGAGAATCTACGTGCAGGCGTACCGATGGGCACAGCAGTTTTTGATGGCGCCAAAGAAACTCAAATCAAAGAATTGCTTGAGCTTGCAGGACTTGATAAGTCAGGACAACAGACTCTGTATGATGGACGTACCGGTAAGAAATTCGACCGTCCTGTGACTGTGGGTTACATGTACATGCTGAAATTGAACCACTTGGTTGATGATAAGATGCACGCTCGTTCAACGGGTTCGTACAGTCTTGTTACTCAGCAGCCGCTTGGTGGTAAAGCTCAGTTCGGTGGTCAGCGTTTCGGTGAGATGGAGGTTTGGGCACTTGAAGCATACGGTGCGACTTACACGCTACAAGAGATGCTCACTGTGAAGTCAGATGACGTTGAAGGTCGTACCCGCATGTACAAGAACATCGTTGATGGCGAACAGTACATGAACCCAGGTATGCCAGAGTCGTTTAATGTATTGACCAAAGAGATTCGATCGCTGGGCATTAACATTGACTTAAAAGAAAAGAAAAAATAAGTCAGCCCAGACGATAGCATTTGCCCAAGCGTTCCGATAACGCTTGGGCGCACCGAATTGACGAATATAACGGAGAAACCTTTTGAAAGATTTATTAGACATCATGAAAGGCCCTGCCGATAACGGCATTAAAGAGTTTGACAGCATTCAAATCTCTTTGGCAAGTCCTGACACCATCAAATCTTGGTCGCATGGTGAGGTTAAAAAACCTGAAACCATCAACTACCGCACTTTTAAGCCTGAGCGTGATGGACTGTTTTGCGCCAAAATCTTCGGCCCTGTGAAGGATTTTGAGTGTCTGTGTGGCAAATACAAACGCCGTAAATTCCAAGGCATCATCTGTGAAAAATGTGGCGTTGAAGTAACCGCGGCAAAAGTTCGCCGTGATCGTATGGGTCATATTGAGCTTGCTAGCCCTGTGGCACACATCTGGTTTCTAAAATCACTACCAAGCCGCATTGGTCTCTTGCTTGACATTACTTTGCGTGACATTGAGCGTGTACTTTATTTTGAAAGCTACATCGTAACTGATCCTGGCATGACTGGTCTTGATAAGTATCAGCTGCTTGATGATGAAGAGTACTTCAATGCACTTGAGCAGTATGGTGATGAATTCATCGCTAAGATGGGTGCTGAAGCGGTTCAAGATCTACTAAAAGACATCGATGTTGATGGCGAAATAGATGAATTGCGTGCAGAAATTCCGCAAACCAATTCTGAAACCAAACTTAAAAAGATGTCTAAGCGCCTGCAGCTGCTAGAGTCTTTCCGCGATTCTGGCAACAAGCCAGAGTGGATGGTGATGACTGTATTGCCAGTATTGCCCCCTGATCTACGTCCGCTGGTACCGCTTGAGGGTGGTCGTTTTGCTACGTCTGATCTAAACGATCTATATCGTCGTGTGATCAACCGTAACAACCGTCTAAAACGCCTTTTGGAATTGAACGCGCCTGACATCATCGTTCGTAACGAAAAGCGTATGCTTCAAGAAGCGGTGGATGCATTGCTTGACAACGGTCGTCGTGGCCGTGCGATTACTGGCTCTAACAAGCGCCCACTAAAATCGCTTGCTGACATGATCAAAGGTAAGCAAGGTCGTTTCCGCCAGAACCTATTGGGTAAACGTGTTGACTACTCTGGCCGTTCGGTCATCGTGGTAGGTCCGACATTGCGCCTACATCAGTGCGGTTTGCCAAAGAAAATGGCGTTGGAGCTGTTCAAGCCATTCACCTACGCTAAGCTGCTTCAGAATAACATCGCTCAGACCATCAAAGCTGCCAAAAAAATGGTAGAGCGTGAAGAGCCTGCAGTTTGGGACATGCTGGCTAGCGTCATCCGCGAACATCCAGTACTACTAAACCGTGCACCGACACTTCACCGTCTGGGCTTACAGGCTTTCGAGCCTGTGCTTATTGAAGGTAAGGCGATTCAGCTACACCCATTGGTGTGTGCGGCATTTAACGCCGACTTCGACGGTGACCAGATGGCGGTACATGTGCCATTAACCCTAGAAGCTCAGCTTGAAGCGCGTGCGTTGATGATGTCTACCAATAACATCTTGTCACCTGCCAACGGTGAGCCGATCATCGTACCATCACAGGACGTTGTTTTGGGTCTGTACTACATCAGCCGTAGCCATGTAAATGCTAAAGGCGAGAACATGGTATTTAGTACCGTGAACGAAGCCTTGCGTGCAATCGGTTCTGAAGATTTGTCTGTAAACGCCAAAATCAAAGTGCGTGTTACTGAGACCATCTTAGACGAAAAAACAGGTGAAAAAACCACCAAAACCGAAATCAAAGACACCGTTGCAGGTCGTCTGTTGATCTGGAACATCATGCCAGAAGGTATGGCGTTTAGTGAGTGTAACACTGAGATGACAAAGAAAAACATCTCTAAGCTGTTAAACTCCTGCTATCGTAAATTGGGTGTAAAAGAATCTGTACTATTCGCTGACCATTTGATGTATCTAGGTTTCGCTCAAGCGACTCTATCAGGCATCTCGATTGGTATGGAAGACATGGTCATCCCACCAACCAAAAAAGAAATCATGGATGCCGCTGACTCAGAAGTACGCGAGATTGAGCAACAGTTCGAGCAGGGCTTTGTAACTGCAGGTGAGCGCTATAACAAAGTTGTTGATATCTGGTCTCGTACTTCTGACAAAATCGCTAATGCGATGATGGAAAACTTATCAACTGATGAAGTTGTTAATGCAGATGGCGAAGTTGAAAAAGAAAAATCATTCAACTCAATCTACATGATGGCAGACTCTGGTGCTCGTGGTAGCGCAACCCAGATTCGTCAGCTTGCAGGTATGCGTGGTCTGATGGCAAAGCCAGACGGCTCGATCATTGAGACGCCAATTAAGGCGAACTTCCGTGAAGGTCTGACAGTTCTGCAGTACTTTATCTCGACGCACGGTGCGCGTAAAGGTCTTGCTGATACCGCTTTGAAAACCGCTAACTCAGGTTACTTGACTCGTCGTTTGGTTGACGTAGCTCAGGACTTAGTGATTACGCATGACGACTGTGGTACGGATGCAGGTCAGCGCATGACTCCGGTGATTGACGGTGGTGAAATCGTAGAACGCTTGGGTGATCGTGTACTTGGCCGTGTTACTGCCAAAGACGTGGTAAACGTAGATGGTGAAGTGACCGCACCAGCAGGCACGTTGATCGATGAGCGCATGGTTGAGAAGCTAGACGCTAATGCGATTGATGAGGTATATGTACGTTCGGTGATTACCTGTGAATCAAGCCATGGTGTGTGTGCTAAGTGTTACGGCCGCGATTTGGCTCGTGGTCACTTGGTGAATATCGGTGAGTCTGTAGGTGTCATGGCGGCACAGTCGATCGGTGAGCCTGGTACCCAGCTTACCATGCGTACCTTCCACGTGGGTGGTGCCGCATCGGCAGCAGCAGTGGATAACAGCGTATCAGTAGGTAGTAACGGTTCGGTTCGCTTCCATAATATGAAGACCGTAGAGCATGTCGATGGCCACTTGGTTACCGTATCTCGTTCTGCTGAGATTGGCGTTGCTGATAGCCAAGGCCGTGAGCGTGAGCGCTATAAGGTGCCTTATGGCTCGAACGTACTGGTGCGTGATGGTGCAGAAGTGTCAGCGGGTGATGTGATCGCTAAATGGGATCCGCATACTCATCCGATCATCACAGAATTCGCAGGTACGGCTCGCTTTAGCGACATCACTGATGGCATGACAGCTACTGTAAAAGTTGACGAAACCACAGGCATGAGCTCATTTGAGATCTTGGCAAGTAAAGACCGTCCAAGTATCGCCAAAGACTTGCGTCCAGCCATTATTCTAGATACCACAGAAGGTAAAGAAGTGGTTTACTTCCTGCCTGCTGAGACGGTGATTCGCGTGTCTGAAGGTGAGACAGTAACCGCAGGTTCTGTACTTGGTCGTGTGCCACAAGCCACCTCGGGTACCAAGGATATTACTGGTGGTCTGCCACGTGTTGCTGATCTGTTCGAAGCGCGCCGTCCAAAAGATCATGCCATCATGGCAGAGATGAGCGGTGTGGTATCATTCGGTAAAGAAACCAAAGGCAAAAACCGCTTCATCATCACCGACGAAGAAGGCAATGTTCACGAAGAGCTGATTCCAAAATGGCGTCAAATCAACGTTTTTGAAGGTGAGACGGTAGAGCGTGGTGAGGTGGTGTCCGACGGTCCGCAGAACCCGCATGACATCCTACGCCTAAAAGGCGAAACCGCTTTGGCAAACTACATCGTGAACGAAGTTCAGGAAGTTTATCGCTTACAAGGTGTTAAGATCAACGACAAGCACATTGAAGTTATCGTACGTCAAATGCTGCGCAAAGTTGAAGTTACCGACGGTGGTGATTCTAGCTACTTTAAGGGCGACCAAGCAGAATACACGAAGATCCGTGCGTTGAACGAAGAGCTGGTGGCGAATAATAAATTCCCAGTGCAATTCGAGCGTCAGCTTCTAGGTATTACTAAGGCGTCACTGGCCACCGAAAGCTTTATCTCAGCGGCATCGTTCCAAGAGACGACCCGTGTCTTGACCGCTGCTGCAACCATGGGTAAAGTTGATGACTTGACAGGTCTTAAAGAGAACGTTGTTGTGGGCCGTCTGATCCCAGCAGGTACAGGTCTGGCTTATCATCAAAACCGCCAACGTAAGGCAGAGCTTGCACTTGAAGGTAATGCATCAGCTGATGACATCGCGCTTGATGATGAGCTACTAACAAGCAGCGAAAATCTACCAACCGAAGACAGCTTTGCTAAGGCATTCGCTGACGAACTCGGTCAAGATAGCGAATGATTTAAGCAAAAAAGCTCATCCAACGATGGGCTTTTTTGTTCATAGAATATTGCAAATGGCGTTTTAGTCGGTATTTGCATAACGTGGGATATTTTCAAGATGACATCAGAAAATTTCCTGTTATTTGATGATTGCGCATTGCAAAATTTGGACATTCGGTGTATAACTGCCTTTCCGCTTTGCTACTTCTTTAAGGATTTTTCCATGACTTTATCTCTTCAAAAAGACAAAATTCGCTTTTTGTTGTTGGAAGGCGTACATGATAACGCTCTAAAAACATTGAACGCTGCAGGCTATACTAATATCGAATACATCAAATCAGCCCTTGATGAAGCTGAACTGATCGAAAAAATCAAAGACGCACATTTCGTGGGCATTCGTTCGCGCACCCAATTAACTCGCAAAGTACTACAAGCTGCCGAAAAACTTATCGCCATTGGCTGCTACTGCATCGGCACGAACCAAGTTGATCTAGATGCTGCGCTTGAATTAGGCATTCCTGTATTTAACGCACCATATTCAAACACCCGTTCGGTGGCAGAGTTGGTGTTGGCTGAGACCATCATGCTGATGCGCGGAGTGCCAGAGAAGAACGCTGTTGTGCACCGTGGCGGCTGGAACAAGTCTGCCAAAGACAGCCATGAAGTGCGTGGCAAGACCATGGGTATCGTTGGCTATGGCTCTATCGGTTCACAATTGTCAGTACTTGCTGAGAGCTTGGGCATGAATGTCATCTATCATGACGCTGTTACCAAGCTTCCTTTAGGTAACGCAGTGCAGGTAGGTGGCTTGGATGAACTATTTGCTAAAGCAGATGTGGTAACGCTACACGTGCCTGACCTACCAAGCACGCGCAACATGATGACTAAGACTGAATTTGACAAAATGAAAGACGGCGCGTTCTTCATCAACGCAGCTCGTGGCGGCTGTGTGGACATCGATGCATTGGCAGATGCGCTTAAGAGCGGTAAAATCTTGGGTGCGGCGATTGACGTGTTCCCAAAAGAGCCAAAATCTGCTGATGAAGAGTTCGTATCACCACTTCGTGAATTTGACAACGTCATCCTAACGCCTCACGTTGGTGGCTCAACTCAAGAAGCTCAAGCGAACATTGGTCTGGAAGTTGCTGAGAAATTCGTTAAATATTCTGACCAAGGCGACACCACCAGCGCGGTTAATTTCCCGAACGTGTCTATCCCGTTCACCGCAGGCACACACCGTCTGCTACATATTCACCGCAACGTGCCAGGCGTATTATCGCAAATCAACGCATCATTTGCTGATGCAGGCATTAACATCGCTGCACAGTCTTTGATGACTCGTGGCGATGTGGGCTATCTGGTGATGGACGTTGATGACAACGATTCTGCCAAAGCGATGGAGCGTCTGCGCGCTGTGCCTGAGACCATCCGTGTGCGCGTGCTATTCTAATTTGCGCATTTATCAAATCTAAGTGTTTAAAAAAACCAAATCGTCTAGACATAGGCGATTTGGTTTTTTGTGATATAATAAATCAAATTTCTAAATAGATAGGAAAATAACCATGACCAGACATTTTGATTATATTACCATCGGTGGTGGCAGTGGTGGTATCGCTTCTGCTAACCGTGCCAGTATGTACGGTAAAAAAGTTGCCGTGATTGAAGCAAAACACGTTGGCGGAACGTGCGTTAACGTGGGCTGTGTGCCAAAAAAAGTGTTGTGGTACGGAGCGAACATGGCAACCGCCATTCACAACTACGCCCCTGATTATGGTTTTGAGCTTGATGTCAAAAACTTTGATTTTGCCAAACTCGTTGAAAACCGCACCGCTTATATTAACCGCATTCATCAATCTTATAAAAACACCTTTGAAAAAAATGGCGTAACGCTCATCAACGGCTTTGCCAAATTTTTGGATAAAAATTCGGTAGAAGTCAGCCATGACAATGGCGAGACCGAGACCATTACCGCCGACCATATTTTGATTGCCACAGGCGGTCGCCCACACCGTCCAAACATTGAGGGGGCGGAGTATGGCATTGACTCGGACGGTTTTTTTGATTTGACCGAACTACCAAAATCGGTGGCGATTGTTGGCGGTGGCTACATTGGCGCTGAGATTGCAGGCGTGATGAATGCCTTGGGCGTGGATACGCATTTGTGTGTGCGTAGCGGTATTTTAAAGAGTTTTGATAAAGATATTGTAGAAGTTTTGCAGGATGTCATGGTCAAAGACGGTGTTACGTTCCATACGGGCGTAAATCCTGTTAAAATTGAGAAAAATGACGGTCTGACGGTGTATTTTGACAATGGCGAAACCCTAAATGTGGACTGTCTGATTTGGGCGACAGGGCGTGTGCCAGCGACTGATGCCATTGACTTGCACAAAACAGGCGTGGCAACCAACGAAAAGGGGCAAATCATCGTGGATAAATTCCAAAACACCACGGTGGACGGCATTTATGCGGTAGGCGACATCATCGAAAACGGCATTGAGCTGACCCCTGTGGCGGTGGCGAGCGGTCGCAGACTGTCCGAACGCCTGTTTAACAATAAGCCCGATGAACACCTAGATTATAGCAATGTCGCCACGGTCGTGTTTAGCCATCCTCCCATTGGTACGGTCGGCATGAGCGAAAAAGACGCCATTGATGAATTTGGGGCGGACAAGGTCAAGGTCTATAAATCCAACTTCACGCCCATGTACTCTGCCATTACCGCTCATCGTGAGCCGTGTCGCATGAAATTGGTGTGCGTAGGCGATGATGAAAAAGTGGTGGGCTTGCATGGTGTGGGCTTTGGCGTGGACGAGATGATTCAAGGCTTTGCTGTCGCCATCAAAATGGGGGCGAGCAAACGTGATTTTGATAACACCGTTGCCATTCATCCGACAGGGTCTGAAGAGTTTGTTACGATGAGATAGGTATTTGTTTTATCAATAAAAAAGACAAATTGCCCAGGTGGTTTGTCTTTTTATTTTTGGTTTGCATTTGTTCTTTTATTTTTTTAGAATTTATTTAGTTTAACTCAACATCAAGGATTTTTCATGCGTTTAGCAGTCATTTTGGCGTTATTATTAACACCTACTTTGGCAATGGCAAAAGCCAATTTTTATGCCCAAACCAACCATTTTGCCTTAAAAAAGGGTGAAGAGTGGAGTTGGGATAAAGTCGCCAAAATACCCAACATCAAATGGCATAACAAAAAACCACAAAAAAAATCCTTCTTTTTCAAGCTATGATGTCAATGGTGGCATGGGTAAATATGGTAGTTTATCCGCATCAGGTTCAAAGGCAAGCCCACAATCATCCAGTTTAGCTCCTCACAAGCTTATGCCGAAAGTGAAAACGGTGCCAATGTTTATACCCTTCATCAATTATTTAATAAAGCAGAACTTACCAAAATCAAATCCAATTGCTCGGTAGATACCAATAGCAACAGAATGGCAAGTGGCGAATATCAGCATTTTTATAAATGGCAAAAGAAAGGACATCAGCCTTTATATGTCGCCGTTAGAAGATTTGAAGCAGGGACATTTAGCGGTGGCATTATCATGAATTATATCATTGCCAAAGATTTTAATAATTTTAACCAGGAATACATTTATGATTTGGAACGTTTTGATTCAAATGGTGATGAAATCACTTGCCGAATGCTAAAGTAAATCCAATGTGGGTAATATTACAGGATGGTAACACCATCCTGTTTTTATATGATATTAAGTTTCATCAATCCCTTTAAAATCCCATCGTCATCATGGCGTGGGCACACATAATCCGCCACGGCTTTTAGGTCGGGGTGGGCGTTACCCATCGCCACGCCAAAGCCGACCGATGAGAGCATCTCGATGTCATTTAGACCATCGCCGAATGCCCATGCATCCGCCATGTCTAATCCCAATGCATCCAGCAACGCCTGTATTCCGCGCGCCTTTGAGCCGTGTTTGTCAAGAATATCCAACCCACAGATGTGCCAGCGAACGGTTTTTAGGTCATCGTTTAGCCCATCTTGTAAGGTGGTACTGGCGTTTTTGTTATTTTCATAAAATGCCAAAATCTGATAAATGGGCGTCGCAAAATCAAAGTTGTCAGCGACACGGTAGGGGATGTGCAATGATTGCAGTGCATTCTTCATGTACTGGTTCTCATCGAAGGCGACGATTTCATCCTTGGTCATGTAGCCGTGGGCGATTTGATTGGTTTTTAGGTAATGGGTGGTGTCTTGGATTTGTCGTGAATTTAATGGGAAGTGGGTCAATAATTCGCCCCTAAACTCATTATATTGCCCATTGATGGTAACAAATAAATCAATGCCAACCTCATCAATCAAATCATTAATGCAAGGTGGGAACACGCACATGCCGCGACCTGTGGCGATGGCGACGATGATGCCTTGGTCTTTGAGTGCTTTTAGCGCGGCTTTTGTGCTGTCTGGGATGTAGTTGTCGTACTTGATGTATAGGGTGTCATCAATGTCAAAAAATATGATCTTTGGGGTGTTTGGTGTTGGTTTCATGACGGTCATTTTTTAAGGATTTACATAGATTCTATCATAAAACCATGATGAATTGATGAAATGTGTAAACTGCAGCAGAATGTGCTAAAATTAGCTAAATTATGACCCAATGGGAGAATCCATGCTTAATAATACTGCCTATCAAACGAACCTATCTGTGGTTGAGAATCTAGAACCGCGCCTGCTATGGCAATGGTTCGCCAAGATCTGCGCAATCCCACATCCAAGCTACCATGAAGAGGCGATCGCAAACCATATCGTTGACTGGGCGAAATCGCGAGGGCTTTCCGTGCGCCGTGATGATGTGGGTAATGTCATCATCGTTAAGCCTGCCACCAAAGGCATGGAGGATCGTGAATCTATCGCACTACAAGCACACCTTGACATGGTGCCTCAGGCGAATGCCGATACGCCGCATGATTTTAGCACTGATCCAATCCTGCTAAGAGTCAACCCTGATGATGAAGATTGGCTGATGGCGACAGGCACGACGCTTGGCGCGGATAATGGCATTGGCATGGCAAGCTGCCTTGCGGCGCTAGAGTCTGACGATCTGGCGCACCCACAAATAGAAGTGCTCTTGACTATGACCGAGGAGACGGGAATGGTGGGTGTGTTCGGACTGCAGGCAGGCGAGCTACAGTCGAAGCTGATGGTAAATACCGACACCGAGGAGATTGGTGAGATATATATCGGCTGTGCTGGCGGGATTGAGTCGAATATTCATCTGCCACTATCTCAGACGAATCACGGCTTTAGTGATGCGCTTAGCTTTACCATCAAAGGCCTAAAAGGCGGTCATTCTGGGCTAGATATTCATAAGAATCGCGGCAATGCCATTAAGATGATGGCGCGTGTTTTGGCAGAAGTGTTGCCGAAGTTTTATGGTGATTTTGCTATCCAAACGCTGACAGGTGGCACATTAAGAAACGCCATCCCTAGAGAGGCGAGCGTTAATCTGGTATTCTCATCTGATCGTCGTAATGAGCTTGTAGCAGCGTTGCAGGCGTCATTTGATGTGGTGCGTAACGAGGTGATGCGAGCAGAACCTGATGTGATGTGTCAGGTGGCTGACGCAGATCATGCAGGAACTGCGTTAACTTATGAAGATACCGCCAAGGCAATCCGTCTGTTAAATGTGCTACCGAGTGGCGTGGTGCGTCAGTCTGACTTAGCAGAGGATACGGTTGAGACTTCGCTATCATTTGGGGTGGCGAGCATTGATGAGCAAGGGCTATCTGCCAATCTGCTGATTCGCTCATTGGTTGAATCGGGTAAGGCGGCGATCTGCACGAGTTTGGATAATCTGGCGAGCCTTATGGGGGCAGCAGCTGAATTTACAGGGGATTATGTGGGATGGAATCCTGATGATCAGTCATTCATCACGCCGCTGACCGCACGGCTCTATGCGCAGATACTTCATGAACCACAGATCAAGGTGATTCATGCAGGGCTTGAGTGCGGTCTGATCAAACAAAGTCACCCAGACATGGACATCGTATCCATCGGCCCCACCATCAAAAATGCCCACTCACCCCAGGAGATGGTGCATGTTGACAGCGTAGCGACATACTGGCAGCTGCTCACGCAGATTCTGGAAAACGCACCAGTTCGGACGTGATCGGATGCTAAGATATTGATTAGCTGTATAAACTAAAAAGCTTGTCGTTGCGACAAGCTTTTTAGTTAGAGGTTATACATATTCATTCATGAATGACAGCATCTTATCCCAGCTGGCTTTGGCGGCATGTTCGTTATAGCCTAGATCGATGCCGTTATTGGCTGCTCGCTTGTCCGCCAATGGATTGGTAAAGCCGTGCTTGGCGTCGTCATAGACATCAATCTGATAGTCAACATTAGCGTGATCAAGTTCGGTTTTTAAGCCATCAATGGCGCTCATGGGAATCATGCTGTCAGCACCGCCATGTGCCACCAGCACCTTTGCCCCAAAAGACGCATCAGCAGGCTGGATGGGCGTTGGGTTGCCGTGGAAAGTGGCGACGGCTTTTAAGGGGATGCCTGTGCGTGCCATATCAAGGGCAAGCTTACCCCCAAAGCAATAGCCCACCGCGCCAATGCGTGCGCCATCCACTTCATCTAACGCGATAAAATCTTCATAAATGCGGCGACATCTGTCCATGAGTTCGCTCGGGTTATTAAGAACGGCGCTCATCCATTCATTGGCTTGTGCAGCATCGGTGGTTAGCTTGCCTTCCCCATAAACATCCAAGACGACCGCGGCAAAGCCTGCCTTGGCGAGGTCTTTTGCGACAGTTGTTGGATGGGTATCTTCTGCGCCCCACCATTCAGGTGCGACGATGATACCTCGAGCAGGCGCGGTGTTAGGCAGACAGACGTGGCTTAATAGGCGAGTGCCATCAGCGGCGATGGTGGTTAGGGTCTGGGTGGTCATAGGTCACTCCTTGTTAATTAAAATCATTAAAAAACTATCACTATCGTTAGACTAGCAGGATTTTTGGGCTTTGACAATGGGGTTTGGGCTTAAATTTATGGTGCTTTTTTGTTACAATGATCGAAATTTTAATAAGCTAACATAATGAGAGAATCAGCAGAACAACCAAGCCAATTGCGAGAGCGTTTCTGGGAAAAATACCCACTAAGTGAGCTCAATGACAGCGAGTGGGAGGCGCTTTGTGATGGGTGTGGGGTGTGCTGTTTGGTGAAGTTCTTGGACGATGACGATCCAAGATTTACCGAATATACCGACGTGGCATGTTGTCTCTTGGACTGTTCGACGGGGCATTGTGCTGATTATGCCAATCGTAAGTCTTATGTGCCTGATTGCATTCGCCTTACGTATGAGATGGTGTCTGGCATGATGTGGCTGCCAAGGCACTGCGCTTATAAGCGACTGCATCTAGGGCAGGGCTTGCCACATTGGCACTATCTGATCTCAGGGCAGGCGCGACATGAGCAGGCGATGGATAAATTCGGCGTGCGTGGCCGCTGTTATTCTGAGCTTGATTTTGATGATGACGAGATAGAAGAGCGCATCATCAGATGGGTGAAGATTTAGCGACTTATAAGCCTGTTCAGATGTTTTGATGGTTTGTTGTGTTTCTTGGTGGCGTGGAGGCGTAGCAATCAAAAATCCACCACTTTGAGCATATCAGCAGTAACCAAATAGCGCTTGAATAATCCTGTCAAATCCGTTAAATTAACCAAAAATTTCCCACAATAGAGGTTGAAGTCTTCTTATGTCAGACGACAGTCATTCGGGTGGTTGGACGCGCGGCTTAAAACGTTGGCTGTCCGCCGCCCCTGAAACTCGCGATGATTTGTTAAAATTGGTTCAAGATTCGCGCCAATTCCTAGAGCCAGACACGGTCGATATGTTAGAAGGTGTGCTGGATCTACCTGCCACCCAAGTGCGTGAGATTATGACGCCGCGCCCACAGCTTGCTGCCATCAGTAGTGATGCTGACATCTCAGACATTTTGGCGGTATTGCTTGAGACTGAGCATTCTCGTTATCCTGTGTTTGACAGTCATGATGATAATGCGATTTTGGGTATTTTACTTGCCAAAGATTTGATTCCGATTTTGGCGAGTCGCGCTGAAGGCATTGATCACCCATTTTTCTCAAAAGACATCGTCAGAAAGCCGCTATACATTAACGAAACCGCACGCTCTGACACACTGCTTCGCCTACTACAAAAGGCGCAAGTGCACATGGCGGTGGTGCTCGATGAATTTGGGTCGGTCTCTGGCATCGTCACGATGGAGGATCTGCTAGAGGAGATCGTGGGCGACATCGTTGATGAGCATGATGACATCGATGAAGACAGCGATATTAATAACATCGTACCACATCCCACCAAAGATGGCGTCTGGCTCGTGCAGGCATCGACATTGATCAGTGATTTTAATGACATTCTGGGGTCGAATTTCGATGATGCAGATGTCGATACCATGGGCGGATTGGTCATGCAGGCACTGGGCTCGGTAAGCCACCTAGAGGGCGAGACGGTGCGGATTAATGATTGGCAGATTGTCATTGTAGATGTCGAAGGGCGTTACATTCATCTGCTTGAGATGACGCTAAACCCAAATAGTACAATCTAAAAGATTGGATTGAGTGAATATACCAATAAGGCTTAGGTCTTATTGGTTCTTTATTGTAATTCGTCGCCAAATCTTTCAAATTCTGCTAAAATAATGGGTTAATTTAGCTATATTTAATCACGCCATGACCACCAAACCTATTTATCATCCCAACATCCCAACCAATACTCGTAGTAATGCTAAGAGCATTCGTCTGCCCATAGGAATCAAGCTCATCATCGCACTCGTCGCTGGTCTTGGGTTTAGCTTTGCGTTAGCGCCTTATTATCTGTGGCCTTTGGCGCTGTTCTCGGTGATGGCATTGTATGCGCTACTTGTGGGTGAAGATAGCGGTCGCCGCGGCTTTTGGATTGGCTGGGTGTATGGGTTTGGTACGTGGGTAATTGGTGCTTTTTGGCTTTATAATTCAATACATGAATATGGCGCGATACCTTCATGGCTTGCCTATATAATGATTGGTGTGATGGCGATTATCATGGGGCTTTTTCATGCGTTTTTTGCATGGGGCTTTGTGCGTTTCTTGGGTCGTCAGCCATTGGCATTTGCCTCGTTCTGGGTGATTCAAGAATGGCTAAAAACTTGGCTACTGTCGGGATTTCCTTGGTTGTTTGTAGGCTATGCATTCACCGAACAGACTTGGATGAACGGACTTGCCCCAGTCTTGGGGGTGTTTGGCATAAGTTTCGTGGCGGTGCTGTTTGCCGCATCGGTGGTTGAGCTGTTCCGCCATAAAGTTGCCTTTATCGGGCTAAGCGCGCTGACTTTGGCTGTGTCTTTTGGGTTGAGCCTTGTGGATTGGGTGAAACCATCGGGTGAGAAGCTGTCTGTCTCTTTGGTGCAGGGCAATATCCCACAAGACATGAAGTGGCTTACTGAATACCGTGTGCGCACACTTGAGATCTATGAAGATCTGTCTAAGAGTGAATGGGGGCGGGATGTTGTCATCTGGCCAGAAGCTGCGATCCCGATGTTCCATGATGAAGCCGAGCCATTCATCGCAGGCATGATTAATCGCGCTCGTAACAACGACTCAACTTGGGTGACAGGACTTATCTATCGCGACCTTAAGAATTACGATGAGAATCGCCACGCCTACCCACCAATTTATAACAGCGTGGCGGTGCTTGGCGAGACACAAGCGCTTTATAAGAAGCAGCGTCTTGTACCATTTGGTGAATATGTGCCGTTCGAAGGGTTGTTTAACTTGCTGCCTGATTTGGCGAACATGCAGGGTGCGATGAGCATCAGTCGTGGTTCAAGCAATCAAGCACCATTTACCATCAAAGGTCAAAACGTTGGTGCTGCCATCTGCTACGAGGTGGCATATCCTAAGACCACCCGTCATAATGCTAAGAATACCGATTTTCTCATGACGATCTCTAATGATGCGTGGTTCGGCAGTTCGGCAGGTCCTTGGCAGCATCTGCAGATGGTTCAGATGCGAAGCCTTGAGACGGGGCGTTATTTTGTGCGTGCAACGAACACAGGTGTGACCGCCATCATCAACCAAAAAGGTCAAATCGTCAATCAAGCACCACAGTTCGAGCGTACGGTATTACGCGGTGAAGTTGAATCGATGTCGGGCGTGACGCCATTTGTAAGATTCGGCAGCTATCCGATTTTGGTGTTGAGCGCGCTGCTGATTTTGCTGAGTTTCGTGGCCAAATACGGCAAATCAAAAACCAGCAGAACCCAAAAATACTACACTGGTAAGGGCGTTCGTGATTAAAAATTGATGAATTTTACCCAAATTTTGTGTAATAATTCCTTAATCGACCAAAGGAATTGTACAAAATCGCAAAATTTGGTATATAATAGGGTAAATTTATCTCATTTTGTATTTACAATTAACCCATCTTAATGACAGGTGATTTATGGCACATGATGCATCAAATAATAACCCAACCAAAGAGACGCTAACAGCATTGGTTGGTATTGTTCTTTTACTTGTAATGATTGCGGCGATCGGTATTTTTGCTTGGTTACGTCCAGCAGGCGAGCATCAGCCAAAAGCACCAACAGCTGAAGAAGCTGCTGCAGAAGCTAGCACAGACTCTGTTGAAGCACCAGCAACGCAAGCCAGCGATGCTGCAGTGGCTGAAGCTCAAGACAAGCTAGACCAAACACCAGAAAACGCGCAAGCGCCAACTCAAGCAACCGCGACTGCTGAGACACCTGCTGCACCATCTGCACCGAGCGACACAACCAATGCCGCGCCTGCACCCCAATCAGCTGAAGATAAAGAAGCAGCGAAAACTGAATAAATTCAGACGTCATTATAAAACCCTTGCAACTGCTAAGGGTTTTATTTTGGGTGTTATGCCAAGCGTCGTGTGTACGCCCATGCAGCCAGCATCGCAAGAAGTGCGACTGCCGCGCCAACGTGTCCAATGTGAATCAAGCTCATCTGTGCGATGACAATGCCTCCAAGCAACGCACCGCCGCCAATGCCGATATTAAATATCCCTGAGAATATACTCATGGCAACGTCTGTGGCTTTTGGCGCGAGGCGCAGCACCTGTATCTGTAGCACCAGACTGATGGTGGTCGCACCAATGCCCCACAAGAAGGCATTAATAACCCAAAGCGCCGACATGTCAGAAAACAAGAATAATGTGCTAAGTCCCAAGGCGATCGCCATCATGGCAAGCCATAAAAACGATCTTTCCATACGTTCATAATAACGACCAAAGAGTATGCTTGCCACAATGCCTGCAAGCCCAAACATTAGCAATATCCAAGTTGCAAAGTTCGCCGAGAAATTCACCACGTTTAACATGAATGGCTCAATATAGCTATAAGCAGTAAAATGCGCGGTCACGATGAGTATTATCATCAGATACACTAATAATAGCGGTGTGTTTTTTAGGATGTCGGGCAGGCTTTTGATGTTGCCGACATTACGACTGGGTAGATTTGGCAGGATTTTCCACAAGATCACAAGGCAAATCAATGCCAATACACCAATGAGTGCAAAGCTTGCTCGCCAGCCTAGATACTGACCCACCAATCGCCCGATCGGCAAGCCCAGCACGGCAGCAAGTGCCGAACCTGTGGCAAGCAGACCTAATGCTTTGGTGCGTTTGTCCTTGGCAGCAAGACGCACGACGAGGCTTGCGGTAATCGACCAAAAGATCGCATGAGCTAAGGCTACGCCTGTACGCGCGATGAGCAAAACGCCAAAGCTAGTCGCCACCGCCGATAAAATATGACTTGCCACGAACAGTGTGAAGACGCCAACTAGCAATCGCTTTCGCTCGATTTTGGCGGTCGCAAGCATGAGTGGCAGTGAGACGAGTGCGACGATCCAGGCATAGACGGTCATCATGATGCCTACTTTATCGACAGGCATGCTAAAGCTTGTGCCGATGTCTGAGAGTAGGGCGATGGGAATGTATTCTGTCGTATTAAAAATGAATGCTGCAAAGGCAAGAAGCATCACTCGATAAGTGCGTAAGCGGTCGATCTGGGTGGTGGTAAGCATGACTGTGGCTGCTGATAAGTTTTTTTGGAGGGGGGGGTAAATTGTACCACGATTTTTTGATAAATCGATGACGATGCTTGGTCATTAAAATCGCAATCGTGTAAAAAATAACGGATTATGATAGAATTTCAGCATTCAATCTAATGAGAGTAATCAGGAGTATCTATGGCAGTATCAGCCCAAATTCGTCGCGAACGCATCACAAAGCTTCGCGCACTCATGCAAAAAAACGGCATCGATGCCATCGTTGTGCCGTCGGCAGATCCACACATGTCTGAGTATCTGCCCAAGTACTGGCAAGGCCGAAAATGGCTGTCAGGTTTCTCAGGTTCGGTGGGTACACTGGCGATCACACAAGATTTTGCAGGCGTGTGGACGGACAGTCGCTATTGGGTGCAGGCACCGATGCAGCTTGCTGATACAGGCATCGAACTTCAAAAGATGGAACAGGGGCGTCCAACCTTTGGTAAGTTTTTGGTGGACAATTTACCAAATGGTGCCAAGGTTGCCATTGATGGTGCTGTGTTGTCGGTGGCAGAATTTGATAGCTTAAGCCAAACTTTTGCAGATAAGGGTATTGAGCTGGTCACGCACCTTGATTTGTTGGCGGAAGTTTGGGATGATCGCCCAAGCCTACCAACTGAGGCCATCTATCCGCATCCAAGTGAATTTTTGGATGGTACATCAGCCGACAAGCTTGCCAAAGTACGCACCAAAATGAATGAGCTTGGCGCGGATTTTCATCTGATTTCCAGCCTTGATGATATTGCTTGGCTGACTGATTTGCGTGGTAGCGACGTGTCATTTAACCCCGTGTTTTTGTCGCATTTATTGGTTGGTAAAGACAGCGCGGTACTGTTTGTCGATGAACAAAAATTAAATGAAGATGCCAAGATTGCCTTGCAGAATGCAGGCATCGCCACGGCGGATTATTCCGCTGTTACGACAGCCTTGGCAGACATAACAGGCACGCTGTTAATCGACCCTGCTAAAGTTGCCATCAGCACCATCAAGCAAGTGCCGGGCAGTGTAACTATCGTGCGCGCGATGAACCCAAGTACGGTGTTAAAGGCAATAAAATCGGACATCGAGCTAAACCACGTGCAAGAAGCGATGCGTCAAGATGGTGCAGCGTTGTGTCATTTCTTTAGTCGCCTTGAGCAGCGTGTGGCAGCAGGCGATGCGATTACCGAGCTGGATATTAACACCATGCTGAACGATGCACGCAGCGAGCAGCCAAACCACGTTTCGGCAAGCTTTGACACCATTGCAGGCTTTAAGGGCAATGGGGCGATTGTGCATTATAAGGCCATTAAAGATAACCACGCTCAGATTGTAGGTTCGGGGCTGTTGCTGATCGATTCTGGGGCGCAGTATTACAATGGCACCACCGACATCACACGTATGGTGGGCATTGGCGACATCAGCGATGATGAGAAGCGCGATGTCACTTATGTCCTAAAGGCGCACATCGCATTAGCAGCCGCAGTCTATCCTGTGGGTATTCCATCATCTCAGCTGGATGTCTTGGCGCGTAATCAGCTGTGGCAGCTGGGTCTAGATTATGGACATGGCACAGGGCATGGTGTGGGTTATTTTCTAAATGTCCACGAAGGTCCGCAGGTCATCTCGCGTAATGCGCCAACATCGACAGAGCGAACCATGCAATTGGGCATGATCACCAGTAACGAACCGGGGCTATACCGTGAAGGCAAGTGGGGCGTTCGCCTTGAGAATCTGGTGGCGACCGTGCCTGCGCACAGCACCGAGTTTGGCGAATTTGCTAAGTTTGAAGATTTGACTTTGTGTCCGTTTGACACTCGTCTGCTATTGCCAGAATTATTGACCACCGAAGAAAAAAACTGGCTCAATGATTATCACAAAAAAGTACACGATGCGCTGATTGATCGTGTTGATGGCGACGCCAAAGCGTGGCTCATCGAGCGCACCCAAGCAGTATAACGTCAATAAAAAATCCGTCCATTCTGGGCGGATTTTTTTGGCTTAATTTGACATCATTTGAATAATATTCCCCACTTTATCCAAACATTCTTGATATTCACTCTCCATATCCGATTTTATGGTAACACCGCCTCCTGCCCAAAGTTCTGTTTTTTGCCATTTTTGCAACGTGCGAATGAGTACATTCCAATTACCCGTACCGTCAAAATTCATATAGCCCATGGTTCCGCAATACGCCCCACGGGGAGATATTTCTAATTCATGGATAATCTCGCACGCCCGTTTTTTTGGTGTGCCTGTGATTGACCCTGCGGGCAAACTGCCAAACAAGACTTCTAGGCTATGTACGTCCTTTAATCGGGCGGTGATGGTGCTAACCATATGATGTACGTTTTTAAAACTTTCAATGGCAAAGCGTTTGGGAGTTTTTACCGTGCCGATATGGGCGTATTTGCCTAAGTCATTACGAAGTAAATCCACAATCATTAAATTTTCGCTAATGTCTTTTTCGCTGTTTTTGAGTTCATTTTTTAACTCATTGTCTATATCAATATCATCATGGCGTGGGCGTGTGCCTTTTATGGGTTTTGTGATGATATGAATATTATTTTCTATTTTATGAAATTCAAAAAATAATTCAGGCGATACCGATAAAATTTCAAATTCACCTAATTTTAAAAACCCTGCAAATGGGGCATTGATTTTATCTTGCAAATGGGGCAAATAACTGGCCAAATTACCCAAATCTGCTTGCCATTTTTGGGTAAGGTTAATTTGATAAGTATCGCCTGCCTTGATATATTCTTGGGTTTGGTTAAAGGCGTGATTATAATCCGATTTTTGCCATGATGAGATAAATTGGGCAGGTGTTGGTTTTGGTAATTGTTGATTTAATAACTCAGTTAAACTATTCTTTATTTCATCAAAAATTTGTTTATCAACATTGATACCAATCAAGTCAAATCCATGCTCGCACGGCTTAATATAAATGTCATAATGCCCAAAATAAGCACAAGGCTGGTTGGGCTTGATAGTGATGCTGGGATTTAATTCGTGAGCTGATAGGTCATAACCGATAAAGCCCATTAAGCCGTGCGTATATTCGCCGTGGTGTGTAGGGCCTGGGGTGTGGGCTTGGCAGTAGGCGATAAGCTCGTTTTGCCAATCGGTGTAGGTGGCAGGGTAGGTGTGGTTGTCGTTTTGGCGAGTTTTTTTGTGAATGGATAAGCCGTTTGTAAAGACAGCGGTCCACGAAACAACAGGGTAAATGCCAATGACGGGGCGATGAGTGTTGTGCAAAAAACACACCTGCCAATCGGGGTGGTGCGTGGCAATCAAGGCGGTAAGGGTGCTTGGACTGTGGGTGGTGGTAAAGTGGTGTGTGAGCATTTTTAAAGAAAGATGAGAAAAGTCGAATTTTAATGCAAGTTCGGTAAAAATAAAACCCTATTTTTGAAATAGGGTTTTATTATGATTTTGGGTTTTATTTTAACCCTTAAACTTTCTTACCACCAACGCCGAGTTTGTCCCACCAAAACCAAAACTATTGCTCATGACGGTGTTAATCTCGGTTTGTCGTGTGGTCTCAACGATGTCAAAAGGCTTGGCTTTTTCGTCCATGTCGGTGATATTAATACTCGGGGCGATAAAGTCGTTATTCATCATCAGCACGCAATAAATCAGCTCTTGCACGCCTACTGCTCCTAGGCTATGCCCTGTCATGGATTTGGTGGAGCTAATGGGTGGAGTTTTGTCCGCACCGCCAAACACGTCTGCAATGGCGTGTAGTTCCGTGATGTCGCCAAGCGGTGTTGATGTGCCGTGCGAATTGACATAATCCACTGTGTCAAGCCCTGCCTGCGATAGGGCGATTTGCATACAGCGAGTTGCCCCTTCTCCGCTTGGGGCGACCATTTCCGCTCCGTCTGATGTTGCCCCATAGCCCACGATTTCCGCCAGGATTGTCGCTCCACGCGCCTGTGCGTGCTCTAAGCTCTCCACAACCACCATACCGCCACCACCTGCGATGACAAAGCCGTCTCGGGTGCTATCATAAGGGCGACTTGCAGTTGTGGGGGTGTCGTTGTAGCTCGTACTCATCGCCCCCATGGCATCAAACATACACGACTGTGTCCAATGCTCACTCTCACCGCCCCCTGCGATGACCATGTCCGCCTTGCCAAGCTGGATAAGTTCCATGGCATGACCGATACAGTGGCTAGACGTGGCACAAGCGGACGACAACGAATAGCTAATGCCCTTAATCTTTAACCCTGTGGCAAGCGTGGCGGACACTGTGCTACTCATGATTTTTGGTACTGCCATGGCTCCCACGCCACGCAGTCCCTTGGCTTTCATGTTATCCACTGAGCCTACCACGTCTGCCGTGCTTGCTCCGCCTGAGCCCGCCACAATCGACACACGCACGTTATCCGCCACATCACTAAGGGTGAGACCTGCGTTATCTATGGCAGACAAGGCGGACACATAGGCGTATAGGCTAGCATCCGACATAAAGCGTTTTAATTTGCGGTCAATGGCAGACGTATCAAGCGTGCTCTGGTCAATAGAACCTGACACGCATGATTTAAAGCCATTATCAGCATAGCTTTGGTTAAAGACAATGCCTGATTTGCCGTTTTTTAGGCTTTCGGTAACGGCGGCTAGGTCATTGCCGATATTTGAGACAATGCCCATGCCTGTGATGACGACTCTTTTCATGGAATGTTCCTTGTGAGATATAAAAAGTTTACAGTTGTATTTTGGTTATTGTAACAAATTATTTGATAAAAATGGAAATTTTTAAAGTGGGGAATTTGCAGCATGCGCCATTGCCTGCATAAATTGCCAAAGTTTTCATTTCCTTAATCTGCCAGTAATATTTGGTGCGCAGGATAACATTTTCGCTAAGTTTTTATTTGGCAAGGGTGCGGTCTTTATGATAGTATTAAAGATATACATTGTGTAAAATTTATTCAAAAAATAGCATCCAAGAAATAGCATCCAAGGAGATTATGATGTCAAATAAAGAATCCCACAACGAAAATTTAGATAACCTAGACAATCTGGCTGACTCACTAGATGCCACAGATGGCGTCGAAGTCGTGGCGCAAGTAGATATTGATAACAAATCTGTACAAGACGTGTTGGTGGTTAAGGATTCTCGCGATGCCCAAGAGCCTAAAGGCAATGTTCAAGACAGCCAAGATGAGACCAATCAGGACGAATCCACGTCTATCAAACAAACAGTTGATAACGCACTGGATGAAATGGTGTCTAAAGCCGCTAACATTGGCAAGGGCGAGCAGGGTGGTCTAGATGATTTACAAAATGCTGCCAAAGAGGTCATCGAAGACGTCAGGGACAAGGTTGAAAGCACTAAGCAAAAAGCCCAAGACGAGCTAGGCAATCTTATTGAAGATGCCAAAGAGCGTGCGACTGATGCCAAAGAAAAGTTAACCCAAAACATTCAAGAAATCAAAGAGACAGTTGAAGCGCAAGGGACTGATGGCGATGCCAAAGGTGGTCTGGCCGGCTCACTTGGCAAACTTGGCGCATTCTTAAGTGCGATGAATGGCTCAAAATCGACTAGCGAGCCTTATCATGCGGTCGATCTTAACGCCAAAGAATATGAACAAGACGCTTTTCGTAAGCAGACATCGAGCATGAGCGCTAAGTTATTTGGTCCAAAATTCACCACTGCCCAATCTTTGGTGGGTAAAGTCGCTCCGAGCTTTAATAGTGACAGTATGACCGATTTTATTTTTAATAAAGCAGCTAGCTGGGCGAATAATTGGGCAGAAAAAGATCTGGCCAGAGATTCTCGTTTTGCCAATTTATCCAGTCTGACCGATATGGAGCGCGATGATTTTGCGCGCGATGCCGCCAATCAGAACCGTGCCTTGGCGGTGATGGGTGGTTTGGCGGGTCTTGCAGGTATTAAGGGTCTGATCGCAGATGCTGGATGGCTTTTGATGGTGTCATTAAAGGCGGTGTATCAGTTGGCGCTGATCTATGATAAGCCATTAACCGGTAAAGAAGGCATTAAGATCGCCTATGGCGTGCTGTCAGGCGCTAACTTGACCAGACTTCAAGAAAAGCAAATCATCCTAACAGCACTCGCCTTAGGTAATACCGTATTTGCCAATGCAGAGCGTTCAAGCTTAAATCAGGAGCTGCAGAATGTCGGCCTAAAATACAGTGCCGGTGAATTGTTCAACAAACAGTTTGATGACCTTTCAAAATATGTCAATATCGATAACTTAAAATTAGGCTGGTTTGGTAAGCTGCTGCCGGTCACTTCGGTAGGTGTTGGCGCGTATTATAACCGCGAGCTGATCGAAGAGGTGCTGGGTACAGCGATGGCTACTTTTCGCCCAGAACGTCCGCAATTATTGACCGAAAATCAGCACTCACAAGAAATAGACGCCAATGAAAAACCCGCTGATAAAAATGATTAAATTGTGTTATCAGCTGTCATAAGCTGGTTATCACTGATGATATTCAAGCATGAGCTAAGTTATTTTTTTGCTTGTGCTTGAATTTTTTTGACTTTGACTATATAATATAGTGCCCCCAAAAGGGGATAGTCGGCTATTGCATAAAAAAATAGCCATATTGTTAATAACGGGAGAAATTGCCAATGGCAACTACAAACCAACTTATCCGTAAAGGTCGTAAGACCATTACTGAAAAGTCGAAAGTACCTGCACTACAAGCCTGCCCACAACGTCGCGGCGTTTGTACTCGTGTATATACTACGACTCCAAAAAAACCTAACTCAGCCATGCGTAAAGTGTGCCGTGTACGTCTAACTTCTGGCTACGAAGTATCTAGCTACATCGGCGGTGAAGGTCACAATCTTCAAGAGCACAGTGTTGTATTGATCCGTGGTGGTCGTGTAAAAGACCTTCCAGGTGTTCGTTATCACACCGTGCGTGGCGCACTTGACTGTGCAGGCGTGAAAGATCGTAAACAAGGCCGTTCTAAGTACGGTGCTAAGCGTCCTAAGGCATAAGCCTAAAGACATCATTTGCGTATTTTAGGGCTTGGTGTGTCAAACCCACATACGCAGTAAGGCTGGTTAAGCTAGCTTTTATACCAGATTATCCTGAAGATATAAGGAAACTATTATGCCAAGACGTCGTGTCGTCGCTGCCCGTGAAATCCTACCAGATCCTAAATTCGGCAGCCAAACCATCGCAAAATTCATCAACCACGTAATGGTTGATGGTAAAAAATCAGTCGCTGAAAAAATCGTTTACGGCGCACTAGAGACTGTTGCTGCTAAGCGCAACGTTGAAGATCCAGTTGCATTCTTTGAAGAAGTGCTAGAAAGCGTTCGCCCAACGGTGGAAGTTAAAGCTCGCCGTGTTGGTGGTGCTACCTACCAAGTACCTATGGAAGTACGTCCCTCCCGTCGTACTGCCCTAGCCATGCGTTGGTTGGCTGACGCCGCTGCTAAGCGCTCTGAAAAATCAATGGCTCTACGTCTAGCTGGTGAGCTAAACGATGCAGCAGAAGGTAAAGGCGCTGCCATCAAGAAACGTGATGACGTTCACCGTATGGCTGATGCGAACAAAGCGTTCTCGCACTTCCGCTTCTAATTTAAGAAGTGCTGTCAAGCATTTCTTAATAACAGGTGCATTGGCTTGGATGATGTCTTATCATCCAAGTCAGCCCATATAAGTCTGATTGTCATGTTTTGGTCATGAATATTGATTAAAATTATCCATCAGACACCCAATTAATCAGAATTTTTCTAGGAAAAATTATGGCACGTAAAACCCCCCTAAACAGATATCGTAACATCGGTATCTCTGCGCACATCGATGCTGGTAAAACCACCACATCTGAGCGTATTTTGTTCTACACAGGTAAGAACCACAAACTAGGTGAAGTGCACGAAGGCGCTGCCACCATGGACTGGATGGAGCAAGAGCAAGAGCGTGGTATTACCATCGCATCAGCAGCAACCACTTGCTTTTGGTCAGGTATGTCCGATCAATTCCCAGAGCATCGTATCAACCTAATTGACACCCCCGGCCACGTTGACTTCACCATCGAAGTTGAACGTTCTATGCGTGTACTAGACGGTGCGTGTATGGTTTACTGTGCGGTTGGCGGTGTGCAGCCTCAGTCAGAAACTGTATGGCGTCAAGCTAACAAATATAAAGTGCCACGTCTTGCGTTCGTCAACAAAATGGACCGTACTGGTGCGAACTTCTTCCGCGTAGTTGAGCAAGTAAAAACTCGTCTAGGTGGTAACCCTGTACCTGTAGTTGTGCCAATCGGTGCTGAAGATAACTTTGAAGGTGTTGTTGACCTGCTTGAGATGAAATCTATCATCTGGGATGTAGAATCTCAAGGCATGAAGTTTGAATATGGCGAAATTCCTGCTGACCTGGTTGATGTTGCTAAAGAATGGCGCAACAACATGGTTGAAGCAGCAGCTGAAAGTTCAGAAGAGCTGATGGACAAGTACCTAGAAGAAGGTGATCTGTCTCGTGAAGACATCGTAGCTGGTCTTCGTACTCGTACACTAGCATGTGAAATCCAACCAATGCTATGTGGTACTGCCTTTAAAAACAAAGGCGTACAGCGTATGCTTGACGCGGTGATCGAATTCCTACCTGCGCCAAATGACGTTGAAGCCATCCGTGGTATCCTAGATGACAAAGACGAAACCGAAGGTACTCGTGAGTCTTCTGATGATGAACCATTTGCTGGTTTGGCGTTCAAAATCCAAAACGATAAGTACGTTGGTAACTTGACTTATGTACGTATCTATTCTGGTGTTGCTCAGCAAGGTGACAGCGTATATAACCCTGTTAAGATGAAGCGTGAGCGCATCGGTCGTATCGTTGAGATGCACGCTAACTCACAAGAAGAAGTGAGCGAAGCCCGTGCTGGTGACATCGTAGCATTCGTAGGTCTAAAAGACGTAACTACTGGTGATACACTGTGTGATAATGACAATGTTATCACTCTTGAGCGCATGGAATTCCCAGATCCAGTTATCAGCCTAGCGGTTGAGCCAAAAACCAAAGCTGACCAAGAGAAGATGTCTATCGCTCTAGGTCGTCTGGCTAAAGAAGACCCTTCATTCCGTGTACGCACTGATGAAGAATCAGGTCAAACCATCATCTCTGGTATGGGTGAGCTACACCTTGACATTATCGTTGACCGCATGAAGCGTGAATTTAACGTTGAAGCGAACATCGGTGCTCCTCAAGTTGCATACCGTGAAACGATCCGTCAAACTGTTGAAGTTGAAGGTAAATTCGTTCGTCAAACTGGTGGTCGTGGTAAGTTCGGTCACGTTTGGCTACGTCTTGAGCCGCTTGATCCAGAAGGTGAAGTGGAATACGAATTTGCTGAAGAAATCGTGGGTGGTGTTGTACCTAAAGAATACCACGGTGCAGTAGATAAAGGTATCCAAGAGCGTATGAAAAACGGCGTTCTAGCAGGCTACCCAGTAGTTAACGTTAAAGCAACTCTATATGATGGTTCATACCATGACGTTGACTCTGACGAATTATCTTTCAAAATGGCAGGTTCTATGGCATTCAAGAAAGGCTTTATGCAAGCCTCTCCAGCATTGCTTGAGCCTATCATGAAAGTAGAAGTTGAGACTCCAGAAGACTACATGGGCGACATCATGGGCGACTTGAACCGTCGTCGTGGTATGGTTCAAGGTATGGACGATCTACCTGGCGGCACCAAAGCCATCCGCGCTGAAGTACCGCTTGCTGAGATGTTCGGTTATGCTACCCAAATGCGTTCTATGTCTCAAGGTCGTGCGACTTACTCTATGGAATTCGCAAAATACCAAGAGACTCCGAAGAACGTTGCTGATGAGATCATCAAGAAGTTCACTGCTAAAGACGACGACGAGTAATTTACTCATCTGTTAATCTAACAATACTTGATTGCAAGCATTATTTGAATGTCTTGCAATCAATGTAGCAGATTTAAATTTTATTTTTAAATTGTCTTATATCGATCAGATTAAGATCATTCTAAAAGGATTAGTATC
>NZ_AOMT01000020.1 GCF_000696305.2 Moraxella bovoculi 237
AAGTGTTGTTATTAAATTGTCATAAATATCTATTAAGATGTCTTCACGTCTTTTATGGAGTCATTTATGAAATCTTCAAAACAGCTTTCTAAAAAGCTTTCTTGTATGGGTGTTTTTGCCATTTTGCCACTGATGATGGCGTGTCAATCGATGCCGAAATCCACACCAATTCACGGTGCTGGCGATGAACTTGCCAAGCCTGTCATTAGCTATGGTGCTAGGCCTTTTTATCTATTGGATGACATGGATGAGGGTAAATTAAAGCAAGAATTAAAAAGCTGCCAAGCCCAAACGCCAAAACGCACAGAATTTTCAATCGCGCATCGCGGTGCTCCATTACAGTTCGCTGAACATACTGCCGAAAGCTACATCGCCGCTAACAGACAAGGCGCAGGCATCCAAGAATGCGATGTTGCCTTTACCAAGGATCACCAGCTGGTCTGTCGTCATTCTGATGCTGATTTGCATACCACCACGAACATCTTGCAAACTCCGCTTGCTAATAAATGCACCCAGAATTTCACGCCTGCCCAGTTTGACGCATCAGGTAAGCTCATCAAGGAAGCTTCTGCCAAATGCCTAACTTCCGACATCACATTGGCAGAATTTAAGACCTTAAAAGGTAAACAGGATGCCGCCAATCCTAAGGCGCGCACTGTAGATGAGTACGTAAATGCAACGCCTGCTTTCCGTACAGATCTATATTCTCAAAATGCCACGCTGATGAGTCTAGATGAAGCCTTGTTACTTTATAAGAAAATGGGCGTAAAAGTCACGCCAGAACTTAAGCAGCCAACCGTGATTCCGCATCAAGGTTATACTTATGATGATTATCGGGCGGATCTGATTAAGGCATTAAACAAAGCAGGCTATCAGGCGAATGACAGCATCGTGCAGTCATTTAATATTGATGATTTGACTTATTGGATTAAGCATTATCCTGATTATGCAAAGACGGCGGTGTTTTTGATGGAGGATGCCAATAGTGCCAAAGATGGCAAGAATTTTGATCCGCAGAATCCTGTCACTTGGAAATATGATTTGGCACAATTGAAACAAAAAGGCATTCAAAACCTTGCGCCTGCCACGTGGATGCTGGTGACCAATAAAGGCGGTGAATTACGGATGAGCGAATTTGCAAGACAAGCCAAAGCGAACGGTTTTGGACTTGTGACGTGGACGGTTGAGCGCTCATATCCGCTATCATCTGGCGGTGGCTGGTACTATACAGGCATCCAAGACATCATAAATAACGATGGTGACATGTATCGATTAATCGATGTGCTGTATAGAGAGGTTGGGGTCAAGGGCATCTTTTCGGATTGGCCAGCCAGCGTAACTTATTATGCTAACTGCCGCGGCATATAACAACTTGTAGTATACTGCACCGCCTATGATGGGCGGTGTTTTTATTAATGACTTGACTTGATGGCGAAGTTTGTATAAGCTAACTAGATTCATTCACTGATTAGAATTTATAAGGAGAGTATATGGAGCGCCGTCGTTTTTTGCAGTTTGGATTGGGGACTGCACTTACCATGAGTTTGCCTAAGTTTGGTATGGCTAATTCTGTACCACTTGTGCTAAGCGAGTCATTACAGGGCAATCCTTTGCTGGACTTTCATAATTTGCCCGATTTCCCAAGGATCACGCCTGAACATATCAAGCCTGCCATTACCTATCTGATTGAATATAACACCAATGCCGTTAAGACATTAACAGCGCAAGACGTCATCACTTGGCAGAATTTCTATGCACCGTTAGAAGACGCGCAGAATAAGCTTGAGCGTGCATGGTCAGCGGTCAGCCAGCTGCATTCGCTAAAAAGTTCCGACGCGCTGCGTGCTGTATTCAATGAAGCTCAGCAAAGTTTGACGGAGTTTGATACGTGGTTTGGGATGTATCGACCGCTTTATGATGCCTTTAATAAGCTAAAACAGGGTAAAGAGTACGCCTCTTATTCCGAGGCTCAAAAAAAGGCGATTGATAATGCATTGCTTGATTTTAAGTTGTCGGGCGTGACGCTAGAAGGTGAGGCTGCTGAGCGTTATGCCAAAGTCTCCGCCAGACTCTCCGAGCTTAGCACGCAGTTTGGTAATAATGTGCTGGATGCCGAGATGGGGTTTGAGATTGTCATTGATGCTGAATCAAGACTGGCAGGCCTTAGTGACATTGCCTTGGCAAGTGCTAAGAAGGCAGCCGAGTCGAAGGGTGTCGCGGGTTATCGTTTCGGACTCAACTATCCAAGCTATGCCGCCATCGTCACCTACGCTGATGATCGAGCATTAAGACGACAAATGTTCGAGGCGTATCGTACTCGCGCATCTGATCAAGGACCTAATGCCGGCAAGTGGGACAATACACCCATCATGAATGAGCTGGCAGAACTAAGACTAGAGCGCGCCAAGCTTTTAGGATTTGATTCACACGCCGAATATTCGCTTGCCAAAAAGATGGCAGAAAACCCAGCACAAGTGTTAGAGTTCTTAAATGATTTATTGGCAAAAACACATGACAAATCCAAAGCAGAAGTCAAAGAATTAGAAGCATACGCCAAACAAAATGGACTGTTGGCGGAATCTGACACGCTGATGCCTTGGGATTTTGCTTATCTGTCTGAGAAGTTAAAACAAGAACGCTATAGCATTGATAGGGAGGCATTAAGAGTGTATTTCCCTGTTGATCAGGTGCTGTCGGGCATGTTTGAGCTGACAGAGCGTCTTTTTGGTGTGCGTGTGCGTGAAAAGACGAGTGTGCCTGTCATCCATGAGGGTGTAAGATTCTTTGAATTATTCAAGGGTGGTAAACATGTCGCGTCTTTTTATTTGGATTTATTTGCGCGTGAGAATAAGCGAAGTGGCGCTTGGCACAGCAGTGTGATTGGGCGTTATAAGACGAGCGATGGCGAGATTCAACTGCCAGTCTCGATGCTTGTATGTAATTTTGGCGGTGCCAGCGATGATAAGCCGGCGCTACTGTTGCATCGCGAAGTGGAGACATTGTTCCATGAATTTGGGCATGGGTTGCATCATATGCTGACTAAGGTTGATGTGCAGGCGGTGTCAGGCATTAATGGCGTGGCGTGGGATGCGGTGGAATTTCCCAGTCAGATGCTTGAGAATTGGACGTGGGATGTAGATACGCTTGCGCTTATTTCTAAGCATTACCAAACGGGCGAATCGCTGCCAAGAGACATCATTGATAAGATGCTTGAGGCCAAGAATTATCAATCAGCGACCAATATCGTTCGTCAGCTTGAATTTGGCTTGTTTGATTTTAGGTTGCATTCTGAATATCAGGCGGGCGATCACGGCGCGATTGCAAGAATTCGCGAGGACATTCGTCAGAATATCTCTGTGATGAATGACCCTGAGTGGATTCGTACGGGGCATAGCTTTAATCATATTTTCTCAGGTGGTTATTCGGCGGGCTATTATAGCTACCTATGGTCTGAGGTGCTTGCCAGTGATGGCTTTACCCGATTTGAAAGAGAAGGGTTGTTCAACCGCAAGACAGGGCAGGATTTCGTGGATGCCATCTTGTCCCAAGGTGGGTCGGATGAGCCGATGGCACTATTTGAAAAATTCATGGGCAGAAAGCCTGATATCACGGCCTTATTAAAATCAAGAGGCATCGTCTAAAAATAAAAACCACAGGAGTGATTCTGTGGTTTTTATTTATTTTACAAGGTGGGTTTCAATACAGATCTCATGCAGGGGATAATTGCTAAAGTCATCACTGTCTTTGCCTAATTTTTCCAATGCTGCTTTATCTGCCAAATAATGTTCAATGGTCTGCTTGACCGTCTCAAACGCCAAATTTTCCATGTCTATTTCATCAGGGGAAAATAGTCCGCATTCTAAGCTTTCACTACCAACGCCAAATTTACCGTCTTGTAAATTGGCAAGATACATGGCGTGAATCTGCCCTAAGTTTGGTAGGTCAAATAGGGCGTATAGTTTCAGATTCTCCGCCACGCCTTCGGCTTCTTCCACCGTTTCTCGCTTTGCCCCGTCCGCCATCGTCTCGCCATTTTCCATAAAGCCAGCAGGGAGCGTCCACAGTCCATAACGTGGCTCAATGGCTCGGCGACACAGCAGGATTTTATCTTGATGAACGGCAAGTACCCCACAGATCATCTTGGGATTCTCGTAATGAATATAACCGCAGGACGTGCAGACCAGGCGTGGACGAGTGTCGCCTTCGGGGATGACGTGGGCGGCGGGGCGGCCGCATTGTAAGCAAAAGGACATGATGATATGATAAGACAAATAGGGTCAGTTTAAATGAAAATAAGTAAAATGACAAATGATTTTATGAATGATAAAGACAGCGTATTTCTAGATAAACAAACGGTAGATTTGCCAATCACGCACCGCTTTTATACGCTCGCCCAAGCCCTAGCAGACTATCGGGGCGTGGATATTTTGCCTTATACAGATAACAACGAGCTTTTGACGGGGCTGGTGCGTGAGGGTGCGATAAAGCATTATCAAAAATTATTAAATGACAACCCGCCCCCACAGGCGTGTGTGCTGATTGTCATCACCGATGAGCCACGCCCGCGCCTTCTTCTTACAAGGCGGTCGGCTTGTCTAAATAGCCATGCAGGGGAGGTGTCCTTAGTCGGTGGTAAACGAGATGACACGGACAAAAGCTCGGCAGAAGTTGCCTTGCGTGAGGCGTGCGAGGAGGTGGGGCTTGTTGGAGCGGACGCCCAGATTTTGGGCTATTTGCCGATGCAGATTTCTAAAAAGGGCTTACTGGTTCGTCCTGTGGTCGCCTGCGTGGGGGCGGAGGTGGTGAATAAGCTCGTCCCCAGCGAGGACGAGATAGCTCGGCTGTTTTGGCTACCCTTTGAAGTTCTACAAACCGTTCCTATGGATTGGGCATTTCAAAGAATGCTACCCAACAAAACTGCCAAACTCCATACCCCTGCGTGGGTCTATGACTGCGATGATGACGGTGTGCCTGAGGTGGTGTGGGGGCTGACGGGGCGGATTTTGGCAAGCCTTATGGAGATTGGTTTTGGGGTGCGGTATGCGTGGTATTATAAGGTTGTCTAAAACCTATCCGCCACTTCATCAAATGCTATGATTTGCCCGCCATCAAGTCGTAAAAACAAGGCGGCGGGGTAATTTTCTGTCACATGGTTTTGCAAAAAGTTTAGCGTGTCGGCACTGATGTCGCCATCAGCATCAAAGTGATGATTAAACACCACCGCAAAGAGTCTAAGCCCCCGAGCGTGTATCGCCTCTAAGGTCAGTAGGGTGTGATTGATGCTACCTAAGCGAGCCGATGTAACCACAATCACAGGATAGTCATGCGTTCTGATGTAATCTAATGTCAAAAGATGGTTTGTCAATGGCACAAGCACCCCACCTGCCCCCTCTAACAGCACGGTATCAAATTGACGCTCCAAAAGACGGGTGGCGTGGTCAATTTGGCAAACATCGATGGTGCGATTTTCTAGGCGAGCCGATAAGTGCGGACTGGCAGGCTTGGTAAGTGTAATAGGGCAGGTCGTACCATCTTTGTCCACTTCATATAAGTCTATCCCCATCAGCGTGCGATGCGTGATGATGTCATTAGCGATGTTGCCTGTCACGCCTGTTTGTATCAGCTTTTGGGTGATGACTGATTTACCATAATCAAGCAGGTGGCGAGCCAAAACCCCTGTGACATAAGTTTTGCCGATGTCAGTGTCGATGCCTGTGATGAAGAGGGTGGTCATGGCGTGTCTCCGTAAAAATATTCTTTTAAAAGCTCAATCAATTTACCGCACAATAACGCCAAATCCTCATCACTCATCACATACGCAGGCATTAGATACACAAGTTTGCCAAAGGGTCGCACCCAAATGCCGTATTTTGGCAACAGTGCCTGAAAAGTCAGCATGGTTATCGGCTCTTTCATCTCAATCACGCCTATCGCCCCAAGCACTCGTACGTCCGCCACTTGTTGCCATGATGTTAATGGCGACAGGTGGGCAAAGAGCTTGTCCTGCATACCACGAGCGACAGTTGGGCTATCCATGGCCAGTACCATATCAATGCTCTTACACGCCACCGCACACGCCAAGGGATTGCCCATGAATGTAGGACCATGCATGAGAGCAGGGTAGGGGCTGTCATGAATGGTATTTGCCACTTTATCGATGGTCATGGTTGCCCCAAAGCTCATATAACCGCCCGTCAATGCCTTACCAAGGGTCATGATGTCGGGGCAGATACCTGCGTGATTGACCGCAAACATCGCCCCACTTCGCCCAAAGCCTGTGGCTATCTCATCACAAATCAGTAGCACGTCATAATACTGACAAAGGGCGTGCAGGTGCGACAGATATTCAGGCGAATAAAACCGCATACCACCTGCCCCCTGTACGATCGGCTCGATGATAAACCCTGCCAATCTGTCATGATACCGCCCAAAAAACCTATCCATGGCAAGCCGTGTCTCATCATTTAGTGGCGTATCAAAACCCAAAGGCGGAGACGGCAAAAAATACTGCGTGGGGAGCTGTTTACCGTACATGGCGTGCATACTGTTCACAGGGTCGCATACGCTCATGGCATGCCATGTGTCGCCATGATAGCCCGAGTGTGTGCTGGCAAAGGTGTTTTTGTGGGGCAGACCCCGTGCCAGTTGGTATTGCAGTGCCATTTTTAGGGCGACTTCCACCGCCACACTACCGCTATCGGCATAGAATATTTTGGTCAAGTTTTTTGGGGTGATGCCTAAAAGTCGCTCGCCAAGCCCAATGGCAGGTGCGTGGGTGAGCCCACCAAACATCACATGGCTCATTTTGCCAATTTGTGCCATCACCGCCTGATTTAGGGTGGGGTGATTATAGCCGTGAATGCTTGCCCACCATGACGACATACCATCAATGAGTGCCGTGCCATCTGCCATATATAGGCGTACACCATCGGCATGACTGATAAGATAATTGGCATAAGTGGGAGGCAAACTGGCATAAGGGTGCCAAAGATGAGTGTGGTCAAAGCTGATAAGGTCGTCCAAATCCATGCGTGTCATTTTCCAAATTTCAAATCACTTATTATAAAAGATTTTTGGCAAATAGAAAAACCGCCCTAGTGAGTTAGGGCGGTTTGCGGTATGTGAATTACGCTTTTTGGGCAGCCAGAGCTTGCAGGGCTTCTGGTGATGACCAAAGACCTTCTAGGTCATAGAATTCGCGAGCCTGCGGGGTCATGATGTGCACCACAACCGCGCCTAGGTCCACCAATGTCCAGTCGCTGTCTTTATCACCTTCACGGCCCAGCGGCATCAGGCCTGCTTCTTTGGCAGTGGCGCCGAGCTTGTCAGCAAGTGCCTTAACGTGGCGTTTTGAGGTGGCGTTAGCGATGACGATGCGCTCGGCAACTTCGGTCAAATGCTCAACCGTCATTACGGTGATTTCTTTGGCTTTTAGGTCGTCCAGAGCTTCGGTGGCAAGTTTAACTTGCTCATCTAGGCTTAGGCTTTGGGTGTTTTGTTTGTTGGTCATGTGTTTAATCGACTTTCGTGTTGGATAACTGATTATTATAGCATAATTTAGGCATAAATGGCGTGTTTGTCAATATAATCCAGCACCCTTTTTGTCAAAAATTGCCTTGCTTCTGGGTTGTGATCTGCAAGCATCTTACGAACCATGGATGATGACATGGTGGTGATGGGCGTGCTGTCTTGATAGATTCTGCCGTTTTGGGTCAAAAATTCACCCAAATCATCCGTCAAATTTTCTAATGCTTGAGCGGATAAATCACCAACGGGCTTAAAATCACCGCGCATGAACGCCCAAATATTCACAAAATTCAAAATCTCATCGCCGTCTTTCCAAGTAGGTAGGGCGTGCAGGCTGTCTTGTCCCATGATAAAAATCAGCCAATCATTGGGGTAAATTTGACGCAGATGACGGACGGTATCGATGGTATAGACGGGCGGTGTTTGAGCCAGCTCGTGCGTGTCGATGTCAATGGGCGTGCCTTGGGTAGCAAGGTGTAGCATCTCGAGGCGATGAGTATCTGCTGTGGGTTTGTCCTTAAAGGGGTTGCCTGCCGTGGGCAGTAGACTGACATCAATCTTAGCAAATCGACCACGTGGATCATTTTGGATGAATTGGCTAAGCGCCTGATGCACGTGTGTCGCCATCTGTAGGTGTGACAGATGTACAGGGTCGAATGAGCCGCCAAGAAAGGCGCGAATGGTGGGAGCTGTGGTCATGTGTTTAAGTCAAAAAATTTATGGATATTATACTTAAAATTCGCTTTAAATTAAGGTTTTTTAACCCCATATAATTAAGAATTTAATATTTTTTGACAATAACAAAGGCACATCATGGCACACGAATACATCAGCATTAAAGGGGCAAAAACCCACAACCTAAAAGACATCAATGTGGACATTCCACGAGACAAGTTAGTCGTGATTACAGGTTTATCGGGTTCGGGCAAATCATCGCTGGCTTTTGATACGCTCTACGCCGAAGGGCAAAGACGTTATGTGGAGAGCTTGTCCGCTTATGCTCGCCAGTTTCTAAGTCAAATGGAAAAGCCTGACGTGGATAGCATTGAAGGCTTATCCCCTGCCATTGCCATTGAACAAAAATCAACCAACCACAACCCCCGCTCCACCGTCGGCACGATTACCGAAGTGTATGATTATTTGCGTTTGTTATTTGCTCGTGTCGGCACGCCCCATTGTCCTGAACACGGCTTGCCCATGGTCGCCCAAACCGTGAGCGAAATGGTGGACGACATTCTTGCCAAACCTGACGGCACTCGTCTCATGCTCCTTGCTCCTGTCGTGCGTGAGCGTAAGGGCGAGCATATTGCCCTATTGGAGAGCTTACAGGCACAGGGCTTTACCAAAGTTCGCATTGACGGGGTAGTCTATGACACGGAAGAGTTGCCAACCCTTGCCAAAACGCACAAACACACCATAGACGTGGTGGTGGATAGATTTAAGGTGCGAGATGATTTGGGCAACCGAGTGGCGGAGAGTTTGGAGACCACGTTACGGCTAGGCTCGGACATTGCCATTTTGCACAATATGGACGATGAGAGCGAGACGGTGCTGTCCGCCAAGCACTCTTGCCCTACCTGTGATAGGGCGGTGAGTGAGTTAGAGCCACGCCTGTTTAGCTTTAACAATCCCGCTGGGGCGTGTCCGTCCTGCGATGGGCTTGGCAAACGCCAGTATTTCTCTGCCGAACGTATCGTTACCGAACCTGCCAAATCCTTAAATCAAGGGGCGATACACGGTTGGGACAAACGCCATGCGTATTATTTTGGGCTATTGACAACCGTTTGCACGCATTTTGGCATTGACATGGATAAGCCGTGGCAAGACTTAACCAAAAAAGAGCAAACTATCATTTTAAACGGTTCGGGCAAAGAAAAACTGACCTTTAATTTTACCGATGAGCGTGGGCGTAAAACAGTTAAAACCGTGCCATTTGAAGGGATTTTACCATACCTAGAACGCCGTTATCACAGCACCACGAGTAACATCGTACGAGATGAACTTGCTCAATATTTGTCCGATACGACTTGTAACGTGTGCCATGGTGTTCGCCTAAATGACATCGCCCGTAACGTCAAAGTGGACGGACGGGGCGTGGGTGACATCATTGCCCTGCCGATAGGGCAAGCGTGGGAATATTATGAAAACCTGCACATCGGTGGACATAAAGGCGAAGTGGCGGATAAGATTTTTAAAGAAATCCGTGAGCGTTTGGGCTTTTTGACCAAAGTAGGGCTAGAATACCTGACCCTCGCCCGCTCTGCCGAGACGTTATCGGGCGGAGAAGCCCAGCGTATCAGGCTAGCCAGCCAAATCGGAGCAGGGCTTATGGGGGTTATGTATGTGCTTGACGAGCCGTCCATTGGCTTACACCAACGAGACAATGACCGTCTATTATCCACGCTGACGCACCTACGAGACCTAGGCAATACCGTCATTGTCGTGGAGCATGACGAAGACGCCATTCGCACCGCTGACCATATTATTGATATTGGCGTGGGGGCAGGCGTGCATGGGGGACGTGTGATTGCCACAGGGACGGCAGACGAGATTGCCAAAAATGATGATTCATTAACAGGGCAATATTTATCCGGCAAAAAACGCATTGAGATTCCCAAAATCCGCCACAGTGCCAAGACAGGCGAGATTAAAAAAGGCAAAAAAACCATTACCGAACCCCTATATATCCGCCTAGACGGCGCGAAAGGCAATAATCTAAAAAATGTCAACCTACACATCCCAATCGGCGTGATGACCTGTATCACAGGCGTATCAGGCTCTGGCAAATCCACGCTCATCAACCGCACGCTCATGCCCCTGTCTGCCACGCACCTAAATAACGCAACCACGCTCGTGCCTGAGCCTTATGACAAAATCACAGGGCTTGAACACCTTGATAAAATGGTGGACATAGACCAAAGTCCAATCGGTCGCACGCCACGCTCCAACCCTGCCACTTATACGGGCGTGTTTACGCTCATCAGAGACCTGTTTACCCAAACCCCCGAAGCTCGCGCAAGGGGCTATAAGCCAGGGCGGTTCAGCTTTAACGTCAAGGGCGGTCGCTGTGAAGCCTGTCAAGGGGACGGCATGATAAAGGTGGAAATGCACTTTTTGCCCGATATGTATGTGCCGTGCGATGTCTGTGCAGGCAAACGCTACAACCGCGAGACCCTAGAAGTCCACTACAAGGGCAAATCCATATCGGACGTGCTTGCCATGACGGTAGAAGATGCGTTGGCATTTTTTGAAGCAATTCCTGCCATCCATCGCAAATTAGAAGCCCTGATGCAGGTGGGCTTGGGCTACATTCAGCTTGGGCAATCCGCCACGACATTGTCAGGGGGTGAAGCACAGCGAGTTAAGCTCGCCAAAGAGCTTGCCAAACGAGACACAGGGCAAACCCTTTATATCCTAGATGAGCCGACCACAGGCTTGCATTTTGAAGACATTGCCAAACTGCTTGACATTTTGCATGCTCTGCGTGATAAAGGCAACACGGTGGTGGTCATTGAGCATAACCTAGATGTTATCAAGACCGCCGACCACATTGTTGATTTGGGTTATGAAGGTGGCTCGGGTGGGGGTGAGATTGTCGCTGTTGGTACGCCAGAACAGGTGGCGATGGACGAGCGGTCTCATACAGGGCGGTTTTTAAAGCCGATGCTTGGTATGTAGAATCGGGATAAAAAGTATCGAACAGACCGCTCATCTTGGGCGGTTTTTTCGTTCGTCGGCATTCTTTATAAATTATGTTATAATATAACTATATGAATTTTATGGATTTTTTTATGAAATGCACTTGCATGGTGGATGATTTTTTTGCATAATTGAGTTACCAGATGTGCACTTTTTGTACAACAAAACGGCAAAGGTGCTTTTGGTATGTCAATCATTGAAGAACAATAGGAGGTTGTAATGAAAATGAAAGCTGCCATCGTCAATGCAAATGCACAATGCTGTGTTGAAGTGGTTGAAAAAGACATTCGCCCGTTGGCATATAATGAGGCATTGGTTGAGGTTGAGTATTGTGGCGTGTGTCATACCGACCTGCATGTCGCTGCTGGCGATTATGGCGATAAAGAGGGTGTTGTGCTGGGACATGAAGGCATCGGCATCGTCAAAGAAATCGCTGATGGCGTGCAGGCGTTGAAAGTTGGCGACCGTGTGAGCATCGCATGGATGTGGAAGAGCTGTGGTGCTTGTGAATACTGCAACACAGGGCGTGAGACGCTATGTCGCAATGTACTAAACGCAGGCTATACGGTCGATGGTGGTATGGCGACACATTGTATCGTCAATGCCGACTATGCGGTCAAAGTGCCAGACGGACTAGACCCAGCCCAAGCGTCCAGCATCACCTGTGCGGGGGTTACCACCTATAAAGGCATCAAGGTGTCAGGTGTGCGTCCAGGTCAGTGGATCGCCATCTATGGTGCAGGCGGTCTGGGTAATTTGGGCGTACAGTACGCCAAAAAAGTCTTTGGGGCTCATGTGGTTGCCATTGACATCAATGATGAAAAACTGCAATTCGCCAAAGAAGTGGGGGCGGACCTGACCATCAACCCAAACAAAGAAGACGCTACCAAAGTCCTACAAGATAAGGTGGGCGGTGTTCATGCAGCGGTCGTAACTGCCGTCTCAAAGGCTGCCTTTAATTCAGCGGTTGATGCCGTGCGAGCAGGCGGACGAGTGGTGGCGATTGGTCTGCCGCCTGAGAGTATGGATTTGTCCATCCCACGCATCGTGCTAGACGGCATCGAAGTGGTCGGCTCGCTGGTTGGCACTCGTAAAGATTTAGAAGAAGCATTCCAATTTGGTGCTGAAGGTCTGGTTGTGCCAAAAGTACAGCTTCGAGCCTTAGACGAAGTGCAAGAGATTTTCCAAGAGATGCATGATGGCAAAATCACAGGACGCATGGTGATTGACATGAAGCAGTGCTGTCATCATCACTAGACGATGATTTGTCAATCAACAAAAATCGCTCGCAAAGGTTTGGGCGATTTTTTTGTTTGGGTATCACCAAGGCGAATATCTATAAGTTAATACAAAAAAGACTGGTATTTTTTATAAATTTTCGTTAAAGTAGGTACACAGACTTAATGTGATAACAAGAGCGGTCTGTACGGAAATTTAATTGAATGAGTAAATGAGTTTATTATGAGTAGCGTAAATAAAGTAATTATTTTAGGTCGTCTGGGTAATGATCCTGAAGTGCGCCAATTTCAAAACGGTGGCGGCGTTACAAACATTTCGGTAGCGACATCAGAGCGCTGGACAGATAAGAACACCGGCGAGCGCAAAGAGCAGACCGAATGGCACCGCATCAGTCTATTTAATCGCTTGGGCGAGATTGCCGCTCAATACCTACGTAAAGGCAGCATGGTGTACATCGAAGGTAGCCTACAGACCCGCAAATACACCGACCAACAAGGCATCGAACGCTACAGCACTGAGATCCGCGCTTCAGAGATGCGCATGCTAAGCTCGAATAATGAGCAGGGTGGTGGCTATGGCAACCAAGGTGGCAATTACGGCAATAATTTTGGTGGTTATCAAAACCAGAATAACCAACAATGGGGTAATAACCAAAACCGCAGTTTTAATCAAAACCAAGGCTATCAGCAAGGTCAAGGTTTTAATGATTATAATCAGGGCGGTCAAGACGGCTTTGGTGGTCATCAAGGTGGTAACTTCGGTCAAAACCCGAATACGCAAATTCAAAATGGCTCTGCTGGTCAAACTCCTGCCCAGTCGCCTAGACCAACTCAGAGCAACATGGCGACTAATAACTCATTTGGCGCGCCATCTGCACCACCTGCGGCCAAGCCTGCAGCGTCAAATGTTGAAGATGATGACATCCCATTCTAAGTTGGCTTTTGAAATTTAAGCCAAACAAAAANANA
>NZ_AOMT01000021.1 GCF_000696305.2 Moraxella bovoculi 237
AAGGCGGTGTTTGACCCTAATGGGATTATGAATCCCGGCAAAGTCTTTGACATGGATTAATCTTAACGCCATTATCATAAATTCAAATTAATAAAAAATCCTGCCATAACGACAGGATTTTTTTGTTGGGTAGTCAATAGCTGACAGCTAGGCGATTACATCATTCCGCCCATGCCACCCATACCGCCCATGCCAGCACCCATATTAGGGGCTTCTGGGGCAGGTTTGTCGGTAATCATCACTTCGGTAGTGAGCATAAGACCTGCCACGCTGGCGGCGTGTTCTAGGGCAGAGCGAGTTACCTTGGCAGGGTCAAGAATACCCATTTCTAGCATATCGCCATACTGACCTGTGGCAGCGTTGTAGCCGTAGTTGCCAGAGCCGTTTTTGACTTCATTGACAATCACAGATGCTTCATCGCCAGCGTTGGTTACGATTTGGCGAAGTGGGGCTTCCATGGCACGACGTAGGATATTAATACCTGCGTTTTGGTCGTCATTGTCGCCTTTGAGCTCGGCCAATGCAGACAACGCACGTACTAGGGCAACGCCGCCCCCTGGTACGATACCTTCTTCTACCGCCGCACGGGTGGCGTGTAGAGCATCATCAACACGGTCTTTTTTCTCTTTCATTTCGGTTTCGGTGGCAGCACCGACTTTGATGACCGCCACACCGCCAGAGAGTTTGGCAACACGTTCTTGCAGTTTTTCTTTGTCGTAATCAGACGTGGATTCTTCGATTTGACGTTTAATAGATTCAACACGGCTGTCAATTTGAGCCTTGTCGCCTGCTCCGTCCACAATCACGGTGTTTTCTTTGCCAACGGTGGTTTTCTTAGCTGTGCCTAGGTGCTCAAGTGTGGCAGTTTCAAGAGACAGACCCACTTCTTCTGAAATCACGATACCACCTGTCAAAATGGCAATATCTTGGAGCATGGCTTTACGTCTGTCGCCAAAGCCAGGGGCTTTAACAGCACAGGTTTTTAGACCGCCACGCAAGTTGTTTACCACCAAAGTTGCCAACGCTTCATTTTCCACGTCTTCGGCGATGATAAGTAGCGGGCGACTGGTTTGCATGACTTGTTCTAGTAGTGGCACAATCTCACGGATATTGGCAATCTTTTTGTCCACTAGCAGGATGTAAGGATTGTCAAATTCACACGTCAAGCTGTCTTGTTTATTGGCAAAGTAGGGGCTGATATAGCCACGATCAAACTGCATACCCTCAACCACTTCTAGGGTGTCTTCAAAGCCTGAACCCTCTTCTACGGTAATCACGCCTTGCTTACCCACAGTTTTCATCGCCTCACTGATAAGCTCGCCAATCTTGGTATCGGAGTTGGCTGAAATTGAACCCACCTGAGCAATCGCTTTAAAGTCATCGGCAGGGGTGGATAAGGCGTGGATTTGCTCAACCGCAACACGGGTCGCCTTGTCAATACCACGTTTTAAATCCATAGGATTCATGCCAGCAGCGACAGTTTTCATGCCCTCGGTTAGGATAGCTTGGGCAAGTACGGTGGCAGTGGTGGTGCCATCCCCTGCCACGTCATTGGTTTTTGAAGCTACTTCACGGACAAGCTGAGCACCCATGTTTTCAAATTTGTCTTCAAGCTCAATCTCTTTTGCCACACTCACACCGTCTTTAGTGATGGTTGGCGCGCCGAATGACTTATCGATGACTACGTTACGACCTTTTGGGCCTAGGGTAACTTTAACAGCGTTCGCTAGGATGTTTACGCCGTCAATCATTTTTTCGCGGGCGGTTGTGCCAAAACTTACGTCTTTTGCCATGTTTATTCTCTCTTTTAATGTGATTTAATGTAATTTAAGATGGGTTTAATTTATTCCAATACACCCAATACGTCAGCTTCTTTCATAATCAAAAGCTCTTCGCCGTCCACTTTGACGGTTTGACCTGCGTATTGACCAAATAGAACCTTGTCACCAACTTTCACATCCAGCGGACGCACGCCATTGTCAGTCACTTGACCATTGCCCACAGCGATGATTTCGCCTTGTTGTGGTTTTTCTTGGGCAGATCCTGGCAGCAGGATTCCGCCTGCCGTTTTTTGCTCTTCTTCGGTACGGCGTACCACAATACGATCATGTAGAGGACGAATTGACATAAACTTCTCCATTAACTTGTTAGGGATACTGGCAAAACCAGATTGTTTATAAAAATGGTGTTTAGGGGCAAATTTTTCAAGATAATTTTTTTAAAAATTTATCACTCACACAATATCACTTTTTTATCAAACTTGACTTTTGGGTTAAGCGAGTACGGCACCACATAGCCGTTCACGCACGCATTCATGCCCGATAAACTCACGGTATGCCCGTGATAAGGGGTGTAGATGAGCGTATCATCAAAGCGTTTTGCCATATTAACGGCATTGGCAAGCGGTGTGGCAAGGTCTTATTTTTTGGGCGACAAAGAGCAGGTTTGGCGTGTTATCCGTGATAAGCTTTTCATTTAAATCATCGGTCGCTTGCCATTGCCAATAGTAGCAAGCGTCCAGATAGTCATCAGAACGCTCTTTAATATCATCATAACGAGCCTCGTTATCGATGATTTTGGCTTGTTTGATGTAGTCGTCTCGGCTAAGTTTGGGGGCGGAGTCGGCAAAGTTTACAAGGGATAAAGCATCTTTACTAAACCCTTTTTTCACCAAATTCGGACAATCGTAGCTGAGTGTTAAACTCGCCCGTCTCACCCCTGTTAAGCTCGCCAAGCATTGTCATCATGTCCACCCCTGTGTGCTGTATGCAAGCGTCCATATAGGCTTTGGTACTCGTGTTGCCCTGCTCGTCCGTATCTTCCACGCCACCGTAGTCTATGGCAGGGGCAGACAGGGCAACGTCACGGGACATAGCCCAATACGTTAAAATTGAAGAATGCCAAGTAATATCGCCTTGTTTGGCAGACCCACTAATGAGATACAGATAAAAGCACAGTAAAATGGCGATAAGTGCGACGATAAAAATAGTGATATATTTTAAAAATGATTTTAATAATTTTAAAGTCATACAAAACCTACAAACTAACAAAATTTTTAAAAGTTATATGACAACATAAAATGTAACAAAATATGTATAATGATTAGTTTGCTTTATGATAATGGCAAATAAAATATGGTTTGAGAAATTTTTCTCACAAAATGCTACAAATTATCACGCCATCGCCCTTGTAGTTGTAACAAAAAATGTCAATAATAAGCTCATGTTTTAAATTAATTTGCAAAGCAAGAGAGTGATTATGCCTGTATTAAATAAATTTTTCAAAACTGCCACCACTGCCACTGTTGCCACAGGCATTGCCATGGGGGCAACCTTATCTGCCAATGCGACGGATTTATCGGGCTTTTCTGCCACTTATGTGGTCAAAGCAGACGGCAGATCAGGCACAGCGACTCGCACCCTGACTAAATCGGGCAATAACTACAACTATACCGTAAAGGCGTCGGCTGCTCGCATCGCAAGTGTCGATCAGTCGTCTAAGTTTGGTCTGTCAGGCGGCAGAATTCTACCATCGAGCTCATCAATGTCTGTGCGTCTATTTGGCGTGGGTAACACACACAGCATCAAATTTAATAACTCTGCCAAGACAGCTGTTTCAACTTATAAAGGCAAATCGACCACCCTAAAAATGAGCTCTCAGGCCTACGACGATCTAAGCCTAGAAGCCCAAATCCGCCAAGAATTGATTAACGGCAGATTCTCTGGCAACTATCATTTGGTGCGCAAAACCAACATCGATACCGCCAAATTCAAACGCTCAGGCACAAGTAAGCTGACCGTCCCTGCAGGTACTTATAATGTGGTTCGTATTGACCGAGTACATGACGATCGTGACCGTGCGACGAGTTTTTGGTTAGCGCCTAGTCTAAACTACCTACCCGTCAAAGTCAGCCAGACTAACGACGGCAAGACCATCTCTATGGAGCTAACCAAGACGAACTGATCTGATGGGTCAGCTACCAATAAAAACAGCAGGTTTGTCGCCATGCTGTCTTTATTATGTCTGCCTAAGATTATTTGTGCATCGGTGGTAGGCGTTTTAGTAGAATGAACAGATAATAATTAATAAATAACAAGACAATAAACTCTACCAATCGCATCCCCCAGATGCCAGCACTCACCCCTTCGTAATAGCGAATCAGCGCAAGCACGCCTGCCACGCTCAGATATACCAACGTAACAATACTGGCAAAAATCAGCACGTAAGGTGAATTGCCACGCATGATCGCAGGCGTAAATAATAACGCAGGCAACATCGCCAGAATCTGCACAACCACACCATTCATGACATTAACATCTGTTAGCATCATGATAGACAGCGGATAAATGATGATAGCAAGCACCACCCACAGCCACCAGAACAGCTTTAGGCGTTGATGGATGGGCTGGATGGGTTTTTCAACAAATGGTTTTTTCATGAGTGTGTTTTATTAATTGGCTAATTTTTTGGCGATATTGGCAAGGCGTACCCCCTGAGCGATGGCAAGCGCTCGCTCATCTGCCGTCATGGCGAATTCATGAGTCGCGCCTGCGACACTACTCACCCCATAAGGCGTACCGCCGCGATTGGTGCGATTAAGTTCCGCATGCGCATAAGGCAGACCCACCATGAGCATGCCATGATGCAGTAGCGGCACCATCATGGTTAATAACGTCACCTCATTACCTCCATGCATGGTACCACTGCTGGTGAACACACAGGCAGGCTTGCCCTGTAGATCACCCGCCAACCATGACGTCACCGTATTATCCCAAAAATACTTCATGCTGGCGGACATATTTCCAAAATGTGTCGGGCTACCCACCGCCAGGCCTGCACAGCTCGACAGCTCCTCAGCCGTACAATATAAATCTCCCTCATCAGGAATGACAGGTGCCATCTGCTCGGTGACGCTTGAGACCTTAGGCACGCGGCGTATCTTAACCGCTGCACCTGTATTCATCACCCCCTCTGCGATGGCATAGGCGAGTTCTTTGGTGCGGTTGTGATTGGTGTCGTATAGCACTAGGATGTATGAATCAGTCATTATTTATCTTTTTGGGTTATTAAATCTTGAACATTATAGCTTAATTTTAGCAAAATCCACGCATCAAATTTTTAAACCTGCTTAATTTATCTATTTTTTTGCCAAAAACACTTTAAAAATGCGTGATATTTGTTACACTAAGATTCATGAATTTTATTGGATGATTAGCTGAGATTATGATGAATTTTTTAAATAAACTGCCTTTTGCCCATTTTGGATGGTTCATGTATTTACGCCTTTTGGTGCGTCACTTTATTGAAGATGAATGCCAACAAAAAGCCGCCAGCCTAACCTACACCACATTACTTTCCTTAGTGCCGATCTTGACTGTAATCTTAGTGGTGTTCTCTAGCGTGCCTGCACTGTCCGACATGCGCGAACAATTACAGTCGGTCATCTACAGCAACCTCATGCCGTCATCGAGCGAGCAAATCAGCCAATATTTTGATAGCTTCGCCCAAAAATCCAGCAACCTTGGCGTAGTGGGTGTGGTGGGTTTATTCGTCACCACGATGATGACCTTGATGACCATCGAGACCGCATTTAATAAAATTTGGCGCGTCAAAGAACGTTCTGGCGGTGCTTCAAGCATCATTCGTTATTGGGCGCTGATCACGCTAGGGCCCATCGTTCTTGGCGTGGCGTTCGGTGCATCGAGCGCGATTCAGAGCGCGGATTTTTTGAATCGTCAGATTGCAGGCTATGGGATTGATTGGTCGATCTGGGCGTATGTGATTTCTGTGCTGTTTACGATTGCTGGCTTTATTGGCATGTATTGGTTCATCCCAAAAGCACAAGTTCCCTTCAAGAATGCCGCCATCGCAGGCATTGTCTCTGCCATTTTATTTGAGATTCTAAAGGCAGTATTTGGAACCGTCATGTCTAACTTCACCAGTTATGAAGCGATTTATGGTGCGTTTGCCGCCTTGCCTATTTTTCTATTATGGATCTTCTTGTCTTGGAACATCATTCTGCTGGGCGTGGAGATTAGCTACACGCTGACGATTTTTGATAACAAAGAAGTGCCTGTACGCCACCCATTATTAAGCCTGCTTGACATGCTTAACCTAACTTATAAGCGCTACCAAGAAGGCAAAACCGTCAGCGAACACGATCTTCGTCAGGTGCTAGGGCGCAAAGAGCTGCCAAAGTGGAGTCTCTACCTTGATCAGCTAATCGATGCCAAACTCATCACCCGCACCAAGGATGATGAATACCTGCTACAGACAGATCTTAGCAGCATGAGCCTATGGCAGTTCTACAAAACCCTGCCCTACCCGCTCCCAATCAAAGATGAGCTTGACGCCCTAAAAGCAGCAGACTACGACCCTTGGTTCGTTGAGATCTATAAGAACCTTACCAAGATCGAACGTACTGCCAAAGGCGAGCTTGACATGCGACTGTCTGAACTGTTTGATAGCGCGCCCGTACGCAAAAAAGAGGAAATCGTACGCATCACTGATGAAGATGCCAAAGACAAGAGCGATGCGGATGGATTCAAAAAAACCGCCCGCCGCGAAATTAATGAAAATGGCGAATCGTTCATCATCCCAGATGGCAAAGCTGCCTTTACAGAAAGCCGCCTGACTCAAGTCATTCGCCTACTCAAAAAAGCGCGCCATCTGTTTGGCAAAAGCAAGAAAGTCGCCAATGACTTCAAAAACGGCCTAAAATAAATACCCATACACCAATAATAAAGCCCGACCTAAAAATTGGCGGCTTTATTATTGGGTAAAATCAGTCAAAAAAAACTTGCTCTACTTTACCTGTCAATACCTGCCCCAAAAATGGTGTATTTTTACCTGCCGATAGTATGGTGTCTTTACCCACCGTCCAAGACTGATTTGGGTCAATCAGCACCGCCCCGCCAATGGTTTCATAATCTGTAATCCCTGCGATTTTGGCAGGGTTGGTGCAGATTTTCTCAACCAATTGCTCTGCGGTCAAAATACCATCCGCCACGAGTTTACAACCCAATGACACAAAGGTATCAAAGTTACTAATCCCTGCTGCACTCTCGGCAAAGGGGGCTTGTTTGCTACTGCTTGATAGTGGCTCATGATGCGAGCAAATCGCATCAATGGTGCCGTCTCGTAGTCCCTTGATAAGGGCTTGTTGGTCGGTATTGGAGCGAAGTGGGGGTAGGACATAGGCATGGGCGTTATAGCCTTCAATGTCGTCATCGGTCAGGTGCAACTGGTGCATGGCGACATCGCAAGTAATCGGCAAGCCCTTTTGTTTTGCCCAGCGGATGAGTTCCACAGATGTACGGCAGGTGATTTGACTAAAATGAGCAGACAGCCCCGTCTCTTCCACCATAAGGATTTGCTTGGATAAGGCAATGGTCTCGGCAAGCCACGGAATGCCCTGCAAACCATGAAAAGACGCAATGTAGCCGTCATGAGCCACGCCCCCTGCCGACAGGCTCGGCTCGTCAGGATAAAAAAACACTTTCAAATCAAAGGTAGATGCGTATTCTAGTGTACGCAGCATGACTAGGTCATTTTCAAAGCCTTTGGTGGCATTGGTTACGCCAATCGCTCCGCCTTGTTTTAGCCCTGCAAGGTTGGCAGGTTGTTTGCCGTCAAGCCCTGCGGTCAATGCCCCCAAAATGTGCAGATGAATGCCACCGTCCGCCCATGCTTTTTGTTTTAAGCCCTTGAGCAATGAGCCATTTTCTAGCACAGGGTTGGTGTCGGGCGGTAAGACAACGTGCAAAATGCCGTTCATGCGAGCGGTCTTGCCTTCGCTTGATAGCGTGCCATGCGGCTGATGCCCTGGTTCACGCAAACGTCCGCACAAATCTACAATGGGTGGTATCAGCCATTTGCCGTCTGTCGGAACATTATCTAGGTTTGGCGATTGCCAAGTGGGGGGAAGTAGGGTTTTCATAAATTTCTCTTTCACTGATGTTTTTAAAATTAGTAGCCTTGACTTTCTAAAATCTCGTATTGCTCACAGGCATCTTGTTTGCTATTTTTACAGGATTTACTAAACCACTCTTTGGCTTTGATCCGGTTTTTGGCAACACCATCTCCGTTTGCATACATACTTGCCAAATTAAATTGCGCTTTTGGATTACCTTGCAGTGCTGATTTTTGATATAATTCAAAAGCCTTATTCAAATCCTTCTCAACGCTTTCACCCCTTAAATACATTCCTGCAAGATTGTATTGGGCTTTTTCAAAGTCTTGTTGAGCAGATTTAGACCACCATTCTATTGCCTTATTATCATCTTTTTCTACACCACGACCATTTCTATACATATTTCCCAAATTAAACTGAGCCAGCACAAAATTCTGGCTCGCTGATTTGGTATGCCATTCTACCGCTTTGGCATCATCTTGGTGTACACCCAAACCATTATTGTACATCACACCAAGATTAAATTGAGATGTTGCAAACCCTTGATTTGCAAGTTTTTCCGTCCAATAAAATTCATTGATATAATCCTGTTGGTTATGATAATAATCCGCCAAATTTGCCTGAGCCACCACATCGCCATTCTCTGCGTTTTGAATTAAATCCTGTACATCACTGGCAAATACCGATACAGATAATAAAAATCCTGCGGTTAATATTGAAATTTTTTTAAACATAATTTTTCTCTTATTAAATGGTTAAAATGCGGTGCGTATTACACAACCAACAATTTAACCAAATTAAGCCAATGATTTATGCCAAATTTCTCAAACTCTCCTGCCCACGCATTGCCATTGCCATGACCGCCATACGCACCGCAATGCCGTTATTGACCTGCTTTAAAATCACCGATTGACTGCCGTCCGCCACGCCAGACGCTATCTCCACACCACGGTTCATGGGGCCGGGGTGCATGACCAGAGCATTTGGTTTGGCAAGAGCAACACGAGCCTCGGTAATGCCATACATCTTGTAATACTCAGACGTGGACGGCAACAGAGGCGAGCCGATACGCTCATTTTGGATACGCAAGCCGATAATCACATCAGCGTCCGCCACGCCTTTATCAATGTTCTCAAATACCGAGACGTTATACCGCTCAATACCTTTTGGCAAAAGGGTCTTAGGGGCAATCACACGAATATCACGCGCCCCCAAAGTCGTCAATGCCGAGATATCGGAGCGAGCCACACGGCTGTGCTTGATGTCGCCAACAATCGCCACAGACAGCTCATCAAAAGGCTTGTCCGCCTCACGGTAAATCGTGAGCATATCCAGCATGGCTTGGGTGGGGTGGGCGTGCCAGCCGTCCCCTGCATTGATGATGGCAACATTTGGGGTAACTTCGGTCGCCATAAAATGAGCCGCCCCACTTGATGAATGACGCACCACAAACATATCAGCACTCATCGCCTCCAAGTTCCACAGCGTATCACGCAAAGTCTCGCCTTTGGAAGTGGAGGATTTGGCGATGTCAAGATTTAGCACGTTCGCCCCAAGGCGTTTTTGAGCCGCCTCAAAGGTCGTGCGGGTGCGGGTGGAGTTTTCAAAAAACAGATTCATCACCGTCTTACCCGACAGCTCGTCAGTGTTAATAAGCCGTCCATTATCATCAAAATAACTCATCGCCTTATCAATAATCCCTTCAAGCTGTGGGCGTGTCAGCCCCTCAACGCCGATAAAATGGCGAATGGCGGTGTCGTCATTGGGGGTAAGCTGTGGACGGGCAAGGGTTTGGTTTAGGCGGGCGGTGATGTCAGTCATGGATTTTCCTTAGGTGCGTGGTCTTTGGCGAATTAAAAACAAATTAGGTTATTTTATCAAAATTCCATCCCAAACAGCAATGTAAATTTCACGAATCAATCTTACTTAGCATTAAAATATTGCTCATTTGCAACATGAAATTTGGGGTGTTTCATGATAGAATATTTTACATCATATTTATCATCATTATTAAGGAAAAATCATGTCACAGACCACCCTAGCCCAATACCTAGAATCGCACACCACGCCTGCTCTTGCCAGCACCATGACGACACTTGCTACCGCCAGCGTGGCAATCAGCCATCTGCTTGATAGGGGGGCATTGGCAGGCATTCATGGCGAGGCAGGTGGTCAAAACGTACAAGGCGAAGCCCAAAAAAAGCTGGACGTCATCTCTAACGACCTACTGCTAAACGCCCTAATCCATAACCCTAACTGCGCAGGCGTCGCCTCAGAAGAGCTTGACAAGATCAGCCCTGCCAATGATGACGGCACTCTACTGGTTACCTTTGATCCACTTGATGGCTCATCTAACATTGACATCAACATGACAGTGGGGACGATTTTTTCTATTTTGCCTTATCACAGTCAAGGTCAAAAAGCCACCGAAGCCGATTTCCTGCAAAAAGGTGAAAACCAGGTCGCGGCCGGCTACTTCATCTATGGCACATCCACCATGCTTGCGGTTACCTTTGGCAAGGGCGTTGCCATGTTTAGCTTTGATCCCATGACACAGACCTATATCCTGATCAATGATAACGTGCGCATCGGCGAAACCACCGCTGAATATGCCATCAACGCCTCGAATCGCCGTTACTGGCTTGAACCGATTCAGACATACATTGAAGAGCTAACCCAAGGAGACACAGGCGTACGAGCCAAAGACTACAACATGCGCTGGGTGGCAGCGATGATTGCTGATGTGCATCGTATTTTGATTCGCGGCGGGGTGTTTATGTATCCGTTTGACACCAAAATCGCGGGCAAGGCGGGCAAACTTCGTCTGATGTACGAAGCCAACCCGATGAGCTTTATCATCGAGCAAACTGGCGGCGCCAGCACAGACGGCGTACAGCGCATCATGGAAATTACCCCAAGCGAAATTCACCAACGTGTGCCTGTGGTCTTGGGCGCAAAAGAAGAAGTGACCTACGTTAAAGCCTTGCATGAAAAAGCAGGAATCTTAGCAAACGGGGATAAAGCTTAATAAAAAGAACAAAAACCGTAAATTTGGCGGTTTTTTTACCCTATCATGACAAGATCAAATATCCTATTTTGTTTAAATCAAAATTGCCCGCCCATGAATCTAATCACCTCAAAAAATAACCCCACCATCAAACACGCCCATGCTCTACTAACCCACCACCGCACCCGTAAAAAAAGCGGACAGACGGTCATTGAAGGCGTGCATTTGTTTGACGCACTCTTAAAGCAAGGCTTAACCCCCTCAAAGGTCATTCTGTCAGAATCTGCCTTTAAGAATGATGAGGTCACCCCATTGCTCGCTAACATCGCCAAAAAAGACATCATCATGACAAGCAATGCCCTGTATAAAGACATTCGCACGCTCGGGGATGGTGTGGACATCATGGCAATTATTGACACGCCCACACCCACACTTGGCGATGTGGTGGGCGACTGCCTGATTTTAGACGGCTTACAAGACGCTGGCAACATCGGCACGCTCCTACGCACCGCATCAGCAGTCGGAATCACCACCATCATCACCACACCACATACCGCCCATCTGTGGTCGCCTAAATGTTTGCGTGCTGGCATGGGGGCAAACTTCGCCTTAGATATTCATGAGCACATCAGCATTGATGACATCTTAAGTCAAGTCAAAACCCCTTTATATGCCACCAGCAGTCATACCAACAAAGTTATCTACAATCACGATTTGACATCACACATCGCTTGGGTATTGGGGCATGAGGGACAGGGGGTGTCTGATGTTTTTTTACAAAACGCCACGCCCATCGCCCTACCCCAGCCAAATGGTCAAGAGAGTCTGAATGTTGGTGTGGCAGGCTCAATATGTTTTTATGAGATGTTGCGTCAGCGTCAGTTTAACCAAACATTGGATTGTCCATCATGAAACATTTGTCAGTACACAAAATCTTAATGCTGCTCGCCATCTTAGCATCATTGACCGCCATCACACTCATTGCCATTGATGACAGACTCATCAATCAAGATTACACTGCCAGCCATGTCAACAGCCAACATGAAATTACCATAGCTATCATCACTGACCTGCACAGTTGTTTTTATGGCGATGAACAAAAAGAAATCATCACCCCTTTGAAGAATCGTCGTCCCGATATGATTTTGTTAGGTGGCGACATTTATGATGATGATTTGCCCCCGACGCATACGGACATACTGCTTCGCCAACTTACCAAAATTACGCCAAATGTATACTATGTCAATGGCAATCATGAACTGTATCTGCCTGCTGCTGACTATGCCAACATAGAAAATAAAATCAAAAGTTACGGCATTAAGATTTTACACGGTGAAAGCACTGTCCTATCGATTGATGGCAAACCCAGCAACATTCACATTCATGGCGTATCCGATCCTGTTTTTGTCGATAAATTCAACCAAGACTTACGCACCGTCGGAAATCTTGCCAACTCAGATCACATTAATATCCTACTGACTCACCGACCAGAGTACATTAACGATTATCTACAATACCCTTTCGACTTTGTCGTCAGTGGGCATGCACACGGCGGTCAATGGCGCATTCCCCACATACTCAATGGACTGTTTGCTCCAGATCAAGGACTATTTCCAAAATATGCCGGAGGAAGCTACCATTTTGATAATCAACAATCACACAGCCATCACACTCAATTCATCGTCAGTCGTGGACTGGCCAAAGAATCCACACGCTTGATACCCAGAATATTTAATCGTCCAGAGTTGGTATTCTTAACCATTCCCAACGGTTAGGTTAAATAAAATCCCCATTGAGTCATGGGGATTTTTATTCAGATGCTCAATGCCCATCATAGTTTTGCAGTCAGCTCTGGCAATGCCGTGAAGATGTCCGCTTCTAGGAAATAATCGGCCACTTGAGCGATTGGCGCTTCTGGGTCGTTATTAATAGCAACGATGGTCTTAGAGTCTTTCATGCCTGCCAGATGTTGAATCGCACCTGAGATACCCGCTGCGATATATAAGCTTGGCGCGACGATTTTACCAGTCTGACCAACTTGTAGATCATTTGGTACGAAGCCTGCATCCACAGCTGCACGGCTAGCACCAACCGCAGCACCCAGCTTGTCCGCCAAAGGCTCGATGTATTTGGTAAAATTCTCACCACTTGCCAATGCACGACCACCAGAGACGACGATATTAGCAGAAGTCAGCTCTGGACGGTCAGACTTAGCCAGCTCTTCTTTAACGAAGGTTGATTTGCCCGCATCACTGCCTGCGCTCACGCTCTCAACCGCTGCACTGCCGCCAGTCGCTGCCGCTGCATCAAAAGCAGTGCCACGCACGCTAAGCACAACTTTATCTTCAGAAGTCTGCACAGTTGCGATCGCATTACCTGCGTAAATCGGACGCTCAAAGGTCTTCGCATCGATCACAGCCGTGATGTCAGATACCATGCTAACATCTAATAGCGCTGCCACACGTGGCAAGAAATTCTTGCCTGTCGTAGTTGCAGGGGCGATGATGTGTGTATAGCCACCCGCCAACTCAACAACCAATGGCGCAACGTTCTCTGCCAATTGATGGGCAAAGGCAGCATTATCAGCAAGCAAAACTTTGCTCACGCCTGCCACTTGAGCTGCGCTGTCCGCGACAGCTCGGGCATTGGCGCCTGCCACCAATACATGCACATCACTATCAATCTTGGTAGCGGCAGTAATGGTTGATAAAGTAGCAGATTTTAATTCGGTATTATCATGTTCAGCATAAACTAGTACGGTCATGGTTTTATCCTTTTAGCAATTTTATAATACAATTTTGTCAAAGTTGATTGCTGACTTGTGAGACTCTGACAATTAAGATGGTTAATTTATCAGAGCTTAGATGCACAAGCCATGCTTTGGCATTAGATTACTTTCGCTTCATTACGAAGTTTATCGATCAGCTCATCAACGCTACCCACTTTCACGCCCGCACCACGCTCAGCTGGCACTTTGACTTTCAGTGTAGTTAGCTTGGACGTCATGTCCACGCCAAAATCAGCTGGCGTCTTATTGTCCAATGGCTTCTTCTTAGCTGCCATGATGTTCGGTAGTTTCGGAAAACGAGGCTCGTTCAGACGTAGGTCAGTCGTGATGATTGCAGGCAGTGCCAATTCAACCGTCTGCAAGCCACCATCGATCTCACGGGTTACTTGTACTTTATCGCCGCTCACCACAACCTCGGACGCAAACGTACCTTGTGATGCATTCATTAGCGCCGATAGCATTTGACCTGTTTGGTTATTGTCATCATCGATGGCTTGCTTACCCAGTAGAATCAGCTGTGCACCCTCTGCTTCAGCCACGCCTTTTAGAATCTTGGCGACTTGTAGCGGATAAGGCCTCTCATCAGTCTCTACCAGAATGCCGCGATCAACGCCCAATGCCAACGCCGAACGGATCTGCTCTGCAGCTTGTGCTGTGCCGATAGATACCGCCACAACCTCGGTAGCCACACCTTTTTCTTTTAGACGAACCGCTTCTTCAATGGCGATTTCACAAAATGGGTTTACACTCATTTTGGTGTTAGTCAATTCCACACCCGACTCATCCGCTTTAACGCGAACTTTTACATTATGGTCAACAACGCGCTTTACCGCTACTAATACTTTCATGATAGCTCCGTGATTTGTTATGGATACGCCCTTCTTTATATCATTTGCAGGCAGATTTGTAAATATCAATTTGCAAATAAAGGCTTGGCACCAATTACTTTGGTGTGCTTGGTATTTTGATTATCAGAAAAATCACCCAATTGGGTCAAATCATTTTTGTGAATCATCAGTCACTTATTTGTTTTGGCAATAAAAAACACCGCTGGATAAGCAGTGTTTTTAATCATAGGCTTAATTCTGTGAATTAAAGCGCTTCGATTTCTTCAGCTTGTGGACCTTTTTTGCCTTCGCCTAAGATGAAAGATACTTTTTGACCTTCGGCTAAGGTTTTGAAGCCAGAACCGGTGATTGCGCTGTAGTGAGCGAATACGTCTTGACCGCCGTTGTCTTGAGCGATGAAACCAAAACCTTTAGCTTCGTTGAACCACTTAACAGTGCCTTGAACTTTGTTTGACATGGGAAAATTCCTGTATGATCGAAAAAATGGCAAAATTGCCTGTTTAAAATATTTATGTTGCCAAAACGTGCAAAATAAGTCTTAATGTAAAAAGACGTCTAAATTTCAACCAATACAATAAACAACGTTCAAAGATAGTTCAAATACGCCCTAAAACCCACTTGTCCGCAAGTTTCAAAGTCGTTTTAACACTCGCCCAGAGGCGTCTTGCAAAAACTTACTACTGGTACATAAATACCATGGATGCCAGTATAACAGACTTTAGCCACAAAAGGGGGATTATTTTGGCACGTTGGAGATTTATTTGTAACCAAGGCAATTAAATGGGTAAATATGGCTTGGCAAGCACAAAGCCACACAGTAACGCAAAGACAAGAGCAAAAGAACGACAAAAATTTAGATAATTTGCAGGTAGTATGATGTCCTTTGGGTCGTCGATGTCCTTAGTAGAGATCAAACGTGCGCCATAAATCCACCCCATCAATGAATAGATCCCATAAGCCACAGGCACGCTCATCGAAAGCCCGTTAAAATCCAAGAAAAACAGCGCAAGCCCAGACACCACAAGCCATGATGAGGTCGCAAGACTGACCAGTGCAAAGATACTGGACTCAGGGAGCTTACCGTCATTATTCAGCACCCACGTTGATTCAAGCCAAATGAAAACGGCGATGATGTAGCTCGCCACAATATACAAAGTCTCAAACTCTGATAAAGCACTCAAAAGATTCGTAAAATTAATATCAACCATGTTTCGCTTATTTTGTATTTTCAGATGAAATTTAATGAGATAGGCAGCTATTGTACACCAGATTTGATTTTTATGTGCTTATTTGGGGGTTTTTAGAAAATGATTTAAACCACAAACAAACACCCAAACAAAACAGCCGCCCAAAAGGACAGCTGTTTTTATCTTTAAAAAGAAAATTAGTTTTTCTCTTTGTCGATGATTTTGCTCTCGGTAATCCAAGGCATCATGGCACGTAGTTTTGCACCAGTTTTTTCGATTTCGTGCTCAGCAGTTTGACGGCGACGAGCGGTCATTGATGGATAGTTCAACTGACCTTCAGAGATGAACATTTTCGCGTATTCGCCAGATTGGATGCGTTTTAGCGCGTTACGCATGGCCGCGCGGGACTGATCATTGATCACTTCAAGACCAGTCACGTATTCGCCGTATTCAGCGTTATTCGAGATTGAATAGTTCATGTCCGCGATGCCACCTTGATACATCAAATCAACGATCAGCTTAAGCTCGTGCAAGCACTCAAAATAAGCCATTTCAGGGGCGTAACCTGCTTCTACTAGGGTCTCAAAGCCCATTTTAACAAGCTCAACCGCACCACCACATAGAACGGCTTGCTCACCGAACAAGTCAGTTTCAGTTTCGTCTTTGAATGTCGTCTCGATGATGCCAGAGCGACCGCCACCCACGCCTGATGCGTAAGATAGCGCTACTTGCTTAGCTTGACCTGATGCGTCTTGGTAGACAGCAATTAGATCAGGAATACCGCCGCCATTCACGAATTCAGAACGTACAGTATGACCTGGTGCTTTTGGTGCAACCATAATCACATCAAGGTCAGCACGTGGCACAACTTGGTTGTAGTGGATGGCAAAACCATGAGCAAAGGCAAGCGTCGCGCCTTGTTTAATGTTTGGCTCGATCACTTCTGCGTATAGCTGCTTTTGGAATTCATCAGGTGTTAGGATCATTACCAGATCAGCACCTTTTACCGCATCACTAGTTTCAGCGACTTTTAGGCCCGAATTTTCAGCTTTTTTCCAAGATGCAGAGCCGGCACGCAAGCCCACAGTCACATCAACACCGCTGTCTTTTAGGTTTAGGGCGTGGGCATGACCTTGTGAGCCGTAACCGATGATGGCAACTTTTTTGCCTTGGATGATTGATAGATCACAATCTTTGTCATAAAAAATATTTAAGCTCATACGAGTTTCCTTAAAATAATGCCCATAGATAAATATCAGGGGCGGGGGTTGAATTATTTACCAAAGTAAATTTATATTAAACTTGGTTAATTTACTGTCTTTGCTAATCAAAGTTAAATTTTCACTCATTGCTTGAGCAACAAGCATTCTATCAAAAGGGTCGGCATGGCTTTCTTGAAATTGTCCTGCTAGGCGTGCGTGTTGTAATTTAATAGGCATTACTTCAAACTCATTTACCTGCACCAATTTTTCAAAATCACGAATTACCAATTTTGTTTCATCCCATTTACCTTTATGGTATTTAATGCTCATCTCCCAAAGGTTAATAGGACTAACAAAAATTTGATTGTATGGACCAATAATGGTTTGCAAAGCAATTTTTTGACAAACTATCTTGCTGTGTCCACTACCAAACCAGCGTGTGCGCATCCAACAAATATCTCATAAACTAATGCCATATTTATCGGTTTTATCGCCATTCCACCAAGCCAATTCTTCTTCACTCATTGGCTCAAACCAAAAATCATCATCGCTATGAATGTTCAAATGAGCAAGCAAACCTGGGGTTCTTGGCTTTGATGCAAATTGATGTAAGGGCGTTAAATGCACCTGTTCGCCTTGCACAACGAGCTGTACTTTTTGCTCATTTTAAATATAAGTCTGCACCGCAAGTGGTAGGCTTGCCTATTCTACAATCGTATTTTTCTCACAAAATCAATCAACAACAATCAAAGGCTCATAATATCTCTGTACACCACAAGAAACACGCCCCCAATCTGACAAATGCACACGAGCTTGATGCAAATCGAAGGCTTCTTTATTCACAAATTCTTCATAAACCCAAAACTTATCGGCATCGCTGTTGTCTTGTGTGATTTGAAATATCAAACAACCACTTTCTTGACGTGTTAAGTCAATGTGTTTTTTAAGTTCATCTAAAATAACTTGCCGATTGGTTTTAGGAATGATGATATGACCTTTTAGGACAACTTTTGCCATCACAAAGAAAGCGTGCGCTCGCCCCTTGCAATACCAATCACGCCAGAACGTACCACTTCTAGGATTTTATCTCGTCCAATGACTTCAATAAAGCCGTCTAGCTTGCCTGCATCGCCTGTAATAAGAATGGTGTAAAGGTTTGCCGACACGTCCACGATTTGGGCACGGAATATGTCCGCCGTGCGACACACTTCTTCACGGTATGCCCCTGTCGCTCGCACTTTGATAAGCATCAGCTCACGCTCAATCTGACTACCGCCAGAGACTTCGGACAGATTTTGGACTTTAACCACTTCAATGAGTTTATGCAGTTGTTTGGTAATCTGCTCAATCTTATCGGCGGTCGTAATCGTGGTTAGGGTAAGTCGTGACAACGTGGGGTCTTCGGTGGCGGCAACGTTTAGCGTATCAATGTTGTAGCCACGCTGACTGAACAGCCCAACCACACGAGACAGCGAGCCTGCTTCGTTTTCCATAAGTACCGAAATCAGATGTTTTTGTAACTGTGCCATTAGGTACGCTCCCCTTTTGATAACCACATATCACGCATGGACTGCCCTGCCACTTGCATGGGATAGACGTGCTCACTTCTGTCCACATATACATCAATAAATACCAAACCGTCCAGTTCTAGGGCTTCTTTTAGCTCTTGTTCCATGGTGGCAGGATTGGTGATTTTTACGCCTTTATGCCCATAGCTTTCGGCAAGTTTGACAAAATCAGGCAACGATTTCATATAGCTTTGGGCGTGGCGACCTTCGTACAGCATGTCTTGCCATTGCTTGACCATACCGAGCTGGGCGTTATTTAAATTCAAAATCTTAACGGGCAGATTATACTGAAAGCACGTTGATAGCTCCTGGATATTCATCTGAATGGAGCCCTCACCCGTAATACAAACCACCGTTTTTTCAGGACAGGCAAGCTTTGCCGCCGTGGCATAAGGCAAGCCCACGCCCATGGTGCCAAGTCCGCCAGAGTTTAGCCATTGGCGCGGCTCGTCATATTTATAATATAAAGCGGCGAACATTTGGTGCTGACCAACATCGGAGGTGATAATCGCCTTACCGTCTGTCAATTTGCACAGTGTTTCAACGACACGTTGTGGCATGATCGCATGGACGTCGGCGTCCGTGTCATCACTGTAGCGCAGACCATGACGCTTACGCCATTCGCCTATTTGCGTCCACCAATCAGCAAGAGCGTGTTCGTCTAAACGTTTATCACTCGACTTGATAAGCGCAACCATTTCGGTCAAGACAGGCTTGACATCACCTACGATAGGGATATGGGCACTGATGGTTTTTGAGATAGACGTTGGGTCAATGTCAATGTGAATAATGGTAGCGTTCGGGCAGAATTTTTTGACGTTGTTGGTAACCCGATCATCAAACCTTGCCCCCACCGCTAGGATAACGTCCGCATGGTGCATGGTCATGTTGGCTTCATAAGTGCCGTGCATGCCAAGCATGCCCACAAACTGCTCGCTCGTGGCAGGATACGCCCCTAGCCCCATGAGTGTATTGGTTACGGGCAGATTTAACAAATTGGCAAGTTCACGCAGTTCATCGGACGCACCACCTTGCACTACGCCACCACCTGAGTATAGCACTGGGCGTTTGGCAGAAAGTAGTACGTCTAGAGCTTTTTTGATTTGGCCGCCATGCCCCTTGGAAGTTGGCTGATATGAGCGAATGTTAATCTCACTTGGCATGACATAGTCAAATTTATCGGCAGGGTTCGTCATGTCCTTAGGAATGTCCACCACCACAGGGCCAGGACGGCCTGAGCTTGCGATAAAGAAAGCTTTTTTGATGATTTCAGGAATGTCAGCTGGGTTGCGCACGACAAAGCTGTGCTTGACCACTGGGCGAGAGATACCGATCATGTCGCACTCTTGGAATGCATCATCACCAATCAAGGTGCTTGGCACCTGTCCTGCCAGCACCACCATAGGAATGGAGTCCATGAACGCTGTGGCAATGGCGGTTACGGTATTAGTAACGCCAGGCCCTGACGTGGCTAGTACCACACCCGTACGTCCTGTAACACGGCTATAAGCGTCCGCCATATGTCCTGCCGCCTGCTCGTGGCGAACCAGGATATGCTCAATCTTGTCTTGCTTAAATAGGGCATCATAGATATGCAGCACCGCACCGCCAGGATAGCCAAAGATATGGGTCACACCTTCATCAACTAAGGCTTGCACAAGCAGCTCTGCCCCGCTCATGGCGACAGTTTCGCCACGGGCAAGTTTTTCTTGATTTTCACGGAAATGTTTGGCGGCGTCTGCCGTCTGAGTATGGCCCGTCATGTTGGGGGCTTGGGTGGTTTGCTCTGTCATTGTCAATCCTTTTTACCAGATGGGTAAATTAAACAAACACAATAAAGTTGCTACAGACAAAAGGCAGGTGCAAGTATGAACCGACAAAGACAAAAGAGTATTGACATGATGTTCGTCTTGCAGACCGATAAGTCTAAAGCAATGTCAGATCAGCATGAACAAACGGTAATTTGTTAAATTTAATCTGACAAACGCAATTTTGGATAAAAATCACGCCGACTTTAAATTCATTTATAACTAATTTTTATGATAAGTATGAATAAATACGAAATTAGTTATCAAAAATACTACGCGACTATATTAACCCAAAAGCCATCTTTTGCCAAGCCCATTTTGCACATATGTTCGGATTTTTTGTAATTTATCATCTTTCCAACCTTTAACCATGAAATAACCCGTCAAATCCGAACATTCTGATCGCATCAATGCTACAATACCCCAAATCCTAATGATGACACTCATGCGAACATCCCTTCATTACACCCTATCGTCTATCGCGCTGATGATGGCATCAGCCAATGCTCAAGCTGTCACTGTTTATCAAAGTATCGGTAAATATGGCGAGCCGCGTTATAGCCAGCTACCACCTCAAGGCAGTCACACAGCTCTTAATTTTTATCAACCAAAATCAGCAGCGCCACCAATAGACGCCACAAGGCAAAAACAATGCCAAATCCTGCGAGATAATCTAGCAACACTAAACGCAGGTGGCGACGTCCATGAGATTAGCGATGATGGCTCCCAAAAAGCCTTAACCGCCGATGAAGTTAGACATCGCATTCGCCAAACTCAAGATGCACTCAACCTCCACTGCCAAAATAGCTAAAACAGCAAAAAAAGACCGCACGATGACGGTCTTTTTAACTAACTTTTTAATCAATCTGGGTAAGATTATGCAGGGATTCGCAATACTTGACCTGGATAGATTTTGTCTGGATGTGAAAGCATAGGCTTGTTCGCATCGAAGATCTTCATGTAGTCATTGGCGTTGCCATACATTTCTTTAGCGATTTTTGATAGGTTGTCGCCTGATTTTACGGTGTAGAAACGAGACTCAGACTCTTGAGATTCTACTGTGATGTTATCAACAACCGTCTCAACGTGTTGGACATTACCCACCGCCAAGCGTGCGCGCTCGCGATCTTCTTGGTTCTTGGCTGCACCCGATAGTGTTACGGTGTCCGTATCGCTGTTATAGTTTACTGACAGATTGCTAATCTGAACGTTCTGAGCTTGTACGCGAGCCAATAGCAAGTTTGCAATTTCTTGTGCAGTTGGCTCAGCGGGTGCTGCTGTGTTTGCAGCTGGTGCTGGCGCTGCATCTTTCTTGTTACGATTAAAGATTTTATCGCCGATGTCTTTGGCAAAACTAAAAATACTCATAATAGACTCCTGTTTGTTTATTGACTGCCCTACACTTAACATTTAGTGGGCAAATTATTTGGATAACTCATCATAATGAGCTTAATACAAAATCGCTCATTAATTAAGATCATCCTACCAAAAACCAACCCGCAGAATCGCTAAGTTTTGCTATGAAATTGTTATCAATTGTAGTTTAGATTGCTACTTAGTATCAATTAATGGTAATAAAAAAACCACCCAAAATGGGTGGTTTTGTGATTTAACTTTAATCAATCAATTAAAGCTTAGCAGTCACGTAGTCGATTGCTTTTTGAACAGTAGTAAGTTCAGCAGAATCTTCATCAGGGATGGTGATGCCGAAGTTGCTTTCAAATGCCATTACAAGCTCAACTAGGTCTAGAGAATCTGCACCTAAATCGTCCATGAATGACGCGTCATTATTGATGTCAGCAACGTTTAGACCAAGTTGTTCAGCCACTGCGTCTTTTACTTTAGCTTCGATATCGCTCATAGGTATTTCCTTTAAATCGATGGATAAATGCTACTTATCAGCACCATACTGATTTTAACTATTTATCAGAAATTTAGCGTATCATAAAACATTTTCACGGATAGTGCAAGTTTTATGAATACAGTTGTACACAATTTAAGATAAATAATAATCAAAAATCAAAAATTTGTCAATTTTTTTATAAAAAATATTTGATTACATGTACATGCCGCCATTGACAGCCAACACCTCGCCTGTGATGTAACTAGCCTCGTCGCTCGCCAAGAAAGTCACCGCCGCAGCAATCTCTTCAGGCTGCGCCATGCGTCCTAGCGGCACAGCGTCTAGCATGGAATTGATTAAACGCTCATCAAGCTCTTCGGTCATGTCGGTCTCTACAAAACCAGGTGCAACGCAGTTTACAGTCACGCCACGCGATCCGATCTCACGAGCCAATGCGCGGGTAAAGCCCTCAGCACCTGCTTTACTGGCAGCGTAGTTAGCCTGACCAGCATTACCCATCTGCCCTACCACCGACGTGATGTTAATTATACGTCCAGAGCGAGCCTTCATCATGCCTTTAATGGCGCGACGAGAGGTGCGGTAAATAGAAGTTAGGTTGGTGTCAATAACATCGGACCAGTCTTCATTTTTCATGCGCATTAAAAGACCGTCTTTGGTGATGCCGGCATTATTAACAAGCACATTGACGTTACCATAAACGCTGTCGATCTCTTCAAATAGGTTATCGATCGCTTCTTCATCGCAAACATCTAACACGCGGCCGATACCACCAGCTTCACTTAAATATTCTTCGATAGCTTCAGCGCCCTTTTCACTGGTCGCTGTGCCGATAACAAAATGGCCTTCTGCTGCAAATTTTTGCGCAATGGCACGGCCGATACCTCGGCTAGCGCCCGTTACTAATACAATCTTTCTGCTCATGCTAAATTCTCCAATTTCTCAAGGCGCGCCAATTTATCAGTAGGCAGAGCTGTGATTGGCTCGGCCTGGCGCTTGGCAAGATTTGATAGGACATTACCAGGACCGCATTCGATGATAATATCGATATGTTTATCAGCCAGTTTTCGCATGGTTTTAGCCCATTGAACAGGCATAGACAGCTGCTCAATCAATGAAGTCTTAATGTCATTAATGTTATCATGGACGACAGCGTGGCGGTTCTGAATGACAGGGATCTCTGCTTGTTTGAATGCCGTGTCGCTCAGCAGTGCTGCCAACTTATCTGTTGCAGGATTCATCAGCTGACAATGTGATGGCACGGATACCTTTAGTGGTACGGCTTTTTTACCTAGGTTTTCAACCGATGTCAACACATGCCTAACACCCACTTCTGTGCCTGCGATCACTACTTGACCTGGGCTATTAAAGTTAGCGGGGTTCACGATGCCAGCATTCTGAGTTGCGTCCTCACACAGGCTGGATACTTGTTCATCATCAAGACCGAGCACGGCTGCCATTTGAGTGTCAATACCTGCAACCGCTTGTGTCATGTATTTGCCACGCTCGTGAACCAATTTAACAGCATCCGCCAAGCTTAATACACCGCCTGCTACCAAGGCACTATATTCGCCCAATGAGTGACCGGCCAGACATACGGGCTTAACGCCTTGAGCGCCTAATTTATCCTTAACAATATGCCAAATCGCAACACTCGCCGCTAATAATGCAGGCTGCGTGTATTCTGTCTTATGTAGGCGTGACTCATCCTGAGTGATTTCCCAAAGGTCAAATCCAAGCGCTGAACTCACCTCATCAAAGGTTGACTTTACAATAGGAAAATGCTCTGCCAGCTCATTCATCATGCCAACCGCTTGCGAACCTTGACCAGGGAAAACTACCGCAATGCGTTTCATGGTATTATTCTCTGCCATACGATACCTACTTTGTGCTTACGACTATTTATTTTATTGGATAATGAATCCAAATTAGGTGCATTCTAACATAAAAAGTAAAAATTTGTTTGCTAATTTTAGCACCTCAAGCTTAGTGAACTTGCCAAAATAAAAAGCCAAGCGCATTGAACAAACAACACGGCTTGGCTTATTGGTATTATCTACCGATTAGCTGTCTTGGCTTACCTTGAACAGCTGACGACCACGGTAAAAACCGTCTTTGGTCGCGTGGTGGCGAAGATGTTTTTCGCCAGTAGTAGAATCAATGCCTAGAGTGTTCACTACCATACGGTCGTGTGAACGACGCATGTCGCGGCGTGAACGGCTTTTGCGGTTTTGTTGAACTGCCATGATAGCTCCTAAAATTCGTCAGATCAAGACAATCATAATCGTCCCGATCGCCAAAATAAAGTGAAAATTGGTTTGCTTAGGATGATATTGTAAAAATACAGCCAAGACATAGCACCTTTTGTCTTGCTCATCTAACTTAAGCACAATAAACGCTGTATTATACCGAAAAATTTTTGATTTTTCAAAGCCTAAACATAAAAAATTACAAAACTTTTTCTAAACCAATCAAACATTAAGTTAATTTAATTGTCCTTTTAGTGCAGCCAATGCTGCAAATGGGTTATCGGTCACCTCCTCTTCATCTTCTACCATCTCAATTGGCATATCACAGTCGTCATGGCGTGGAGATAATGGTAGCACAAGCAAAAGCTCATCCTCTAGCAGATCCTTGATAGGCAGCATTTTACGAGAGTCAGAAGGGTTTAGTTCATCAACCAACACATATTCAGCGTCCTGCACTTGATCAGCCTGAGATTCATTGAATAAAATCGCCAATCGATAATCCCCCGTGACATCCACGGTCGTCGGTTCAAGGCATCGCTGACACGGGGTAATAAGCTTACCTACAACTTCATAGTTCAGCCACAGGGTGCCGTCTATTTTTTGCAGATTTACTTTAAGATTAAGATTCTTAACCTGTTGGTTTTGCTCTTGTAGAATTAAATTTTTTGAAAGTCGCTCGAAACTCTCTACAGCCACCTCGCCAGACCAAGAAAAACCAATATCAGCCCATCTCTCAAGCAGAATATTGGCAGGCAGCTCTTGGCTGGGATTAGATTGATTGATTGATTGCGTCATCATAGATTTCCTATTTTAATATTAGGTATATTATTTCATAAATTAGGAATATTTTCACGGCTATTTTGTATGAGCTTATTAACCCATCATCAGATTTCTCTTACAGGGACAAATAATGCTATAATACAAAAAATTTGCAATTCAATAATCATGACTTTCATTTCATTTTACGACCTCTCACCAGACCTTGCACTTAATCAGAATGACAACAAAAATCACGTTTTCAATCTTTGGCAAAATCTATTCAAGTTACTGTCAGATCAAGATGACATCAAAAAAATCACCCAAAATTTCACCGTCAGAGACTTAGGTAATTTTCGTGACACATGGCAGAATATCGATCATAACGATGATGATGCACTGACAGATTGGCTCATGAAACTATTCAACCAAATGTTTAATCAAAAAAACATTGATATCATGCCGACGATACTGGTGCGAGGCGAAAACGAACCCGAATATTTCCCAAGCGAAGCAGGAAGCCCTGCACGCATTGAATTTGCCCATGGATTCTTTGCCAGCGCCTTGCATGAGGTCAGCCATTGGTGTATCGCAGGCAAGCATCGACGCACACTTAATGATTTTGGCTATTGGTATGAATCTGACGGCCGTGATGAGCAGACTCAAGCCATCTTTGAACAAGTAGAAATCAAACCGCAGGCGATAGAATGCCTACTCAACCAAGCCTGTGGGCGATATTTTTATGTGTCGCAGGATAATCTAAACGCTGATTTTGATACAACAAAAAGTACTTTTGCCCATGATGTGTATGAGCGGGCCAATCAATATCTTAACCATCCTGACAAGCTACCAAGAGATGCTCGTCGGCTTATATGGATGTTTTTAATAATCTGTCAAAAATTTCAATTACCCAATCAAAAAGGACAGCCATGAATACAATTTATCTACATCCAAAAAACCCTCAGCCAAGACTACTAGAGCAAATTAAACAAGCACTCCAAAACGGGCAGATCGTCGCATACCCTACCGAAATCGGCTACATGCTATTAACGCACATCTCTGCTAAAGATGCATTGGCAAAGGTTTCAAAAATACCCGCCGTTAAACAAAAAGATCAGTATGTGATTGTTTGCCGAAGTATCAGCAATGCGTCAGCCCATGCCGACATTAACGATGAACAGTTCCGCATCATCAAAAACAGCAGTCAAGGGAATCAATTCATCCTACCGTCTAGCAAACAAACACCCAAATACCTTATAAATCCAAAAAATAAAAACATCGGTATTCATATCACGGCATATGAGCCATTGCTGGCATTGCTTGAATTACTTGACGATACAGTGGTCATTCATAAACTTGATGATGAAACCATAGAAGTAAGCTCACCTTATGACATTGAGGATCTACCAGATGGTCAAATTGATGTGTTGGTTAATGTTGATGTCATTAATACAATAGATCATGAGGTATTAGATCTTTCTGACTTGTAGGTTTTAGAAAAATAAAAAACCCCGATAGGAATCGGGGTTTTATTGAGTCTAAATCACCATAAATTATGGGCGATCCACCAACTCAACATAAGCCATCGGCGCGTTATCGCCATCGCGATAGCCACACTTAATGATGCGCAGGTAGCCACCTGGGCGAGTTTGGTAACGAGGGCCAAGTTCGTTGAATAATTTACCAACGATAGCCTTGTTACGAGTGCGGTCAAACGCCAAACGGCGGTTGGCAACGCTGTCTTCTTTTGCCAAAGTGATCAAAGGCTCAGCTACACGGCGTAGCTCTTTTGCTTTAACCAAAGTGGTCTTTATTAGCTCATGTTCAAACAGAGAGTTAGTCATGTTTTGGAACATTGCCTTACGATGGCTGCTGGTGCGACCCAGCTTAACGCCACTGTTACGATGTCGCATGGTCAGTATCCTTTAAATTAACGGCTACGATAAGAAAAGCGATCATCAACTCGTAGGTCGCTTGGTGGCCAAGTTTCTAAGCGCATTCCAAGTTCAAGACCTTTAGATGCAAGAACATCTTTAATTTCAGTCAATGATTTCTTACCAAGATTTGGGGTCTTAAGCAGTTCAGTTTCAGAACGCTGTACCAAATCGCCAATATAATAAATGTTTTCAGCTTTCAAGCAGTTTGCTGAGCGAACCGTTAGTTCAAGATCATCCACTGGACGTAGCAGCACAGGATCAATCTCTTCTTTTTCTTTGACAGGCTCAACGACTTCCTCAGCTTCCAAATCAACAAAGATTGCGATTTGCTGTTGAAGAATAGTTGCTGCTTTACGAATCGCTTCTTCAGGGTCAATCGTACCGTTAGTTTCAAGCTCAATAATTAGCTTGTCAAGATCAGTACGTTGCTCAACACGAGCATTCTCAACATCATATGCCACACGTAGAATTGGGCTAAAGCTTGCATCAAGCTTTAGACGACCAATTGTTTTTGAGCTAGCATCTTCACGACGTTGATTGGCAGGCTCGTAGCCACGACCAGTTACAACACGTAGGCGCATTTTTAGATGGCCGCGCTCACTTAATGTACCAAGCACCAATTCAGGATTAGCGATTTCTACATTATGTGGCAACTCTAGGTCAGAAGCAGTAACAATACCTGCGCCCTGCTTATCCAAAGTCAAATATGCTTCATTCTGATCGTGCAAAGTGATTGCTAAACCCTTCAGGTTTAATAGCAAATCCATCACGTCTTCTTGCAGACCTTCAAGTGTTGAATACTCATGATCAACACCTTCAATCTCTGCTTCGATGACGGCAGCGCCAGACAATGAAGAAAGCAAGATGCGGCGAAGAGCATTGCCTAGCGTATGCCCAAAGCCACGTTCTAACGGCTCGAGCGTGACCTTAGCAGTCGTTTCATTAACCGCATCAACGTGAATGGCGCTAGGTGTTAGAAACTCAGTTGCATTTGTCATAGTGTCACCTCGATGATTAATTCGGATTATTTAGAATATAGCTCAACAATCAAGCTTTCGTTGATTTCAGCAGGTAATTCACTACGTTCTGGAGCAGTCTTGAAAGTACCTTGAAGTTTGCTGTGATCAACTTCTAGCCATTCTGGAATACCACGTTGTGTCGCTAGCTCAACAGCGTTTTTAATACGTAGTTGTTCCTTAGATTTCTCATGAACAGCAATTACGTCGCCATCTTGAACTTGGATTGAAGGAATGTTCACACGAACAAACTCATCACGACCTGCTTTTTTTAGCAGAATTGCACGATGGCTGACCAACTGGCGAGCTTCTGCACGAGTAGCACCAAAACCCATACGATAAACAACGTTATCCAAACGACGCTCTAGCATACCAAGCAGGTTTTCACCTGTTGCGCCACGCATACGAGCAGCTTCTTTATAGTAGTTAGAGAATTGACGCTCAAGTACACCGTACATACGTTTTACTTTTTGCTTTTCACGAAGCTGTGAAGCGTATTCAGAAGTTTTGTTTTGGCTGTTGCCATGCTGACCAGGCGCACGACTTGCTTTTTTAGTTTTCACATCATAAGGCTTAACGCCTGATTTTAGTTGCAGGTCAGTACCTTCACGACGTGACAATTTTAGTTTTGGACCAATATAACGGGCCATGTGTCTTTCTCCTTAAACGCGGCGCTTCTTAGGTGGGCGGCAGCCGTTGTGTGGAATTGGTGTTACATCGCTGATGCTGTTAATTTTATAACCCAATGCACCTAATGCACGAACCGCAGACTCACGACCTGGTCCTGGACCTTTAACCAAGACATCAACATTTTTTACACCATAGGTTTCTTGAGCTGCTTTACCAGCAACTTCAGCAGCAACCTGTGCAGCGAAAGGCGTTGATTTACGTGAACCACGGAAGCCTTGTCCACCTGAGGTGGCCCAAGCCAATGCATTACCTTGACGATCGGTAATGGTTACAATGGTGTTATTAAAAGACGCATGAATATGGGCGATACCTTCAGATACCGAACGACGTGCCACTTTTTTGCGGCTACGAGTGTCTTTTGCCATCTTTTAGCTTCCTAAATTAGTTACTTTTTAATTGCTTTGCGTGGACCTTTACGGGTACGCGCGTTAGTTTTTGTACGTTGACCATTTACAGGTAGACCACGACGGTGGCGAAGACCACGGTAGCAACCCAAATCGACCAAACGCTTGATGTTCATTGAAATTTCGCGGCGAAGGTCACCTTCGGTAGCGTAATTTGCAACTTCTGCACGGACAGCATCTAGCTGTGCATCATCTAACTGACCAATTTTGGTAGTTTCGTTGATACCAACAGCAGCAAGAATTTGCTTAGCGGTAGTACGACCGATACCAAAAATATAAGTTAGTGAAATCACTGCGTGTTTGTTGTCCGGAATGTTTACACCGGCAATACGAGCCATTGATTTCTCTCCATTAGCACAAATGCATGGCATTTGCTAAGTTTACTCTACTGTTGTAAATAACAACAGCATGGCAAGTAGCGGATAATACATTATCCGCTACTAATTTGCAAGTATTAATTTGTAAAATTAACCTTGACGTTGTTTGTGGCGTGGTTCTGAACTGCAGATTACAAGAACTTTGCCTTTGCGACGAACGATTTTACAGCTGCCGCAAATCTTTTTAACTGATGCTTGAACTTTCATGTCATGCTCCTATGATGCACCATTAGTTATTTGGTGCTTTAATTAACGTTTGATCATGATATTGATGGGTCATCAAATGTGCTTGAATTTGTGCAATGAAGTCCATCAATACAACCACCATGATCAACAAAGAGGTACCACCTAAAGGCAAGGCTTGATTACCAAACCATGACTGTACAACCATTGGCATCAAGCAGATGATCGCCATGTACATGGCACCAATGAAAGTTAGGCGATTTAAAACAAAGTCTAAGTAACGTTTTGTCTGTTGTCCAGGGCGAATGCCAGGGATGTAAGCGCCGCTACGCTTTAGGTTCTCAGCCACTTCTTTTGGGTTAAACATTAAAGCTGTATAGAAATAACAGAAGAAAATGATTAGTGCACCAAAAATTAAAAGATACAACGGCTGACCTGGCTGCAATACCAAAGTCATATTTTGAATGATGCTTTGGAAAGTCGTTGGATTCTCAGTTGGTACCGATAAATGACCAAGACTGGCTGGCAGCATAAGCAAAGAGCTGGCAAAAATAGCTGGAATAACACCTGCCATATTAATTTTTAACGGCAAGTGAGATTGCTGCTGCGCATAAACTTTACGACCCTCTTGCTGCTTTTGAGCATAGTTGACAGGCACACGACGCTGAGCTCGCTCAATGAATACAATCGCTGCAGTAACAGCAACACCCAGAAGGATAAAGATAAATGCAGTTAATAGCTCTTTACTACCACCTGTACTGCTGGCAAACATACCACCAATCATTCCTGGCGCACTCGCTACAATACTCGCAAGGATTAGCATTGAGATGCCATTACCAATGCCACGCTCAGTAATTTGCTCACCAAGCCACATTAAGAACATGGCACCAGCGACTAAGGAAGTAACTGCAGGAATATAAAAACTTAATCCTGTAGAAAGGGTTAGGTTTTGTGAAATAAGACCTGCAGACATACCAATCGCTTGCACAAATGCAAGGGCTAAAGCACCTTGACGAGTGTACTTATTAAGCGTTCTACGCCCTGCCTCGCCCTCTTTTTTGAGCGCCTCTAAGGATGGAACCACCACCGACATCATCTGCACCACAATCGATGCTGAAATGTATGGCATGATACCTAAAGCCATGATCGACATACGCTCAAGTGAACCACCTGAGAACATGTTAAACATACCTAAAAAGGTATTCTCGCCAGCTTTAAAGAATTCTGCCAAACGGATCGGGTTCATCCCAGGCACAGGAATGTGCGACCCTAGACGGTAAACAATCAACGCCCCAATTAAAAAGAGCATACGATTCCATAATTCATCATATTTTCGAATAAATACAAACGGATTTAATGGAATGCCTGATTTAGACGCTGATTGCTTTGACACGACACTACTCCTCGACGCTACCGCCGGCAGCTTCGATTGCTTGTTTTGCACCTTTAGTTACTTTTACGCCTTTGAAAGTAAGGGCACGAGTAATTTCACCAGATAGGATGATACGAGCACGCTTCATGTCACCACGAATGATGTTAGCTGCCTTTAGAGACTCAACACTGACAACATCGCCATCAATCTTGTTCAATTCAGAAAGACGTACTTCAGCAGTAGTAAGCGCCATCTGACTGGTAAAACCAAATTTTGGCAAACGGCGATAGATAGGCATTTGACCGCCTTCAAAACCTGCTGGGATGCTTGAGCCTGAACGTGAAGTTTGACCTTTAACACCACGGCCACCAGTCTTACCTAGACCAGAACCGATACCACGGCCGCGACGCTGAGCTGTCTTTTTTGCACCCAATGCTGGTGCAAGTTCATTTAAACGAAGACCCATTACGCTTCCTCCACTTTAACCATGTAATTTACACGATTTACCATACCGCGAACTGAAGGAGTATCTTCAACTTCTACGGTATGACCGATACGACGTAGCCCTAGGCCTTTTAGGCAAGCTTTATGGCTTGCTAAGCGATGGCTACTCGATTTTACTTGAGTAACTTTGATTGTTTTCATCGTAACTTACCTACTTCTTAGCCCAAAATTTCTTCTACAGATTTGCCACGTTTCGCTGCAACTTGCTCAGGAGAAACCATATCACGCAAACCTTTAAAAGTTGCTTGTACAACATTAGCTGCATTGGTTGAGCCGTAGCATTTTGCCAATACGTTTTGAACGCCAGCAACTTCAAGAACAGCACGCATTGCACCACCAGCAATTACACCAGTACCTTCTGAGGCAGGTTGCATATATACTTTTGATGCACCGTGACGAGCATTAATAGGGTGTTGTAGTGTTGTGCCAGCAAGCTCAACAGTAATCATATTACGCTTAGCAGCTTCAAGAGCTTTTTGGATAGCAGCAGGCACTTCACGTGCTTTACCACGACCAAAACCTACACGACCATTACCATCACCAACAACTGTCAATGCGGTGAAAGAGAAGATACGACCGCCTTTAACAACTTTTGCAACACGGTCAACGGCAACCAATTTTTCCACCAAACCGTCAGTTTGTTCAACTTTTGCCATGATTAGAACTCCAATCCATTTTCACGAGCAGCGTCAGCTAGTGCTTTAACACGGCCATGATATTTAAAACCACTACGGTCAAATGCAACCTTAGTGATACCCGCAGCTTTCGCACGCTCTGCAATCAACGCACCAACAGCTTTTGCTGCTTCAACGTTACCAGTAGCGCCAGAACGTAGGCTAGCATCAAGAGTTGAAGCTTGAGCAACAACAACACCGCCTGTTGGCGAGATAACTTGAGCATAGATATGACGTGGAGTGCGAGTCACGGTCAAACGGTTTACACCTAGGTGACGGATGTGTGCACGGGTTTTTTTCGCTCGGCGAAGACGAGCTGATTTTTTATCGAACATGTTTGCTCACCTTACTTATTTTTTCTTAGCTTCTTTACGAAGAACCACTTCATCGCTGTAGCGAACACCTTTACCTTTGTAAGGCTCTGGTGGACGGAAACTACGAATTTTCGCAGCTGCTTGACCAAGTTTCTGCTTATCGCTTGATTTTAGAACGATTTCAGTTTGGCTTGGGCTTTCTGCGGTTACACCTTCAGGTAGCGTATATTCGATTGGGTGTGAAAAACCTAGGTTTAGGTTTACTTTATTACCTGCAACTTGTGCACGATAACCAACACCGATAAGTTGTAGGCGACGCTCAAAACCGTTGCTCACACCTTGAACCATGTTATTGATCAATGCGCGAACTGTGCCGGTATGCATCCACGCTTCTTTGGTATCAGCAACAGGAGAAAGCGTAACAACACCTTCTTCTTGTTTTAGCTCGACCAAATCATGCAGGCGTAAAGACAAAGAACCATTCTTGCCTTTAACTTCAACCTGCTGACCGTTCAAAGTAACGCTAGTGCCAGCTGGCAACGCTACTGGGGCTTTAGCCACACGAGACATAGGAATTTCCTTTAATGATAATAAAAACCATCGAATTGATGGCAGTGAAACAATGATTTTCTAATCAGTATTTGATAGCTAATTAGAAAAGCACGCTATTATAACAGAAAAAATCCCTGGCGTAAACCAAGGATTTCATCTTTTTGTAATTTAACTAGTTGGATCTTAAGCAACTAGCGCAATTACTTCACCACCGATACCAGCGGCACGAGCGGCACGGTCACTCATGATACCCTTACTAGTAGAGATGATAGCAACACCTAAGCCTTTTTGTACGCTTGGAAGTTCATCTTTACCACGGTATTGACGTAGACCAGGACGGCTATAGCGTTTCAATTCTTCGATAACGCCTTTACCTTGGTAGTATTTCAACTCAATAGTCAAAACTTTTTTACCATTCTCAACTTCGCTTACTTCTGCGCTAATCACATAACCTTCGTCAACCAAAAGGTCAGCGATAGATTTACGTAGCTTAGAGGCAGGCATTGATACTGATGGTTTGTTTCTTGATTGTGCGTTGCGGATGCGGGTTAGCATATCGGCAACAGGATCTTGCATACTCATTGCGATACTCCTTACCAGCTTGCTTTACGAACGCCAGGTACATCACCTTGCATTACGCGCTCACGTAGTTTATTACGTGATAAACCAAATTTGCGGAAATAACCATGCGGACGACCAGTTAGGCCACAGCGGTTACGCAGGCGCACTGGAGAAGAGTTGCGTGGTAGTGATTGAAGTGCTAGCATTGCATCTAGACGATCTTCATCACTCGCATTGATGTCGCTGATTATTGCTTTTAGCTCTGCACGCTTTTCGGCGTACTTAGCAACTGTTTTTTCGCGCTTTAATTCGCGATTAATCATGCTTTTCTTAGCCATAACGTTTACCTTATCTGAATGGGAAGCCGAATGCTTTTAGCAATGCACGACCTTGATCATCGTCAGCAGCAGTGGTAGTGATGGTAATGTCCAAACCACGGATACGATCGATTTTATCAAAATCAACTTCTGGGAAAACGATCTGCTCTTTGATGCCTAGCGAATAGTTGCCACGGCCATCAAATGCTTTTGCTGAAAAACCACGGAAGTCACGAATACGAGGAATCGCAATGGCAATAAGACGATCTAGGAATTCGTACATCTGTTCGCCACGTAGTGTAACTTTGCAACCAATTGGCCATTCTTCACGGATTTTGAAGCCTGCCACTGATTTGCGTGCTTTGGTTACTACTGGTTTTTGACCAGCGATTGCAGTCATGTCTGCTAATGCGCCTTCAAGTAGTTTTTTATCTTGTGCTGCGCCGCCAACACCCATATTTAGGGTGATTTTGGTGATTCTTGGCACTTGCATAACATTTTCCAAGCCAAGCTCATCTTTGATTTTTTGCTTTAGCTGGTCATTGTATAAAGATTTTAATCTTGCCATTACTATATACCCTTAGTCTCTTATGCAGTCGCCACTACTTCACCAGTAGAACGATAGATACGGACTTTTTTGCCCTCTTCGTTTACTTGGTAAGCAATACGATCTGCCTTTTGGGTTGCTGCGTTATAAATCGCAACGTTTGAAATATGTAAAAATGCTTCTTGCTTAACGATGCCACCTTCTTTACCTAGCATTTGATTAGGTTTTTGGTGTTTAGTTACAATGTTAATGCCTTCAACTTTTACACGGTCTGCTTTAACCGCCAAAATTGCGCCTTGCTTGCCTTTATCTTTGCCAGCAATCACAACCACGGTATCGCCTTTGCGTAACTTTGCCATAGGATGCCTCTAAAAGGTTACAGTACTTCTGGTGCTAGTGAAACAATTTTCATGAATTGTTCACCACGTAGTTCACGGGTAACAGGTCCAAAAATACGAGTTGCAATCGGGGCTTTGTTATTGTTTAGAATAACTGCCGCATTGTCATCAAAACGTAGTACAGAACCATCTGGACGACGTACGCCTTTTTTGGTACGTACAACGACCGCATTCATCACGTCGCCTTTTTTAACACGACCACGAGGAATGGCTTCTTTAACCGTTACCTTGATAATGTCGCCAACTGATGCGTAACGACGATGCGAGCCACCCAGTACTTTAATGCACTGTACACGTCTTGCACCACTGTTATCTGCAACTTCCAGCATTGTTTCAGTCTGAATCATCGCATTACTCCATAATAAATAAAGCAATAAAAGCCATTCGCCACTAAATATGCGCCATATTTGCACATATTTAGTGGATGAACATCTAAAAAGACGTACATTATACTAGCAAACGACTTTTAATGCAAATAACTTAAATTTTTACCGCAGTCTCAACCACGTCTACTAAAGTCCAAGTTTTGGTCTTTGAGATAGGACGAGTTTCTTTGATACGAACGATATCGCCTTCTTGACAAACATTGTTCTCGTCATGAGCTTTAAGCTTAGTAGAACGGCGAATTTGTTTGCCATACACTGGGTGGCGAATTTGGCGCTCAACCAGAACGGTGATAGACTTGTCCATCTTGTTGCTGATTACTTTACCAGTTACAACGCCAACTTCTTGAGTTTGGGTGTTCTCGCTCATGCGTCGCCTCTTTGTTTTTCGTTAATCAAAGTTAAGATTTTTGCAATCGTACGACGATTTGCTTTAACTTCGTGAGTGTTGCCTAGCTGACCCGTAGCTTTTGCCATACGCAGACGGAATGCATCAAGCTGCTTTTCGTCAAGCAATTGAGCCAACTCTTCTACTGATTTTTCGCGTAATTCGTTGGTTTTCATTACATAACCGTCCGTTTAACAATAGTCGTTTTGAAAGGTAGCTTCGCTGACGCTAGAGTTAGAGCTTCACGCGCCAATTCTTCGCTAACACCTTGGATTTCGTAAAGCATTTTGCCTGGCTTGATTTCAGCTACCCAGTATTCTACTGGACCTTTACCTTTACCCATACGAACTTCCAATGGTTTTTCGGTAATAGGTTTATCTGGGAAAACACGAATCCAGATCTTACCGCCACGCTTAATGCGACGAGTGATAGTACGACGAGCTGCTTCAATTTGACGAGCAGTCATACGACCACGACCGATAGATTTTAGACCAATTTCGCCAAATGCAACAGTGTTACCACGTTGGGCAAGGCCAGTGTTACGACCTTTGTGCATTTTACGGAATTTGGTACGTTTTGGTTGCAACATAGCTTACCCCTTGTCTGAATTACGACGGTTGTTGGTACGGCCACGGCGTTTTGGTGCACGAGCCTTCTCTTCAACCACTGGGTTATAGGCGCTGTTCATGCCGTCTAGAATCTCACCACGGAAAATCCAAACTTTAACACCGATAGTACCGTAAGTAGTTTCTGCACGCACTTCTGCGTAATCGATGTCAGCACGAAGCGTATGTAGAGGTACACGACCTTCACGATACCACTCAGTACGAGCGATTTCAGCACCGCCTAGACGACCAGATAGCTCAACTTTAATACCTTGAGCGCCTGAACGCATGCTGTTTTGCACAGCACGTTTCATCGCACGACGGAACATCACACGACGCTCTAGCTGGTTAGCGATGCCAACAGCTACTAGACGAGCATCTAGGTCAGGTTGAGTGATCTCTTGAATGTTCACTTGTGCAGGAACACCCATGATTTTGGTAAGTTCTTTTTGAAGTGCTTCGATGTCAGCGCCTTGCTTACCAATGATCACACCAGGACGTGCTGAATAGATGGTAATTTTAGCTGCGCCAGTAGGACGCTCGATACTGATGTTGCTTACCATTGCTTCTTTTAGCTTATTGCGCAAGAAGTCACGTACTTTAAAGTCGTTTAGCAAATACTCTGAGTATTGCTTTGGGTTTGCATACCAGTTTGCATTGTGCTTTTTGATAACGCCCAAGCGAATACCAATAGGATGAACTTTTTGACCCATGATTATGCTCCTACTTTAACAGTGATGTGACAAGTGCGCTTGCTGATACGGTCAGCACGACCCTTGGCACGGGGCATAATACGCTTCAAAGTGATGCCTTCATCAACGTAGATGGTAGATACACGTAGTGTGTCAATATCTAGACCGTTGTTGTGCTCAGCGTTAGCGATTGCTGATTGTAGGCATTTTTTGACTAATTTAGCACCTTTTTTGTTGCTGAAAGTCAAGATGTCTAAAGCGCGCTCAATTGGCTTACCACGAACTTCGTCCGCAACCAATCTTACTTTTTGTGCCGAAATGGCGGCACCACGTAATTTTGCAGTTACTTCCATGGTAGCACCTTATCTCTTAGATTTCTTATCAACGCCGTGACCACGGTATGAACGGGTCGGAGCGAATTCACCAAGTTTATGGCCAACCATTTGCTCATTCACGATAACTGGCACGTGAGTACGGCCATTGTGAACTGAGATGGTTAGACCTACCATTTGTGGTAGAATCATCGAGCGACGAGACCAAGTTTTGATCGGCTTGCGGTTGTTGCTTTCTAGAGCGTCTTCAACCTTAGCAAACAAATGCGCATCGATAAATGGACCTTTTTTCAATGAACGAGGCATGAAACTTTTCCTTTATTTCTTGGCACGACGGCGACGGATGATCATACTGTCAGTACGCTTGTTAGAACGAGTCTTAAGACCCTTAGCTTTCTGACCCCAAGGACTGGTTGGATGTTTACCAAAGTTACGTCCTTCACCACCACCATGCGGGTGATCAATCGGGTTCATCGCGGTACCACGAACGGTAGGACGAACGCCACGCCAGCGCGCTGCACCTGCTTTACCAAGTGATTTTAGGTTATTTTCAGTGTTAGAAACTTCACCAATAACCGCGCGGCAGTTTGCGTGGATACGACGAGTTTCGCCAGAACGCAAACGAACGATCACATAAGCACCGTCACGACCCAACAATTGAACCGCTGCACCAGCAGAACGAGCGATTTGCGCGCCTTTGCCAATTTTTAGTTCGATGTTGTGAATAACAGTACCCACTGGGATATTTTTAAGTGGCAAGCAGTTACCTGGGCGAATTGGAGAACCCTCACCAGATTGAACCTGATCGCCTACAGCCAATTTTTTAGGTGCAATGATATAGCGACGCTCACCATCTGCGTACTTCAATAGTGCGATGTGCGCGGTACGGTTTGGATCGTATTCAATGCGTTCAACAGTTGCAATGATGCCGTCTTTATTGCGTTTGAAGTCAATCAGACGATAGTGTTGCTTGTGACCACCACCGATATGACGGGTAGTGATACGGCCGTTGTTGTTACGACCACCAGTTTTAGCTTTTGATTCAACAAGCGGTGCATAGGGACGACCTTTATAAAGGTGTGGATGCACTACTTTTTCAACAAAGCGGCGACCTGGTGACGTAGGTTTTGCTTTTACGATAGGCATGATTCTAGTCCTTATTCGTTAGTCGCTGTTTCACTAGTGACTTCTTCACCAGCACCGATTTGTACGTCTGAACCTGCTTTTAGGGTTACATACGCTTTTTTCACGTCTGAACGCTTACCAACTACGCGACCAAAACGCTTAGTTTTACCTTTAGTATTCAAAGTGTTTACTTTAACAACTTCAACACCTTCAAACATTAGTTCAACTGCTTGTTTGATCTCACGCTTAGTAGCATTGCTGTCAACTTTGAAAACTTGTACACCAAGGCTATCGCCTAGACGTTGAGATTTTTCAGAGAATACAGGTGCTTTTAGCACTTGATACAATCTTGCGTTACTCATGCTAGTGTCTCCTCAAATTGTTTGGCAGCTTCAACAGTCATGATAACTTTATCAAAAGAAACCAAGCTAACTGGATCAACTTCACGAGTACCAAGTACATTCACATGTGGAATGTTACGTGCAGCCAAGTACAAGTTTTCGTCAACTTCATGAGTTACGATAAGTGCACGTGGTGCATTTAGTTCAGCCAGTTTTGCAACTAGGCCTTTAGTTTTGGGGCTATCTACAGCAATATCATCAACCAATACTAGACGCTCTTGACGTACTAGCTCAGCTAGGATACACTGCATTGCACCGCGGTACATTTTACGGTTTACTTTTTGAGACCAGTCTTGTGGTTTTGCTGCGAATGCACGACCACCACCAACCCAAATCGGGCTACGGATAGAGCCAGCACGAGCGCGACCAGTACCTTTTTGACGCCATGGTTTTTTACCACCGCCTGATACTTCGCCACGAGTTTTTTGTGCACGAGTACCTTGACGAGCGCCAGCTAGGTAAGCAGTTACTACTTGGTGTACCAAGGCTTCATTGAACTCACGACCAAATGTGATCTCTGAAAGTTCAACCGCCGCACCTGTAACAGTTTTTAAATTCACGTTAATCCCCTTTACTAGGCTTTGACTGACGGACGTACGATAACATCGCCACCATTAGCACCTGGAAGCGCGCCTTTGATGACCAGTACACCTTTTTCAGCATCAACAGACACGATTTCAAGGCCTTGAACAGTAACACGCTTGTTACCCATTTGACCTGGCATCTTTTTGCCTTTAAATACTTTACCTGGTGTCTGGTTTTGACCAGTAGAACCAAGTACACGATGCGATACAGAGTTACCGTGAGTTGCGTCTTGAGTACGGAAGTTGTGACGCTTAACACCACCTTGGAAACCTTTACCTTTAGATTGACCAGTTACATCAACTAACTGACCAACTTCGAATAGGTCTGCCAAAATGTTTGCGCCAACTTCGCGACCTTCTAGTTCGCTCTCGTCTGCACGGAATTCCCAAACACCACGACCAGCGGCTACGCCAGCTTTTGCGAAGTGTCCTTTTTGAGCAGCAGTCACACGGCTGTCACGACGCACGCCAGTGGTTACTTGGATTGCGCTATAGCCATCGGTGTCTACTGTTTTGATTTGCGAGATGCGGTTTGCGTCAACCTCAACCACTGTTACAGGGATAGATACGCCTGCTTCAGTGAAGACTCGGGTCATGCCGCATTTTTTACCGACTAAACCAATCGCCATTTTAGACCTCTTACTTTAATAATCGTTTATATTAAACCAGTCGTTCAATTAGCCTAGGGCGATTTGAACATCAACACCGGCCGCTAGATCAAGCTTCATCAGCGCATCGACAGTTTTGTCGGTAGGCTGTACGATGTCAATCATGCGCTTGTGGGTGCGAATTTCGTACTGGTCGCGAGCGTCTTTGTTGACGTGTGGTGATGTCAATACGTTGAACCGCTCAATACGAGTCGGCAAGGGAACAGGTCCACAAACTTGTGCGCCTGTGCGCTTTGCAGTATCGACAATCTCTTGTGCCGACTGGTCAATCAGACGATGGTCAAAAGACTTTAGTCGGATACGGATTCTCTGGTTAGCCATGCCAACAAGCTCCTAAATTAAGTGCTTTATAAAACTTCCATCATCAAAAGATGACTTCAGCTATACCATTTTCATAATCTTTTGCCGAAAGCTAGGCTTTAGACAAAATAATCCAATCCCTGCCCGTCATGCAAAAATAGCTAGACAGCAGGGGTGTTGTTATAGTGCCAAAAACGATGCTTCGGCTGTGGCGTTGTCCTTTTTAAATTCTCTATCGTTATTGTAGAGAACCAATTTTTATCAAATTTTGTTCTTTTCAATCACGACACAGCGGATTAAAAAGCGCAACGCTAAAACATAATGAGCCCATATTATACATCAAAATAGGATGAATGCAAGGCTTTTATTAAGTTTTTATGAATAAATTACAATATTTTTACAAAATATTCTTCGGCGCAATTTTGCTCAAAAAACGTGCTATTTTTATGCACCGTCGTGGGATAATTTATTCATCTCTTATCAATTTATTTAAATATAATAACATTTTTTATTGATAAAATCAATCAAAAATGACCTCATACTGTTCTTGGTGGTAATGCTGACTAATTTTAAATTGTATCGTAGCATTGGTTAGTTTAATGATATCGTTTATTGTGTCTATTTGATTATCCTTTAGATAGTCCGTCATGACCTGACTAGCAATGATTGTAAAGTTATTGACTTTCGTAGTTTGGCTTGCTAGCTGCAATAATCGTCTGATGATATCAAATGCAATGGTATCTTTGCTTTTAATTATGCCTTTTCCTGCGCACACCGGGCAAGGCTCACACAGCTGCTGAGATAAGCTTTCGCGTGTGCGCTTTCGCGTCATCTCAACCAATCCAAGCTCACTGACACCTGTGATTTTAATGCGCGCAGGGTCATTCTCTAGCGCACTCTGCAGAGCTTCTAATACCGCATCTCGGTGAGATGACTTATCCATGTCGATGAAGTCTAGAATAATGATACCGCCCAGATTACGCAGACGAACCTGATGAGCAATGGACTGTGCCGCTTCTAGGTTTGTCTTATATACCGTCTCTTCTAATGATCGCTTACCTACGTAGGAGCCTGTATTGACATCAATGGTCGTCATCGCTTCGGTCTGTTCAATGATGAGATAGCCACCTGATAACAAATCAACACGCTTTATCAGCGCGTCATTTAAGGCACTCTCTACGCCGCGTACATGAAATAACGGCGTATTATCCGTGTAGTGATGAATCTTATCAGCGATGGCTGGCATGAATTCATCTGCAAATGCACGTAGCTCCCTATAAACCATCTCACAATCAACCACAATGCTGGCAGTATGTTCATTCGCCAAGTCACGAATGCAGCGAAGTGGTAGCGATGGCTCTTGATAAACAAGCTCATGCTTGGCTTTACGAAGCTTGGCAGATGATGTACGCGCTAGTATGGTGCGCCACAACTGAAGCAGATAATAAACATCTTCTTCTAGCTTAGCCTGTGCGATATGCTCAGCCGCGGTGCGGGCAATCAAGCCGCCTTTAAAATTAAGTGCCTGTATCAATATAGCCAACTCACCTCTAAGGCGATTGCGCTCCTTCTGATCACTGAGACGAGTGGAGACACCGACATAGTTATCATCATCAGGCAAGTACACCAAATAACGACTCGGCAGCGAGATATTCGTGGTTAGGCGTGCACCTTTAGTGCCCAGCTCATCTTTGATAACCTGAACCAAGATTCGCTCACCTTGATACAGTCTGCGCTCAATCAAATCATCTGGACTTGCTTTTGGTTTGGGCTGATTTGGCTTGTCCATCGGTGCAGCTTTTTGCATGTCATCTATGTGCAAAAACGCCGTGCGCTCACGTCCAATCTCCACAAATGCCGCCTGCATCCCTGGCAACACTCGCACCACCGTGCCTAGATAAATATTACCAACCAAGCTCACATCTTGGCATCTTTCAATAAAAATCTCACTCACCACGTCATCAATGATGAGCGCCACACGCGACTCTAGCGAGCAATGATTAATTAAAATCTCATTAGCCATAATAATTTAACAGCGCAAATCTATCATAGTAAGTTAAATTCCTTATAGATGCAAGCCTCATCATATCAAAGACAATCATTCAACATGAGATTGCATCTCATTCATCAATGCCAGAGTCTGTGGCAATGGCAAGCCCACCACATTCGTATAGCTTCCATCAATACGTTCAACCCATGCCATCGCGCCGCCTTGGATGGCATATGCACCCGCCTTATCAGCTGGTTCACCTGTCTGCCAATAGCGCTCTTTCATCTCGTCTGTCAGCGGTATAAAATGTACTTGCGTTGAACAAATAACATGCTTTTGATGTCTGATTGCGCCATCTTCAACGATGCTAACACAGACGGCTGTCCATACCTCGTGCGCCCTGCCTGACATTTTTTGCCACATGTCGAAGGCATCTGCCTTATTGATGGGCTTGGTTAGCACCTCATCATCGATGACACCAATGGTATCTGCTGTGATGGTCATGGCAGGATTCTGAGTTCGATTACCGTCATCACTTAATATCGAAGCTGCGCGCACTGCCTTATTCTGCACCATTCTAATAATGTACTCTTTGGCGCTCTCACCAGTCTGCCAAGTCTCATCAATGTCCGCCGCCATCACCTCAAATTCCACGCCTACAACCGATAACAACTCTCGACGACGCGGCGAAGTTGATGCCAAGATTACCTGTATCATGCCAAAACCCTCATTCTTTAACAAAAACACCTAACTTATCCTTGATTAGTGATTTTGTCAATTACTAAGATATGCTACAATTAACACCATTTATGATTTCAATTTTTTATTCATTGTAAGATAAGGGCAATCTATGAGCGATACATTATCCAGTAGCGACATTCTAAATGCCGCCAAGCTATCACGTCTGGCGATCGATGAAAACCTAGCATCTGACTATGCCAGCGACATCGGCAAAATTCTGGCCATGATGGACACACTATCAGCCGTTAATACTGATGACATCAAGCCCTTGGCAAATATTCATGAAGCCTGCCAAGAACTGCGTGCCGATGTTGCCAACCCCAACATCGATAGAGACGCATTCCAAGCCGTCGCGCCCAATGCACAAGACGGTCTGTACCTCGTACCACAAGTAATCGAGTGATCTTAATCTACACCAAATTAACCCCAAACCACCTAACTATAAAATAGCTAGAAAGCTTATAAAATAGAGTAACTCATGACACAACTACACGAATTAAGCGTTGACGCCATCGTCAAAGGCTTGGCAAATAAAGATTTTAGCAGTGTTGATATTACCACACACCTATTATCACGCATCGAGAAGCTAGATGGACAAATTAACAGCTTTGTTACCGCCACTCAAGAACAAGCGTTAAACGCCGCCAAAGCTGCCGACAAACTGCGCGCAGATGGCGACACTCGCCCCCTGCTTGGCGTGCCAATGGCTCACAAAGACAACCTATGCACCAAAGGCGTGCTGACATCGGCAGGCTCAAAAATCCTATCCAATTTCGTCTCGCCTTATGACGCAACTGTAGTGGAAAACATCGCCAACGCTGGATTTATCAGCCTAGGCAAGCTCAACATGGACGAATTTGCCATGGGTTCGGACAACGAAAGCTCGTATTTTGGGGCGGTACACAACCCTTGGGACGCCGCTCGCGTACCAGGTGGTTCATCAGGCGGATCTGCGGCAGCGGTCGCCAGTGGGTTCATCCCTGTGGCGACAGGCTCGGATACAGGTGGCTCTATTCGCCAACCTGCCAGCTTTTGTGGCATCACGGGCATTAAGCCTACCTATGGGCGTGTGTCTCGCTATGGCATGATTGCTTATGCGTCAAGCCTTGATCAAGCAGGCACATTTGGCAAATCCGCCCTAGACTGTGCCTACCTGCTTTCCCCGATGACAGGACACGACCCCAAAGACGCAACATCCATCAACCGCCCCACCGAAGATTATGTGGCGGACATTTTGGTGGCAAAAACAGACGGCAAACCCCTAGCAGGCAAAAAAATCGGCGTGGCAAAGGCGTATTTTGGGGCAGGTCTTGATAGTGAAGTAGAAAAATCCATTCGCACCGCCCTAGCCAAATATGAAGAGCTGGGGGCCCAAATCGTGGAAGTGGACATCACCGACCCTGCCGTAACGCTTGCCACTTATTATCTGCTCGCCCCTGCCGAAGCCAGCTCAAACCTGTCTCGCTATGACGGTGTGCGCTTTGGTTATCGCTGCGAAGATCCAAAAGATCTGATCGATCTATATACGCGCAGCCGCTCTGAAGGCTTTGGTACTGAAGTTCAGCGCCGTATCATCATGGGAACGTATGCCCTATCGGCAGGGTACTTTGACGCTTATTATACCAAAGCCCAGAAGGTTCGCCGTCTTATCGTGGACGACTTTAAAAAGGCGTTTGAAAAATGCGACATCATCGCAAGCCCTACTGCACCGACCACCGCCTATAAGCTGGGTGAGAACTTAGACCCTGCCAGCATCTATCTTGGTGACGTATATACCATTGGCGTGAACTTGGCAGGTCTGCCCGCCCTATCGCACCCTGTGGGACAAGCGAACGGCTTGCCTGTGGGCTTGCAACTAATTGGCAAACATTGGGCGGAAAGCGAACTTCTAAAAACCGCTCATGTGTATCAGGCGAATACCAAGTTTCATCAAGAGATGGCGGATTTGGTGAAGTGATTTTGGATTTGGGATAAATGATAAATTTATCCCAAGCAATAAAAGGGGATAATGATGCAACGCCGTCATTTTTTACAAAAAACCTTATTGGCACTACCTATTATTTTTTCTGGCAATTTATTAACTGGATGCAAAACGAGTTTATCCAATAACCATTTACCTAATGACAAGATAACAAAAAATCCAAATTTATTACAAAATAAATTAAAAGAAATATTGCCAATTTGGGAAAATAAATTTAATGCCAAAATTGGTATGACGATTATTGCTGACAGTGGTGAAATATCCAGCCATCGTGGTGATGAATATTTTCCTGTTAATAGCACCATTAAAGCCTTTATCGCAAGCCATATATTATTACTTGTAGATAAAGGAAAATTGGATTTAAATGAAAAAATCATCATTAAAGAAAGCGATTTGATAGAATATTCTCCTGTCTGCAAAAAATACTTTAATGAAAATAAACCAATTTCTATTAGTGAATTGTGCGAAGCTACCATAACACTGAGTGATAATGGCTCTGCCAATATCTTGTTGGATAGAGCTGGGGGCTTGACTGCATTCAATCAATTTTTGAAAGAGATTGGGGCGGATATGGTGTTAGCAAATAATGAACCTTTACTAAATCGCTCACATTATGGTGAAACCAGTGATACCGCAAAACCAATTCCTTATACAAGAAGCCTAAAAGCATTGATTACAGACAATATCCTATCCAATCAAAGCAAAGAACAGTTGATAACTTGGCTTATCAATGATAAAGTTGCTGATAATTTATTGAGAAAATATTTACCAAAAAATTGGCGAATTGGCGACAAAACAGGCACAGGTAGTGAATCAAAAAATATCATTGCTGTGATTTGGAATGAAAATAATAAATCTTATTTTGTCAGCTTATTTATCACTCAGCCACATGATGGTAAATCCCTTGATTTTAAAAATCAAAAAGATGAAATAATGGCACAAATTGGTAAAGAAATTTATCCATTTTTATAACCCATTAAATTTTTATAGTTAATAGGAAAATTTATGACTAACCAAGCCCCCCTAATTGACGGCTATGAAGTTGTCATCGGCATTGAAATCCATTGCCAATTAAACACCGCCACCAAAATTTTCTCGCCCGCCAGTACCGAATTTGGGCAAGAACCCAACACCCAAGCCACCATTGTGGATTTGGGCTTTCCAGGGGCATTGCCTGTGCTAAATGAAGGCGTGATTGAGCGTGCCTTAAAATTTGGCATGGGTGTCAATGCCGAGCTTGGCACATACAACACCTTTGACCGCAAAAACTACTTCTACCCCGACCTACCCAAAGGCTATCAAATCACGCAAATGGCAAACCCCATTGTCGGACGTGGCTACATTGACATCCTTGTAAACGCAGGGCAAAAAGACGAATACACCAAACGTATCGGTATCACACGAGCCCACCTAGAAGAAGACGCTGGCAAATCCGTCCACGATGCTGTGCCACAGATGACAGGCGTGGATTTAAACCGTGCTGGTACGCCACTCATCGAAATCGTCTCTGAACCTGATATGCGTTCGGTGGGCGAAGCGGTTGCCTATGTCAAGACCATTCACGAACTGGTTACATGGCTTGGCATCTCGGACGCTATCATGGCAGAAGGCTCTTTCCGTGCCGACATCAACGTGTCTGTACACAAGCCAAACACGCCTCTTGGCACTCGCTGTGAGCTCAAAAACCTAAACTCGTTCCGCTTTATTGAGCGAGCCATAAAAAGTGAAATTGAACGCCAAATTGACGTCATCGAAGACGGCGGAAAAGTCGTGCAAGCTACACGCCTATACGACCCTGAAAAAGACGAAACCCGTGCCATGCGTACCAAAGAAGAAGCCAACGATTACCGCTACTTCCCAGACCCCGACCTGTTGCCTGTCGTTATCTCTGATGAGACGCTTGCCAAAGTGCGTGCCGACATGCCAGAGCTACCGAGCGTGCGTAAAGAGCGATTTGCCAATGAATTTGGCTTGACCGCTTATGATGCTAACGTGCTAAATGGTAGCCGTGAGCTGTCGGATTATTTCTTGCAAGTGGTTGAAATCATTGGCAAAAATAATGCCAAAATCGGGGCAAACTGGGTCATGGGCGAGCTGTCAGGTTCACTCAATAAAAATGAGCTAACCATTGACAAATCACCAATCTCTGCCGAACGCCTGGCGGGGCTGATTGCTCGCATATTGGATAATACCATTAGCGGTAAAATCGCCAAAGAAGTGTTTGGCTATCTGTGGGAGTCCGACAAATCTGCCGATGAGATTATCGCCGAGAAAGGGCTAAAACAAGAAACCGATACAGGGGCGATTGAAGCCATTATTAAAGAAGTGCTTGCTAATAATCAAGCAATGGTTGATGAATATAAAGGCGGAAAAGAAAAAGCCTTTAATGGACTGGTCGGACAAGTAATGAAAGCAAGTCGTGGTAAGGCAAATCCTGCACAAGTCAATGAACTGTTGAAGAAGTTGATTGGGTAGGATAATAAGCCCCAAATATCGGTCGGTGTTTGGGGTTTTATTTATGGGAATAACGATGATTGATATTACAAATTTACTCAGAATTTTAAGAAACCAGAACTCCATCTTTCAGAAAGTTTTTTAAAAATATATCGCTCCAATGAGATAACAAATTATAACGATAGTGGCTAAATTGTCTATTGCCAAATGAATTGCTATCGTTTTGATTTAGAAACCAACATTTATCTTATTCTTAAATCTTGTGAAAAATTTTTACAATCATCACCCATTTGGTTTGATTATTATAGATTTAAGGAAGGTTTCCATTAAAATTAAGCAATTATATCAATGAAGCCATTCAAGAAATTCAAAATTCAGAAAATCAAACCAATAACCATCATTCATTACAACAAATTTTAAACGGGCAACTAGAAAAACTAAATGAAGTTGATAAAATTTACACCTTTGAATTAAACCAAGAAAAATTTAGAAGTGCTATTTTAGACCAAATACAAGACCCGATTGACGAGTTATCCAAATTGATATTTTGGATAGATAAAGGCGAAAATATTCATTTTTTATGGGTGCGAGAAAGTAGGTAGTAAAACTGGTGCGTAATACATACCTTACTACCAAAAATATAAGGACAAAAAAATGAGTTATGGTGCTTTTGTACATTGTCGCTGTTTTCAAGACGATAAAATTCCAAAACCCTATTTTGCCGATTTTATAAAATATGATGAATGTGGTTTATATATTTATTTACCAAAAGAATTAGAAAACAACCAAGAAAAATCGCAAGACATTTTTATTGATTTCTATGATTGGGTAGAAATAGCGTGTACTCATAGAAATATGTACTTATCCAATCAAGATGTAGCCAATATTCCTACAATGAATAAATTTAAAAACTTTATTAAAACTTATAAAGATGATTATCCGATATTATACCAATATTTACCAACAGTAAATGAAGGCATTATACCGCCAAAATTAGCAGAACCACTATTAAAAGAATTATGCAAATTAGAGAATGTCCCAGAAAGACAGGGGGATTGTGATTGTATCTTACAATCATTAACCCAAGTCGCCAAAGCGTCCATTGAAACAGGAAATCCTATTCATTGGTCGTTGATAAATGCAATCAAACCACACCCAATTATTAACCCTTACCAATACCCATTTAACCCATTTATTTAAACAAAATGGTAATGATAAATGGTTTATGGCGGAATTTCCTTATAAATTTGACCAAGTAGAAAAAGATTGGCAAATTGTGAATATCATATTAATCCCACCTTAAATTCAGCACCAACGATCTTAACAAATTGTCAAATCACTTACCAAAATTTAGCGGTGGCGGATTATCGCTTGTATTTTGATAAAAACGAGCGGTTGATTGATGAATTTTTTACCATAAAAGAGGATGAAAAATGCCCACCATCAAAACCCTGCTCCACTCCGCCGATAGCCTACTCATCACCGCAGGAGCAGGCATGGGCGTGGATTCTGGCTTGCCTGATTTTCGGGGCAATACTGGTATGTGGCAAGCCTATCCCGAGCTTGGCAGACGGCAGATGGACTTTGCCACCATCGCCAACCCCCAAGCCTTCGCCCAAAATCCACGCCTTGCTTGGGGATTTTATGGACACCGTTTGGCACTGTACAAAGCCACCACGCCCCACGCAGGCTTTGGTGAGTTATTGGCACTTGCTGACCGCCTTGATTTGCCTTATTTTGTCTTTACCAGCAACGTGGATGGGCAATTTATCAAGGCAGGGTTTGACGCTGACAAGGTTTATGAATGTCACGGCTCTATTCATCATCTGCAATGTGTCATACCCTGCTCTGATAAAATTTGGACGGCGGACGACTTAACGCCTGTGATTGACAATGACAAATGCGAGTGGCTTGGGGAGCTACCCACTTGTCCTGACTGTGGCGGGTTGGCGCGTCCTAATATTTTGATGTTTGGCGACTTTGCTTGGCAATCTTATCGCACGGACAAGCAAGAAACCCGCCTGCACAAGTTTTTGACAACCCACCAAAATCCTGTTGTCATTGAGATTGGAGCAGGAACAGCAATCCCGACGGTTAGACGCTTTGGCGATGGCTTTGCCCCACGTCTGATTCGCATTAACCTGCGAGAACCTGCCACGCCCCAAGGCGGTATTGGGCTTGGTATGGCGGGCATACATGGGGTAGATGAGATTTGGCGGGCGTTGAATGCCAATGATTGATATTGTGTAAAATGTACGTATGACTTTGACAGTTCACAAAATTGTGAAGATATAATAACCCAGATCAAATCCTTTGAATTAAATTAATAAAAAAGACCCCAATAAATCAGGGTCTTTTTTATTAATCATCAATCAGTGATGATGACCGCCTTCGCCGTGTGCGTGGCCGTGTGCGATCTCATCAGCGGTCGCTGCGCGCACTTCTACGATCTCAACATCAAAAGTCAATGCCTGACCTGCCAATGGGTGGTTACCATCAACCACAACTTCTTCGTCAGTCACTTCTTTAACAGTAACCAACATCACATGACCATCATCAGTCTGTGATTGAAATTGCATGCCCACTTCGATATTATCCACACCTTGGAAGTTCGCGCGTGGCACAGATTGCACCGCTTCTGCGATGTATTCACCGTACGCATCTTCTGGCGCGATGGTCGCAACGAATTTATCGCCAGCAGACTTGCCTTCCATTTGAGCTTCTAGGCCTGGGATAATGTTATGGTGACCGTGTAGATATGCAAGTGGCGTGCCACGAGATTGATCCAATGTCTCGCCTTGATCGTTGGTTAGTGTGTAGTTAAATTGAACCACAGAATCTTTTGTGATGGTTGTCATAAGAGCATTCCTATTTTTGATGAATGAATGTACGCGTTGGCACTCCAATCGCGATAACATGAGTTTCATTATAACAGAATTTTTGGCTGATGTTGCTGATGTTACAAAAAACATTCAAATCCATCATAACGGTCCAATCATCTGTTATTTGGTTAAATGATGGATTAATGATATGATAATGGCGCCGATAAATTAATAAACGTGCACAGGAAAAATATGAAATATATTGTTGATTTTACTAGATTTAACGAACATCTTGTCGATATTCATCTTAACTTTAAGGCGCGGGTAGGCGCACCAACATTATGGCTGCCGACATGGATTGCAGGCAGCTATCTGATTCGCGAGTTTAGCAAAAACATCACACTCGTACAGTACGATCATGATGATACACGACTCGATGCCGTTAAGCGCTCAAAGAATACTTATGAACTCACCCACATTAAGGCAGGCGATGTCGTCGATGTACATTATGAAGTGTATTGTCACGATCTGTCGGTGCGCACAGCATTCTTGGATAATACGCGCTTGTTTGGGAACTTTAGTTCGCTGCTCGTCGTTCCAACAGGACAAGAGAGCGATGGCGCGAACATCTCACTGCATGTGCCAAATGCTTTTTATGCACTCAATCCCAACGCGACACTCGCCTGCGGTCTAAAGCATACTTGCGCTGATGATGCTTTTGGCAAGACCTACCATTTAGAGCCTGTAGCCGCCTTTGATAGCTATGATTATCCATTTGAAATCAGTATTCAGGATGAATTTGCCTTTACGATCACAGACAGTGACGGTAAAGACCTGCCACATCGTTTTTTTATCGCGGGCAAGCATCATGGGCACCTGCCACGCCTACAAAAAGACATTCAAAGAATTTGCCAAGCCTACCTAGACGAACTGGGCAGCGCGCCATTTAAAGATTATACCTTCATGACCATGGTGACAGGTTCAGATTATGGCGGTCTTGAGCACATCAATTCTACCGCGTTGGTTAGTCCACGTACCGACCTGCCGAGCACTCATGAGGGCACAGTCCCAAGTGGTGATTATCAGCGCTATCTAGGGCTGTGCAGCCATGAGTATTTTCACGCATGGTGGGTAAAAACAGTACGCCCTGACGTGATGATGGATTCACAATTACAAACCGAAGCGCCTTCGCCATTATTATGGGTCTTTGAAGGATTTACCAGCTATATCGATGATCTGGTGCTGCTGCGTTCGGGCGTGATTGATAAAGCGTCCTACCTAAAACTGCTCGCTGCACAGATTAATCGCTACTATCAGACCGCTGGTCGCGATTTACAAAGCGTCGCTGAATCCAGCTTTGATGCATGGATTAAGCTCTATCGACCCGACGAGAACTCCACCAACCAAGGCGTAAGCTACTACAATAAAGGCGCGCTCATCGCCCTACTGCTGGATCTTACCCTACTAAAACACTCCGATGGCAAATATCGCTTATTCGATGTCGTTAGAGCCTTCTACGCCAAGGCACTCGAGCAGGACAATCGTCGCTTTGGCATGACACATGAGAATCTTGGTAAGGTGGTTGGCGATATGATCGGGTATGATGCGTGGCAGGTGTTTTTTGATAATTATGTCATCGGTCGCCAACCACTACCCATTGAAGAGATGCTGGCAGAGTTTGGCATTGAAATCACCGCCAAAGCTCAACACAGAGCCTGGGGTATGACGACAGAAGAGCTGCCAAGCGGTATCAAAATCAAGCATCTCATCCGCCAAAGCCCAGCCAGTAAGGCAGGTCTATCCGCCAATGATGTCATCGTCGCCATCGACGGCTTAAAAGCAAGTCAAAAACTCATCGAATCCACCACGAAGCGTCAAAATCATGATGACAAGCCCGTCGTCGTTCATGCATTCCGCCGAGATGAGCTCATGACATTTAATGTGCATGGTGGATCATTTGAATACCGACAGGTAAGCTTGGTTGATAACACCGATAGCATCTGGCTAAACTAATTTAAAGCTTATCATGAATAAAAAACGCCCTAAAATTTTGGGCGTTTTTTATTATTTGCTTGATGGTGGCGATTCTTTGGGTGATTAGACTTTGTTGATTTGGGTGAGAATTTAGATGTCTTTGGTGGCTTGGATTTTGATGGCTTGAGTGGGTTATTTTTGCTCACGCCAAGCTTGTTAAGCTCATCATCGGATAGCTGAATACGCAATTGTTCACCCACACCGAGCTTTTGCACCTTATCACCCAACGACCACTGACCGACCTGATAGCGTATCAACCTTAGACATGGCAAGCCAACGTGTGCAACCATTCGACGAACCTGACGATTCTTACCCTCAAAAATCGTCATAGACAGCCACGATGTCGGGATAGATTTGCGTTCGCGGATGGGTGGATCACGCCGCCACAGCTCGATCGGCAGCTCATCTTCGGACAGATGCCTGACTATAGCAGGTAAAGTTTTACCATCTTTTAATGGCACACCTGCTGATAATTGATGCAGCTGCTCAGCGGTGGGTATATTCTCCACCTGTACCAGATAAGTCTTGCCGTGTTCTTTGGCATTGCCTTTATTCGGTGGCGTGGTGATGGCATGATTGAGCGCACCATCATCAGTTAATATCAACAGCCCTTCGCTGTCTTTATCAAGCCTGCCCGCCACACGCAGCGTCTTATCAGCAAAAAAATCTGCCAACGTCGCCATGTCATCATTATCTTTACGAAATTGACTATGAACACCATATGGCTTATTAAATAAAATCACATTTGCCATGTCGTTATTTGAGCTTATCCAATAAAAAACCAGATGATATGGTAACATCATCTGGTTTTGAATACTAACTTTGATTATTCAAAGATAGGATTTTATTATTTGCTCTCAGCAGCTGCAGGTGCTTCAGCAGGTTGTGCTGCTTCGGCTTGATTTGCTTCTACTTGAGTAGCTTTGCTGGTTGGTGCATTACCAACTGCGGCAACTTGCTCACCAGCTTGAGACAGAGTGAACTCAATACGACGGTTTTGGAAGCGACCTTGTTCAGTTGCGTTGGATGCTACTGGGTGGTCATAACTTGCACCTTGAACACTTAGACGCTCAGCAGGTACACCTTTTGATACTAGGTAATCACGAACAGCGACAGCACGCTCCTCAGATAGCTGCTGGTTGTACTCGTGAGACGCTTGGTTATCGGTGTGACCGATGATTTTTAGTGTTGCTTCTGGTAGTGCGCTTAGCTTCGCTGCAGCAAGATCAAGAATCTCTTGGTTCTCAGCAGGGATTTCGCTTGAGTCAGTTGCAAAGTTGATGATTTGTAGATTTAGAGCGCGTACTAGATCATCAGCAGTTGTGTTGTCGCCAAGATCTGAGATGGCTTGCTTAGCAGAATTGATGCTACCTGCAACAGCAGCGGCTACGTCAAGCTGTGGCTCTGCTTCTACAGTGAAGTCTGCTGGTAGGATGCCTTTAGCACCTTCGATTAGCTTAGCCACATCAGCTTCGTCACCTGCATTGAAGCGAACAGCTTTATCTGCGATGCTCACACTAGAGCTAGGTACGCCTTTCATCAGACCTAAGATTGCAGGTAGGTGGTCTGCCGCTGGCATGGTGTCAGAGTAGCCAGTCGCTATCTCTAATGAACACTTATCAGTGCCGAATACGCCCGCGATCACAGTACGGATAGAACCAAGCACACTTTCAGAACCTGCTTGACCACGGCAAGAATAAACCGCATTACCAGTCTCATCTACAGCGATGTTTAGAGTAGCAGGCGTTGCGTCAGCAGCGGTCGTTGATGCTGGTGCTGTAGCTGTTTCGTCAGCATTTTGAGCAGGTGCTGCAACAGGCGCTGGCTTGTCTTGACAGCCACGTAGCAATAGCCATGCAAGACCACCTAGGATGATCAGACCGATGATTGGCAAGATGCTCTTTAAGAAACCACCTTTCTTCTCTTCTTCGCGTACCACGTGAGTGTTTGCTGCAGCTGGCTCAACGCGTGCATGAGCAGCAGGAGCGGCTTGTGTCTTAACAGCAGTAGCAGCGGCGGGCTTAGTGGCTGCAGTTGCAGCAGCGGCACCGCCTAGAAGACCAGCTGGTAGTAGCGCATATGCCCATGAAGGCAATAGCGAGCTGAATGTTGATAGGTTGTCTTTTAGGAATACAGGTAAAGAAGTTGAACCAGACAATTCTTTTAGCTTGCTAAGTACCAAAGGTGCTGACACAGCAGTTAGTGCGCTGGTAGTCGCAGTAGGTAGGTTGAATTCTTTGGCAAGCTGATCATTTAGCTGAGCTGTTTGATTGATGGTGTTGTTATCATTGAACACGGCATCAAGAATGCTTTGACCGTTATCTAAATCCAGTGAATTTAATGCAGACAGACGAGAAAAAGCACTACCATCGGTTAGACGTGAAGCAAAGATGGCATAAAACGCTGAAAGCAATTTGCTCTTAGTCGTGTTATCACCTTCATGGGTCGCTGTCGCAGCCAAAACGTGCGGGGTAACTAGCTCAGATAAAGTATTGATAAGGTTCATAAGAAAACTCCTTTGTTTGTGTGTTTGTTTTTAATAAAATCCTAAGCCTGATCACGCCTAGAACTTAATTGTGTGTTATTGTGAACCATTTTTGAGAAATAAAAAAGACCTTAACACAATAGTTAAACAAAACACCCGCCACAAAAACCATCTGGTGACATGTTTTTACAAAACCACCGTACAACTCACTCATTGGTTACCTAAATGTTGACATAATCCGCTGTTTTATTAAGCTCTGCGGTTGCCAAACACATTTAAACTGATATACTAACACCCACCAAATCACAAGTTACAGGCTGTCATCTGAAGTCTAATTTGGGTATTTTAGATCATCAGAGCTCTATTGCGCCAACTTTTGCTGCAACATAACAAAGCTTGCTATTTTTTGACATCACTTTCCATTTTATGGGTGATTTGGATAAGTTTTAACTTTTTTAATTATTAGCCAATCGATGAGCATATTAGCTTGCTCACGCGACAAATTTATTACCTCTTAGTCGTATTTATTTTATTTGACATCATGAATCACACCACCGCCATAATCATCATCACCGTCATCATCAGCCTTATCGCTTGGCAAAATCGCACACTCATGGGACGGTTGATTTTTGACCCCATTTCCATCACGCGCTTCAAGCAGTATGATCGCTTCGTCACGCATGGCTTTATTCATGCGGACGGTATGCACCTGCTTTTTAATATGTTTACGCTGTACTTCTTTGGACGTGTGATTGAGCAGTTTTATATCAGTCGATTCGGTTCATTGGGCTTTGCGGGGTTTTATGTGCTGGCCATCGTCGCTGCCATCATCCCAACCTACCTAAAAAATAAAAACAACTCACGCTATCTGGGGCTTGGTGCATCAGGCGCTGTCTCAGCTGTATTGTTTAGCTTTATTTTATTTGCGCCGTGGGAGACTTTGTATTTCTTTGGAATTCTGCCCATTCCTGCCATTGTCTTTGCGGTGCTTTATACAGCTTATAGCATCTATGCAGATCGCCGCGGCACAGGTAATGTCAATCATTCAGCGCATCTATATGGCGCGGCATTCGGTGTCATCGCCACCATTCTCATCGAACCAAAATTGGCGATGCATTTCGTTTCAGCATTATTAAGCCCAAGATTTTAATATGATTTATGACATCATCGGCGACATCCACGGGCAGGTGGATAAGCTATTAGGATTATTGGATAAATTGGGCTATCGACACGATGGTAGTAGCCACATCGCACCGCCAAACCATAAGGCCATCTTCGTGGGTGATTTTATCGATCGTGGCGACGCTCAGCTTGAGACGCTGGGTATTGTCTTTGACATGATTGACAATCATCAAGCACTGGGAATCATGGGCAATCATGAATATAACGCCATCGGTTACGCCACCACGGACGATCAAGGCAAGCGCATCTACAACCCTACACCACGCCAGCATGAGACACATCAGGTATTCTTGGAAGCGGTTGGCGAAGGCTCGGCGCTGCACCAGCATTGGCTTAATCGATTCTTTGAATTGCCACTTTGGTTAGAACTAGATGGCTGCCTAATCATCCACGCCTGCCCCGATGCTAAGGCGATGACAAACCTTATGCTTTGTCTGCATGATAATCGCCTAAGCCCAAATGATTTTAAAGATCTACCTAAGATTACCCATCAGAACATCCTAAAAATCCTAACAGGCGTACAAGCACACCTGCCCGATGGCGTGTTCATCAAAGACGGTCTAGGGCATCTACGCCAAGACGTGCGCGTCAAATGGTGGAAAGATGATTTAAATCAGCCTATCGTAAAGCTGTCTGCCGCGAGCAACTGCGACCTATCAACACTGCCTAACGACCTGGTTTGCCCCATTGATTTTACGCTTGGTACTGATAAGCCTGTCATCATCGGACATTATTGGCTGACAGGCGACCCTGCGCCGCTGTCGGATCAGGTGATTTGTACAGACTATTCTGCAGGCAAAGACGGCTATCTGACTACCTATCAGTTTGACACAGACAATCCGAGACTATCTGCTGAGAACTTTGTGCAGTTTTATGGATAAAATTCGCCAAGTTTGTGCTGTTAGCGACAGCTTTTGTGGTGATTTTTTGTTATAATAATGCGTTTAATCACTCTATTTTTTAAGGAAAATTATGTCTAGCCAAGCCCAACCTGCTGCTGCCATCTCACCAGCTGGCGCACCAAAAGTCGGCATCATCATGGGCAGCCAATCTGACTGGGCAACCATGGTTGAAGCTGCGGATGTATTAACACAATTTGGCGTGCCTTTTGAGTGCGAAGTCGTCTCTGCACATCGCACCCCAGATAAGCTATTCGACTACGCCAAATCCGCCAAAGAGCGTGGCTTATCCATCATCATCGCAGGGGCAGGCGGTGCTGCTCATCTGCCTGGCATGTGCGCGTCACAAACTGATCTTCCTGTATTAGGCGTACCTGTCAAATCATCCACCCTATCAGGCTGGGACAGCCTGCTGTCAGTCGTACAGATGCCGCGCGGCGTATCGGTCGGCACACTCGCGATTGGTGGTGCTGGTGCTTATAACGCTGGACTGCTGGCGGTGCAGATGCTTGCCATTCATGATGAAGCTCTGGGCAAGAAAGTCAGCGAATTTCGCGCAAAGCAAACCCAAAGCATCCTTGACAACCCAACGCCTGGCATCATTGGCTAACCACCCCAAAAACCGCCCTTCACTGGGCGATTTTTTGCGTTAATTCTTATAAAATTTGCACTAAATTTATGTCAAATGTGCGATAATAGCCGCCAAATTTTATCATTTTATTATTGATTAAAGAGACCATCATGACTACACTTGCTCCCGTTCGCACCATCGCCATCTTTGGCGGTGGTCAATTAGGTCTTATGCTTGCCAATGCTGCGCGTCCGCTTGGTATTCGTAGTGTCTTTTTGGAAGATGCGCCAAACTGCCCTGCGGCACTTGCAGGCGAAGTCATGACCAACGCTGACTATGATAAATTTGCCAATGCGTGTGACACTTTCACGCTAGAATTTGAGAATACACCGTTATCATCAGCGCAAGGCATCGAATCTCATGCCAAGCTATACCCGCCATCACAGGCATTATTCATCGCCCAAGACCGCCTAAACGAGAAAAACTTATTCAATGAACTTGGCATTACTACTGTGCCATTTTTAGCGGTGAATTCCCAAGATGAGCTGAATGCAGCCTGCGAGAAACTTGGCTTGCCGCTAGTACTAAAGACCACTCGTGGCGGCTATGACGGTAAAGGGCAATTCGTCATTCGCACTCAAGATGACATTAAGACAGCCTGGGCAGAGCTTGGTGACGCCACCAAGAGCGCACCGTTAATCGCTGAGGGGTTTATTAATTTTAGTCGCGAAGTGTCATTAATCGCTGTGCGCGCCCAAGATGGTGACATCCGCTATTACCCACTGGTTGAGAACACTCATCACAACGGCATTCTCGCCAAGACTGTCGCCCCTGCACCAAGCGCTGAGCACCTCAATGAACAAGCCCAAAGCAGCATCAAAAAACTGCTCGAGCATCTAAATTACGTGGGCGTCATGACTTTAGAATTATTCGTGACAGACTCAGGACTGATCGCCAACGAGATCGCCCCACGCGTGCATAACTCTGGACATTGGTCGATTGAAGGCGCGGTGTGCAGCCAGTTTGAAAACCACATGCGCGCGGTGGCGGGTCTACCATTGGGTAGCACTGACATCATCAAGCCATCCGTTATGCTAAATGTCATCGGCAAATACCCAAACCTACAAGACGTACTGGCGATTGACGGTGTGCATTTTCATCATTATCACAAAGATGAGCGAGACGGTCGTAAGATTGGGCATATCACGATAATGTGTGATGAGCTTGAAGAGACTGTTCTAAAAGTTGAGCAATTATTAAAATAACACCACCAAGGGCATGCTACTGCCCTTTTTTTATCTTATGAATATTTACATAGACGCCGACGCCATTCCCGCCATCGCCAAAGAGCTCATCATTAAGACCGCCAACCGCACAGATGTTATGGCAATCTTCGTGGCGAATAATTTTATCAAACTCCCGCCATCCCCACACCTGAACATGGTGGTCGTATCGCAAGGCTTTGATGTGGCGGACAATTACATCGTCGATAACACTCAAGCAGGCGATCTAGTCATCACATCTGACATTCCTCTTGCCAATGATGTGCTAGAAAAAGGTGCTAAAGTTCTGACTTCACGAGGCGAGGAATTTACCCTAAATAACATCAAACCCAAATTAAATGCTCGGGATTTTATGGAGTCGCTTCGTGGCACGAACGTGCTGGACCCTAAGCAGATGGGTGGACAAAAACCATACAGTGACAAAGACAAAATCGCCTTCGCCAATGGTCTTAATCGCCTTGTTAAAGCCAAAAGCCCGACCTAACCCAAAAACTACCCGCATCAATCACGCAACAAAAATTGTAAAAATATTTGCAAATTCCTGCATCTGTGACAAGCTATTTTTAAAAAATTAAGGCATAATAAAGGGCAAAATTTTCACCTCAAAAATCAAACGCTTTTTGGCACTTTAAAATAAAAATACGAACAGGACGCTCACAACCGCCATGTTAGAAACTTGGACAAAAGAACTCGTCATCCAACGCTTGCTCGCGCTCACTTTGCTTACCATTTTGATCATTCTGTGTTTTCAGGTGGTGCATTTTTTTATTTCGCCTGCGATTTGGGCGGCAATTTTGGCGTACATCACCTTTCCTTTGTATCGTTTTTTTCATCAAAAAGTCCATCTTAGCCCAACCATCAGCGCACTGATCATGACCGCCTGCGTGTCTTTGATGATCGGTGTGCCTTTGGTGGTGGGTGTGTTTTTCTTACAACAAGAAGTCATCAATTTCTACAGCATGGCAATTCACCGACTGCAGGCAGGCTATGTTGATCTACCTGACAGCATCAAAGATCTGCCCGTGATCGGTCAGCAGGTCAAAAACCTCCTGTGGGAAATCAACAAAGACCCCGAGGCCTCTATGGCAGCGGTGCGTAACTGGGTTCAGTCGCATCTATATTATGGCAAAATTGCGTTTGATGCCGTTCTTGAGAACCTTACCAAACTGGGCATGGCACTTATGACGCTGTTTTTCTTTTATCGTGATGGCACCAGCCTTATGCGCCAAATTCGTCAAGCACTACGTAATATCATCGGCGATCGCATCGATGATTACATCAACTCTGTCGGCGCAACCACGCAAGCCGTCATCTATGGCATCGGCCTGACTGCTCTGGCTCAGGCGCTATTGGCAGGTCTTGGCTATGTCGTGGCAGGTGCGCCGAACCCGATTCTGCTGACTTTGGTTACTTTTGTGGTGGCATTAATTCCTTTTGGTACGCCTTTTGCGTGGGGTGCAGTGGCACTGTGGCTACTGTCTCAGGGTTATACCACCGAAGGCATCGGTCTTGCCCTGTGGGGCATCTTGGTCATCAGCTGGGTGGATAACCTCATTCGCCCCATCGTCATCAGTGGCGCGACTAAGATTCCATTTATTATTATCTTTATCGGTGTGCTTGGTGGCTTGACCGCATTCGGCTTCGTTGGTCTGTTCATCGGTCCTGTCTTACTGGCAATCGGACTTGCGGTGTGGCGCGAATGGATCAGCCAGCACAAGAACGAGATCTTCGCTGCCAAAGACGGTCACTTTGCCGTGGCAGATGGTGAAGGTTTATTGGCTGATACAACACCGAAGCCAATCTTAAACGAAGACAAATTGGACGATTAATCATGACTCATGCCATCACCATCTTAGCCGATGAAAATATCGCCAATATCGATGATTATCTGTCGCATCATGACATCAACGTCATTAAGCTAAAAGGTCGCGACATCAATCAAGCCGCCATTGATACCCATCGCCCGCACGCTCTGTTCATCCGCTCTGTCACGCCGATTCATCAAGGCAGCATTCAGGATTTTGGTGATGTGCGCTTCATTGGCTCAGCGACCATTGGCACAGATCATGTGGATACAGACTATCTGGCAAAACGTGGCATTAGCTTTACCAATGCCAAAGGGTGTAGCAAGCATTCGGTGGCTCAGTATGTCATCACTTCCATTCTCACACTTCGTCCAGATAGTGCACATCAACCGATCACACTTGGCATCATCGGCCTTGGCAATATTGGTTCAACATTGGCGCATTATGCCCATGAGCTAAATTGGCAAGTGCTGGGTCATGATCCATTTTTGGCAGCTTCAGCCATAAACAACAGCAGCCTTGATGATGCACTTAGCAGAAGCGATGTCGTTAGCATTCATACGCCGCTGACACACACCGGCGAGAACCCCACCCATGAGATGCTAAGTGCTGACAACCTATCCAAATTAAAAAACAACGCTCTACTCACCAACACCGCCCGTGGCGAGATCATCAATCAAGATGATCTATTAAACAACATTCGCATCAAAAATCTACAAGCGGTTCTGGATGTATTCCCCCATGAGCCTCACATTGATCAAGTGTTATTAGACCATCTTGACATCGCCACACCGCACATCGCAGGCTATACCCTAGAAGGTAAGCTTCGTGGTACGGACATGATTTATCAGGCGTTCTGTCAAGAATTTGGCTTACCAGTTATTCAGCAAATTAATCCATTACTGCCTGATAATCCTTATAAATGGCCTGATTTTTTGGCGGGTGTTCGAAGTCAGCCTGAGCAGACCCTAAATAACTATTATGACATTGCCAAAGATGATCGCGATCTGCGTGCAGTTAGCAATGATGGTGTGCACCCTGCTGATTTTGACCATCTTAGAAAAACCTACAACCTACGCCGTGAATGGTTATCTTAAGCAGCACATAACATGAGCTACAAACCCACCCAAACCCTCGTCCAAGCCCAAAGTCGCGCCGCCATACTCTTCGCCATTCGTCAGTTCTTCGCTGATAAAGGCGTGATGGAGGTGACCACGCCGATATTATCCAATGCTGGCAATACTGATACTTTCATAGAATCGGTTGTGGCGCATTTTCATCAATTGGGCAAACCCACCACAGGCTACCTGCACACCTCACCTGAGTTTGCGATGAAAAGACTGCTCGCAACTTGGCAAGTACCGATTTATCAGATCTGTCAGGTCTTTCGGGACAATGAGCGCGGCACGAAGCATAACATCGAATTTACCATGTTAGAATGGTATCGTCCGCATTTTAGCCTGGATGATTTGGCTGAAGAATTAAGACAGCTGATTAGCGTTGTCATGGATAAGCCCATCGCCTTTAAGAAGCTAAGCTATGCCGATAGCTTCTCACCTCTTGGGATTCATCCGTACAGAGATTCGATCGAAGCCTTTAAGGCATGTGCCATCGCTCACGACATTCACCTAGACATGGCAGATGACAGACAAGGGTGGTTGGATTTATTATTCAGCCATCTAATTGAGCCGGACTTGGGTAAAGATGTGCCGACATTGGTGGTGGATTACCCGCTTGCCACCGCTGCACTTGCCAAGGCAGAGCATGACGCGGAAGGGCATTTGGTGGCGAAGCGCTTTGAATTGTATATCGATGGCATTGAGATTGCCAACGCCTATGATGAGCTGGCTGATGGCGACGAGCTATACGCCAGATTCACCTCGGATAATGCACAGCGGCAACAACTGGGCCTGCCCATCATGCCGATAGACAAGCACCTCATCGCTGCCTGTGACGAGATGCCGCCATGTAGTGGCATCGCCCTAGGCGTGGATAGACTACTCATGGTGCGCGATCGACTGCCAAGCATCAACCACGCCATCGCCATTACTACAGATAAGGCGTAATAATTAACGCTCAAGAACTCCTCTCGCCCATTCGATGACAGGCAGATCAACCATCCTGCCCTGCACAGAGAACACCGCCTCACCTGTCGCCTCGTGATGATCTAACACCGCCTTGGCAAAGCCAAGCATCGCATCATCGTGGGCGGTGGCGCGGCGAATGGGTGCGATCTGCCTAGGGTGAATGACAAGCTGACCATCAAAACCAAAATCTTTGGCGAATTTGGCGAATTTACCCACGCCGTCATCATCATTAAAATCTGCAAAGATCGTCTCAATCGGCGCATTAAGTTCATTCACCGCAGAATGCAGTAATAAATCGGCACGAATCCTATCCAACACCACCTTAGATGCTGGCGTATCAAGTGTCATGCCAAGCGATTTTGCCAAATCCAGACAGCCATAAGTCATCGCCATCAATCCAGTCGCAGTGGCCATGCTGTCAATATTTAGGACGCCCTTGGCTGTCTCAATGACCGCGATGATGGGCAGATTGCTCGCTTGATGCAGCGCTGTGATTGACAGAGCAGATTCTGCCTTTGGCAATAACACGCCTACCACATGATCGAGCGTCTGAATCATGGCAACATCATGCGCATAATCAGCGGTATGGGCGGCATTGATGCGTAGCCAGTATGACTGATTGATAGCTTTATCGAATTCTTGCAATGACGATCTTATCGCATACTTATTGCAAGCCTCTACCGCATCCTCTAGATCGATAATGACATGATCGGCATCGCCATCTAGAGCCTTGGATGCTCGATCCAAACGCGTAGCAGGGATAAATAGGTAAGTCTTAAAGGCATTATTCATAGCTCTTCCATCATGAGTTGTTGGTGTCTTTAGAGCTTTACCTTATCACATTCATGACGGACTGTAAATTATGGACTGCTATGGTCGCTGTGATTTGTATCAATTGCAATAAAAACGCCGCATGATAATAATCGTGCGGCTTTTTGTTGGGTATAATTTACCCAAAGCACCATTCAAAAGGCTCAATCATCACTGTGTCGCCTGCCCTTACACCCGTGCAATCACATGGCAGTACAAGCAAGCAATTGGCATGGCTCATCTGCTTGACTCGATGGGAGTCTTGAGCACCTAATGGCTTGACACTCAATCGACCACCATGAAAAACAAATACCGCTCTTAGGAATTCTTGGCGCGTGCCTTTTTTGGTGATGTCTGTCTGGCAGACAGCAGGCATTGCCGGGGCGTACGGCAGATCATGGCTGTCACACCCTGACAGTTGCCAAAGTGCAGGACGCACGAACTGTAGCATCCCAACTATGGTGGATAATGGATTGCCCGGTAGACCAAAATACAGCACCGGTTTATCAGCTCGATGAAACTCACCAAATACAAATGGTTTGCCCGGCTTCATGTTCACCTTATAATGATGCACCCGACCGAGCTGACCGATAACTTCAGTAAGATAATCATAATCACCCACCGACACGCCAGCACTTGAGATAATGACATCACATTCATCGATGGCGCGCTGTACTGCTGCCTTGGTCTGATCTAGGTCATCAGGAATGATGCCATAATCACGCACCTGCACCGGCAGACGAGCAAGTAGCGCCTTAATGGTTGGCGTGTTCGAGTTATAAATATTAGCAAGGCTTGGCAGACTCTCACCCACAGCAACCAGCTCATCTCCTGTCGCAATCACGCCTACAGTCAGTGGCTGACACACTAAGACACTTGCCACACCAAGACTGGCTAACAAGCTGATGTCTGCAGGGTTAAGCCGCTTACCAACATCAAGTAAAGCTTCACCCTTAGTGATCTCTTCGCCTTGTCGTCTGATGTTCGACCCCGCCGTCGCTACCTGTGTTAACGTCACAGTATAAGGGAAGTCCGCAATCGATTGATAATCGGTGTTCTCCTGCATCACCACGGTATCAGCATCACTAGGTACGACCGCCCCTGTAAGGATTCGCACCGCTTGATTGGCCTGAATCTGCCCTGCAAATGGCGAACCTGCGCAAGACTCGCCAATCACTTCAAAGGCGGTCTGATCTGATAAATCAGAACCTACACCAAGCGCAAAGCCGTCCATCGCAGATAGGTTCTGTCTAGGTACATCAAAATCAGCCACTACCTGCTCTGCTAAGATACATTCCAGCGCATCATCAAGCTGGCAGGTGTGTACAGGACGTGGGTGCGCCTGCGCGTGATCATGCGCGCGCAAGCTGATGGCTTGTTTTAGGTCTTTGACAGGTATTAAGGACATGTGACTTCCCAGAATTTGATTAATGACACATTCAGGTGAATTACTGAATAATTAGCCACGATACACGTTTTCTTGATTAACATCAATCTCAATGCCTACGATGTCGGCATTTTGTTTTAGGGTGTATAGATAATCAATCAGCCCATGATGGAACGCTTCTTGTGCCAAGCGGTTGCGAATCATTGGTAGCGCCTCATCGAATGACAGCTCTTTACCATCCATACAGCTCAATACCTCCACGACGTGCACCCCATAACGCGTCTCAATAGGGCTTGGAGCAAGCCCTATTGGTAGTGCGAATACTGCTTTTTCAAATTCAGGTACAGTCGCGCCCTTTTGTAGGATGCCCAATTCACCGCCTTCCGTCCAAGATGGGCAGGCAGAATGTTGCATCGCTAGTGTGATGAATTCTGCTGCTGGGTTGGTGCTGGACTTGATGGCATCAATTATCTCATAAGCGCGTTTTTTAAGTTCGATGCGCTCTTCGCCCTCTTCGGGCGGACAAGCCAACAGAATATGGCGCACGTTCATCACAGGTGGTGTACTAAATTGCGACTTATTAAATTCATAATATTGGCGGCAATTGTCTTCGGTGGGCGTGTTGGCTTTGACATTTTTGGCGATGAGTTTTGAGATTGCCAATTCATCATCTACCTCCCACTCTCCTGCAATCTCTTCATCCTCAAGCACCGCTTGACGCAATAATTCACGGATAACGAGCGCCTGCGCTGATAAGAACAGCGCCTCATCTTGGCTATTCGCTGGATGATACTGCACTTCCTCACCGATGGCTTTTTCGCTAATCTCCACGCCATTGACATAGATGCTAGGCACAGTCTGTCTGGATGATGCGATGAGATTGCTGTGATTAGATTTTTCTTCAGCCAATGCTCGTTCGATAAGCTCGGCATCCGATGATAGGCGCTTTAGGTCGTCAGAAGTTGGCATGACACGAATGCCATCATCAAAAAATTCAGGCTCGTGGCTATGACTATGGGCGTGAGTGTGGTGGTGGTTATGGTCGTGGTTATGAGTTCCGCCACAACCGCACGAACCATCTGACGGTTTGGCGTGGGCTTGGTTTGGCTCGCTGATTTGTAATAGCTCAGGGCTGCTTTGAGGGTTTGAAGTGGGTGCGGGGTTATTTGGGGCTTTGGGGTTGTAGGCTTGGACGGTCATAAGACACCTTTGGGATATTGGTTTTGGTGTATTATTCATGATATTTGTCAAGGATAAAATACTCCTTTTGGTTTAGCTTGGTTTTAACCTTGTAAATAGAGTGTTGTGTTCTTCCCTGCAACCCAAAATTACCATCAACTTAATATCCCAAATTTTTACCCCACTCACTTTACATTCTCATCAATCGCCTCATAAATGGCAAAAAGTTCAACATCATTTAGCACCGTCTCAGCAATGGGAACAAGCTCTCGCTCTTCAAAGCGGATACGGTCATACAGAGCATTTGCAAGCTCCTTGACATCGTCCACGCTTGGGTCGGTGTTGGCAAGTAGGCTCTCAATGTATTCATGCTCATCAAGCATTTGTTTTGCCAATTTAACCGCCCTGTCATCGGATAATTTTGTCAAAATAACATCAGCAAGGCGCGTCCGCTCAATCTCAAAATGCGTGGGAATGGCAGTGGTCAGATACTCCACTAAGGCTTGATGGTGGATAAGTTTGTCATCATCGGTGACGGATTTGGCTTTGTTGGCGATGACCAAGCCCAAATGGTGCTGGCGAGATAGGGGCTGTAAGGCGGGGTGTCGTTTCGTGGGGGTTTCTATTTATCAATTAAATTTTATTATAAAATAAAAAACCACAAACACTAGGACGATATTTGTGGTATTGTGGCACATAATGCTAATTAATAATTTAAGGTATAACTTATCCCGTAACTTCTCCCCTGTGCAGACAAGCTGGATAATTCACCATAAGTTGCATTCGCAGCTTGACTAAATACGCTCTTATAATCGGCATCCATCAAATTATAAACCCCAAAATTTAGCTGACCCTTGGGCAGTTTTATCTCACCCAATAAATCCGCCACGACATAGCCTGAAATTCTAGCCTCCGGGGTTTTGCGGACATTTTGATTGGTTTTGGCAATCAGGCTGTCCTTGTAAGCTCTTTGTGTACCATCAATGGCAAGTAGTTGTAAGCGTAACTTATGTTCGTTTGGCGTAGTATATTGAGCAAAAGCGGTGGCTTTGGTAGGGCTGATACGAAACGCCCCAAGTTCTCGATATTGACCGCTTGCATCTTTGTATTGCCCCCGTGTATAGGCAATGCTACCACCGACAGCCCAGTTATCATTAATCTTGTGATTTAATTCAAACTCCGCTCCATAAATACGCTCATCAGTATCAGCAACCACCACGCTATAATCTTTTAAAAACTGGGTTACTTTATCTGATGTATTATAAAAACCTGTCAACTTGGCACGGCTACCGCCAAATACTCCTACCCACCCTGCATCATAACTATTGACCGTGATTGGCTCGACATTATCAGAATTAACCGCAAAACCCGTCCCAACATCTCTTAGCACCCTTTGCAGGTCAGGCAAACTATATCCCTGCCCAAAGTTGGCAAAAATACTGTGATTTGGCGTTAATTGATAATTTGCCCCAAAATTAAATAAAGTTTTGTGATGCTTTACTTTGCCAGAATTGACAACCCCTGCTTGATACGGCACTTTGTTTTGGATTAATAAATCAGCCAATAGCGACTCACTGGGTGGCACAAAATCGTCTGTTTTGCTGTCTATGCGTTGATGTCGCACGCCTGCTGATATTTTTAAATCATCTGTTAAAGCAATATTGGCATTAGCAAAAACACCATAGGTTTTTAAGGTGGTATCAGGTCCATAGGTGTAGTGATTGCCAGCATCTTTAAACTCTAAGCCGTTGCTTTGCATAAAGGTGGTTAAATCATAACCTGTTGCCCCTTGGCGGTTTTTTTCTTTTTCATAATCGATACCATAACTAAGTAGCACAGGCTTTTGAGCAAGGTCAAATTTTCTTTGCAAAGCCAGTCTTGCTCCTAGTACCTCTGCCTTAGATTCAGATTGTAACACCCCATAGGCGCGAGCTTGTAGAGCCTTGGTATAAGCATCCAAAGTGGCGGGTGGCAAATTCATGCTTTGTAAAATAGGCAGGGCTTTGGCGGTCGAAAACGGGGCAACAAAGGGATAAAATCGCCCTTCTTCTTTACGATAATAAGCATTGGTATTGATGGTGTTACCCCACAAGTCATCATTATGATAGTTGATATTAAAAGTGCTTTTGGTGGTTTTTGGCTGTTCTGATAATGATAAGCCTTTGATGGCATTTAATGAAGGCTTTTCTCCAAACAACACCGCAAGGCGATTACCATAATCAGGTGCATAATCGGTATCTTGTTTGTCGTTATAATGTGTCAATGCTAAATTGATGTTTTGTTTATCACCGATTTGCCAATCAACATTTGTATTGACACTTAGGCTTTTGTTGTCTTGCTTATCAGTTTGAGCAGGTTCAGGAGCGATGCGTTTTCCATTAGCATCAAATGCCCCTCCTGTGGTGCGATAGTCGACATCAAGTCGTGCAAGGACATTGCCATTTTCGCTGACACCTGCGATACTCTGACCTACCTGATAACCGATACCTTCACTGGATAATTTATTACCATGTACACCGATGCGGGTTTCAAATTGCTCCTCTTCCAAATCCGACTTAGTAACGATATTAATCAAACCGCCTGTTGCCCCAGACCCATAAATACTGGTTGCTCCTGATAAAACTTCAATTCTAGCCACTTGACTGGGGTTGATACTATTAAGCTGTCGAGAGATGTCTCGCGAACCTGTCAAAGGCACGCCATTTAACAAAAATTGCACTTGACGACCGTGCATGGTTTGCCCAAAGTTACTAGTGGTGCCACTACTTACCCCCAAACTTGGAATGAGCTGTGCCATTACATCGGCAAGCTGTCGAGAGCCTGTTGCTTGCTCTTGAATTTGCTCTTCATAAATAACTTTGGTGGTGTGGGGCATTTGCGTGATACGATTGGCAAGTGCCATACCGCTCTTATCAGTGGTAATAACCACAGGCTCTAATTCAACCGTTGGTAATGACTCATTGGGTTGAGCGTACAACTGCTGAGTTACTGCCACACTTAGTAAAGGCAAAGATAACCATTGAGAATAGTGGGAATGACGCATAAATTACTCCTTATGCTTATGGAAAAGTAAAATTTTAACAGTCTGTTACGAAAAATTTTTTTATCAATGTCGGCAAAATAAGCATTGAGACCCCAGAACCAATCGCAAGCCATAAAAATAGCTTGTCATAGCCAAACTGATGTACTAAAAATCCACTCATCGCCCCGCCGATAAAATACACAAGCAACTCCACGCACACAAACAAAGTAAAGTCCGTGCCAGCTTGGTCGGGATTGGCAGCATTCATAAACAGAGCATATAAGGCAGTCATTGTTAAATAGCGAACAGATAAAATTAACAAAACACTAATTGCCATCAAGCTCATAAACCCTGTTTTTAATAAACCTACCGCAGGTAAAAAATCACCCAATAAAGGATATAGCAATCCTAGACACAACAAAGCATAAACTGCCGTTCTTAGCCATCCGAATAATATAAGACAACGTACAATGTCGATATATTTGATTAATATTCCTGCCAAAAGTGCTGAACCAATCCCAACAATCGCTCCAAATACCGAAAACAAAAGCCCAATCTGAGACAGTGAAAAACCAAAATCCACAAGCATTGGATTTAGCATTGCCATCATCGGAGCTTCCACAAAGCGAAACACCACAATCAAAGCTAGTAACCATTTGGTTTGCGGGCGTTTGATAAGCCTAATAAGACTTGCTCTGGAAAGATTGGTAGCATGTTTGGGATTGTCTTGATCTTTTAAAAACCATAGTGAACACGAAATAAGCACAACAGTTGTTGCCAAACTGATTGTGGCCATTTGCCAATCAAATCTCTGATATAGCCACAGCGTGCCAGCACCGCCCACCATACTACCAAACGCCACTCCAAAACTTTGCATGGCACTTGCCAGCCCAAAGGATGACTTATCAAATTGTTCCACTGTATAGCCATCAATAGCGATATCTTGGGTAGAACTTGCCAAAGACACCAAAAAACTTATGCTAAGAAATAATACAATCTCAGAAAACTGTAAAAAGCCAAGCCCAAACAGCCCGACTACCACGATAATTTGAGTAAAAAATAACCAAGTTTTGCGTTTGCCAATTTTGGTACAATAATAATTGTCCACATAACTTGCCCACAGGAATTTAAACGCCCACGGCAAATATAAAAGTGAAAGCATGCCAATCACCCTAATATCAACGCCTTGATGTCTTAAAATGGCAGGCAATGCCACATTAAAAAAATACAAAGGCAAGGCATGGGCAACATATAACAGTGCCACCATCGTCAAAAGATGGCGATTTTTTTGTTGTGAGACAATCATCAGACCGCCCCTATTTTAGTGTTTATCCATGCTTTGGCTTCAGTCAGCGATAACACCACCGCATAAGGCACTCGCCATGCTTTATGAAAAGCAGGACTGTCTAAGGCTTGTCGTTGAGTCTCATCATCAACAATTCTGACTAATCCCTTGCAATATTTAAAGAACGATTCTTTGTGCGTCTTGTACCAAACCGCCTCAATCTGGCGGTAGTTATCAGGGAGTATCAGTCCTGTCCGACTATGGTAAATCAAGGCAAAACTCTGCTCACTGGCTAACAAATCACTCATAGCAATCAACCAATCATCAAATGCATCTTGACTAATCTCGCCTGAAAAATCAAGTAAAAATACAGGTAAGGAGCTATTTGGGTTCTGAATAGCATTTAGAAAAATAGGCATAACATCACTCTTTAATGCTGGCATTTAAATAATGGGCAAACTTACAATAAAACCCTTCTTTGTCACAAAAATATAACATTGCAGTTTTTCAGGCATTACAATTTGATATTGGGGCATATAGTTGAATTCTTGAGCGACTACCTCATAGGGTTTTACACTTGCATCAGGTTCACCCACAATTTTTTTAGCAGGTGAATGTTCAAAAATAAAAAAGCTTAGTAGACGCATGATGGCGCGCAAGTACCCTTTGCCAACATCCTGTGCCTCTGCTAGTAACAAATGCCAACCCAAATCATTTTTGTCAGCCGTATAATGCCCTGATAGTCTATCCCTTGCCACTTCACAAACTTCGGCGTAACCAACCCATTCGCCATTAATACCAACCAAATACAAACGCTGGTGGTCATCAGCCAACATTTTTTTCAAAATAAACAGACAGCTCAGACAATGATTTATTGAGTTGCCATTGAAGGATAACATGGGGCATATCCGTCCAACGATGCAACAATTCAATGTGTTCAGGGTAGCTTATTTGCACCAACCCAAATTCAACCCCATTTTATCTGTAAATATAGTTGTTTAGCAACCCCTGAGATCAAGTTGGCAATCGATTGGTTTTACTGCATTGATCTTGATTAAAAGAATCGGTATAGATTTCTAGCGTTTCTATTCTCTCATTAGGGCGTGTTGAATATTGGTATTTGCAATGAAAAATGAGAAAAATCGCACGTTTTTCATGCAAAAACTAATAAAAGCGTTAAAATTTTCATCGTTTTTACAAATAATGTTATCAATGTTCAACACACCTTAGAAACTTTGGTGATATTGGATTGCAAATTGGTTCGCAAACCACGGGTTCTGGACGGCTGGCGTTATCTTGATAACCTCTTGTAAAAAAGCGAACACGATTTAGGCACACCTTTTCAAATTTTGGTCTCTTTAAATCAAATAAAGCAATCCACTCATTTAGCTCTGGATGTTGATGGTGAAATTCATCAACAATCTTTGATAACTCATTCCAAAATTCAAATTCAGATATATTATAATATTGATGTAATACATCAAAAATATAGCGATAATGCAACAACAAAAAGCCCAGTGAAAATAAAATAAAAAACCACAAACACTAGGGCGATGTTTGTGGCAAAAACCGAAAAAATGGTTTTTTAAACAAGTGCTTACTGCGACGTTTTTTGACGAACGATCTGATAACGTCTGCCCAAGTACCAGATTGGCGCTGAGATGATGTGAATCAGACGCGTGAACGGCACCAGTAGGATCAGCGTTGTTCCTAGGAACATGTGTAGCTTATAGATCAGTCCGGCATCTTGTACCAAAGATGCTGCATAGACAGGTCTTAAGATCGCAAGGTTCTGCGCCCAGCCTGCCAGCGATACCATGAGCGCACCATCTTTGTGTTCAGGATAAGAAAAAATCGTACCCAGACCCATCAAAAGCTGCACAAGGATAATGACAAGCAGCATCTTATCGCTGAACGTCGAAGTATGGCTGACACGCGCATCGGTAAAGCGTCGCCAAATCAGCATCAGCAGACCGATCAGACACATCACGCCTGCGATACCACCGACGATGACCGCCAGAAGCTGCTTCTGAGGTGCGGTAATGATACGCTCATAGACGAAATGCGGCGTCATCATACCAAAGAAATGCCCCAATAACACCACGATGATACCAACGTGGAATAAGTTGCTCGCCACACGCATATAACCATCAGACAGCATTTGGCTTGAGCCTGCACGCCATGTGTACTGCGATAGATCGAATCTCGCCCAACAGCCCAAAATACACACCGTCAAGGCGATATAAGGATAAATACCGAACAAAAAGACATGAAGCCAATTCTCGGGGGTCGTTGCTGTGATTGCTGCTGCCATCATGATAACACTCCTTCGTCAGCGTTTTTATTGGTTTTAAAATCCACCCAATGCACAGGGATTTCGCTTGTCTTTTGGGCTTTTCTTGCCAAGGTCTCGGCAATGCGAATGTCGGTTTGGCTTGACGGACAGCGTTCTTCTTGCTTTGCCGCCAAAAAGTCCACCGCTTCTTCTTCCCATTCTTTGTCAATGGCATCAAAAGTCGTATCATCCACCTTGTCTTTGCCCATCTTGGCAAGCTCGTCATCAATGACGGTCAAAGGCTTGCCTGCAATTTGCAATAACGCCTTAAACAGCCCAGCATAACTACTGCCTTTGTCCACCAGTCTCGCCCCAAGTAGAGCGATGATGTGGCTAACGTCAGCAATGTCCATGCGAATCTCAACATCATCTGCAAAGCCTGCCTTGTAGGACAAAAATTCTAGATACATGGGCAAATAGTCGGGCAATTCTTTGACATCAATGGCAAAGCCCGCCTGTTCATACTGCCCCATCAAATCCACCATCGCCTGTCCACGGTCTCGGCTCTCGCCATGCACGTGTTCAAACAGCCAAAGCGACAACGAACGCCCACGCTCAAACAGACTGTCATACACCGACTGAGCCTCAATCGAGCCTTTGCTTGATAACTCATCAACAAAGGCGTTAATCTCTTGGCGAACCTCGGGGCTGATGAGCTTTGATGTTGCCACAATGTCTTTGCACGCATCTAGCGTATCATCACAAAACAGCTCATCAGACGGATAATCCATAAGCAGGCTTATCACTTTTAAGAATTTAAAATCAAGATGATTCATACTAGCCCCCATCAGTTATCCCACGCCTGCACGGTCTCAATCATCTCACGGCGATTGGACTTACGCTGACCGAACATACTGACATCATTACCGCCTGTACAGCCATCACCAAAGGTAAAGCCACAGCCGTTTTTATCGGCAAAGGCATCAGACAGTGCTTCTTCACGGTGAGCACTCGGAATGACAAAGCGGTCTTCATAGTTGGCGATTGCCAAATAGCGGTACATCTCTTCAACTTGGTGTTTGGTCAAGCCCACGTCATCAAGCACCGCTTGGCTTTCGACCTTATCAACAAGTTGCATACGCTTATAAGAACGCATGGCAAGTAGACGTTTTAGGGCAAGTTTGACAGGCACTTCATCGCCAGCGGTCATCATATTAGCAAGGTATTTGACAGGAATACGCAGACTATCCACATCAGGGATAAGCCCGTCCATGCCCACTTTGCCCGCTTTGGCGGCGTTTTGGATGGGCGATAGCGGTGGCACATACCATACCATCGGCAAGGTGCGATATTCTGGATGCAAAGGCAAGGCAAGTTGCCAATCCATCGCCAGTTTATACACAGGTGATTTTTGGGCGGTTTCGATGACACTAATCGGCACGCCATCTTTTAGGGCTTGCTCAATGATGGCAGGGTCATTGGGGTCTAAGAACACATCAAGCTGGGCTTTGTATAGGTCTTTTTCATTTGGCGTGCTGGCGGCTTCTTTGATTTTGTCAGCATCATACAAAAGCACGCCTAAATAACGAATACGCCCCACACACGTCTCAGAGCAGATGGTTGGCTGACCTGACTCAATGCGTGGATAGCAGAAGATACATTTTTCGGATTTCCCTGATTTCCAATTATAATAAATCTTCTTATAAGGACAGCCCGAGATACACATACGCCAGCCACGGCATTTGTCTTGGTCGATAAGCACAATACCGTCTTCTTCACGCTTATAAATGGCTCCCGATGGGCAAGACGCCACACACGTTGGGTTAAGACAATGCTCGCACAAGCGTGGCAGGTACATCATAAAGGTGTTTTCGTACTCGCCATAGATGTCGGCTTGGACTTGGTCAAAGTTCTTATCGGCACGACGTTTGGCAAATTCAGAGCCTAGGATTTCTTCCCAGTTTGGCCCCCATTCGATTTTTTGCATACGCTTGCCTGTGATGAGTGAGCGTGGGCGTGCAATCGGCTGATGGTCGCCTAATGGGGCGGTGTGCAGGTGCTGATAGTCAAAGTCAAACGGCTCATAATAGTCGTCAAGCGTTGGCAAATCAGGGTTGGCAAAGATATTGGCAAGCACACGGAATTTACCGCCAATCTTTGGGTTGATGGAGCCGTTGGCATTACGAATCCAGCCCCCCTTCCATTTTTCTTGGTTTTCCCACTCTTTGGGGTAGCCGATACCCGGTTTGGACTCTACGTTGTTAAACCATGCGTATTCCATGCCTTCACGGCTTGTCCAGACGTTTTTGCAGGTAACAGAGCAGGTGTGGCAACCGATACATTTATCGAGGTTTAGCACCATGCCAACTTGTGAGCGAATTTTCATAGGTTTCCCCTTATGCCTAGTTCTTTTTAATTAATTTAAAAGAACATCGGTAGGTCAAAATTGAATAGGGCGTGTTGAACCTTTATAACACAAACTATAATTTGAAATTTTGTAAAATAAAATCACTGTTTTTGCATGAAAAAAATGGCTAAATCTTGTTTTTCATCGTCAAAATCCTTGTTGATATTTCAATATCAACTGCGGACTTTTCCTTGAAAAACGTGCGATTTTTCTCATTTTTCATTGCAAATACAAAGATTCAACACGCCCTAGTTTATCCCCTTTGCTGAAAGTTTGCTATCCTACCAAAAGGGATAAACAGGGCGGTTTATCAGTCCAAAGTAGTAGGCAGTGGACGTGGCAGACTGTCATCAGGCTTGCCCTCTAGCCAATCGATGTTCGCCATCTTACGCACCACCACGAACTCATCACGGTTACAGCCGACCGTACCATAGTAGTTAAAGCCGTACGCTTGCTGGGCATAACCGCCAATCATGTGCGTAGGTTTTAGAATTGCCCGAGTTACTGAGTTGTGGATACCACCACGGGTGCCTGAGTTTTCAGAACCAGGGATATTCACAAGCTTTTCTTGGGCGTGATACATCATCGTCATGCCTTCTTTGACACGCTGAGAGACGACCGCACGGGCGGTGATGGTGCCGTTGTGGTTAAAAACTTCAATCCAGTCGTTGTCTTCGATACCTGCTTTTTTGGCATCAATCTCACTCATCCACACGATAGGTCCGCCACGAGACAGCGTCAGCATGAGCAGGTTCTCAGAGTAAGTACTGTGAATGCCCCATTTTTGGTGTGGCGTTAGGAAGTTTAGTACAATCTCTTTGTTGCCGTTTGACTTATAGCGCTTTAGCTCGTCTGTCGTTCTTGTGTCAATCGGTGGGCGATATTGTTGCATCTGCTCGCCAAACGCCTGCATCCAAGGATGGTCTTGGTAGAACTGCTGACGACCTGTGATGGTACGCCAAGGGATGAACTCATGCACGTTGGTGTAGCCTGCATTGTAGCTCACCTTTTCGGATTCTAGCCCCGACCAAGTTGGGGATGAGATAATCTTACGGGGCTGAGCGACAATATCGCGGAAACGGATTTTTTCATGCTCGGACGATTTGGCAAGGTGCGTGTGGTCTCGCCCTGTATTGCTTGACAAGTCCGCCCATGCCTTGACCGCCACGTGTCCGTTGGTCTCAGGGGCGAGCATGAGTACCGTCTCAGCAGCGTCCACGGCGGTACTCATGCGTGGGCGACCGTGAGCCACGTTGTCTTCGGTAACAGTGTAATTTAGCTCGCCAAGTAGTTTGACTTCTTCCTTGGTGTCCCATGTGATGCCTTTGGAGCCGTTGCCGAGCTTATCCATGAGCGTGCCAAGCGATGTAAATTTGGCATAAGTGGATGGATAATCACGCTCCACGACTTTGATGTGTGGGCAGTTCTTACCAGGGACTGGGCGTACGCCTTGGGTTTTCCAGTCGGTTCCGCCAAAGGGCTGAGCCAGCTCCCCTTCACTGTCGTGTTGCATGGGCAAGGTTACGATGTCTGTTTCCACACCAAGATGACCGACTGACAGCTCGGAGAATTTTTGGGCGATAAGCTTATAAATCTCCCAGTCCGTCTTGGACTCCCACGCAGGGTCGGTGGCAGCGGTCAATGGGTGGATAAAGGGGTGCATATCAGACGTGTTTAAGTCGTCTTTTTCGTACCATGTGGCAGTCGGCAGCACGATGTCTGAGTACAGACAGGTGGACGACATTCTAAAATCAAGTGTGGTAACAAGGTCAAGTTTGCCCGTTGCCCCATTTGGCTCAAAGTCAATCTCAGTTGGGCGGATGCCATCATGAATGGTCTCTTCGCCTAGGATACCGTGCTTGGTGCCTAGTAGGTAGTGAAGCATATATTCATGCCCCTTGCCCGATGAGCCAAGCAGGTTTGACCGCCAGATGAATAGGTTTCTTGGGAAGTTGGCAGGATTGTCAGGCGACTCGGCAGCAAAACGCACGTTGCCATTTGCCAAATTATCCACAACATAGCTTTCAATATCCTGCCCTGATGACTTGGCAAGACGACCCAGCTCCAAGGGGTTCATATTAAGCTGTGGGGCAGACGGTAGCCAGCCTGCACGTTCGGCTCGCACGTTGTAGTCGAGCATATGCTCAGGAAACTGCGATTTATCAGCGTGTGGTGATAGAATCTCATGAGCCGAGACTTTTTCGTGTCGCCATTGGCTTGAATGATTATAAAAGAAGCTCGTGCCATTCATGTGGCGTGGCGGTCTGTGCCAGTCTAAGGCAAAGGCAACAGGAGCCCAGCCTGTCTGCGGTCTTAATTTTTCTTGACCGACATAATGAGCCCAACCGCCCCCTGACTGACCGATACAGCCACACAGCATAAGCATATTGATAACGCCACGGTAGTTCATGTCCATGTGATACCAGTGGTTCATGCCTGCTCCGATGATGACCATCGATTTGCCATGAGTCTTGTCGGCATTGTCGGCAAATTCACGAGCAATTTGAATGACTTTTTCACGGCTTACGCCTGTGATTTTCTCTTGCCAAGCAGGCGTGCCTGCCACGGTTTCATCATTATAATCATCAGTTACGTGCTGACCGCCCACGCCATTATCCACGCCAAGATTGGCAAGCATTAAATCAAAGACTGTTACCACTTTGACTGTTTTGCCATTGGCTAGTGTAAGCGTTTTGCAAGGGACATTTTTGTACTGGATATTGTCCCCTTCGGCGGCGGTAAAGTAAGGGTGTTCATCACCGCCAAAGTAGTCCATGCCAACTGTTGCCGCCTCGCCCGAGCCTTTTAGAGTCAAAGCCAAATCCACGTCTGTGTTGTTTGTACCTTCTTTACTCTCCAAGTTCCAACGACCGCTCTCGCCCCAACGGTAGCCAATCGCCCCATAAGGCGACACCAACTCGCCATTATTATTGATGGCGATGGTTTTCCATTCGGGGTTGTTGTCTTGACCTAGGTTGTCAACCAAGTCAGACGCACGCAAAAACCGCCCTACTCGTGCCGATTTCCCTTCGCCTTCGACCATGACAAGCATTGGCAAATCGGTGTAGCGTTTAGCATAATCGGTAAAGTAGGCACTTGGATTTTTTAGATAAAATTCTTTGATAATCACATGACAAAACGCCTGAGCAAGAGCGGCGTCTGTACCTTGTTTTGGGTTTAGCCATAGGTCGCACAGCTTGGCAATCTCGGCATAGTCAGGGGTGATGGCGACAGTTTTTGTGCCTTTATAACGCACTTCGGTAAAAAAGTGAGCGTCAGGGGTGCGGGTCTGCGGTACGTTTGACCCCCATGCGATGATGTAGTCAGAGTTGTACCAGTCGGCAGCTTCTGGCACGTCTGTCTGCTCACCCCAGGTCATCGGAGATGCTGGTGGCAAATCGCAATACCAATCATAAAATGACAAACACACCCCACCGATAAGCGACAAATAGCGAGAGCCAGCGGCATAGCTAATCATACTCATGGCAGGAATGGGCGAGAAACCAATGATACGGTCAGGACCAAAGGTCTTGGCGGTGTAGATGTTGGCGGCAGCGATGATTTCCACCACTTCATTCCATGACGAGCGGACAAAGCCCCCCATGCCACGCTTGGGTTTGTACTGCTCGGTCTTGGTTGGGTCAGTTACGATACTTGCCCATGTGTCCACAGGGTTTTTGTGGACTGCTTTGGCTTCACGCCAAAGTTTTAGCAATGGCTTACGCACTTTGGGGTATTTGACACGGTTTGCAGAGTACATATACCAACTATAAGACGCACCACGGGGACAGCCACGGGGTTCGTGGTTGGGTAGGTCTGGGCGTGTGCGTGGGTAGTCGGTTTGCTGAGTCTCCCACGTTACCAGTCCGTTTTTGACATAGATTTTCCATGAGCATGAGCCTGTACAGTTCACGCCATGAGTTGAACGGACGATTTTGTCAAACTGCCAACGACTGCGATAGCTGTTCTCCCAATCACGATTTTCATCACGAATCTCGCCGTGTCCGTCAGCGTATTCTCCCGTTTTTTTCTTAAAAAAACGAAATTGGTCTAATAAATGACTCATAAATCCCCCTTATGGGTTGGCTAAACTTAAAAAGTTTTTGACTAAATTGATGAGCTTACTATAAAGAAAACCGCCAAATTAAGGTATTAACTTGACGGCTAGGGGGATAATACTAAGGGGGTAGGTGTAGGTATTTGCTTGATTTTAGGCTTGATATTTATCAATTCATCAGCCAAATCATAACCATAATAAACAAAAAANAANA